>CAYVEC010000006.1:0-8243 GCA_964450385.1 uncultured Planctomycetales bacterium
CCGATGACCGTCAGCTTCGTCTTGGTCACGCCCTTTTCATACCGCTGATGATAGATCTGGCCGTCGCGCTTGATCTCGACCTCAAGCCAGTCCGACAGGGCGTTCACGCAGCTCACGCCGACCCCGTGAAGCCCGCCCGAGACCTTGTAGGTGTCGTTATCGAATTTTCCGCCGGCGTGCAGGGTCGTCAGGACCACCTCGACCGCAGGCTTCTTCTCGGTCTTATGTATGTCCACGGGGATCCCGCGGCCATTGTCCGTGACCGAGACCGTCTCGCCGTTGTTGATCACGACATCGATCTGATCGCAATAACCCGCCAAGGCCTCATCGATAGAATTGTCCACGACCTCATAGACCAGATGATGAAGCCCGCGGTTAAACGTGTCGCCGATATACATCGCCGGACGCATCCGGACCGCTGCCACCCCCTCCAGGACCTGAATGGTCGATGAGTCGTACTCGCCTTTTTTCTTCGTCGGCTCTTTCGCTGCCTGCTCTTCGCTCATTGAATCTTTCCTATCTTAAAAAAAATTTTTTTAATCTCCGGGACCTCTGCCTGGACGCTTTTCAAAATGGACCGGTATTTCAGCCGGCACTGGAACATCCAGGCCGAACAATCCACGTCCACCAGGAGCGTCCCGTTGTTCATGCCCACGACGCGCGTATGCTTGTATTCTTTTTCTCCGGCGGCCCGCTGCCATACCCTCATCAGGTCCGGCTGTCCTGTTTTCTGTTTGTTGACGATCTGGTCAACGACGCGAGAAACAATGTCCTTGATCTCATCCATGCCTTATATTCTCATCGGCAGCGCGAGATACAAATACTCCGCCATCCGGATCACGCCGGCCTTGTCCGGACCGAACAACTCTAAATTTATATCGCTTTCCTCGATGTTTTTCAAGACATCAATTAAAAATTGAGGATTAAATCCGACCACCATTTCCTTCCCGGTATATTTGATCGGGACCTCTTCCCGCGACTCCCCGACGTTCGGTGTCGTCTTCGACACAACGAGCTTGTCCGCAAAGACCTCGATCTTGATCGCCTGAAAATCCGGCGTCGACAGAAGGTTGGCCCGGCGGATCGCGCACAGGAATTCCTCTCGCCCGACGGAAATCTTATTAACCGCGGCCTCAGGAATTACCTGGGTATAATTCGGATATTCCCCCTCAATGATGCGGGAGGCAATAAGCACCCCGTCAATATCAAACATGATTTGGTTCGCGTTCATCACGACCGCGACGCTTCCCTCTTCCTTCAGATTCCGATATATCTCATTAACCGCCTTGATCGGGATGATCACGGAAAGGTCTTTTTTGGCCGGGGCCGTGACCGGCTTTTCGATCTTGGCCAACCGGCGACCGTCTGTCGCGACCATTCGAACGCGGTCGTCATCAATTTCCAGCAATATCCCGTTCAAGATATACCGCGATTCCTCATGCGACACCGCGAATGAGGTGAGCCGGATCATCTCTTTCAGGTCATGCTGAGTAATATTAAAGGCCTCTTTATTCTTAAATTCAGGAAATTTAGGAAATTCTTCCTTGGGAAGCCCAATAAGTTTAAAACGGCACTTTTGACCTTCAATCTCGACTTGATAGTTCTTTTTAGCGTGGATGAGAATATCCCCAGACGGGAGTTCTCGAATAATGTCGCTAAACCTTTTCGCCGGAAGGGTTATGGCACCTTCCTCAATTGTTTCCACAGGCAATTCACATGAAATGCCGATATCCAGGTCTGTGGAATTAAGCTTCAACATGCTCCTTTTCGTCTCCAACAAGATGTTGGATAAAATCGGCAATGTTGCTTTTGAGGAAACAATATTTTGTACTGTCTGGATCCCTTGAACAAGCTGATCTTTGGTTGTTTTGACTTTCATAATCCCCAACTCTCCTTGTTCACACCTTTGTTTTAGAATAATTTAAAAAATGTCATCGTAATCATATTAGGACTTGTGCACAACTCGTAAAAGAATGAAAGTCATTCAAAACAAAAAAGATATAAAAATTTTCCTTGTGTATGGCCTTGTGACGGCCTGGGTCCCTACTGTTTAATCTTTGTTAATAAGATCTCAACCGCTTTGCGGGTTTCGGGTTCAATATCAAGGTCTTTTTCGATCTTTCGGCACGCGTGGAGCACGGTTGTATGGTCTTTGCCGCCGAAAAAGACCCCGAGCTCCGGAAGAGACAGCGTGGTTATTTTTCGGCACAGGTACATGGCGATCTGGCGCGGGATGATCACGGCCTTGTTGCGCCGTTTTGATTTTAGGTCTGAGACGGTCACAGAAAAATAGAGCGCCACCTCTTTTTGAATATCTTCGGGCGACACAGTCTTCGGTTTTTCTGTGACCATGTCTTTGAGGATCGTTTTTGCGATCTCCAGCGACACGGGCCGTTCTTCTAATAAGGAATAGGCCACAACGCGGATGAGCGCCCCCTCCAGCTCGCGGATGTTTGTCTTGATTTGCTCCGCGATAAAGAGCAGGACATCATCCGGGACCGAAACCGGTTCGCGTTCGAGTTTTTTTCGAAGGATCGCGACGCGGGTCTCGAAGTCCGGCGGCTGGATATCCGCGACGAGGCCCCAGGCAAAGCGCGAGACAAGTCTTCCCTCGAGATTCGCGATCTCTTTGGGGTGGCGGTCTGATGAAATAATGATCTGTTTGTGATCGTTGTGGAGGGTGTTAAATGTGTGAAAGAATTCCTCCTGGGTCGCCTCTTTTCCGGCGATGAAATGGATGTCGTCGATGAGCAGGACGTCAATGTTCCGGTATTTTTGGCGGAATTGCGTCGTGGTCCGGTTCTTGATCGCATCAATAAGTTCATTGGTGAAGTATTCCGACGATAAAAAGGCGCATTTTTTTTCGGGGAACCGAGCCTTGATCTCCTGGGCGACGGATTGCATGAGGTGTGTTTTACCCAGCCCGACCTGGCTGTAAAGGAAAAGCGGATTGTAGGATTTGGCCGGCGATTCGGCGACGGCGCGGCAGGCGGCAAAGGCGAAGCGGTTCGATGGTCCGACGACGAAATTATCAAAAGAAAAGCGGGCGGCCAAGGGCTCCGGCGGTTCCGAGGGGGATTCAGCTGGACGGCCCCTCCCCTCCTCTTGGTGTGCCGGCGCCTGTTTGGTCTCGGTCACGGTGATCGACAGCGCGCAGCCCTCGCCAAAGGCGCGGCGTAAAATGTCCTCGATCTGTCCGCGGTAGTGGTCTTCGATCCAGGCCTTGAAGAATTCATCCGGGGTCTCGAGGACGAGCGCCCCATCAACCGCAGTTTTTTTGATCGTGGAAAACCACGAGGCGAAGGACGACTCACCTACGGCGCGCTGCACATCAGACTCTATTTGTTCCCAGTTTGGTGTCATAGTCGTTGTGGATGACTGTGTTATGCACACAACAATTCACAAAATTCACAGCCTATAAATCAAAAAGAGCCAACAGGTTAGGTTCGTTTTCAAAAATCGTCCACAGGTTTTCCACATCTGTGAATAATTATCCCCTGGCGGAGGCCTATTATAACAAAGGAAAAGCGGAAAGCAAATAAAAAGTTCAGCGAGAGAGACCCAGAGAAAACGCCATGCCTAACTGTTTGAAAAACAAGGAGGTTATGCGCCCCGGCTTTTTAAAAAACTTGACGGGGCAAGATCCTGTGTTATAATCTACAAACTATGAAGAAACATTTTAAGACTCCAACGCTGTTAAAAGGCAAAAAGACACACGGATTTCGTTCCCGCATGGCGACCGCTGACGGGCAAGACGTGATCAAACGACGACGAGCCAAGGGCCGCGCACGGCTTACCAAATAAGGCATGTTCACACGATCACCATCATGATCATGAAACGAGTCGTCCTCGGAATGATTGCCGGTTATCAAGTCATCAGCCGCATGATCTTACCACGAGCGTGCCGGTTTTATCCGACATGTTCTGCCTATGCCTCTGAGGCCATTGAGCGCTTCGGCCTTGTCCAGGGTGTCAGGAAAACCTTTTATCGCATTCTCCGTTGCCATCCGTGGGCTGAGGGTGGCTATGATCCAGTAAAGGAATAGACATGGAAAAAAGGCTTTTTGTTGCTGTCGCAATCTCGTTTGCATTTTATCTTGTCTGGATGAAGATCTTTCCCCCCGCGGTTCCTGAAGTTAAAACAAGCGTACAAGTTGTTGAAAATAGAGAAGATATAGATTTGGCGCCCTCGGCATCTGCGGTTGAAAAAACGGTTGTTCGTGTGTCGCCCGAGCCGCCGGTCGCGTTACAGGGCCCAGAAGAGACCGTGATCATCGAGAACGAGGCTCTTGCGGCGACGATATCGAGCAGGGGAGGGCGGGTCGTTTCGCTTGTGTTTAAATTGGACAACGGACGGCTCGATGTGGCGACAGGGGCGGTGAGCGGCCTGCGCGATCTGGATTATGATATTGTTGTCTCCGACGGGAAAAAGGCTGTTTTGACCGCCCATGACAACGGGATCGTTGTCCGTAGAACTGTTCAGTTGACAGACGAGTATGGCCTGAGTCTTGTTACGGAATTCAGCAATGTTTCAAGGGAGGCCCGGGAGGTTGATGTGGCTCGGGACTATATCGATATTGATGCGGCTCGGCTCGATCCTGCAGAGGCAAAGGGGAGGGACAGAAATCTTCACGAGTACTCTATCTTCAATGATTCCAAGGTTTTACGAAAAACAGGCGCTGTCGAATTTAGGGTGAAAGACCAGGCTGAGGAGGTTGGGCTTGTTGAGTGGTTTGGATTTAGGAATCGATATTTTTGTCTCATCGCCCAGCCGAAGGAGGTCTTGAACGGCTATCGAATCGAGGTGAAGAGCAAGGAGAGGGCCGTTTTGGCTGGGGCGAGGGAGGCGG
This sequence comes from uncultured Planctomycetales bacterium, assembly GCA_964450385.1. Lineage (GTDB taxonomy): Bacteria > Omnitrophota > Gorgyraeia > Zapsychrales > JANLHA01 > JAKLFA01. The sequence continues at coordinate 4,851 of CAYVEC010000006.1, forward strand.
TATCGCTTGAGCCGGGGGCATCCGTGACCCGCGAAGATATGCTGTATGCTGGGCCGCAAAAAGCGAACATTTTGTCAAAATATGGAAAGAATTTCGAAAAAATTCATGTTTATTTTAAAAATGGATTTCTTGATATGATTGCCAAGATCATTGAAGACAGCATGATTTTTACCCATCGAGTGATTCACAGTTGGGGTGCTGCCATTATTATCGTGAGCCTGATCATTTATGCCCTGATGTATCCGTTCACATTTAAAAGCCTTGTTTCCATGAAAAAAATGCAGAGCCTGCAGCCAAAAATTATGGAAATTCGAGAAAAATACCCTGATAATCCAAAAAAGCTGAATGAAGAGACCATGCGTCTTTATGCGGAAAACAGGATCAATCCCTTTAGCGGGTGCCTGCCGATTTTTCTTCAGATGCCGGTTTTCATTGGTTTGTACCAGGTGCTTTGGCGTTCGGTTTGGTTTAACGGATCGGGGTTTTTGTGGATCAAGGATCTCTCGCAGGCCGATCGGCTCGTCGTGTTTGATCGGTCTTTTTTGATTATCGGGAATGAACTTAATATTTTGCCGATTCTGATGATGATTCTGATGTTCTTTCAGCAGAAATTGTCGTCGAGAAACATGGTTTCGACGGATCCGAATCAGGTTGCGCAGCAAAAGATGATGTTGATGTTTTTTCCCTTGTTTTTAGGCTTTATTTTTTATAAACTAGCAAGTGGATTGAATTTGTACTTTACGATGTTTTATCTGTTGTCGATTGTTTCGCAGCTTCTTGTCGCGCGCCACACAAGGGATGAGGCATGAAAACTAGGCCTGATGCAAAGAAAATGACGTTTGAAGGGGCAACTGTTGAAGAGGCGATTCAAAAAGCGCTTGATTCTACGGGACTCACCCGAGAAGAGATCATAATTAAGGTTGTTTCAGAAGAGAAGAGAGGCCTTTTTGGTATGGAAGGCGCCATGCCGGCCAAGATTGTTGTTTCACCGAAAAAGTAACGATTGGGTTTTTATTTTGGACGTTTCACGTGAAACGTCTTTTTCTTTTTGGACATTTTATTTTGGACATTTGAAATTGGACATTAAAATGTCCATTCTGGTGTTTCACGTGGAACATTTTTTATTCGGATGGTGATGAATAAAAAAGGGGGATCGGGTGGGGAAAATCATCTCAGTGTGCAATCAAAAAGGCGGAACAGGAAAAACCACCACCACGGTCAATTTGGCCTATTCGTTGGCTCAAAAGGGATTTCGGATCCTCGTTGTTGATACAGATCCTCAGGGAAACGCGACAAGCGGGGTTGGGGTCAACAAAAACGAGCTGGAGCGATCGGTTTATGATGTTCTGCTGAACAAATTTCCTATAAAAGACGTCGCTATTCGAGATGTTTTTCCGAATCTGAGTATTGTGCCCTGCAATATCAATTTGACGGGCGCGGAGATCGAACTGGTCGGGGCTCTGTCGCGCGAGACCCGGCTTAAAAAGGCGCTCCATGCCGAACTTGAAAACTATGATTTTATTTTCATTGATTCTCCGCCGTCACTCGGGCTTTTGACGCTGAACGCCCTGGTGGCTAGTCATTCGATCCTGATCCCGATTCAGTGTGAGTTTTATGCCCTCGAAGGGGTGTCTCAGCTTTTGAATACGCTCAACCTTCTCCGTGACGGACTGAACTCTGATATGGCGATTGAAGGCGTTTTGCTAACAATGGCGGATTATCGAACGAATCTGACCAATGAGGTCATTAATGAGATTCGAGGGTTCTTCAAGGCCCAGGTTTATGAGACGGTTATCCCACGAAATATTCGATTAAGCGAGGCTCCAAGTTTTGGAAAGCCGATCGCCTTGTATGACGCCGCCTCCGTAGGCGCTCAGAAATATGAAGAATTAGCCGATGAGTTTTTAAAGCGGAATCAAGCAGTTTGTAAGTAGTTGAAAATAAACGATTTATGTATTTTTCACTTGTCTGGGTTTGACCAGGCATGAAGGAGCGTGCATGGAAAAACGAGCGGTTTTGGGCAGGGGATTGTCCGCACTGATCCCTGAGAATGTTGAGACCGGGGACCGGCCAAGGCAGGAAGAGGGAGCTAAGGTGGTTAAGACCGAGCTCATCGGGCTCAATCAACAGCAGCCGCGCCTTCATTATGAGGAGGACAAGCTCGAGGAGCTGAAGGCCTCTATTAGGGAAAAGGGGATCCTCCAGCCGATCCTCGTCCGCCGGGTCGATCAGGGTTATGAGGTCGTGGCCGGCGAGCGCCGGCTCCGCGCCGCGAAGGCGGTCGGACTCAAAGAGGTCCCCGTCGTGATCCGTGACGTGGATGATAACGAAGCCCTGGTCTTGGCCCTCGTCGAGAATATTCAGCGCGAGAACCTGAATCCGATCGAAGAGGCGCGCGCCTTTCGGCGGCTTGTGGATGATTTTCGTCTCACCCAGGAGCAGGTTGCCGACGCGGTCGGCAAGGAGCGATCCACGGTCAGCAATATGCTGCGGCTGTTGAAACTTCCGGCGGAGATGCAGGAGGCAGTCTCGAAAGGCCTGATTTCGATGGGCCACGCACGGGCCCTGCTCAGCGTCGAGAACGCGCAGAAGCAATATCAGATGTTCGTGAAATTTTTAGAGGGTGAGGTCAATGTCCGTCAGGCCGAACAGCTCAGCAAGGCCGATCGCCCGGTGAAGCGGCCGAGGAAGGACAAGGACCATGAGGTCGCCCGACTAGAAGAAGAGCTCTCGCGGCTTTTGGGGACCAAGGTCCTCATTGAGGCCCGGCAGAAGCGCGGGCGGGTGGTGATCGAATATTATTCGCTTGACGACCTGGATAGGATCCTCGAGATCATTCGACGATGACCGAACGCGTGTTGATCATTATTAAACCCGATGGCATGTGCCGGAATTTGGCGGGACCGGTCCTGGCTCGGCTCATGGGCGCAGGGTTGAAACTCATTGCGGCCAAGGTGGTTTGGGTCACGCGTCCGCTTGCGGAGGCCCACTATGCGCACCTTCAGGGCCGCGATTTTTATGAGCCGATGATCGATTTTATGATGGGCGCACGGCACGGGGCGTCTCCGGTCTTGGCCATGATCTTTTTAGGGGAGGACGCGGTGGCCCGGGCGAGGGCGTTAGCCGGCGCCACGAATCCGGAGCAGGCCGATCCCATGAGCATCCGCGGGTCGCTCGGGAGGATCACCACCGACGGGATTTTCGAAAATGTAGTGCATGTGAGTTCAGACCGGGCCGAGGCGGGCCGTGAGATCGCTTTGTGGTTCCCGGAATATGACGAGACGAAGGAGACAGCATGATTAAGGGAATGACAGGGTTTGGATCTGCCCCGGTTGTTGATAAAGAGATGCGGGGCGTGGTTGAGATCAAGAGCGTGAACCATCGCTATCTTGA
>CAYVEC010000006.1:8253-76635 GCA_964450385.1 uncultured Planctomycetales bacterium
TGGGCAGGTGGAGAATCTCATTCAAGGGATTGTCTCGAAGGCCGTACAGCGGGGACGGGTCACGGTTTCATTTAAGATCGTGGACAAGCCGCATCCGAAGCTTGTTTTTAATAAAGACCTTGTGAAACAGTATCTCTCGTATGCCCGGACCCTTCATAAGGAGTTCCGCCTTGAGAATGACCTGAGAATGGGGGACCTCATTAAACTCCCAGGCGTCGTCGAGGCCCATGATGTGCTTGTGAGCGCGGAGAAGACCTGGCCGGCATTGGAAAAGGGGCTCCTGAAGGCGCTCGCCAGTATGGAACGGATGCGCGCCCGCGAGGGCAAGAGCCTGGCCGCGGACATTTCAGGGGTGCTTAAACGCATGACCTCCAGGATAAAGGAAATCCGCGCCAGGGAAAAGGCTGTGCTCGCTGAGAAAAAGAAGGCATTATCCGACGACGAATTTCTTGTTTTTCAAAAAGGGATCGACATTCATGAGGAGATCGCCCGGCTTGAGCATTATATTGCTGAGTGCGCGCGCCTCCTCGCGGCGAATGCGAGCGTGGGGAAAAAGATGGATTTTGTGGCTCAGGAGATGCAGCGCGAGGTCAACACCATGGGGTCAAAGTTCCAGGACCAGGTTGTTTCGAACTGCGTTATTGCCTTAAAAAGCAAAATTGAGAAACTCCGTGAACAGGCGCAGAATGTCGAGTAAACAAAACATGACACGCGCCCGCGCGTCCTCCCGAAGGCCGCGGGGCCGGGTGATCATCCTGTCGGGGCCGTCAGGCTCGGGCAAAACCACCATACACGACAGGCTTTTACAGTTTCCTTCGTTAAAAGGCCGCGTGATACGTTCTGTTTCAGCAACGACCCGGCCGCCGCGCGGCGAAGAGCGGCACGGCAGGGAATATTTCTTTCTTTCCCAGAAAATGTTCGCATATAAAAAAAGGAGCGGGCATTTTTTGGAATCCAAAAAGGTCTTTGCCCATTATTATGGCACGCCGGCCAAGCCGGTTCGCGAGGCCCTCAAGGCGGGAAAGAGCGTTCTGCTCTGTATCGATGTGGCCGGGGCCCGGGATGTCATGAGGAAGATCCCGGGCGCGGTGTCGGTTTTTATCATGCCGCCGTCATTGCTAGAGCTTAAAAAGCGCCTTGCCAAGCGCGGGACCGAGACCGACGAGGCGGCTCGGCTGCGGCTTGCGCGGGCCCGTGAGGAAATGCGTTGCGCGCCCGCGTATGATGCGGTGATCGTGAATGATGATTTGGATGAGGCAGCTCGGAAGGTCGCGGCGTTCCTCTTGGGCCGAATCCGAGAAAAAGATTTTGACAATAAAAAAGCAGTGTGATATATATATTCACTTCATAAATAGTATAAAAAGGCGCTGTGGGTCCGGAAAGCTGTTCCGGCGTATCAGCATAAGGAGCGAGAGAGATGGGACATCCCCCGATTGAAGAGTTGCTGCCGAAGAGCGGAATGAGCATTTATAAATTGTCGCGATTAGCGGCAAATCGTGCCACAGAATTGGCTTTAGGCAAGAAACCGTTGGTTGAGGCGTCCGGCATCACGAAGACCGCGACCGTGGCCTTGGAAGAAGTCCGCGCTGGAATGGTCGTGTATGCCGGGGTTGCAGATCAATTTGATCGTCCGGCACCTGCTGCAACAGTCTCTCAAGGCGCGGGCGAGGCGGCTGCTGTGGAGGTCACCGGGAGCGACGACAAGGAATGACCGTGTCCCAACGACATATTGTTGTGTGTGTGACTGGAAGTATCGCGGCGTACCGGTCCGCAGAGATCGTGCGCCGATTGAAAAAAGAGAACTATCTCCTTACGGTCGTCCTGACCGAAGAGGCGGAACGGTTTATTACGCCGCTCACGATGGAGACCCTGTCGGGGGGAAAGGTTTGGCGGTCTTTGTTTGACCGCGAGGCCTGGCAGGGGCCGATCGGGCATATTCAGCTGGCCCAGGCCGACCTGGTCCTCGTGGCCCCGGCCTCGGCGAACATCATCGGCAAGGTCGCCTCGGGGATCGCGGACGATCTAACGAGCTGTTTGATTATGGCCACAACCGCGCCGGTTGTTTTTGTGCCGGCCATGAATGAGAAGATGTATCAAAATTCGATCGTTCAGGAAAATGTGGCGAAGCTGAAACGGCACGGCGCGTTTTTTATCGGGCCGATGACCGGGGAACTCGCCTGCGGCAAAAGCGGCGCGGGGCATATCGCCGAGACAGAGGACGTGGTCGCGGCGGTCAAAAAGATCGTACCGTAAAAGGTTTGGCGACGTGGCCGAGTGGTTAGGCAGAGGTCTGCAAAACCTCGTACAGCGGTTCGACCCCGCTCGTCGCCTTAGATGTTTTTGGGATTTGGGGTGGGACGACACGGAAGGCTTTGAGGGCAAGTGGTGGAATGGCATACACGCAGGACTTAAAATCCTGTGGCCGCAAGGCTGTGTGGGTTCGACTCCCACCTTGCCCACAACTATTGTGGCAGGGATCGCAGTGGGTGGTTAGCTCAGTTGGTTAGAGCGTCACGTTGACATCGTGAAGGTCACAAGTTCGAGTCTTGTACCGCCCACCATAATTTTAGGCCCGCAAACATAGGGCCGAGGAAGGACCGCTGGCGTGGGAGGGGAAGGAAACAACCATCTTGAGACCGTTCGACACAGCTGCGCCCATATTATGGCGCAGGCCGTGAAATCGATGTGGCCTGATGTGAAGGTCGCGATCGGTCCGGCGATCGATAATGGGTTTTATTATGATTTTGACAAGGCCGAACCCTTTACCCCAGACGATCTTAAGCGGATCGAGAAGGAGATGTGGCGGATCATCAATAAAAATCCGCGGTTTGTTCAGCGGATGATGCCGCGCGGTGAGGCGCGGGCGTTCTTTGAGAAACACGGGGAAACGTATAAAGTCGAACTGATCGACGGGATCGAGGATCAGGAGGTGTCGATCTATACGACCGGCGACGGTGCTTTTGTGGACCTCTGCCGGGGGCCGCATATTGCCGAGGCCCGCGAGATCAAGGCTTTTAAACTGGTGTCGGTCGCAGGCGCGTATTGGCGCGGGGACGAAACGCGGCCGATGCTCCAGCGGATCTACGCGGTCTGTTTTGAGACGCCCGGCGAGCTTGACGGCTATCTCGCGATGATGGCCGAGGCGGAAAAGCGCGACCATCGCAAGCTTGGTCCCCAGCTCGACCTGTTTCAGATCTATCACGACCAGGCCGGTGCGGGGCTTGTGTTTTATCATCCGCAGGGCGCGCTGCTTAGAAAAATCATCGAGGACTATCTGCGCAACAAACATTTGGCGAGCGGATACGATCTCGTTCAGACGCCGAACCTGTTAAAGGGAAAACTCTGGGAACAGAGCGGTCACGCCGGATACTATCGGGAGAACATGTATTATCTTTCGGTGGATGAGGAAGAATATGCGGTGAAGCCGATGAACTGTCCAGGGCATATGCTCATTTATAAATCGCGGCTTCATTCGTATCGAGAGCTGCCCATCCGGTATTTCGAACTCGGCACCGTGTACCGTCAGGAAAAGGCCGGCGTTCTTCATGGCCTGCTTCGCGTCCGCGGGTTCACCCAGGACGATGCCCATATTTTTTGCACCCCGGCGCAGCTGCGCGGGGAGGTCGAGGGCGTGATCGATTTTGTTTCTGACACGATGAATGATTTTGGATTTCACGATCTCGACATTGAGATCAGCACCCGTCCGGAAAAATTCATCGGGCGCGTCGAGGATTGGGAGACCGCGACGGAAGCCCTGAAGGCGTCGCTTATCGCCAAGGGGATTGCCTTTAAGATCAATGAAGGCGACGGCGCGTTCTACGGTCCGAAGATCGATATTAAGTTGAAAGACGCGATCGGCCGCGCGTGGCAGTGCGCGACGATCCAATGCGATTTTTCACTGCCCGAACGGTTTGATCTTTCCTATATTGATGAGGACGGAACGGCGCATCGGCCGATTATGATCCACCGGGCGGTCTTGGGCAGTGTGGAGCGTTTTATCGGAACACTTATCGAGCATTACGCGGGAAATTTCCCGCTCTGGCTCTCGCCGACGCAGGCCTTGGTGATCCCGATCAAGACCGAGCACGAGGCGTACGCAGGCCAGGTCCTGAAGACATTGCAGGCTCGGGGGCTTCGGGTTATAATGGACAGCCGTAACGAGAGCCTGAACCGGCGGGTTCGCGAGGCCGCCATGAAAAAGACGCCGTATGTTTTGATCATCGGGGACCAGGAGGCACACGACGCGCAGGTTTCGGTCAGGAAGCGCGGCAATGAGGATCTAGGGAAGATGTCCTGTGATGCGTTTGCTCAGATGTTGGATGACGATATCCGGCATCGGCGATAGAGAAGAACAATTGTAACAGGAGGTGCTGTCATTCAAAAATTTGTGAGGGTCAACGATCGTATCCGGTCACCCGAAGTTCGCGTGATCGGTCCTGAGGCGGAGCAGCTGGGCGTTGTGGTCTTGCGGCGGGCCCTGGAGTTGGCGGAGGAACACGGACTTGACCTCGTTGAGGTCGCGCCCACGGCCAAACCGCCGGTCTGTCGGATCATGGACTACAGCAAGTATAAATATGACCAGGAAAAAAAAGAGCGGCGGGTCAAGAAGAATCAAACGGTAACGCATTTGAAACAGATCCGGATCAAGCCGCACATTGACGATAATGACTATCAGGTGAAGCTGAGGCAGACGATCTCGTTCTTAGAGAAGCACGACAAGGTCAAGATCAATCTTTTTTTTAGAGGCCGCGAGCTCGCGTTCCGGGATCAGGGCGCCGCGGTGATTAAACGGTTCATTGAGGATACGAATGAGTATGGACAGGCCGAACGGTCCCCGATCATGGAGGGGAAGGTTATGTCGGTTGTCATTGCGCCAAGATCCGAAAAACTGAAAACTAAAGATGGTGAGAAATCAGATCCCGCGGAGTAGGGCGGGAGGGTGTTACAAAGGGAGTGAATAATGCCTAAGTTAAAGACCAATCGATCGGCCGCGAAGCGGTTTAAGATCACAAAGACCGGCAAGATTAAGAAGCGCAGCGCCAATCGAGGCCATATTCTTGGGAAGATGGCTCGTAAGCGTAAGCGTCAATTACGCAAGAGCGACTATCTTGACAAGGTGGAAGAAAAGAAGATAAGGAGGTTGTTGCCTTATGGTACGAATTAAAGCATCCGTGGCACGCAGGCAGGGGCGGAAGCGCGTTTTCAAGGCGACCAAAGGTCAATTTGGACACAGGAAATCCCGTTTTCGTCAGGCGATCCGATCGCTGATCAAGGGCATGTCGTATGCCTATCGCGACCGCAAGGTGAAGACTCGGGAGTTCCGAACGCTCTGGATCGTTCGGATCAACGCCGCATGCCGTGCGGCGGGGATTTCGTATAGCCGTTTCATGAACGGGCTGACGCGGGTCAACATTGAGATCAATCGAAAGGCCCTGGCCGAGATGGCCGTTAACGATCCCGTGGCGTTTGCCAAGATCGTTGAGATTGTCAAAGGCGCAGCACCAGAAGCGTCTTCGACGTCAGCAGTGAATGCTTAAAAAAGGCGTGGACAAAGACATCGGCGGGCTCTATCTTAGGAAGAGATAGAGCCCGTTTTGTCGGACGGAGCAGGAGAAGCGCGAGGAAGGGCCCTGCCTCAGGTTCGGGTCTGCGCAACGCGGAGGGAAAGAGATGAGGATTGTGATCGTAGGCGCCGGGGTGATCGGCTTTAATTTGGCTAAGGATCTGTCTTCGGAGCACGAGATCTTTTTGATTGAAGAGGACGCCGCGACGGCGGAGAAGGCCGCGGAGAAGCTTGATGTCAAGGTCCTGGTCGGGAATGGCGCCGACCCGTCGGTCTTAACCCAATCGCCGGTCCATTATGCGGATCTGGTCATTGCGGTGACGGCATCGGATGAGGTGAATGTCGTTGTCTGTGCGCTCGCCGCTGCGTATGGCGCCAAATATCGGGTCGCGCGCGTTCGCAACGCCTCCTTGGCGCGGGCCTTGGAGCGTTTTCGCGGAGGACAATTTTATATCGATGATGTGATCAATCCCGAGGAACTGGCCGCGAGCGCGATCGTCGCGAGTATCAGCACCCCCGGGGCGCGAGAGGTCGCGGATTTTGCCGAGGGGCGGATCCTGTTCCGCGTTTTTGATGTCGAAGAGGCCTCTCCGCTCGCGGGGATGCGGCTGTCGGCCTTAAATCAGGAGGATTTTCCCTGGCCGTTCTTGGTAATCGCGGTGATGCGCCAGGGCAAAGTCTTTTTCCCTAAGGGCGACGCCGAGTTGCATCAGGGCGACCGTATTTATGTCCTGTTGCCGAAGAACTCTGTCGGCGAGTTTATCGCCTTTATTTATCCGAATATTCGAAAGTATAAGAAGATCGTTGTCTACGGGGCGACGAAGATTGGCACCAGCGTTGTCGCGACCCTTCGGAATTCTATTGAGGACGTTGTTCTCATTGAGGAGAACCCTGCCCTGGCTGAGGAGGCCGCAGGCCAATATCAGAAGGTCCGCGTGATCAATGGGTCGGCCTCGGAGGTGGACATATTAAAGGAAAGCGGGATCGAGGCGGCCGATGCCTATATTGCCGTTTCGTCTGAAGACCATGTCAATATCGTGAGCGCGGTCCTGGCGAAAAAGATGGGGGCGGAAACAACGATCATCTCAACAGCGGCCCCTGATTATATGGCGGTGATGGACACGCTTGATATTGATACCGTGATCAACGCGAGATTTTTGGCCGTGGACCAGATCTTGAAATATGTCCGGGGCCGCGGGATCAGCGCAATTAGTTCCTTTGCTGAGTGTGAGGCCGAGGCCCTTGAGCTTGTGCCTGAAGAGGGGTCGCCGATCACGAGGGCGCCGTTGAAAGACCTGTCGTTCCCATCAAACTCGCTCGTCGGCGCGGTCTGCCGTGGGGATGAGGTTTTGTTGGCGAATGGGAATCTTCAGATCCGGCCCGGGGAGCGTGTGATTGTTTTCTGTCAGCAGGCGGAGGGGCGGCGCCTGCAAAAACTTTTTATGAAGAAATCATATTGAGCTGATGCGCCATGCATAAACGGATCGTTTTTAATTTGATTTCCCGGATGATTCTTTTGGTGAGTCTGTTCTTGTTGTTGCCCCTGGCTTGGGCGGTCGCGGACCATCCGGACAGCGCGGAGACCCATGCGTTTATTGTCACGATCCTCGCGGGCCTCGCGTTTGCCTGCGTCGGCAATGGGGTGTTTCGTCTGGAAAAAATCGCCTTGGCGCAGATGGGGACAAAGGACGGACTTGCGATCGTCGGGCTGACCTGGATCACTCTTTCGGCGTTCGGGGCCTTGCCGTTTTTTTTAAGCGGAGAGATCGCAAGCTATACAGATGCTTTTTTTGAGACGGCGAGCGGGCTTACCACGACCGGAGCGTCGATTCTTACCGATGTTGAGGCCTTGTCGAGGGGCCTGCTGTTTTGGAGGAGCCTCACCCATTGGATCGGGGGCATGGGGATCGTCGTTCTTTTTGTGGCGCTGTTGCCCTCGATCGGAGGAGGGTCTCTTCAGCTCTACCGCGCGGAGGCCTCAGGGGTCACGGTCGATCGGGTCGCGCCGCGCATTCGTGAGAACGCGAAAATTTTATGGCTGATTTATTTTTTTCTGTCGCTAGCCTGTTTTGGACTGCTTTTTGTGAACGGGATGCCGGTCTTTGACGCTTTGTGCCATGCCTTTGGAGCGATCGCGACCGGCGGGTTTTCAACGAAGAATGCTGGTGTTGCGGTGTATGGCCCGGCGATTCAGTGGACGCTTACTCTCTTTATGTTTTTAGGCGGGGTCAATTTTATTTTGTACTATCAGCTTTTTAGGGGCAAACCGAGGGAGCTTATTAAAGATGAAGAGCTCAGAATGTTTGCCTTGATCGTGGTTGGAGTTTCGCTCGTTTTTGCCTTTCTTTTATGGCCGAGCGGCGTGGCGAGTCCTGTTCGGCATGCGTTTTTTCAGGCAACATCAATCTTGACTACGACGGGGTTTGTCACGACGGACTTTGACCGCTGGCCGGATGTTTTACGAGGACTCGTGTTGTTTTTGATGTTTATTGGAGGGAGCGCAGGGTCAACGAGCGGCGGGTTTAAGATCGTGCGGACTATCATGTTGGTTAAGAGCATGGTGAAGTCGGTGGTCAAGGCGATCTATCCGAACGCCGTTGTCCCGGCGCGGTTCAATCAAAAGCCCTTTTCCGAAAAGATCGAGCTCGCGGTCTTAACCTATTTTTCGATCTTTGTGGTTTTGATTGCCGGCGGCACCTTGTTTCTGCTCGTTTCTGATCGCACGGATATTATTACAGCGTTCAGCGCGGCCTTGTCCGCGACGAGCAGTGTCGGCCCTGGTCTTGGCGGTGTTGGCCCGATGCAGAATTTTGGCTGGTTGAGCGATCCGGGGAAATACGCGCTTGTCTTTTTGATGATCGCCGGCCGCCTGGAGATGTACGCCTTCCTGATCCTCTTTTTTCCGACGACGTGGAAAAAGTAGGGACCGGGGTGCCGATCGGTGATCCGGCGTGGTATAATGATCGCCGGTTCAGGATGGACGAGAGGAATGATGATGTGGAATTTTGATCAGATACGGAGTGAGGCAGAGGCAGAGGCGGCCGCGGTCCGTGACGCCGCCGGGCTCGAGGCCTTCCGCTTAAAGTACCTTGGGAAGAAAGGGCTTATTCAGGAGATGTACGCGGCCCTGCCGTCGGCCTCTCCGGAGGAGAAGCCGCTCTTGGGCAAGGAGGCGAATCTGTTGCGTTCGGCGGTGACCGCCCTTGTTGACGAGAAAAAAAAGCAGATTGACGCTGACTCCGCCGCCGGCGGCGGACAGCGGGTTTGCGCGCTTGACGTCACCCTGCCAGGGATCAAACCGGCGCAGGGGCACGCCCATATCCTTCATCAGACGATCGATGAGATCTGCGCGATCTTTGAGGGGATGGGGTTTGTCGTGGCCGAGGGGCCGGAGATCGAAACGGAATTCTATAATTTTGACGCCTTGAACATTCCGCCGGAACATCCGTCGCGCGACGGGTTTGACACTTTTTATGTCGACATCCCCGATCCCAAAAAGAGGGGGACGCGTCAGCTTCTGCGGAGCCAGACCTCGCCTGTTCAGGTCCGCGTGATGCAGAAATTCGCGCCGCCGCTTGCGGTTGTGGTCCCGGGGAAGGTTTATCGTCCCGACGCTGTTGACGCGAGCCATTCGTTCATGTTTCACCAGATCGAGGGCCTGCTCGTGGACCGTGAGGTTCGGTTCTCTGATCTCAAAGGCCTGATCGAGGCGTTTCTTAAAAAACTTTTTGGCGCGGACATCCGGATGCGGATGAGGCCGCACTTTTTTCCTTTCACGGAGCCGTCGGCCGAGGTGGACATCTCGTGTTATATCTGTAAGGGCAAGGGGTGTTCGGTGTGTAAGCGCAGCGGATGGCTTGAGATCATGGGCTGCGGGATGGTCCATCCGAAGGTGTTTGAGGCGGTCGGCTATCCGTCGGGGAAATATACCGGACTTGCCTTCGGCCTGGGGGTCGAGCGGCTGACGATGCTGAAGTATGGGATCCGGGACATCCGATTGTTTTATGAAAACGATCTGCGGTTTTTGGCGCAGTTTTAGGGCTGAGCGATGAAAACAAGTCTTGAGTGGCTTCAACAGTATACAGAGGTGGCTGGTCGCGCGAGTGACGTGGCCCGCAGTCTGACATCGATCGGGATCGAGGTCGAGCGGATCGAGCGGGTCGGACGCGATACGGTCTTTGAAATGGAGATCACCCCGAACCGTCCTGATTGCCTCAACATCGTCGGGCTTGCCCGTGAATTGGCCGCGGCGACCGGGGCGAGGTTCTCTGGGCCGAAGATCGGTCCGCGTTCGTCTATCCGCGAGCGGTTTCCGGTCGCGATCGAGGCCGAGACGGCCTGCGAGCGCTACATCGCGACAGAGATCCGCGGGGTGCGGGTCGCGGCAGCGCCTAAGGAGATCATGCGCCGCCTCGCGTCGGTCGGAAGCCGGCCGATCAGCAACATTGTGGACATCACCAATTATTGTCTCTTTGAATTGGGTCAGCCGCTCCATGCCTTTGACCGCGATACCCTTCGGGGCGGGCGCATTATTGTCCGGTTCGCGCGCGAGGGCGAACGGATCGTGACAATCGACGGCAAAGAACGGGTCCTGAACCCGTCGATCCTTGTTATTGCGGACGCGGAACGTCCGGTCGCGATCGCGGGGATCATGGGCGGGGCCGACACTCAGGTGACGGACAAGACGACCAATATTCTTCTTGAGAGTGCCTGGTTCGATCCGGTAACGGTTCGGCGGGCCTCACGGGCCTTAGGTCTGGCGAGCGACGCCTCGTATCATTTTGAACGGGGCGTTGCGTATGACACGGTGCTCACGGGATCGGTTCGGGCAACGGAGATGATCATGGCCCATGCCGGAGGAGAGGTCTCGGCGTATCATGATCTAAAAATCCGCCGGGCCGTCCGACGGCGAGGCGGCACCATCGTGATCGATCGGGCGCGGATGAACCGATTTTTGGGGACAGTGGTGGGGACGGCTGAGATCGGCCGGTTATTTAAGGCCCTTGGGTTTGATGCGCGCACGACAAAGACTGGCTGGAGCCTTGTGCCGCCGGCAGAGCGCGGCGACCTTCACCGGCCCGAGGACATCTATGAAGAGGTCGCGCGGATGATCGGGTATGACGCGATTCCATCGTCGTTGCCGCTCGTTGCAGTGACCGGCATGCCGGTGAACCCGCGGCGGCAGATGCGACGCCGGATCGCGGCGTCTCTTGTGGCGCAGGGGTGTGACGAGACGATCACCTATGCGATGGTCAGCCGCGAGGTGTTGGAACGGTGCCTGATGGCGGCGGAGAGTTCGGTTGCCGTTGTGAATCCCTTGTCTGCTGAGCAGGAGCGGATGCGGCCGTCCCTGCTGCCGAGCATGATCAAAACAGCGCAGTTTAATGCGAATCACGGCCGTCGAGATATAAAGATTTTTGAAACGGGTAAGGCCTATTTAGCGTCCGGTGAACACGAGCGGGTCGCGGTCCTGATGGCGGGCGAACGGGGCGATGATTGGCGCTCCCGTCGGGAAGCGCGGATCGATTTTTATGACCTGAAGGGCGTTGTCGAGCGCGCGCTTGAGGGGCTTCGTGTTGATCGCGCCCGGTTCGTGGCCGCTGACACGCGTCCGTTTTACGCGGCAGGACAGCAGGCCGAGATCTTTATCGGAGATCGTCTGATCGGTCATCTGGGGCGGCTCAGCCCTGCGGTCGTCGCCGCATGGGGCTTGAAGGACCCGGATGTCTTTTTTGCTGAACTTGATCTCGAGGCCCTGTTCACGGTCGGCCAGGGGGAGGCTCGATATAATCCTGTCTGCGAGTTTCCGGCAATCAGCCGCGACGCGAGTCTGGCCTTGGACCAGACGGTGACGTTTACGGAGCTTGAGGCGATCGCTCGCCGGATCGCAGGGACAATGCTTCGCGATTTGCATTTTGTTGAATTATATGAGGGGGACAAGCTCCCAGCGGGGAAAAAGGGCTACGTCCTCTCTTTTGTTTATCAGCTTGCTGACCGGACCCTCCGCGATGAGGAGGTTCAGGCCGTGCATCAGAAGATCTGCGCGGCATATCAGAGCGCCGTGGGGGCAATGATTCGGTAGTCGATAAGTTTTGTGATGATAGAAAAAAGGCCGCGTTCATAACGCGGCCTTTGATTTTTATCTGCCGGGAGGATTATTTTCGACGGCGTCTGAACCAGAGGAGCCCTGGCGCGGCACTCAAGAGCGCAAGGGTTGACGGCTCAGGCACGACCGCAGGATTGCCCGGGACCAGGTCTGTCATGATTACGCTTCCGTATTGGGTCCCGATCCGATAGGATTCAAAGGTGAACCCGCTGATCGCCATTTCTGAGAGATCAAAAGACATCCATTTGCCCTGTTGTGTCCCGCTCGCATACGGGGCGTTCGTGTCTACGGTATAGCCGCTGTTATAAAAAACCGGGGAATAAGCAAAGTCAAAGATCGATGAATTTGAGAACGGGGTCAGATATTTGGTCCCGGTCGGGTCCCAGTATCCAAAATTCGAAAACCGTTCTCCGTATTCCGCGTCTTGCAGGGAAAAATTAATCCCGGTCACGGCATAGGGATTTGTGGTTCCGGTCTCATAAAAGCGGAAGGAGACGATGCTTTTGGGATAGGATGTGGTCGCGCCTTCGAACCACCAGGCCCATTGATCGGTGGTGCCGGGGTAGAGCCCGCCGCCGTTGGCGTTTTGCCGGGTGATCGACAGCACGATGTCATAACCCTCGTTGTTGACATTTGTATACGTATAGGGCGTGTTGCTACGATTGGGAATGGCTGTTGGGTCAAGGCGCCCGGTTGTCGGATCAGACCCAGCCGGCCCCCAGAGAACAGGAAGCACAGCATTGGAAGGTCTTGGCATTATTAAACTTACCGCCAAGATGATCAAAAAGGCCAACAGAAAACGGTTGATAAAGCGCATAACACCTCCTTTGTGTATTATAAAGAGAGCAAAAAATGTTCCTTTTTGCGAAAAATAGCATAAAATTATTAAAAATTTGCAAAAATTGTATTTAAACCACGAGAAATCTGATCAGAATTTAGTAAATGTTTTTAAAATAGCACATTAAAATTTCCTTTTTTTCGAATCAAGAAGTGTTATAATAAAACACCCTGCGGTGTGCGTTAGGGCTATCAATAAACGAACCAACACTTGTTTATGGGGAGCTGGATCTCTGAGATGGCCCTTGGGCCATTCAGGACGGCACCCACCTGGAAGCTCGGTTCGCCTCCAGTATAGCTCGACGGCATTTGCGGGGTATTTTTTATGGGCTGTATTTAAGGAAGTCAGGATGTCCCGCGAGGTGAACGAACAAGATCTTTTTGATGAGGATAGGGAGAGGGCCGAGCTCAAAACGACACCGCTCAGTGCTCGGATGCGCCCCCGGTCTCTTGAGGAATATGTGGGACAGTCGCATATCCTCGGGCCGGGCAAACTTTTGACCCGGGCCATTGAAGCCGACCGGATCACGTCGCTGATCCTGTACGGTCCTCCCGGCACTGGGAAGACGACCCTGGCCTTCTGCATCAGCGCCAAGACCAAGGCGGTTTTTGAACGCGTCAACGCCGTGTCCTCAAATGTCGAGGAGCTCCGGAGGGTCATTGCCGGGGCCCAAAACCGGCGCCGGAATTTTGCTCACAAAACGATCGTCTTTATTGACGAGATCCATCGATTTAATAAAGCGCAACAGGACGTATTCATGCCCGATGTTGAAAATGGCAACATCGTGTTGATCGGGGCCACGACATTAAACCCTTTTTTTTCCTTAGTAAGTCCTTTATTATCAAGATCTTTGGTTTTTGAGCTCGAGCCGCTTTCGCCTGAGGAGATCGTTGTTTTGCTTCAAAGGGCGGTCGCGGATCCCGAGCGGGGGCTAGGGGAACTCCGCGTTGACGCGGACCCCGAGGCTTTGCGGTTTTTAGCGGAGACGAGCGATGGGGACGCCCGCCGGGCCTTGAATGCCCTGGAGATCGGATGCGTGACAACGCCGAAGGGCAAGGACGGCGTCGTTCGGTTTACGCTCGAGGCCGCTGAGCAGTCAATCCAAAAGAAGCAGGTTCAATATGACCGGAGCGGTGACGGGCATTATGATACGATCTCGGCGTTTATTAAATCGATGCGCGGGTCTGATCCGGATGCGGCGCTCTACTGGCTGGCCAAAATGCTGTATGCCGGCGAAGACCCACGATTTATTGCCCGACGCCTCGCGATCTGCGCGGCCGAGGACGTCGGGAATGCGGACCCACAGGCGCTGGTCCTGGCCATGGCGGCTTTTAACGCTGTTGAAATGATCGGCTTGCCCGAGGCCCGGATCCCTCTTGCGCAGGCGGTCACCTATGTGGCTTGTGCCCCAAAATCAAATGCGGCTTATTTGGGGATCGCTCAGGCGATGGAGGACGTCACGACCCGTCGGATCCAGGAGGTTCCGGTCCATTTAAAAGACGCCCATTACCGTGGGGCCCAACAACTTGGCCACGGTGAGGGGTATAAATACGCGCATGATTATAAAGACCACTTTGTCCCGCAGGAATATATGCCGAAGGATGTTTCGTATTACCATCCCACGGATCAGGGATATGAGGCTAAGATCCAGGAGCGGATAAAGCGGCGAACTGGAGATAAAAAGCGGGGGACGGATAAAGTTTGATAAAAAGACAAAGTTTATGGTTTTTTGATCATTGGACAGGTGCGAGCACTCGGTGGAAAATAATTTTTTGTTGAGATAAAAAATGAAACATGGTATTATTATACTCTGTTAAATATAACTGCTTTAGATTGAAAGCCTTTGGTGGCTTCTGAAACTTTTGGATGTACAACAGGTGAAAGAAAACGAAAAAACAGTTATCCGGCAACGAATACGGAGTTTATTAAACAATCAAAAGGAGGAGGATCGGCTGGTCAAGAGCCGCGTGATTGCGGAGCGGTTTTTTGATCTGCCCGAAGTGTCAGCAGCTCAAACAATCTTGTTTTATGCGTCGTTTGCAGGCGAGGTTGAGACGTTTGAGATGATGAGGAAGGCACAATCAATAGGTAAGCGGATCGCGTTACCCTGTGTCAACAAGGAAACAATGGAGTTCCTTCCTAAGGAAGTCAGAGACCTAGATCATGATTTGGAACAAGGACCGTATACAATCAGGCAGCCCAAGACACGAACAGCCCGTGACATCGATCTCCAGGAGATTGGTGTGGTTGTTGTGCCTGGGCTTGCTTTTGATGCACTGAATTATCGTCTAGGTCGAGGCGCAGGGTATTATGATCGTTTTTTAGCACGCTTATCCCCGAGGACATCCACGGTTGGTCTTGCCTTTGATTTTCAATTGGTATCACGTCTGCCTGTTGAGCCGCACGATATTCGGGTGGGTCGCGTTCTGAGTCATTAGCTTAGGGTTACGGGAGTTTTCATTTTAATAAAGGCAGGAGCCTTTTTGTCATCATAAAGGGAGCGCAACATGACGATGGAACCAATGGTTGTGAAGGGGCTAGAGATCACCGTGGCGTTTGTGGTTGGAGGGGGTCTGGGGATCTTATGGAGGACCTATTTTGCCAATAAACGCATTCAGGAGGCTGAGGAGAAGGCCCAGAAGTTAAAGGAGTTCGCGGAACGCGAGGCGATGAGCCACCGGAAAGAGGCGGAGATCGCGAGCAAGGACATGTTGATCAAGCTCCGGCAGGAGTTTGAACGCGAGACCAAGGGGCGCCGTGAGGAGCTGGCCACCCTGGAGAAGCGGCTGCATCAAAAAGAAGAGAATATCGATAAACGGGTGGACCTTTTAGAGAAAAAGGAAAAGGATATCGAGGCGCGCACGGTCGCGGTTCGGGAGAAAGAGGACGCCCTGGGGCAGAAAGAGAAAGAGCTCGTGTCGCTCGTTGATGAGGAAAAGCGTCGGCTTCAGGAGATGTCGTCGATGACCTCTGAGCAGGCCAAGGCCTTGTTATTATCGCGGGTCGATGAGGAGCTCGCCCAGGAGAAGGCCACGCGGATCCGTCAGGCTGAGGACGAGATCAAGGAGCGCAGCGAGAAGACCGCGCAGCATATTTTGACGACGGCGATCCAGCGGTGCGCTTCGGACCATACGGCCGAGACGACGCTCAGTGTCGTGGCCCTGCCGAGCGACGAGATGAAGGGGCGGATCATCGGCCGCGAGGGACGGAATATCCGGGCCCTTGAGATGGCGACTGGGGTCGATATTATCATCGATGATACCCCTGAGGCGGTTACGATCTCGGGGTTTGATATGATGCGCCGGGAGATCGCGCGCATCGCCCTTGAGAAATTGATCGCTGACGGCCGGATCCATCCCGGGCGGATTGAGGAGGTTGTCGAAAAGGCGAAGAAGGACATTGAACAGAAAATTAAAGAAGAGGGGGATAAGGCTGCTTTTGAACTTGGCATCCATCGCATGCATCCCGAGCTGTTGAAGCTTGTTGGGCGGCTTAAGTACCGAACGAGCTTCGGACAGAATGCTCTCATTCACACGAAAGAGGTTGCCCAGCTGATGGGGTTGATGTCGACTCAGCTTGGTTTTGATCCGAAGGTCGCGGTGCGTGTCGGACTGCTCCATGACATCGGTAAGATCGTGGCCCAGGAAGTTGAGGAAGGGACGCACGCGATCGTTGGGGCTAATCTTGCGAAGAAATACGGCGAAAGCGAGCTTGTGGTCAATGCCATTGCCGCCCATCATGAGGAGGTCGAAAGCACCTCGCTTTATGGGGTCCTGCTTTGTGCAGCCGACGCTGTGAGCGCGGCGCGGCCGGGCGCGCGCGCCGAGACGCTTGAAATTTATGTGAAGCGTCTCGAGAGTCTCGAGAAGATCGCGAATGCGTTTAAGGGCGTGGATAAGGCGTATGCCCTTCAGGCCGGGCGCGAAGTCCGGATCATGGTCTGCCCGGAAAAGGTCAACGATGATGAGGCGATCGTCATGGCCCGCGACATCCGCAAGCGTGTTGAGCAGGAGCTTGAGTATCCCGGCCAGATCAAGGTGATCGTGGTTCGAGAGACGCGCGCGGTTGAATACGCCAAGTAACGGGACCGAGGAAAGGGACTGTTCATGAATATTCTCTGTGTCGGCGATGTGGTCGGGAAGCCGGGACGCGAGGTGCTTGAAGAACAGGTGCCGCTGCTCCGCGATGAATTTCATCTCGACTGTGTGATCGTCAACGCAGAGAACGCGGCGGGCGGGTCCGGACTCACCGAACGTCTCGCGAAACAGTTCTTTCGGGTCGGCTGTGACGTTCTCACTCTTGGGGATCATGCCTGGGACAGGGAGGACGAAATTGATTTTTTTAAAACCGAGCCCCGCGTTGTCCGTCCGGCGAATTTTCCTGACGGGGCCCCCGGGATCGGGTGGACGGTTGTTCAGGCGGGCCAGGGGCATAAGGTCGGGGTGATTAGTCTTCTGGGGCGGGTGTTCGTGAAGTATTATACCGACTGTCCGTTCCGCGCTGCGTCGGCGATCATTGAGCAGATCAGGCGCGAGACCCCCGTGATCGTTGTGGATTTTCATGCCGAGGCCACGAGTGAAAAGATCGCCCTCGGCTGGTATTTAGACGGCCTGGTCTCGGCCGTGGTCGGGACCCACACGCATATCCAGACGGCGGATGAAAAGGTCCTGCCCAAGGGGACGGCGTATATCACGGACCTCGGCATGACAGGGCCGTATGATTCGGTGATCGGGCAGAAGAAAGAAAAGATCATCCGAAAATTTTTAACGGGACTGCCGACACGGTTTGAGGTCGCTAAGGATGACGCCGTTCTTCATGGTGTTGTTTGCCAGATCAATGATGAGACCGGCCTTGCCACGAATGTGACACGTATACAAAGGAGGCTGCAATGTCCCCATGGGAAGGATTGAACCGACGCAGATTTCCACGTGTGAATTATCCGTGCATGGTCACGGTCTGGCAGGCCGACGACAACTCGAAGGTGTTCCTGACCCATACAGAAAATCTTGGGGTTGGTGGGATCTGTGTCGTTTTTAATTGGCGGGTGGAGCTCTTCACGCCGGTCACCCTCGAGATCGATCTCATGGATATGGACGACCATGTGCGCTGTAAGGGCAAGGTTGTCTGGAGCGTTCAGCACAAAGAGCCGGATTCGCGGAAGCCGGTGTCGTTCGATGTCGGGGTTGAATTTGTTGATCTGCGGGATGAGGATCGGACTCGGATCGAAACGATTATAAAGAAACTGACGAAATACTGACGATGATTAAAACGCGTTTTGCCCCAAGTCCGACGGGAATGCTTCATATTGGTGGTGCGCGCACCGCGTTGTTTAATTGGATGTACGCGCGGTCGCAGGGCGGTGTCTTTGTCCTTCGGATCGAGGACACGGACCTCCAGCGGTCCCGGAAAGAATATCTTGATGAGATCTTGACCAGCATGCGTTGGCTTGGGCTGGACTGGGATGAATTTTATCAGCAGGGCGAGCGCTTTGAGTTATACAGGTCCTATGCCCGGACGCTTGTTGAGGGCGGCCTTGCTTATGAGGACGGGAGCGCTGTGATTCTGCGGATGCCCGATGAGGACATCACGTTCTTTGATATCATTCGGGGAGAGGTTCGGTTCGAGGCCGGGACTATGAACGACCAGGTCCTCATGAAATCTGACGGGACCCCGACGTATAGTTTTGCCTGTGTGATCGATGACGCCCTCATGGAGATCTCGCACGTCATCCGCGGCGAGGATCACATTTCCAACACACCGAAACAGATCGCGATGTATCGCGCTTTGGGGTTTAAGGCCCCTAAATTCGCCCATCTCCCTCTCATTATGGATGAAGAGGGGGGGCGGATGTCGAAACGCAGTGGAGCAACGGCGGTGAGCGAATATCGCGCGCAGGGATTTTTGGCGTCGGCCTTGGTTAACTATCTGATGCTTCTCGGGTGGTCGCCGGGCAACAATCAGGAGATTGTGGACCTTTCCGCCGCCGTCAAACAATTCTCGGTGAAGAAGATCAATAAGGCCGCAGCGGCTTTCTCGATGGACAAGCTCCGTTGGGTGAACGGGCAGTATATCAAAAAGATGAGCCCGGCTGCGCTCGTCGATGTTGTGGCCCCGTTTTTGATCAGCCGGGGATGGATCACAGAGGATTATGATAGAAAAAGGCTTCAAAAGATTGTAGAATTATACCAATCGCGCATGACGGATATTGAGGAGTTTGTGGCGAGGACGGCCTATATTTTTCAAGATGAGATGGTGATCGATGATGACCTGCGGGCTCAGCACCTGACCGCCCCGACGCGACGCTTATGCGAAGGGCTGGCGGAGCGGCTTGCTGGTGTTGAGTGTTTTGTTTCCCAGGAGATCGAGGCCGCGATCCGCGCCTTTGCCGAAGAGCAGGGGATCGGGATGTCGGAGATCGTTCATCCGGTCCGCGTTGTTCTAACTGGAAGCGTCGTCGGTCCAGGACTGTTTGAGATGATCGAGGTGTTGGGGAAGGAACGCACGATCGGGCGGTTGCGGGCGGTAGCCTAACAGGGGGGAAATATGGGACGATGCCGTGTGGTGTTGATGGTGTTGTTGGTATGGGGGGCGGGGATGGTCGCCGGGTGTACGGCAAGCTCGCACGGAACAGAGAGTGTCGTGGATAAGACGCTTAATGCGATTGACCGGACTGATCAGTGGATTAGGGAGAATTTGTGGTAGGACGCGCTTAGGCGCTGAGGAAAAGATAGCATTGCTCCGTGGTGTAACGGTAACACACTTGACTCTGGATCAAGCGTTTCTGGTTCGAATCCAGACGGGGCAGCCAAATTTTATCAGGGTCGGCTCCTGAGGGCAGGGCGGATGTGGCGAGGTGTGTATGAGCGAGGGACAAGGCGACCGTTCGCTAGACGTGATCCGGCAGGTGGTGGCCGACGATGTCGCGAGCGGCAAGAATAACGGGCGGGTCGTGACGCGCTTTCCGCCGGAGCCGAACGGGTATCTTCACATCGGTCACGCAAAATCCATTTGTCTGAATTTCGGTATTGCCCGTGAGTTCGGCGGGCGGTGCCACCTGCGTTTCGACGACACAAATCCCGCAAAAGAAGAACAGGAATATATCGATTCGATCAAGCACGATGTCTCGTGGCTCGGTTTTGATTGGGGGGTCCACGAGTATTACGCGTCGGACTATTTTGGACAGCTCTACGATTGGGCGGTCCTGCTCATCAAAAAAGGGAGGGCCTATGTTGACGACCTTTCCATGGACGAGATCCGGGCCTATCGGGGGACGCTCACCGAGCCGGGGCGCGAAAGCCCGCACCGGAACCGTTCGATTGAGGAGAATCTTGATCTCTTTGAGCGCATGAAACGCGGGGAATTCCCTGACGGGGCCAAGGTCCTTCGGGCGAAGATCGATATGGCCTCGCCGAACATCAATCTGCGCGATCCGGTTATGTACCGGATCCTTCACGCCGCGCATCCCCGCACGGGGGACGCCTGGTGCATCTATCCCATGTATGATTTTGCCCACGGGCAATCCGACTCGATCGAGGGGATCACCCATTCGATCTGCACACTTGAGTTCGAGAATCACCGGCCCTTGTATCACTGGTTCATTCAAGAGCTCGGGATCTTTCCGTCACAGCAATATGAATTCGCTCGGCTGAATTTAACATATACGGTTCTGAGCAAGCGAAAACTGCTCGAGCTCGTGACGGTCGGAGCGGTCTCGGGCTGGGATGATCCGAGGATGCCGACGCTTTCCGGGATCCGGCGCCGCGGATACACTGCGGAGGCCATCCGGGAGTTTTGCCGTCGCATTGGTGTTGCCCGCGTGGATGGAGTTGTGGACGTGGCCCTCCTGGAACACTGTCTTCGTGAGGACCTCAACCGACGCGCCCTCAGGGTCATGGGGGTGCTTCGGCCGCTTAAGGTCGTGATCACGAATTATCCTGAGGGCATGAGCGAAGACGTCGAGGCGGTTAACAATCCTGAGGATGAGGCGACTGGAACACGGCGGGTGCCGTTCTCTCGGGAGCTCTACATTGAACACGATGATTTTATGGAGGATCCCCCTCGGCAGTTTCATCGTCTCGCGCCGGGGCGTGAGGTCCGATTGCGGTATGCCTACTTCATCACGTGTCAGGAGGCGGTTAAGGACGCCGCGGGAAAGATCGTTGAGCTCCGCTGTACATATGATCCGGCGACTCGAGGGGGCGACGCCCCGGATGGCCGGAAGGTGAAAGGGACGATCCACTGGGTATCGGTCCCCCACGCCATCAAGGTCGAAGCGCGGCTGTACGATCGGCTTTTTTCCGTTGAGGACCCGAACCAGGTTCCGGCAGGTCGTGATTTTAAAGAATTCCTGAACCCCCTCTCAGTCGAGACGGTCCCGTCGTGTTATGTCGAGCCGTCGTTGGCACATGCGGCGCTGGGGGTTCCCTATCAGTTTGAACGCAAGGGGTATTTCTGTCTTGACGGACAGGATTCGTCCCCGGGGCGGCTGGTGTTTAATCGCACGGTGACTTTGAAGGATTCCTGGGAAAAGATTGTCCAGCGGCAGCAGCCATCGTAGACAGGGGCCGGTCCGGCCGAGGCAGGAGTTTCGATCGGCGAGTCTTTGTCGGCGGATGAGGAACAGGCATGAGGAAGTTTCCGCAGAAAACGATTTCCCGCGCGTTTGTCTATCTTCGGGCCCTCGACACCTTAATTTATGAGGGCGTTGCCCATATCTCGTCGCATCAACTCGGCATGATGACGGGATTCTCGGACGCGCAGATCCGTAAGGACATTTCGATCTTCGGGCGGGTGGGACGGCCTCGGATTGGCTACGACACGCAGACCCTCAAGAAACTCCTTGAAGACTTTATCGCGCAGCATGTGGTCCATGTCGTGCTTTTTGGCGTCGGGAACCTTGGGTCCGCGATCCTTCAGTATCCGGGTTTCCACGAGGACAAGGTCAAGATCGTCGCGGCCTTTGACCGGGACGAAAAAAAGACCGGCGCTGCGATTAATCGGATCATGGTCTATGCCGTGGACAAGGCGCCGGAGGTCATACCCAAAAAGCACATTGAGATCGGCGTGATCGCGACGCCCAAACAGGCGAGCCAGCAGACTGCGGACCTTCTTGTGGCGTGCGGGGTCAAGGGGATCATTAATTTTTCTCCGACGACGGTGACGGTCCCGAAGGATGTCTGCGTGAAGAACATTGATCTGGCCGTTGAGTTCTTATCGCTGTTTTATGACATGAAGACCGGACGGTGAGCGTGCCGGCCCGGGCAGAGGGGGAAGGGTCCATGGGGAGACGGTTTCTGCTAATGATGGTGTGCCTGGTCATCGTGACATCCTCGGGATGTGACCGGATCTATCGTTGGCTCCAGAAATCTGGGGCGGAGGAGCGGGACCTGATCGGTGAGATCGTGCCCTATGAGGCAAACGCGGGGGTCCTGGCCGTTCAGCAGCGGCTTAAGATTTTCGGGTATGCGATCGGGAACCCCGACGGGATTCTCGGCGTTAATACCCGGAACGCCCTGGAGGCGTTTCAGGAGGATCAGGGGATCGAGGCGACGCGATTTATTGACCGAGTGACCTGGGATCGGCTCATGGAGTTTGACCGATATGGTCTGATCCATGCTGGCGAGGTAAATGTTGCCGCAGTTCAGGTGGCTCTTAAGGCGGCGGGCTTGAATGTCGGGTCCGCGGACGGAAAGATGGGGCGGAAGACCCAGGAGGCCCTTGAGGCCTTTCAGCAGCGCGAGGGGCTTAAGCCCGACGGGAAAATCGGTTTTAAAACGCTCTCGGCCCTTAAACGGTATCTGATGCCGCTCGAGGCCGCGCCATGAACGAGAACACGGGGAACGCCATGAAACATTTTAAGAACGTCTATATCTCTTCGATCTATCAGAACGCGGGGAAGACAACGGTCGCGCTCGGCCTGTATCGTTTATTTCAGGAACACAAGATGCAACCCGCCTTTTTGAAGCCCGTGGGGCAGCAGACGGTCTACATCGGAGGGCTCGACGTCGATAAGGATTCGTATCTCATAGGTTCGGTCTATCGGTGCCGCACGGCCCTTAAGATGATGAGCCCGGTCACGATCGGGTCCGGATACACGGAACAATACATCTTTAATCCGAAGCCTGAGATGCTCCGGAGCAAGATCCTTCGGGCCTTTCAGAAATTGACCAAGGGAAAAAATTCCATCATTATCGAAGGCACGGGCCATGCCGGCGTCGGATCGGTCGTTGATGTCTCTAACGCGGAAGTGGCGAAACTCCTGAATTCGAAGGTCCTTATTGTCTCAGAGGGCGGGATCGGCCGGAGCATCGATGAGATCATGCTCAATAAGGCACTCTTTGATATGAAGGGGGTCGAGGTCATCGGCGTCATCATCAACAAGGTCCTGCCCGACAAATACGATCGGGTCAAGGCCGCTGTTACTCAGGGGCTTCAGAACAAAGGGCTCCGGGTTCTTGGGGTGATCCCGATGGAGCCTCTCCTCCGTGACCCGACGGTCGAGCAGCTGAACGGCCAGCTCAAGCTGAAATTACTCTGCGGCAAAGAGAATCTGCACAAGCGGGTTCGGAACACGATCGTCGCCGCGATGGAGCCGGCCAACATGGTCGAACACATCGATTCGGGGACCCTTGTCTTGACCTCGGGGGACCGGATCGATAATATTATGGTCGCGGTCAGTTCTCACTTGATCGTTCAGCGGCGGCACCGCCAGGTCGTTGGCATTATTTTGACCGGCGGGCTTGTTCCCGATGCCAAGATCATGCGTCTTTTGAAGCGCAGCGGGATCCCCGTCATGGTCACAAACGAAGAGACCTACACCGTCGCCGGGAAGATCGATAATTATGTCTGCAAGATCCAGGCCAATGACAAAGAAAAGATCATGGAGGCGAAGCGGCTGGTCGAAAAATATGTCGATGTGCATCAGCTGCTGGAATTGTTATGAACGTGTCTGTTAAATCGAAAACCGATGTTGTGATCGTTGACGCGGTTCGGACCCCGATGGCGCGCGCCTTTGCTGCCCTTCAGGAGTGCGATGTTTCTCTGTTGGCTCGGCATGTGTTGGCGGAGTTGGCTGGACGGCATCATTTGACCGATGGGGGCGTCGCAAGCGTCATCATGGGCAGCGCGGTCCTTGCCGGGGCGGGGCAGAATTTTTTGCGCCGGGCCGTGGTCGACGCAGGGCTGCCGGTGACGACGCCGACATATATTATCAGCAATGTCTGCGGGTCGGGTCTTCAGGCCGTGATCGCCGGAACCCAGCTTATTCGGGCCGGCGACGGCGAGTGCGTGATCACCGGCGGTGTGGAGAGTGCGTCACATTCACCCGAGCTTGTCTTTAAGCGGGCGCACGAGGAAAAGACCCGGAGGGCACTTCAGGAAAGCCTCGTTCATGACGGGCTGTGGTGTTCGTTAACGGACAAGCATATGGGATTGTTATGCGAGGGGCTTGTCCATGAGCACCAGATCACCCGGATCGAACAGGATGATTATGCCTTTGTGAGTTATCAGCGGGCCCTTGCTGCCCAGGTCGCAAAACGATTTGAGGCCGAGATCGTTCCGATCCAAACGCCATCCGGAAAAAGGGTCGTGGTTGACGAGACGATCCGGCGGAATATCCAGCGTGCCGTGTTCAATCAATTCCCGCCGGCTTTTATGAAGAAGACCGGCACGGTGACCGCGGGCAATTCGTCTGTTCCGTGTGATGGTGCCGCTGCCGTGGTCTTGGCATCCGCCGCTGAGGCGCGTCGCCGAGGATGGCGGCCCCTGGCGAAGGTCTTGGGCCATGCGGTGATCGCGGGGAATCCGCATGAGGTCTTTGCCCTGGCCGCCGACGCGGTTGAACAATGTCTCGAGCGGTGCGGCCTATCTGTAGCCGATGTTGATCTTGTGGAACTTAGCGAGGCCTTTGCCGCGCAGGCGGTACTTCTTCAGCGTCGGCTCGGATTTCCGCTTGAGAGGATGAATATTTATGGGGGGGACCTTGCGCTCGGGCATCCCTTAGGCGCGGCTGGGGCGCGCGTGGTCGTGACGCTCACGCACGCGCTTCATTCAGCATCAAAAAAAGTCGGGGTCTGTGTCGTTTGCCTCGGCGGAGGCGGGGCCTTGGCCATGGCCCTGGAACGGGCATAGAGAGATATGGTGAGGCGGGATCCATGGATATGATTCGGGTGAGACAGGGACGGAATATTCGAATGGTCGGCGCGGCCGAGAGGGTCCTCGTTGATCTGCCGGTGCCGGCTCGCGTTGTGGTGTGTTCGGAAGACCTCTATGGATTTCGGCCGCGTCTCACGATCGCTGTCGGGAATCGGGTGTGCGTGGGTTCGGTCCTGGCGGAGGATCAAGGGGACCCCCGCCGTCGTCTTGTGTCGCCTGCGAGTGGGACTATTACGGAAATTCGCCGCGGCGCGCGTCGGGCGATCTCTGGGATCGTGATCACCTGTGACGGCCGTCAGGAAACGGTTCCGATCACAAAATACGCGGCCTCCTCAATCTCGGGTCTGACGCGCGAGCGGATTGTCCAGCATCTTCTTGAGAGCGGGGCGTGGATTTTTTTTCGCGAGCGACCGTTTGATCGGATCGTGGATCCGGACCGCCTCCCCAAAGCGATCTTTGTTCCGGCGGTATCGACGGGGCCCTTGGCTCCGGACCCGGGGTTCTTTTTGAAAGGGAGGGAGGATCTTTTTCAATACGGGCTAGAGATCCTCACGCGATTGACTGATGGGTGCGTGCATGTCTGTGTTGGGCCAAAGGCTGCGGAGCCTTCCGCGTCGGCCGATGGACGGATTCGCATTCATCGGGTCGTCGGGCCTCATCCGGCGGGAAACGTCGGAACCCATATCCATTATCTTGATCCCTTAGAGCGCGGGGAGAGGGTCTGGTATGCCGATGTCCAGGGGGTGGTCGCGATCGCGCGGAGCTTTATTGACGGAGGGTTTTGTCCTGAACGGATCATTGCGGTGACCGGCGCGCGGGCGCCGGAGCGGGTCTATAAGAGAACGATCCTCGGGGCCGAGGCTGGATTTATCGCGGGACCGAACCTTCCAGCGGACGCCTGCGTGATTTTCGGCGGGGTCTTGACCGGGCGTGAGGTCGGCGCGGATGGCGCGGTCGGGTTGTATGACGCGGAGGTTGCTGTGATCCCACGGGGAGGGCTCCGGGTCGTTTTGGGCTGGATGATGCCGGGATGGCATGCGTACAGTTTTACCCGGACGATGCTGTCCTCATGGGACCCGTTGCGGAGCGTTTCATTAACAACGGATCGTTTCGGTTCCCATCGCCCGATCGTTCTGAATGATGTGTATGACCGGTACGTGGCCCTTGATGTCCCGACATTCTTTTTGATCAAGGCGATTCTATCAGAGAACATTGACGAGATGGAACGGCTCGGGATCTTGGAATGTTCGCCTGAAGATTTTGCCCTGGCGGCATTTGCCTGCCCGTCGAAAACGGATGTCTGCGGCATCATCCGCAAAGGGCTCAGCATGATGGAGGCCGAAGGGTGAGGGAGATCCTTGAGAAAATTTTTCAGCGGTTGCGGGGATGGTCAGCCACGGGCGGCCGGCTTCATGCCGCGGCTCCGCTTGTCGAGGCCATTGAATCGTTTCTGTTGACGCCGGGAGAGACGGCCGCAGCGGCCCCGTTTGTCCGCGACGCGGTTGACCTGAAGCGCGTGATGGTCCTGGTTGTGGTCGCGGTCCTCCCCTGTTTTTTCATTGGAACGTATAACGTCGGGCATCAGGCCCTTCTATCACAGGGGCTGAGCGGCAGCATTTCTCAAGAATGGTGGCTTGGGCTCAAGACGGTCATGCCGCTCCTGCTTGTGGTCTACACGGTCGGAGGCTTCTGGGAGGTCCTTTTTGCGGTTGTCCGGCGGCGTGAGATTACCGAGGGATTTTTAGTCACTGGGATCCTTTTTACGCTCACGCTGCCCCCGACGATGCCGTTGTGGCAGGCCGCGGTGAGCATTTCATTCGGCGTGGTCATTGGAAAAGAGATCTTTGGCGGGACAGGGTTTAATCTCGTGAACCCTGCTCTTGCGGCGAGGGCTTTTGCCTTTTTTGCCTATCCGGCCCAGATGTCGGGGGACGCGGTCTGGGTCGCGGTTGACGGGCTCACGAAGGCCACTCCGTTGGCCGTGGTTGCTCAGGCCCCGTCGGGTGCCGTGGCCATTGATGCCTTGGCTCAAGCGGGATATTCCTTCTCGAACATGATGTGGGGGTTTGTGCCGGGGAGTATCGGCGAGACATCGGCGGTGGCATGTGTGATTGGACTTGTGGTGCTCCTCGCGACGGGTGTCGCGAACTGGCGGATCGTCGCGGGATGCTGTCTGGGGATGACCGCGACCGTGGCGTTTGTGATGCTCGGCCAGGCGGTGCCGGCCCCGGCCATTACGACACTGCCGTTCTCCTGGCACTTCGTGATGGGCGGGTTTGCCTTCGGCGCTGTTTTTATGGCGACGGACCCGGTCTCTTCATCGGCGACCGAGGCCGGGAGGTGGATCTATGGGGCATTGATCGGAGCGATGGTCGCGGTGATTCGGATCTTTAATCCGGCGTATCCGGAAGGCGTGATGCTCGCCATCCTGCTCATGAACATTTTTGCGCCGTTGATCGATCATGGCGTGCTTGAGGTCCAGATCATTCAGCGCCGGCGCCGGAACGACCGCGCCCGAAGACAGTGGCGCCGGAACGGGGAGGATCATGGATAAACACTCGCGAACATATACGTTTTTATTTGCTGCCGCCGTCTGCGTGGTCTGCGGCCTGTTGGTCTCGTTCGCGGCCGGGGCCCTTAGGTCTCGACGGGAAATGAATCAGGAGGTTGATCGGAAACGGCACATCCTGAAGGTCGTTGGGCTGCGTCAGCCGGTCGCGCACGGGGCGCCTCCCGAAGAGGTGACCCGGATCTTTGATGAGAAGATCGAAGAGGTCGAGGTCGATGCCCGGGGCGGACTCGTTCGTGTCGGCCCCGTCAGGATCCGGCCAGCGGAGGAGGAGGCCTATCCGCTTTTCCTTTATAAAGAAAGCGGGCAGACGTTGGCCTTTTGTTTTCCGGTTTCGGGGAAGGGGCTCTGGTCAACGATCGAGGGATATATGGCCCTTGAGGCGGACGGCCGGACCATTCGAGGCGTCACGTTTTATCGGCATGGGGAGACCCCCGGCCTCGGCGGAGAGGTTGCGTCCGAGGAGTTCCAGGACCGTTTTAAGGGAAAAAAGATCTGGGATCTTCAGACCCGGGCCTTGCGTCCCGTGGCCGTGGTGAAAGGGCGCGTCAAGGACACCGTCCCGACGGCGGAACAGGCCTTTTATGTCGACGGGATCACCGGCGCGACCATGACCGGAGCGGGGATCACGGCGTTTTTGGACCGATGGATCCGCGTTTATGGACCCTATCTGATCAAGACGGGAGAGACCAAATGAGGACTCGGGATAAAAGGATCTTTCGTGACGGGCTTTGGGACGCGAGCCCGGTCACGTTTCAAATCCTGGGGATCTGCTCGGCCCTTGCGGTCACGCTCCAGACCCGGACGGCTGTTGTGATGGGCGCAGCCCTGACGTTTGTTCTCTGTGTGTCGAACATCACGGTCTCGATCCTTCGCGACCATATTCCGAGCCGCATCAGGATCATTGTTCAGCTTCTCATCATTTCAACGTTCGTGATCGTTGTGGACCTGTTCCTACAGGCGTATTTCTACGATATCGCGAAAGAGCTGAGCATCTTTGTGGCCCTCATTATTACGAATTGTATTGTCATGGGCCGGGCCGAGGGGTTTGCGATGAGGCATCCGCCTCGTCAGGCGTTCTGGGACGGCCTTGGTAACGGGCTTGGATACAGCGCGGTCCTGATCGTGATTGCCGTCGCGCGCGAGTTTTTGGGTCAGGGGTCTGTTGCCGGCGTTCCTCTTGTGCCTGAGGCGGCGTATCGCGCTGGATATGTGAATTGTGGAATCATGCTTCTTGCACCTGGGGCGTTCTTTTTGCTTGGGGCCGTGATCTGGATCCAGCGCGCGATCTCTGGGTATGTTGAAAAATAAACAATGGGGACCGTTATGGGGTATATCGCCTTAGTCCTTGATCAGGTCTTTGTTCATAATATCCTGCTCGCCCTGTTCTTGGGTATGTGCTCGTTTTTGGCCTGTTCGAAAAGGATGGAGACCGCCCTCGGGCTCGGCCTTGCCGTTGTGGCGGTCATGACGATCACCGCACCTGTTAACTGGCTGCTCAAACATTTTCTTCTGGATCCGGGCGCGCTCTCGTGGGCCGGGCTGCCCGAGACGGATCTTGGCTTTCTGACTGTTATTGTTTTTATTGCTGTGATCGCGGCAATGGTCCAGATCGTTGAGATCGTGATCGACCGGGCGAGTCCACGGCTCTACGCCGCGCTCGGGATCTTTTTGCCGCTTATCGCCGTGAATTGTGCCGTGCTCGGTGGGTCGCTCCTCATGGCGGAGCGGGGGTATTCTTTTGGAGAAACGGTTGTCTTTGGGTTCAGCGCGGGCACGGGGTGGGCGCTTGCCATTGTGACCATGGCCGCGATTCGGAAAAAACTATGGTATTCGGACATCCCTCGTCCCCTCCGGGGCCTTGGGATCGCGATGATGATCACGGGCCTGATCTCCCTTGCCTTCATGTGTTTTGCCGGGATCAGCGTGCCCTAGCGGGAAGGAGTCTGTCGGTGTCGTTGGTGCTGTGGATGACAATCAGTGTCGGGATCTTTTCGACCGTGATTCTGGTCTTGGTCGCGGCCCTTGTCGCGGCCGAGTCGTTTGTGTCATCATCCGAAGAGGTCGCGGTCACAATCAATGAGGGCCAGCGGACTTTTCGCGTGCTTCCGGGCAGGAGTCTTCTTACGGCGTTATCGGATGAAGAGATCTTTTTGCCGTCGGCGTGCGGGGGGAAGGGAACGTGCGGCCTATGCACGTGCCGCGTTGCCGCCGGCGGGGGCGAGGTCCTTGCGACGGAGGCGGGGCTGTTGACCCGGCGGCAGCAGCACGAGGGGTGGCGGCTCGCCTGTCAGGTGAAGGTGCGTCGGGATATGGCCCTCATGATCCCTTCCGGGGTCTTTGAGGTCCGTCGATATGCTTCACGGATCCGCGCGGTCCGTCAGATCGCGCCCCTATTGAAGGAAATAACGCTCGATCTGCCCGAGGGATTTGCCGTTGAGCCCGGGGCCTATCTTCAGATTGAGGTCCCGCCGTATCAGATCCGGTTCCGTGACTTTGAGATCAGTGATCGGTATCGGTCCGTCTGGGAGAGCGAGGGGCTGTTCGGCCTCGAGGTTGACAGCGATGAGACGGTGGTGCGGGGGTATTCGATCGCGAATCCGCCGGGCGAGGGCCCGGCCTTGATGGTGATCGTGCGGATCGCGCTTCCGCCCGCGGGAAAAAAATCGGTCCCGCCGGGGGTCGCATCAACGTATCTCTTTTCGCTAAAGCCTGGGGACGAGGTCAGGATCTCTGGCCCGTACGGCAGTCTTCTGATCAAGGACACGGACCGTGAGATGGTGTATATCGGCGGCGGGGCCGGGATGGCGCCGTTGCGAAGTCATCTGCGGCATCTCCTCCATGCGCTGAAGACCTCACGCCGCGTCTCATTTTGGTATGGGGCCAGGTCCCGGCAGGAGATCATTTATGAGGAGGAGTTCCGGGCCCTTGAACGCGAATGCCCGAATTTCTCCTTTCATCTTGCCTTGTCGGCGCCGCTCCCTGAGGATCGGTGGACTGGCGCTACTGGGAATATCCATGAGGTCGTGTATCGCGACTATCTTGCCGGACATCCCGCGCCGGAGGGGGTGGAATATTATTTATGCGGCCCATCGCCGATGACCGCCGCGGTCCGGGAAATGCTTGACGGTCTTGGGGTGGCGCCTGAGATGATCGCCTGCGATGATTTTGGCGCCTGAGAGGACGTCGGCGTAAGGGAGACGGGGATCCATGGAAACGGTTTTTCTGGCGATCGCGATCTTTGCCGGGTGCCTGCTGATCATGGCCGTTGGGGTGTTGTGCCGCCGGGCGCCGCTCAAGAAACAGTGCGATGCCGATCCGCAACGCTCCTGTAGCTGCGGGGCTGACGGCGACGCCTGCGGCCGGGAGGGGGGCTTGCGCCAGCCGGAAAAAGGAGTATCATAAGGGATCTTTTAACCAGGGAAACGCCATGCCAAATACCAAGGTCCATATTTCTCAAGAACAAGAACTCGAGGTCCTCAGAAAAATTCTCAGCATCACCTCATCCGCTGTTGATCTCGACAAGACGCTTCAGGAGACGGTGAAGATCGTGACGGCTTTTACGGGCGCGGACTCGGTCTTTGTGTATCTCCTTGATAAGGCGCATCGTACTCTGGTCCTCCGGGCCTCTAAGATCCCGCACAAAAAGGAACTAGGCGTCGTGCACATCGGACTCGGCGAGGGGATCACCGGATGGGTGGCCCAGCAGAACAAGCCGGTTGCGATTGCTGAGAACGCGTATCAGGATAAGCGGTTTAAGGCGTTTGACGTTCTGCCTGAGGACCAGTATGAGGCCTTTTTGTCCGTGCCGCTTATTTATAAGGACAAGGTCAGCGGGGTCATCAATGTTCAGCATCGCGAGCCGCATGAGTACAGCCGTGAAACCGTGAACCTGATCCACATGATCGCCTCTCAGATCAGCGGGGTCATTGAGCACGCGCGGCTTTTTGAGGAGACGAAGGTCAAAGCGGGTCAGTTCGACCGGCTCGTCAAGGTCAGCGAATCGATCACCTCGCAGGCGTACCTCGATGAGATCTTAAATCTGATCGTGGTCGTGACCGCGGAGATGCTTAATTCAAAGATCTGTTCGATCATGCTGCTCGAGGACAAAAAAGGCGAAGAGCTCGTCATCCGCGCCACCCAGAGCCTGAGCGAGGAATACAAGAAGAAGCCGAATCTCAAAGTCCGTCACAGTCTTCTCGGCGACGTGATCCGGACCCGCCAGCCCATTACGGTTGAGGATGTGCGCGCCGACGCGCGTTATGCCCACCGCGCCCTGGCCATCCGTGAGGAGCTGACATCGATGGTGGCGGTCCCGATGATCGTTAAGAACAAGGTGATCGGGGTGATCAATGTCTATACCAAGGAACCGCATCAGTTCGTCCAGGAGGAGATCAACGTTCTTCAGATGGTCGCGAATCAGGCAGCCGTGGCCGTGGAGAACACGAATCTGGTCTCTGAGGCGGTGAAGGCGAAGGAGGCCCTGGAGACCCGGAAATTCGTCGACCGGGCCAAAGGGATCCTGATGCGCCTGCATTCGCTGGATGAGGATACTGCCTACCGCATGATCCATAAAAAAAGCATGGATGCGTGCAAAACCATGAAAGAGGTCGCGGAATCGATCATTTTATTTGATGATCTGGGCCGCAAGGAATGAAGCGGGC
Source organism: uncultured Planctomycetales bacterium (assembly GCA_964450385.1). GTDB lineage: Bacteria > Omnitrophota > Gorgyraeia > Zapsychrales > JANLHA01 > JAKLFA01. The sequence continues at coordinate 40,147 of CAYVEC010000006.1, forward strand.
ATGGGTTCATTAGGGCGCTTGACAGAGCGGGATTGTTGGAGTATTCTTAAATTGTCAGGGTTAGACAGTTGAAGGACTGACATGGCAGATAAGCCCCGGAAGTAAAGAAATGCTTACCGGGGCTTTGCCATGTCCGGGGGGCGGATCCGCCGGGTTTTTTGAAGTTTCACTCTTGACACAAAAAACATCGCGAGGTATAGTATCTTACCGCTTGAGGCATTGAGGTCTCGGGCGACCTTTTATTAAGGTAGGCAGCGTTGCCGTCACGATTGAAGTTGTGCCTATTGACCCCTTAACAATCCCAAAGGACATGTGAGGGGATTTTTCTTTTTATTGACCCCCTGGGGAGGGTTGTCATGAACGCTATTCTTAAGAAAAAACAGCTTTCTGACGAGGTTTTCCGTTTGACGGTGAGCGCTCCGCTCATTGCCGAGGAGTGTCTGCCGGGTCAATTCATCTTGCTTCAGATCCGTGATGAAGGCGAGCGGATCCCGCTCACGATCGCGGACTCGGACAAGGCCGCAGGCACGATCACCCTTATTTTTCAGGCCGTTGGGAAGACGACCCATTTGCTTGCTGAGCTGAATGAAGGGGACGCGATCGAGAATCTGGTCGGGCCCCTCGGCCGGCCCACGCACATTGAGCGCGTTGGGACCGTTGTCTGCGTCGGGGGTGGCATCGGGGTGGCGCCTCTGTACCCGATCGCGAAGGCGATGAAGGCGGCCGGTAACCGGCTCATTGTGATCATTGGCGCCCGGCAAAAAGACCTTGTGATCCTTGAGTCTGAGATGCGGGCGATCGCTGATGAGCTTGTTGTCTGCACCGACGACGGGTCCTATGGCCGCAAGGCCTTGGTCACAGTGCCGCTCAAAGAGCTCTGCGAGCGCGCGGCGCCTCCGGACCTTGCGGTCGCAATCGGGCCGCCGGTGATGATGAAATTTTGTGCCGAGACGACGCGGCCCTTTAAGGTGCCGACGGTTGTTTCTCTCAACACGATCATGATCGATGGGACCGGGATGTGCGGCGGATGCCGGGTCACGGTCGGCGGTAAGACCCAGTTTGTCTGTGTCGACGGACCGGAATTCGACGGGCATCAGGTTGATTTTGACAACATGATGAAGCGTCTTCGGGCGTATAAAGGCCATGAGGACACGGCCCACGCTCAGTGTCATTTGGAGATCGAGGCAAAAAAGAAGGCTGGGGAACGATGAACGACGCGCAGAAAAAGGGATCGCCCGACGAGGCGGGATGGCTGAAGGAGGTTGTGGCGCGGCACGCCGCGCTCACGCCGAAAGAGCGTCTCCTGATCCCGGCCCAGGAGATGCCGTCGCAGGACCCGGCTGTCCGTCGGAAAAATATGCAGGAGGTTGCACTCGGATATACCGCGGAGCAGGCGCGGATCGAGGCGGCTCGATGCCTTCAATGCAAAAACGCGCCCTGTGTGACCGGGTGCCCGGTCCAGATCAATATTCCAGAGTTTATCAAGGCGATCGCTGACGCGGATTTTCAGCAGGCGATCGGGGTCATTAAGACGAGCAGCCTTCTTCCGTCGGTGTGCGGACGGGTCTGTCCGCAGGAGACGCAGTGCCAGGCCCCGTGCACGGTCGGGAAGGCCCTTAAAGATGTCAATCGGGCCGTGTCCATCGGCCGGCTCGAGCGGTTTGTCGCGGATTGGGAGCGCGAGCACGGCCATATGTCACCGCCCGAGGTAAAGCCCGAGACCGGGAAAAAGGTCGCGGTGATTGGGACGGGTCCGGCGAGCATTACCGTAGCCGCCGACGTGCGGCGCGAGGGTCATGCCGTGACGATGTTTGAGGCCTTTCATAAGGCCGGCGGGGTCATGGTGTACGGGATCCCGGAGTTCCGTTTGCCCAAGAAAATCGTTCAGCTTGAGATCGATACCCTGACAGCCATGGGGGTTGAGGTGAAGATGAATTATGTGGTCGGCCGGACCCGGAAACTGACGGACTTGATTACGAAGGACGGGTTTGATGCCGCCTTTATCGGGACCGGCGCTGGGCTGCCGAAGTTTATGAATATCGACGGCGAAAACCTGATCGGCGTGTTTTCCGCGAACGAATACCTGACCCGAACGAACCTCATGAAGGCGTATGATTTTAAGCATGCCGACACCCCGATCTTCCGGTCCCGCAAGGTCGCGGTGCTCGGCGGCGGCAATGTCGCCATGGATGCCGCGCGGACTGCGGTCCGGCTCGGCGCCGATGAGGTTCATCTCATCTACCGTCGGACCGAGGCCGAGATGCCGGCACGTGTTGAGGAGGTCCACCACGCCAAGGAAGAGGGCGTTATCTTTCACATGCTTGAGAACGCGAAGCGTATTTTAGGAAATGACGAGGGATGCGTGACGTCGATCGAGTGTCTTCGTTATGAGCTCGGCGCCCCGGATGACTCCGGGCGGCGCCGGCCGGTGGAGATCAAGGGGAGCGAATTTATTTTTGAGGTCGATACCGTGATCGTGGCGATCGGGAACGAATCGAATCCATTGATCAAACAGACGACCCCGGGGCTAGAGACAACGCGGTGGGGGAATATCGTCGTTGATGATCAGTGCCGGACGTCGTTTGAGGGGGTGTACGCCGGGGGGGACATCGTGCTCGGGGCAGCGACGGTGATCCTCGCGATGGGCCAGGGGCGCACTGCGGCCCGGTCTATTAATGAGTATCTGGCGGCCAAAAAGGCATGATTCTCCGGGGATCCGCCCCGGAAGAGTATAAACCACACGTGAGATGAAGGAGACAACGATGTCAAAGAACAAGTATGTTGAACGCGTGCTCGAAACCGTCAAACAGCGCAATGTCGGCGAGCCTGAGTTCCTTCAGGCCGTCACCGAGGTCTTGGACAGCCTGACCCCGGTCTTGGAGCGCCATAAGAAATATGAAGATCTGCGGATCCTGGAACGGATCGTTGAGCCGGAGCGGCAGATCATTTTCCGCGTGCCGTGGGTCGATGACAAGGGCACGATCCAGGTCAACCGCGGGTTCCGTGTGGAGTTCAGCAGCGCGATCGGGCCGTACAAAGGCGGATTGCGTTTTCATCCGACGGTGAATCTCGGGATCCTCAAGTTCCTTGGGTTTGAACAGATCTTCAAGAACAGCCTCACGACCCTGCCCATGGGCGGCGGCAAGGGCGGTTCTGATTTTGATCCGAAGGGCAAGTCTGACGCCGAGGTCATGAGGTTCTGTCAGTCGTTCATGACCGAGTTGCAGCGCCACATCGGACCGGACTCTGATGTCCCGGCCGGGGATATCGGGGTCGGCGGCCGCGAGATCGGGTTCATGTTCGGGCAGTATAAGCGGTTGCGCAATGAATTTACCGGCGTCCTGACCGGCAAGAAACTGAATTGGGGGGGGTCGTTGATCCGCCCTGAGGCGACCGGATACGGCTCGGTGTATTTTGCCGAGGAAATGCTTAAGACCCGCGGGGACAGTTTAAAGGGAAAGACGGTTGTTGTCTCGGGTTCCGGCAACGTCGCCCAATACACGGTTGAAAAGGCCACACAGCTCGGCGCCAAGGTCGTCTCGATGTCTGATTCTGGCGGAACGATCCATGACCCTACCGGAATCAATGAGGAGAAGTTAGCTTTTATTATGGACCTCAAGAACGTCCGCCGCGGCCGCATCAAGGAGTACGCGGATAAATATAAGTGTCAGTATAAGGCGAACGAGAAACCCTGGAGCATTAAGTGTGACTGCGCCTTTCCGTCGGCGACCCAGAACGAGATCGATGGCCGCGACGCGAAGACCCTGCTCGCGAACGGGTGCATCCTTGTGAGCGAAGGCGCTAACATGCCGTCTACGCCGGACGCGGTGGATCAATATCTGGCCGCGAAGATCCTCTATGGTCCGGGTAAGGCCGCGAACGCCGGCGGGGTCGCCACGTCCGGTCTTGAGATGAGCCAGAATTCGATGCGGCTCTCCTGGTCGCGCGACGAGGTTGATCAGCGCCTGCACGGGATCATGGTCGCGATCCATGACCAGTGTATCAAGGCGTCCGAGGAATACGGGTTCCCCGGGAATTATGTCATGGGCGCGAACATCGCTGGTTTTGTGAAGGTCGCGGATTCCATGATCGATCACGGGGTGATCTAAGGGGAGCCCTGTGGGGTAGGCCTATTTATGGCCGCACTGATCAGGGATAGTGTTCTATTAAAGGTAGGGAAGATCGCAAGGTCGTAGATGTGATAGTTTAATAAAAGTTTTAAAAAAATTGAAGGTAAAAAGGCCATATATTAACAAATATATGGCCTTTTTAATATAAATTTATCATTTTTTAAGTATATTGCCGCTTAAAAGAAAGCGTTTTTTTAAGATGCCCCAAAAGCATTGTTTTCAGCATTTATATACTATATATTTAGGTATATGAAATGGTCTATTACAAAAACCACAATTTTATCAAAAACAATGCGTTTTTTGATTATTTTCTGCTTTTTAGGGCAATCAATAGCCCCTTCCTTTGTTTATGCGCAGATCTTTCCGGTTGCCGGCTTGCCGGCTCCAGGCGCGGCCATTTCCCTGACGTAGCCGTTTTTCCCGACTGCCTTAAGGGTATGCAGATCAATCCGCATAATCCATTTCAATTTAATTTTATCCTGGATGCCGGTGATGAACAGCTCGATCCTGAAGATCGGAACGATCAGGTCGTAAGGCTGGCCAAGTATTTTTTGGCTGGCCTGACGATCCCTGAGGAGGATCTGTGGGTGAACCTGTCTCCGTATGAAAAGGATCGTATTATTGCCGGTGATTTTGCCCGGACCGAGATGGGGCGCGATGTCCTTGCCCAGGATTATATGTTGAAGCAGCTGACCGCGTCGTTGATGGACCCGCGTCAGGAGCTGGGGAGTCATTTTTGGCAGCGCTTAAAAAAGCGGGCAAAAGATGAATACGGGGTGGCGGATATCACGGCCGACACCATTCATAAGGTCTGGATCGTGCCTGAGCGGGCCGAGGTGACCGTGGGCGAGAATGGTGTCTTTTTGGGCGACCTGCGGCTCCAGGTGATGCTGGAGGAAGACTATTTAGCTAGGGCGCAAGAAAGATTTATTGTTAGAACGCCCCGGCCGAATACGAACACGGCTTTGTCGACGGAGCTGATGCGTGAGCTCATCATTCCGGCGATCGAAGAGGAGGTCAATCAGGGCCGCACCTTCGCGACCCTGCGCCAGATCTACGGGGCCATGGTCCTCTCGGTGTGGTTTAAGAATCATTTAAAAGAGAGCCTTCTCACCCGCGGGTATGCAGATTAGCAGAAGACCGAAGGCCTTCATCCCGACGATCCGGATATCCAGCAGAAGATCTATGAACAGTATCTCGCCGCGCTTAAGAAAGGCGTCGCGAATTTTATTCAGGAAGAGGCGGACCCGCTGACCGGGACGGTTATTCCAAGGAAATATTTTACCGGCGGGGTGGACGGGGCCATGATCAGCGCGCGGACCGTAGAGGTCCCGGCAACGCCTGCGACAATGGACCGGTGGAAGAGCACGTTTGAAAATGGACTTGTAGCCAGCTTGTATTTGGTTGATCCGAAGGCAGCAACAGGAGAGCCTGTTGATATCAGCGGTGCGTCCGAGGACTCGGCCATGCTGAGCGAGGCGGAGGCGAAGGATTTTTATGAAAGCGACCTTCAAGGAGTTGGGAGAGTTCAATGGCAGAATCTTTCTATAAAGTCGAGAGCGGTGCTTCAAGAGATCGGCAGGGATCCGAGGCTACTGGAGCTTGGGAAAGCCGCCGGGGCGAATGCGCGGAACTTGTTTTATGATGGTTTGCCGGCAGTGAAGGCGCTGTTTGGTGACGAGTTTGGTAAGTATTGGCCGGGCTTAGTCGAGTTGGGAAAAGCCGCGGGTGAAAATGCTGGGTATTTGTTTCAACATGGATTGAAGATGGTCTACCCTTTTGTTGATCCGGCTCACGGCTGGGACGAGTGGATCAACAGGTGGCGCCAATTGGCCCGGGTCACGAATGAACACAATCTGCAAAGAATCATTGATTTAATGAGATGGACATCGATCCTCACTTATGTCAAAGACCAGGGAGGCAGCGTTGATCAGCACTTTGATTTTTATGTTGAGCTGAGCAAAGAGAATAAGCGTCTTGCCCTGCAAGTTTTAGAGGGGGTCTTTGACGGTTTTAAAGAAGGGAGCCTTTCTGTTGAATTAACCGACGAGGCGCGAGGCGAGATCAGGGGCTTTATTAGAAAAACGAATGGTTTTAACCTGGCCGTGTATCGTGTTTATCAACAGGAGGGCGAGGCCGGGCTGGTGAGGTTGCGGGCGTTTGCAGCAAACGCGTTGAATGACCAGGTGGGCAAGACAGAGGTCCAAGAGTTTTTAGCGGACAACCGATCCCGAGGATACGATGCCGAGTCGCTGCTTCTTGGGACAGCGCAGATGTTTGTTCCGGCCAGCGGCGCCTCGTTTGTGAATAAGGAAGAGATCTTGGGGCTGTTGAAGGAATTTATCGAGGCCGGTGACCGGCGCGGGGATGTGCCGGAGGCGCTCCGGGGGTCGAGCTTTGGTGGTGGGGATATTGAGGTGGTGGAGTGGCGGTTAAAACAAGGGGAAACGGTTGATCCTGACGGGAGGCTGAATAGACTCGTCTCGCAGTTGAGGAACGGAGACCAGGGCCGATCAGCAGACGAGGTTGCGAAGGCTCAAGCCCAAGACCGGGCGGAGTTGGTTGCCGCGGTCAAAGAATATTTAAAGGGCCGCGGCCAGGAGACACGAGACCGGGCTGTAGAGGCCTTTTTAAGATATGTGAGCCACAATGATCTATTAAAAGAGAAGATCGATCGGATCGACGGATATGATTATGTGAATATTGAGCTGTTGGATCAGTTGTTCCGGGATAAAGACCAGCTTTTTATTCTGTTGAGGGAGATCATTGAGAAAGATATTGAAGAAGAGCTGCTGATTGTGGAAGGTGACGAGGGCGCGCCTGTTCGCGATGTTGAGGGGCTGGTCAATCGGGTCGAGGGCGTGTGGAGATCAGAGCGGCTGGGCCGTGATCAACGGCGTCAGGTTGTGGGAAACATGCTGCGGGGGTTTTCAGGGGCAGAGGTTCGGTCAAAGATTGTCCCTCGGCTTGAGGGAGAGGCCCGCGAGGCGGTCGAGGAGATTTTGAATGATCACTCGGTTCGGTGGAAGATGGATGTGGCGCAGGTGATCAATGATCTTTTGAGCGGCCCGGCCCAGGTCATCGCGCGTGAGAAGGCGCGGTTTGAGGCGGTCACGGGAGGACAGCGGATCCAGTTGAGGTTCCGGGCGGTGAAGGGTCCGTTGTATGGCCTATGGGGGCTGAATGCGGGCGTGTGTATCGCGACGGATGTTGAGTTATGGAAGGACGGGAATTTTTATCTTCTGGCTATGGTTGATGAGACGATCGGTCAGGCGGTGGGATTTATTCATCTCTACGCGCAGACGATGGATGGGCGGCGGGTCGTGGTTGTTCCGGGGATCGAGCCGAGCGTGGAATTTTTGGGGCAGGTTAAGGTGAGTGACATTTATCCGATGATCGAGGCGGCGTTACGTGAGGTGGCGGTGCGGGCGGGGTATGAGGCGGTGTATCTGCCAACGAATGAAAATATTTTGAGCAACCGGGGGGATATTCAGAAGCTGGTGACGAGGGCGGGGTACAAGATCTCGGATAAATTCAAGGGGCCGGTCCGCTGGAATCATGTGCCCGGGCCCGCTCTTATTCATCAGGTGTATGACGTGCCGGTCACCAAGGCGAAAACTGACTCGGCCATGCTGAGCGAGGCGGCGTCTGAGCCGGCACAGATCGGCCGCGATCAGGTGGGCGGCATTGACCTCGCCGGGATCAATATTGATATGGTGATCCGCGGTGAGATGCCGTTTCAGATGCCGGCCATCACAGAGGAGGCCCTGATCATGGATGCGGATTTCAGCGGGCTGGTGCCCGTGGTACATTTTGTGGTGCCGGTGGCTGTGAAATGACAGAACGATTGATCATTTTTCAGGGCATAAAAAAACGGGCTTGACAATCCCAATCTCATCGTGTATATTTTAACCAACTGAAGGCGCTGGGGTCTTCAGGAAAAAGATGGACGCGACAGTGAAGTCCTCAACGGTCAGGCGATGATGCCTCCGACGAGGATTTTTTTGTTGGTCCATGAGTTGGGGCAGAGACGTCCTTAAAGGGCTTAAGACCGGAAAAGCCTTTTAGGGATTTTTTGTTTTCTGCGCCACACCACAAGGAGAAAAAAATGAAAACGGTATCGAAGGTTGGCGTGGTGGTATCGGCGATGGCTGCCGGCGCCCTCCTGACCCCAGCGGTGTCATTAGCCTCGGAGGAGACGTTGTCCTTGGCGCGGGAGGCGATGTTCACGGTGAACAATGTCTGGATGATGGTGGCGACGTTTTTGGTCTTTACGATGCATCTTGGATTCGCGACGCTTGAGAGCGGGTTGACGCGGGCCAAGAACACATCGAATATCCTGTTCAAGAACGTGATCATTGTGGCCATCGGGCTGTTGACCTATGTGGTCCTCGGATTTAATCTGATGTATCCCGGCGAGGCCTGGATCTTTGGAAAGTGGTTCGGGTTCGGCGGATTCGGGATCGCGAGTCCTGAAGGCGCGGCCGGATTGATCGATTATGCGAACGGCCACTATACGTATTGGACGGACTTTTTATTTCAGGGGATGTTCGCGGCCACGGCAGCAACGATCGTGTCGGGCGCTGTCGCTGAGCGCGTCCGGCTGAACAGCTTTTTATGGTTTTCCCTGTTCTTTGTCGGTCTGGTGTATCCCTTCTTAGGGAGCTGGAAGTGGGGCGGCGGGTGGTTGAACGACCTCGGGTTTTATGACTTTGCCGGGTCAACCCTTGTCCATTCCGTCGGGGGATGGGGCGCCCTTGCCGGGGTTCTGCTCTTGGGCCCGCGGATCGGGAAATACACAAAGTCCGGATCCAAGGCGATCCCGGGACACAGTATGCCGTTCGCCACGATGGGGGCGTTCATGCTGTGGCTGGGGTGGTTCGGGTTCAACGGCGGCTCGGTGCTGAGCGCTGATCCCGGGGCGGTCTCGTATGTCCTGGTGACAACGACCCTGGCCGCTGCCGCGGGAATGGTGAGCGCGATGTTCGTCTCAGCCATGGTGCAGACCAAGCCGGACCTCTCGATGGTTTTGAACGGGACCCTGGCGGGCTTGGTGGGAATCACGGCCGGCGCGGATGTCGTCTCGATCATGGGCGCGATCGCGATCGGGCTGATCTCTGGGGCCCTGGTCGTGTTGGCGGTCATCTTTATTGACACACGCCTTAAACTCGATGACCCTGTCGGGGCGCTCTCGGTGCACTTGGTCTGCGGGGTCTGGGGGACGCTGGCGGTCGGGATCTTCAGCACGAATCCGGCGCATACCCTGTGGATCCAGCTTGTGGGCGTGGCTTCTTATGCGGTTGTGGCGTTCCCCGCGGCCTTTGCCATTATGTGGGTGGTCAAGAAGACCTGCGGGATTCGGGTTTCTGAAGAAGAGGAGATCAAGGGACTCGACATCTCGGAACACGGCATGGAGGCCTATGGCGGGTTCCAGATCTTTGCCAACGATTAACGACCGATACGGACAAGAATCTCTCAGCCGTATCCGGCTGGGGATGAGGAGGATACCATGAAATTAATTATTGCGATGATTCAGCCGCACAAACTTCCGGACGTTAAAAAGGAGCTTTTTGACGCGGAGGTCCATAAAATGACAGTTACTAATGTGCTAGGATGTGGGCAGCAGAAAGGGTATAATGAGACCTATCGCGGGGTCGTTCATGAGATCAATCTGCTGAAAAAGATCCGTTTGGAGATTGCCGTGAACGATGAATTCGTGGAGCCGACGATCAGGGCGATCATCAAAGGGGCCAAGAGCGGGAAGATCGGGGACGGCAAGATCTTTGTCCTGCCGCTCAGCGAATGCATTCGTATCCGTACCGGAGAGCGCGGGGGCGAGGCGATCGGTTAGGCCAAGAGGGACCATAAGGAGGAAATACCATGGCATACGTCATGTTGATATCAGGGTGTTTGGTCGGGGCGGGTGTCGCGAGCGTGGTGTTGCGCCGCACGATCTATTCGCGGCATGAGCTCGCGGACAGCCTGCGTGAGACGTTTGATACCAACGAAGAATAACAACCCGCGCGGGGAGAACCCGGTTAGGGGAAACAATGGGGGTGGCATGATGGACGAGATGTTGGAAAAAGAGGTGCAGCAAGTTCCGGAGTATTACGGAAAAAATGTCTTCAGCCTCAAGGTCATGCGTAATTATCTCTCGGAAAAGGGATTCAAGTCGCTTGAGAAGACCATTACCGAGGGCGGCAAGCTTGATCCGAAGATCGCTGATGAGGTCGCGGATGCGATGAAGACCTGGGCCTTGGCCAAGGGGGCGACGCACTATACCCATTGGTTCCAGCCGCTCACGGGCCTGACCGCGGAGAAGCATGATTCCTTTATTTCGCCTGACGGTGAGGGCGGCGCGATCATGAAGTTTTCAGGAAAGGAATTGATCCAGGGTGAACCTGACGCCTCGAGTTTCCCGTCGGGAGGTCTGCGTCCGACGTTCGAGGCCCGCGGGTATACCGGCTGGGATCCGACGAGTCCGGCCTTTATCAAGGAAGGCCCGAACGGGGCCACGCTCTGTATCCCGACGTATTTTGTCGGGTATCATGGGGAGGCGCTCGACAAGAAAACGCCGCTGCTCCGTTCGATCGATGTCTTGGCTGTTCAGCTCAACCGCCTCGGGGAACTGTTCGGCGTGAGCATGAAACAACGGCCGTATGCGACGCTCGGAGCCGAGCAGGAGTATTTTTTGATCGACCGTGATTTCTATGAGGCGCGGCTCGATCTGATGCAGACGGGACGGACGCTCTTTGGCCGTCCGCCGGCGAAGCATCAGCAGATGGCCGACCATTATTTCGGCGCGATCAAGAGCCGGGTCATCGGGTTTATGGAGGACCTGGACCGGGAGATGTGGAAACTCGGGACGCCGGTGAAGACCCGGCATAACGAGGTCGCCCCGGGCCAATACGAGATCGCCCCGGTCTTTGAGACGTTGAATCTCACGATCGACCACAACATGCTCTTGATGGAGGTCATGCAAAAAGTCGCGGAAAAACACGGGCTTGCGTGCCTCCTTCATGAAAAACCGTTTGCCGGGGTTAACGGGAGCGGGAAGCATAATAACTGGTCCGTGGTCGGGCCCGACGGAAAGAACTGGCTCTCTCCGGGGGATAACCCGCATGAGAATGCCAAATTCTTGGTGATGCTCTGCGCAGTGATCAAGGCGGTTGACACGTGGGCCCCGGCCCTTCGGGCGTCGATCGCGAGCGCGAGCAACGATCATCGTCTTGGGTCTCATGAGGCCCCGCCGGCGATCCTCTCGATCTTTTTGGGTGATCAGCTTACTGACATTATTGAGCAGATCGAAAATGGCGGCGCGAAGAGTTCTAAAAAAGGCGGGGTGCTGAAGGTCGGGGTCGATTCTCTGCCCGAGCTGCCGCGAGACGCGACGGACCGGAACAGGACGTCTCCGTTCGCCTTTACCGGCGCCAAGTTTGAGTTCCGCGCGCCGGGCTCGAGTCAGAACCTCGCGGGTCCGAATCTGATCCTCAACACCATCGTGGCTGAGGCTTTGGACGAGATGTGTACTGAGCTTGAAAAGGCCGATAAAAAAAGATTCAATGAGGCCGTGAGCGCCCTCTTGCAGAAGACGATCAAGAGGCATAAGCGGATCCTGTTTAATGGGGACAATTATACCGAGGCCTGGGTTAAAGAGGCCGAGCGGCGCGGGCTGCCGAACCTTAAGACAACGCCCGAGGCCCTTGAGTTCATGCGGTCTCCGTCGGTCGTCGAGCTGTTTGAGCGGCGCGGGATTTTGACGAAGGTCGAGATGTTGAGCCGGTATGAGGTCTATAGCGAGACCTACGCGACGATTATTGCGTATGAGGGAGCCCTGGCGGCGGACATGGTGAAGACCATGTATCTTCCGGCGGTGATCGGGTATCAGGAGGAGCTTGCGTCATCTATCAAGTCGGCGGAGGCGATCAGTAAGACGACCCTGACTCAGCAGCGCAAACTTTTGGCGAGCGTCAGCCGGGGCGTTGAGGCCGCCTTGGAGTGTGTCCGCAGGCTTGATGCGGCGATCGAAAAAAATGATGCCGTGAAAATCAAGGCGCTCATGGGCAGTCTGCGTTTGCCCATCGACGAGCTTGAGGGATTGGTGCCGAAAGAGTTCTGGCCGGTCCCGACGTACGCTGAGATGCTGTTTATGTATTAGAGGGGTGGCGTGTGGGATGCCTCCCTTGGTGGGGTGGGCCCCCCAGCGGCCCACCTCCACCCCCTAATGGAGACGCTGGGGATCCGGGACGACGAAGGAGGCGGCATGATCTTATATGTGCGACATGTCGCGATTGAAGGTTCCGGAACTTTGGGTAGCTTTTTGGCTCGTGAGGGATGTCCGTCACGGACGGTCGCGCTTGACGCGGGAGAGCCGGTGCCGTCGAGCCTCGAGGGGATCGACCTTGTCGTGATCCTCGGCGGGCCTATGAACGTGTATCAGGAACGCGAGTATCCTTTTTTAAGAGATGAACTCGTGTTCATTGAACGGGCGATGAAGGCGGAGGTGCCGACGATCGGTCTCTGTCTTGGGGCGCAGCTGATCGCGCGGGCGGCCGGGGCGAAGGTATATCGGGCGCCGGAACCGGAGATCGGATTTTATTCGTTGGCCGTGACGCCGGAGGGACGGCGGGACCCGGTGATCGCGGGGATCCCCAACCCGGTCGAGCTTTTTGAATGGCATGAGGACACCTTTGATCTGCCCCGCGGGGCGGTCCTGCTGCTTCGCGGCGCCTCCTGTGCGCATCAGGCCTTTCGTCTGGGCCGGGCGGTGTATGGATTTCAATGCCACATGGAGACAACGCGGGCCATGGCCCGGCAATGGGTCGACGAGTATTTGGTCCATGATCGTGCGCGTCAGATGAGTCTCCGCGATCGATTGGAAGGAGAGTTTTCTGAACGCGAAGAACATCTTCGTCTGGTGAATCAAAGGCTGTATGGGAATTTGTTGACGATGATGGGCGTGGGGACAGGGAGGAGTCATTAGATGCGGGTCGCATTGGCACAGATCAATCCGACGGTGGGTGACTTGGCCGGCAACACGGCCAAGATCATCGCACGGACCGCTGAGGCGCGAAAGGCCGGGGCTGAGGTCGTCGTGTTCCCTGAACTTTCCATTTGCGGGTATCCGCCGGAAGACCTGCTTCATAAGCCGCATTTCATTGCTGATAATATTCAGGCCCTGCGGTCCTTGCGCAAGCATGCTCGGGGGATCGTCCTTATTGTCGGGTGTCTGGACCGCGACGCCGAGGGGCGTCTTTTTAACGCGGCGGCGGTGATCTCGGACGGCGAGATTCGCGCGATGTGCCATAAGGAGCATCTTCCGAATTACGGTGTCTTTGACGAAAAAAGATATTTTGTCCCCGGAGAGACCGCCTGCCTTGTTGATATCAACGGGGTCCGGTTCGGGGTGAATATCTGTGAGGATATCTGGCTTGAGGGGGTGTATGAGGCGCAGTCGCGTGCCGGGGCCCGGGTCCTCGTGAACCTTTCGTCGTCGCCGTATGATGTCGGCAAACTCGCCCTGCGCCAGCGGCTGATTGCCCAACGGGCGCGAGAGACCGGAGCCTTTGTTTGTTATACGAACGCGGTCGGCGGTCAGGATGAACTGATCTTTGATGGATCAAGCTGTATTTATGATCCCCGTGGCCGATGCGCCGCGATGGCGCTCGCGTTTGATGAAGACCTTCTCGTCGCGGACATTGCTCCCCTGGCGAAAAAACAGCCCCGGCGTTCTGCAAAAATCGTAGCGCTTCACGTCGTGCCAGAGGTGACGAGCGGGCCTCTGCCCCCTCGGCGCGCGGAGCCTGGGACCGAGATCGAACGGATTTATAAGGCGCTCATTACCGGGACGCGGGACTATATTCATAAAAATGGATTTCAAAAAGCGGTCATCGGCCTGAGCGGAGGCATCGATTCCACGATGGTGGCGGCCGTGGCCGTGGCCGCGCTCGGTCGTGACCATGTCATTGGGGTCTCGATGTCGTCGGTCTTTACGAGCGCCGAGACGCGGACGGATGCCCGTCGGGTCGCGGAGCATTTGGGGATCGCCTTTGAGGAGATCCCGATCGCCGGAGTCCATGAGGCGTATCTGAAAAGCCTGGCCGGGAATTTTAGCGGGCGGCCCGCGGACGTGACCGAGGAGAATATTCAGGCCCGGATCCGGGGGAATATCCTGATGGCTCTGTCAAACAAGCATGGGTGGCTCGTGCTCACGACGGGGAACAAGAGCGAAATGGCGGTCGGGTACTGCACGCTCTATGGCGACATGTCCGGCGGGTACGCGGTCTTGAAGGATCTCTACAAGACGCGGGTCTACGAGCTCGCGCGGTTTTGTAATCAGCAGGCCGGGCGGGAGGTGATCCCGGTGTCGGTCATTGAGAGGGCTCCGTCGGCCGAGTTGCGGCCGAACCAGAAGGATCAGGATTCGCTGCCGGCGTATGATCTCTTGGACCAGATTTTGATCGAATATATCGAACGGCGGCGTTCCCGGGCGCAGATCATCCGGAAGATCGGGCACGCCGCTGAGGTTGATCAGGTGATCCGCTTGGTCGACACGAGCGAATATAAACGGCGGCAGGCCCCTCCTGGCGTGAAGGTCACGGCGCGGGCGTTTGGCAAGGATTGGCGCCTGCCGATCACGAATCAGTATCGAGAGTATTGTTAACGGCCGTGATGATGTCAGGCTGGGGCATGACAGACAGGGCGACAAGCCCCTCCTCGCATTCGCACTCCATGAAGAACAGTAAGGATGGTTGATGAACCAGTATCCTCCACGACAGGGATTGTATGAGCCGTTTTATGAACACGACAGCTGCGGGGTCGGGTTCCTGTGTCATATCAAGGGCCAGGCCTCTCACCGGATCGTTCGCGACGGCATCAAGATCCTGGAGAATCTGAATCACCGCGGGGCCACCGGGTCGGATCCGCTGACCGGGGACGGGGCTGGGATCCTGGTCCAGATGCCGGACCGGTTTTTCCGGCAGGCCTGCCGGCGGCAGAATATCGATCTCCCGCCGATGGGGGATTATGGCGTCGGGATGACATTCTTTCCACGGAACCTCGAGTCGCGGAACACGATCCAGGAATGGATCGAACGCGCCGTGCGGCAGGAGGGACAGGAGTTCCTCGGCTGGCGGGATGTCCCGATCCATCCGGAGTGCATCGGTCCGGTCGCGCTCTCTGGAATGCCGATCTTTCGCCAGCTCTTTATCGGTCGCGGACGGCATACGGGGCCCGAGGAGTTTGAGCGGCGGCTGTATCTTATCCGAAAGCATCTGTTCAATAAGGTCGAGGCCTCGATCCTTCGCGAAAAGCGGTCGTTTTATTTTTGCAGTCTCTCGTCGAGAACGATCGTCTATAAGGGTCAGCTGCTGGCCTCGCAGGTCGACAGCTTTTTTCCGGACCTCGCGGACGCGTCCTTTGAGAGCGCGATGGCTATGGTGCATTCGCGGTACAGCACGAACACATTCCCGACGTGGGGCCTGGCCCATCCGTTCCGGATGATCGCCCACAACGGCGAGATCAACACCCTGCGCGGCAATTTCAACTGGATGCGTGCCCGGGAGAAGAATTTTACATCGACGATCTACAGCGATGCCGAGCTTCAGAAGATGCTGCCGGTCGTCGTCCCTCATGTGAGCGACTCGGCAACCTTTGATAATGCCCTTGAGTTCCTCGTCTTGTCTGGCCGGAGCCTGCCGGAGGCTATCATGATGATGATCCCGGAGGCCTGGAGCGGCGATCCATCGATGGATCCGGTGAAGCGAGATTTTTATGAATATCAGTCGTGCCTTATGGAACCGTGGGACGGCCCGGCCTCGATCACGTTCACCGACGGGCGGTATATCGGCGCGATCCTCGACCGGAACGGTCTTCGGCCTTCACGGATCACGGTGACACGGGACGATCTTGTGATCATGGCCTCGGAGACCGGGGTCCTCCCGATTGCGCCGGAAGACGTTGTTCTCAAAACACGTCTTCAGCCCGGCAAGATCTTCCTGATCGACATGGCCGAGGGACGGATCATTGATGACGCGGAGATCAAAACCCGGAGCGCCTCGGCCCAGCCGTATGGTGCGTGGCTTCGGGAGAACGTCGTCAATCTTGACCGTCTGCCTCAGCCTAAGGCGGGGGTGCCGCTCAGCGAGCGCGAGCTCCTTGCCGTTCAACGGGCCTTTGGATATACGCTCGAGGATATGAAGATCGTTCTCTGGCCGATGATCACTCAGGGCGAAGAGGCGACAGGGTCTATGGGTGCGGATTCATCGCTCGCGGTCCTGTCCTCTCGGCCGCAGCTTATCTATAATTATTTTCATCAGCTCTTTGCCCAGGTCACGAATCCGCCGATTGATCCCATCCGTGAGGAGAATGTCATGTCGGAGCAGGTCTGGCTCGGCGCGGAGGGGAATCTCCTTGAGGAGGGGCCTGGTCACGCGCGCCGGATCCGGCTCAAACGGCCGCTCCTTTTGAATGCGGAGCTCGAGAAGATCCGAGGGAATAAGATCAAGGATTTTAAAGTCCGCACCTTGTCTATGATTTTTTCCGTCGACGAAGGGTCCAGCGGTCTCGCGCCGGCCCTCGAGCGCTTGTTTCACGAGGCGGACCGGGCGATCGATGAGGGCTGTTCGGTGCTTATTCTCTCGGACCGTGCAATGGGGGAGAAGAGCGTTCCTATTCCGGCGCTCCTTGCGTGCGCAGGTCTTCACCATCATTTGGTCCGGCGACAGACGCGGACGCGCGTCAGCCTGATCGTTGAGACCGGCGAGGCACGGGAGATGCATCATTTTGCCCTGCTCATCGGATACGGGTGTAACGCGATCAATCCGTATCTCATTGAAGAGATCATCCTTGATCAGCTCCGCCGGGGCCGGTTGCCTGAGGGGGTCACGTATGATATCGCGGTGAAGAATTTCCTGAAGAGTACGCGCAAGGGCCTGTTCAAGATCATTTCGAAAATGGGGATATCAACGGTCCAGTCGTATTGCGGGGCCCAGATCTTTGAGGCCGTGGGTTTAGGTGAAGACCTGATCGAAAAATATTTTACCGCTACGGTGTCGCGGATCGGGGGGATCGGGATCGAGGACGTTGCCCGTGAGGCCCTGATGCGTCATGAGGCCGCCTATCCATCGGAGGAGAGGCCGGAATTCGGTCTTCTCGATAACGGGGGGTTCTATCATTGGCGCCAGGATGGCGAGGCGCATCAGATCAACCCGCAGACGATCCAGAAGCTCCAGTATGCCGTTCGCGCGAATAATGAGCGGGCCTATCAGGAGTTCGCAGAGTATCTGAACGGTCAGGCCATGAATCTGACAACGATTCGCGGATTGTTAAAATTTAAAAAGCGGGAGCCGGTCCCGATCGAGGAGGTTGAGCCGGTCGCCCAGATCGTGAGGCGTTTTGCTACCGGCGGGATGTCGTACGGTTCGATCTCGCGTGAGGCGCACGAATGCCTGGCGATCGCGATGAACCGCCTCGGCGGATTTTCGAATACCGGCGAAGGCGGTGAGGACCCCGTGCGGTTTCAGTCGGATCCGAATGGGGACCGGCGGCGGAGCCGGATCAAACAGGTGGCCCAGGGCCGGTTTGGCGTCACGATCGAATACCTTGTCAATGCCGATCAGATGCAGATCAAGATGGCCCAGGGCGCGAAACCCGGCGAGGGCGGGCAGCTGCCCGGGCACAAGGTGAGCGCCCAGATCGCGAAGACACGGCTCACGACGCCCGGGGTCGGATTGATCTCGCCGCCTCCGCATCATGATATTTATTCGATCGAGGATCTGGCCCAGCTCATCCATGATCTCAAGAACGCGAATCCCGAGGCGGATGTGAGCGTGAAGCTCGTCTCCGAGGTCGGTGTCGGGACCGTTGCCGCCGGGGTCTCGAAGGGCAAGGCCGATCATCTGGTGATCAGCGGGTATGAGGGCGGGACCGGCGCCTCGCCGCAGACCTCGATCAAGCACGCGGGGCTCCCGATGGAGCTGGGGCTTGCCGAGGCCCAGCAGGTCTTGGTGATGAACGACCTTCGGGGCCGCATCCGGATCCAGGCCGACGGGATGATCCGCACGGGGCGCGACGTCGTGATCGCCGCCATGCTCGGGGCCGATGAATTCGGCTTTGGCACGATCGCGCTCGTGGCCTTAGGGTGCATGATGCTCCGCAAGTGCCATTTGAACGCCTGTTCGGTCGGGATCGCGACCCAGGACCCGGAGCTCAGGAAGAAATTTCAAGGCGATCCGCAGCACGTCGTCAATTATTTTCTCTTCGTGGCCCAGGAGGTCCGGCAGATCATGGCCTCGCTCGGTTTCCGGACCTTCCAGGAGATGATCGGGCGCGTTGATCTTCTTGAGACTCGGGAGGCCGTGGACCACTGGAAGGCGCGCGGCATTGATCTGACCTATGTCCTCCATCGCCCGGATGTGCCCGACGAGATCGCCCGGTGCCATCGCGAGCGGCAGGACCATGGTCTCGGCCGGGCCCTTGATCATGAACTGATCAAATACTGCAAACGCGCGATCGAGACGCACCGGCCGGTGAGTTTTGATGTCGAGATCCGCAATGAGAACCGCACCGTGGGCACGATGCTCAGTTCCTATATTGCCCGCCGGTACGGCATGACCGGCGTGCCGGAGGACACGATCAATATCCATTTTACGGGGTCCGCGGGCCAGAGTTTCGGCGCGTTTTTGTCGCGCGGGGTGACGTTCGTCCTTGAGGGAGACGCGAATGATTATCTCGGCAAGGGGCTCTCGGGCGGCAAGATCATTGTCTATCCGCCGAAACAGGCCGATCTTGCCGCGGAGCAGAACATCCTCGTCGGGAATGTCCTGCTGTACGGCGCGATCTGCGGGGAGGCCTATTTCCGCGGGGTGGCCGGCGAGCGTTTCTGCGTCCGGAACAGCGGGGCCTATGCCGTGGTCGAGGGTGCCGGGGACCATTGCTGCGAATATATGACCGGCGGCCGGGTGGTGGTCCTGGGCCCGACGGGAAAGAATTTCGGGGCCGGGATGAGCGGCGGGATCGCCTACGTCCTGGACCGGGACGGCACCTTTGCCCAGCGGTTCAACGATGGGATGGCGGATCTGTGCCCTGTCGATGACCCCAAGGATGCCGCGGAACTGTTGGCCATGGTGAGGAATCATTATCGCTATACCTCAAGCGCCCTGGCGCGGGGGGTCCTGGATCATTGGGAGGAGACGCTCCCGCATTTTGTGAAGGTCTATCCGCGGGATTATCGTCGGGTCCTTGAGGCCGAGGCACGGATCGATGAGAGGGATGAATCAGCTAACGAATGAACCGGACGAGTCGGCCGGGGTGAAAGGCGCGGGGCATGGGAGAGGTGAAGGGGTTTTTAAAGATCGATCGACAGGAATATCGTAAGGAAAGCGTCGAGCAGCGGCTCCGGCACTGGCGCGAGTTCATTGCGCTGTTGAGTGATGAGGAGCTCGCCGCGCAGGGGTCGCGGTGCATGGACTGCGGGGTGCCGTTCTGCCATTCCGGATGCCCGATCCACAATCTGATTCCGGACTGGAATGACCTTGTGTTTCAGGGGCGCTGGCAGGAGGCGGCGGAACGGCTCTACCGGACGAATAATTTTCCGGAATTCACGGGGCGCGTCTGTCCGGCCCCGTGTGAGAACGCCTGCGTCCTCGGATACAATTATCCGGCGGTGACGATCAAGCATATCGAGCTCGCGATCATCGAGAAGGCGTATGCCGAGGGATGGATGTCGCCCCGTCCGCCCCGCCGCCGAACCGGGAAGACCGTTGCGGTGGTCGGGTCCGGCCCGGCGGGTCTCGCCTGCGCGGACCAACTTAATAAATGGGGGCATCGCGTGACGGTTTTTGAAAAAAACGAGCGCCCCGGTGGGCTGCTTCGCTTTGGCATCCCTGATTTTAAACTCCAAAAGGACATTGTGGACCGTCGGCTTGACGTGATGAAAAAAGAGGGCGTTGAATTTAAGACCGGGATTTGTGTGGGCCGCGATATTCGCCTGTCCGATCTCCAGAAAAAATATCACGCTGTTGTTTTAAGCGGCGGGGCTGAGGCGCCCCGCGATCTTGCGGTCGAAGGACGGGATCTTAAGGGCGTCTATTTCGCGATGGAATTCCTGGCTCAGCAGAACCGCGTCAACAGCGGGATCAAATTTCAGAACGACCGGATCGATGTGAACGGCAAACGGGTCGTTGTCCTTGGCGGCGGGGACACAGGGAGCGACTGCGTCGGGACGTCGCGGCGCCAGGGGGCGGCGAGCGTTGTCCAGATTGAGCTCCTGCCGCGGCCGCCAAAGGAGCGGGCCCCGGACAATCCCTGGCCCCAGTGGGCCCTGGTCGAGCGGACGTCAACGTCCCATGAAGAGGGTGTCGTGCGCGAGTACGCGGTCCTCACGAAGCGGTTGAGCGGCGAGAACGGCGTTCTTCACAAACTTCACGCGGCGCGGGTCGAGTTCGGTCCGAAGGACCCTGCGACCGGGCGTCAGCCCATGACCGAGGTCCCTGGTTCTGGATTTGAGATCGAGTGTGACTATGTGTTCTTGGCGATGGGTTTTCTGGGTCCGGTGACGTCCGGGATGATCGACGAGGCCGGCATCGCGCTCGACCCTCGGGGGAATATTCAGACGGACAGTTCCTACATGACGAGCCTCTCCGGGGTCTTTGCCGCCGGAGATATGCGGCGGGGGCAGTCGCTCGTGGTCTGGGCGATCGAGGAGGGCCGGGCAGCCGCTGAGGGAGCGCATCGCTTTCTCTCTCAGGCCTGAGGGCTGTGACCGCGGATGTGTTTTTTGGGGCGCCTTGTTAGGCGCCCTTTTTATTTGTCCGGGGGCTCGACGGGCCGAACAGGATAACGGCGTTCATGAGGAAGCCGGCCAGGATAACGGCATTCCCTCCCGGGACTGACGTGAGGACGAGGATCTTTCCGGCGAGCGCGGTGAGGCCTCCCGCGGCGCAGGCGGTCATGGCCCGTGAGGCGGTGGTCTTAAAACCGCAGAGCCCCGCGAGGACCGGGATCGTGAAGGCCCCGGAGAAAAAACTGAACGCCAGGAGCAGGGATTGAATGATGTTCGCGACCATGAGCGCGATCATGAGGCTCACGGCGCCGATGAGAAGAATAAGCCGCTGGGTGAGGCGGATCGAGGGCGGTTGTTTTAGATCGATAAAAAATTCACTGGAGATCGAGGCCGCGGTGAGCAGGGTCGTGTCCGCGGACGAGATCACCGCCGAGAGCAGGGCGATCCCGATGATCGGCGAGAGGAGAGGGCCGGAGAGAAAGCCGAAGCCGTGCCGATGCCCGGTCGTCGCGATCAGGACGAGCGCGGCCGAGACCGGGACGAGGAGCAGGACCGTGACCAGGACCGAACGCCGGGCGGTCTGTTCATCCCGCGCGCAGAAGAGGCGTGAATAGACGTCTGGTCCGACGAGGAATGTCGTTGCGTAGGTCATGCCAAGGACCGCGAGGTCCAGGGAGGTGAAGGAGGGGTTAAAGGGAAAGGTGGCATGGATCTGATTCCACGACGGGATCCCGGCCGCCTTGATCGCCGCGGCGGCGGAAGATCCAAGGCCGACCAGCATGAGGAGCAATTGCCAGAGGTCTGTCCGGATGATCGAGCGCTGTCCGCCGAGTGCGGTGTAGAGGGCCAAGACAAGGGCCGTGAGCGCGGCGCCCCAGGGATAGGACAGAGGGGTGAGGGCCGCGATGATTTTACCGGCGCCGATGATCTGTGCCGCGACGACGCCGGTCCAGGCGAGCGGGATCATGGCGCAGGCGAGCCGTTTGACGCCTGTCCCATAAAAATGTTCGAGGAGATCCGGCAGGGTGAATTGAGCCTGTCGGCGCACGCGCTCTGCGAGCGGGATCAAGGCGAGAAGCCCGAGGCCTCCGGACCAGAGGAGCCAGACCGCGGCCCAGCCCGTTTTTTGTGCCAGCGACACGGTCCCCAGGATCGCGGAACTGCCGAGGATCGTGGCGAGGAGGCTCGCGGTGGTAGCGGTGGTTGCGTTCGCCTGTCCGGCCAGATAAAAGTCCTGCGGCTTATGGGCTCTGCGCGCGTAGATGAGCCCGATGCCGAGCGAGAAGGCAAAAAAGACAAGCATTAGAAGGGTCATGGAGATACTTTACTTAAAAAGGCAGGGCAAGGCAACTGGAAATATTAAGGAAAACGTTACGCTGCGGCGGTGATGATGGGCTATGATTGGCCTGGAAATCGTCTGGACGTGGTCTGATCGCTTTGGCGTGTCGCAGGAGGCGGCCGGGGGCGCTGATCATGGAATGCTTGCGACGGACGCCTCGTTAAAGCGCGGCCCCGAGGGCGGGATCGATTTCAAAAATATTTTTGTCACGGAGAGCGGCGCCGCTGCCGGAGCGGCCGCTCAGGGTCTCGAGGTGCAGTCCATCCAGATCCTTAGGGATGAGATCGTCGGGCTGTATCCTGTGATCACCGGGGTCGACCTTGGGGTGAATGCCATGAATTTTTAATCCCACCGCCTTCGCGGTCAGGGGTTTTCCTGCCGAAACGCCTCAGGAATTTCAATTGCGTCCGATATATCTTATAGTATAATAAAACAGTTTTTGCGGGGGGTATCTTTTATTAAAACAGGTTTGATCCTCAGGGGGGAAAAGACATGAAACGCGCGATTCTCGTATTCGCAGCCATGCTGCTCATCACGGGGTGCGGCAAGCCGGCTCAGACCGGGGCGCCGGATAGCGCCGGAGAGAGTCCGGAGGCCAAGTATATCAATGAGGCGGTCGCGTTTTTGCAGAACAGACAGCCCACGGAGGCGATCCTGTCCTTAGAGAAGGCGATTCGGACGAACCCGAAGGAGCTTCAGTCCTATATGTTGATGGGGCAGACATATATGCATATGAATGATTTTGTCAATGCCACGGAGACCTATCGAGCGGCCCTGCGCGTGGCGCCGGACCGGGGGGAATTATATTATCTCTTGGCCATGACGTATGCCTTTCAGGGGAACAAGCCGGAGGCGATTAATAATGCTGAAAAGAGCCTCTTGATCTTCCAGAAGGAGCGCGATGAGGAGAATTTTAAGCGCGCCCTTTCCATGCTTCAGGGATTGTCACAGTAGGTGCAGCGCGCTGATTGTTAGGGGCTTTCTCGACGGAGAGTGTCAAGGATTGGCCGGTGAAAGTCCTTGACATTGGCGGGTGATAACGGTATAGTAAACTATGTTTTAGGGCATTGAAGTCCTCAAAATTGTGGTTAATTTTGAGGACTTTTTTTGTGAAAAAATCAAGTTCGGCGTATTTTCAAGCTGGGGAATCCATGAAACGGGCGGTTATTTATTTAGAAGACGGGGTGATGTTTTACGGCCGGTCCCTTGATGTCACGGGTGAGTCCGAGGGCGAGGTTGTCTTTAACACCTCGATGACCGGTTATCAGGAGATCCTGACGGACCCGAGTTATGCCGGTCAGATCGTGACCATGACGTATCCGCTTATTGGAAATTATGGGGTCAACGGCGATGATGTTGAGTCGGACCGCGTCCATGTGAAGGGTTTTGTCGTCAAGGAATTCTGCCGCCGCCATTCGAATTTCCGCGCCACCGAAAGCCTGATCGATTATCTAAAGCGTTATCAGATCCTCGCGGTTGAGGGGGTGGACACCCGGGCACTCACACGTCATCTTCGCGAGCATGGGTCGATGCGCGCGATCTTGTCGACCGAGGACATGGACCCGGCCTCGCTGGCTAAAAAAATGACACGGGTCCCGTCGATGGACGGGGCGGATTGGGTGAGCGCGGTCACGGCCCGTGAGCCGTATGTCTGGCCGGCGGAGGGGGCGTATCAAGACCGTCCGAGGTTTCGCGTCGCGGTCATTGACTGCGGGGTCAAGTGGACGATCCTGCGTATCTTTGCCCGGCTTGGGTGCGAGTGCCATGTCTTTCCGGCCGGGACGGCGCTCGAGGCGATGCTTGCTATTCGGCCGGATGGGCTCTTTATTTCAAACGGTCCCGGGGACCCGGCGGCCGTGACCTCTGTTATCGCCGAGACGCGCAAGGCGATCGGCCGGCTGCCGATCTTTGGGATCTGCCTCGGCAATCAGATCTTGGGGCTAGCCCTGGGCGGACGGACCTATAAATTAAAGTTTGGACATCACGGGGCGAATCACCCGGTCCTGGATACGAGCCATGCCCGGATCGGGATCACATCGCAGAACCACGGATTTTGTGTGGACCTTAATTCACTTGATCGGAAGGATATCGAGATCATCAACCTGAATCTGAACGATCAGACGGTCGAGGGAATTCGGCATAAACGATATCCGATCTATGCGGTGCAGCATCATCCCGAGGCCGCGCCGGGGCCGCACGATGCCAGGTATTTGTTTGAAGATTTTATCCGGATGATGAATGAGAATGCAACAGGGGTCGGGCGGCCAGCGGGCCGTCGCTAGGGACAGAGTATGCCGAAACGCAGCGATATCCATAAAATTTTATTGATCGGGTCCGGGCCGATTGTGATCGGCCAGGCCTGTGAATTTGACTATTCCGGCACTCAGGCCTGTAAGGCCTTGCGGGAGGAGGGCTATGAGGTTGTCTTGGTGAATTCCAATCCGGCGACGATCATGACCGACCCCGAGACCGCGGATGCAACCTATATTGAGCCGCTCACCGTTGAGTTCGTCGAGAAGATCATTGAGAAGGAACGGCCTGACGCGGTGCTTCCGACCCTCGGGGGCCAGACGGGGCTGAACCTCGCGATCGCGCTTTATGAGGCGGGAGTTCTTGAGCGTTACGGGGTCAAGATGCTCGGGGCGGCCTATGAGGTGATCAAGAAGGCCGAGGACCGGGAACATTTTAAAAAGGCGGTCGAGAGCATCGGGCTCGATCTGCCCCGGAGTGCGTTCGCCCGGACCATGGACGAGGCCTGGGCCGCGGCCGAGGAGATCGGGTTCCCGCTGATCATCCGGTCGTCGTTCACCCTCGGCGGGACCGGCGGCGGGATCGTGCGCGACCGCGCGGATTTTGAACGTATGGCCTCGCTCGGTCTCGACAGCAGTATTATCCGCGAGATCCTCATTGAGGAATCGATCGAAGGGTGGAAGGAATATGAGCTCGAGGTCATGCGCGACACAAAGGATAACGTCGTCATCGTTTGTTCGATTGAAAACCTTGATCCCATGGGGGTCCATACCGGCGACAGCATTACGGTTGCGCCGCAGCAGACGCTGACCGATGCCGAGTACCAGGAGATGCGTGATGCCTCGCTCGCCTTGATCCGTGAGATCGGCGTCGAGACCGGCGGATCGAATATCCAGTTCGCGGTGGATTCCGAGAACGGCCGCATGGTCGTGATCGAGATGAATCCCCGCGTCTCGCGGAGTTCGGCCCTGGCGAGCAAGGCGACGGGGTTCCCGATCGCGAAGTTCGCGGCGAAATTGGCGGTGGGGTATTCGCTCGACGAGATCCAGAACGATATTACCCGCGAGACCCCGGCGAGTTTCGAGCCGGCCATTGATTACTGCGTGGTCAAGGCCCCGCGTTTTACCTTTGAGAAATTCCCCGAGGCCCAGGACATCCTCGGCGTCCAGATGAAATCCGTCGGTGAGACCATGGCGATCGGCCGGACCTTTAAGGAGGCCCTGCAGAAGGCTCTGCGCGGGCTTGAGATCGGCCACGCCGGGCTCGACAACAAGCTCGATTATCGTCAGATCCCGCCGGAAAAGATCATCCAGCGCCTGAGCGAGCCGAACGCCTCTCGGATCTTTTATATCAAATACGCGTTTCAGGCCGGGATGTGCCTTGAGGAGATCGCGCGCATCAGCCGGATCGATCCCTGGTTCTTGGCGCAGATCGAGCAGATCCTTGACCTGGAACGCGATCTTGTGGCCGCGGCCGAGGCGAACGCTCTGACCCCCGAACTTCTCCGGCAGGCCAAGGAATACGGGTTCGGGGATGCCCAGCTCGCCGTGATCTTTAAGACCACGGAGCTCGAGATGAGGGCGCGGCGTAAAGCCCTGGGGATCACCGCTGTTTTTAAGCAGGTCGACACCTGCGCGGCCGAGTTCGAGGCGTATACCCCGTATTATTATTCGACGTATGAAAAGGAAGACGAGTCCGGAATCCGGGCCCGTGAGGCCTCCTCGCGGAAAAAGCGGATCATGATCCTCGGCGGCGGGCCGAACCGGATTGGTCAGGGGATCGAATTTGATTACTGCTGTTGTCATGCCTCCTTTGCCTTAAAAGAGATGGGGTTCGAGACGATCATGGTGAACTCGAATCCCGAGACGGTCTCCACAGATTATGATACCTCGGACCGCCTATATTTTGAGCCGGTGACCTTTGAGGATGTGATGAACATTGTGGAGGTCGAACGGCCGGACGGCGTTATTGTCCAGTACGGCGGCCAGACCCCGCTCAATCTTGCCCGGCGGCTTCATGAGGCCGGGGTCCCGATCATCGGGACGTCGGTGGATTCGATCGACCTCGCAGAGAACCGGGAACTCTTTTCCAAATTTATCACGGGGCTCGGGATCGAACAGCCGGCCAACGGATCGGCGAATTCCGTCGAGGATGCAGTCGCCGCGGCCTCGGCGATCGGGTATCCCGTCCTGGCGCGGCCGTCGTATGTCCTGGGCGGGCGCGCGATGCGGATCGTTTATGACCGCGATGAACTGCTCCGTTTTATCGACGCGGCCAAGGAGGTCTCGGCGGGTCATCCGATCCTCATCGATAAATTTATTGAGGACGCGATTGAGGTTGACGTTGATGCGATCTCGGACGGCCGGGATGTTGTGGTGGCCGGGATCATGGAGCACATTGAGAATGCCGGGATTCACTCCGGGGATTCGGCCTGTGTGATCCCGCCTCCGACGATCAGCGAGGCGACGCTTGAGCGGATCCGCGAGTGCACGCGCCAGATGGCGCTCGGCCTTCATGTGGTGGGCCTGATGAATGTCCAGTTCGCGATCAAGGGGAGCCGGGTGATGGTTCTTGAGGTCAATCCGCGCGCCTCGCGCACGATCCCGTTCGTGGCCAAGGCCACGGGCAATCCGGTCGCGAAGATCGCGGCCCAGATCATGGCCGGGAAACAGCTGGGTGATTTTCAA
Source organism: uncultured Planctomycetales bacterium (assembly GCA_964450385.1). Taxonomy (GTDB): domain Bacteria; phylum Omnitrophota; class Gorgyraeia; order Zapsychrales; family JANLHA01; genus JAKLFA01. The sequence goes on from CAYVEC010000006.1 coordinate 67,336, forward strand.
TTGAACCTCGGCGACCCGGACCATTTTTCGATCAAAGAGTCTGTCCTGCCGTTCTCTCGTTTTTCCGGCGTGGATATTGTCCTAGGACCTGAAATGAAATCGACTGGCGAGGTTATGGGGATCGCGGCCTCGTATGGGGAGGCCTTCGCGAAATCGCAGATCGCGGCCGGCCAGAGCCTGCCGCGCGAGGGTGCGGTCTTTATCAGCGTGAACGATGAGGATAAGCGCCAGACGATCTTTGTCGCCAAAAAATTGAGGGATCTCGGATTTGACCTTGTGGCCACGAGGGGAACGGCCAAGGTACTCCGCTCGAACGGGGTTCCGGTGGAGGTCGTTGAGAAATGCGGCGAGGGTCAGCAGGACCTGATGAAGCTGGTCCGCGGGGGGCGCATCCGCCTGATTCTAAATACACCGTCGGGGTCCCGGAGTCAGTCCGACATGCGGGCGATCCGCGCGGCGGCGATCCTTCACGGGGTGCCGTGTATCACGACACTTCAGGGGGCCTGGGCCGCGGTCAACGCCCTGGACGTCGCGGGTCAGGCGGGGTGGTCGGTCTGTTCGCTTCAGGATTATTATGCCCGGCGGACTCAGGGCCCGAAAGGCTAGGCAGGGTCGTGATCGAGAGGGGGACGTATGTGCGGGATCATCGGAATATCGAATCAGCCCGAGGCAAGCAAGGCCATTTATTTGGGGCTCTACGCCCTTCAGCACCGCGGTGAGGAGGCGGCCGGGGTGGCCTCGTTCGACGGAGACCGGGTGCATCTGATCAAGAATCCCGGGCTCGTCACGGACGCCTTGAGCCCGCAGGACCTTGACAGGCTGAAAGGCCGCGCCGCGATCGGGCACTGCCGGTATTCGACGACCGGATCGAGCAATGTGAAGAACACCCAGCCGTTCCTCGTCCGTCACCGCGGGCAGTCGATCGCGATCGCCCACAATGGCAATTTGACGAACACCGCCGAGCTCCATCACCGCCTCGAAGAGGAGGGATCGCTGTTTCAGACCACGATGGATTCGGAGCTCATCGTTCATCTCTTGGCCAAGGAAAAGGCCGGCGACCTTGCGGGGATGTTCACGAACGTCCTCCGCCAGCTCGAGGGCGCCTTCTCGCTCGTCTTTCTCGTTGGAGACACGATTGTCGGGGCCCGGGACCCCAAGGGCTTTCGGCCCCTGTGCCTGGGGAAGGCCGCTGAGGGGTATGTCCTTGCGAGTGAGACATGTGCCTTTGACCTGATCGGCGCTGAGCACGTCCGGGAGATCGAGCCTGGTGAACTGGTCATTATCAAGAAAGACATCTTGGAGACGTATCGTTATGCGCAGACATCAGGGGCTTCGGCCCAGTGTATTTTTGAGAATATCTATTTTTCTCGTCCAGACAGCCGTATTTTTGGTGACAATGTATATTTGACACGCAAACGCTTGGGCGCGCAGCTCGCCAAGGAACACCCGAAGCGAGACGCGGATTTTGTGATGGCGATCCCAGATTCGGGAAATTACGCGGCCCTGGGGTATGCGCAGGAGATCGGTCTGCCGTTCGAGACCGGGATGATCCGGAACCACTATATCGGTCGGACGTTTATCCAGCCCACGCAGTTCATCCGCGAGGCTCGGGTCCGGGTCAAGCTGAATCCGATTCGGGAGGTTCTGGCCGGCAAGAGCGTTGTCGTTGTCGAGGACTCGATCGTGCGCGGGACTACGAGCCGGAGCCGGATCGAGGCGATCCGGAAGGCCGGGGCGCGCGAGATCCACATGCGGATCAGCTGTCCGCCGATCCAGTGGCCGTGTTTTTACGGGATCGATTTTCCTAATAAAAAAGAATTGATCGCTTCGAATCAGACGGTCGAGGAGATCGCCCGTTTTATCGGGGTGGATTCGCTCGGGTATCTGAGCCGGGAGGGGATGCTTTCGGCGATGGCGACGAAGGGGACGTTCTGTCACGCGTGTTTTTCAGGGACGTATCCAGTGGCGGTCCCGGGCGGGCAGGGGAAATATCTGCTTGAAGCATGAGGGTTCAGACCAGAGTCCAGAGATGAGGGCGCATAACGATAGGGGCGGAGGATGAGTAAATTCATTTTTGTCACCGGGGGCGTTGTTTCGAGTCTGGGCAAAGGGCTGGCGTCGGCCTCGATCGGAAAATTGCTCGAGGAGCGCGGGCTCAAGGTCGCGTTCATCAAATGCGATCCGTATCTGAACGTCGATCCCGGGACGATGAGCCCCTTTCAGCATGGCGAGGTTTATGTCACGGATGACGGCGCCGAGACGGACCTCGACCTCGGTCATTATGAACGGTTCACCCATGCTGTCTGCACCCGTTCGAGCAATATCACGACGGGCAAGATCTATTATTCGGTGATCACGAAAGAACGCCGGGGGGATTATCTCGGTAAGACGATCCAGATTATCCCGCATATTACGAACGAGATCAAGGACGCGATCCGCCGGGTCCCCAAGGAGCAGGATGTCGATGTCACGATCGTGGAGATCGGCGGCACCGTCGGCGACATCGAGAGCCTTCCCTTTTTGGAGGCGATCCGTCAGATGCGCTGGGAACTCGGAGAGGGTTACGCGATCAACATCCATGTGACCCTTCTGCCTTATATCAAAGCCGCGGGGGAGCATAAGACCAAGCCGACCCAGCACAGCGTCGGACGGCTTCGCGAGATCGGGATCCAGCCGGATTTCCTGCTCTGCCGGACTGAAAAACACATGACGAAGGATCAGCGGGATAAGATCTCGCTGTTCTGCAATGTCGACCGCGATTCGGTCATTGAGGCGATCGATGTCAAAAGCATCTATGAGGTCCCGCTCTTTTTTAAGAAACAGCGGCTCGATGACCTGATCCTGCGGAAACTGAATATCCCGCGCGAGGACAGGGAGATGACCTCGTGGGAGGAGGTGGTGGGCCGCGTCCGCCAGCCTGGGCATGAGGTCCGGATCGCTGTCGTTGGGAAATATATCGCCCTGCCGGACGCGTATAAATCGATCTATGAGGCCCTGACCCACGGCGGGATCGCGAATGACACGCGGGTCTGTGTCGAGAAGATCGATTCCGAAGACCTGGAGAAGGGCGGGAACCCGGGCCAGTATCTCGCGACAGCGGACGGGATCCTGATCCCCGGCGGGTTTGGCGATCGGGGGATCGAGGGAAAGATCACGGCCGTGCGCTACGCCCGCGAACAGGGGGTTCCGTTCTTTGGCATCTGTCTCGGCATGCAGGTGGCCACGATCGAGTTCGCCCGGAATGTCTGCGGCATGGACGCCGCGAATTCAACGGAATTCAAGGTCGACACCCCGCATCCGGTGATCAGCCTTCTTGAGGAACAAAAGACGGTCCGGACCAAGGGGGCCACGATGCGCCTCGGATCCTATGAGTGCCGTCTCGCAAAGTCCTCGCGGGCCTACGCGGCCTATGGTCAGGAGACGATCCATGAACGGCATCGTCACCGGTATGAATTTAACGGCGCCTACCTCGATGCCCTGACAAAGCATGGGGCTGTTGTCGCCGGGACCAATCCCGAGACCGGGCTCGTTGAGATCATTGAGATCCCGGCCCACCCCTGGTTCGTGGCCTGCCAGTTCCATCCGGAATTCAAGTCAAAACCGGACCAGGCCCATCCCTTATTTCGGCATTTCGTCGCCGCGGCCCTCGCGCGTCAGAAACGCTGAAATAAAAATAAGTGTATTTTTTGACATTTATCTATATAATGGTTCTGCCCTAAAGGGTTTGGGGAGGCCGGTGAGGCCTTTTTCGCGGCGGTGACACCTGTGGCCGGAGGGGCAGATTGACAAGCGATGTTCCTGGTTGGAGTTTCGCGCGGGTGGCGGAATTGGTAGACGCGCACGTTTGAGGGGCGTGTGGAGCAATCCATGAGGGTTCGATTCCCTCCTCGCGCATAAATTTTTCATATGTATTTTGTGTACGTATTAAAAAGTCGGATCCGGAAATATTCGTATGTAGGGTGAACGAATAATATTGATCGGCGGGTTCGCGAGCATCAGGAGGGGCGAAGCCGGAGCACTCGGGCGTATCGGCCTTTTGATGTGGTTTCTGTGGAAGAGTTTGAGACTCGGGGAGAGGCTCGGCTCCGTGAGAAGTGGCTGAAGAGCGGCTGTGGACGGGAGATGAGGAAGAAGGAGGGTTCTCAAGCGCGTCGATGCCTCCTAATGGCAGACAGACAGGAGGGGCGTGTGGAGCAATCCCTGCCCGCCGGCAGGCGGGCATGAGGGTTCGATTCCCTCCTCGCGCATAAATTTTTTCGTTGTCGGATCCCATCATGAAGGGGCGTATGTCCAAGGACATTCAGGTTAGCGTTAGCATTCTCTGCGCCGACTTTACGCGGTTGGCCGAGGAGGTCCGGCGGATCGAGGCGAGCGGTGCTGACCGCATTCACGTGGATGTGATGGACGGCCATTTTGTCGCGCCCATTACCATGGGCGATCTCATCGTCAAAGCCGTGAGGCCGCTCACGCGGCTCATCATTGAGGCGCACTTGATGATCGATCATCCGGCCTCTCAGATCGAAAATTTTGCCCGCGCCGGCGCGGACGTGATCTCGGTCCACGCTGAGTGCTACGGTCCGCGGAGCGCGGCATCTGCCGGATTCGGCCGTTTCCCTAAAGAGATCGTCCATTTTGACCGTGAGGCGGCGCGCCGCGATTTGAGCGCGATCCGCGCCTTGGGGAAAAAGGCGGTCCTTGTCTTTAATCCCGCGACCCCGGTGACGATCGATGGTCTTATTGACGTGATCGATGGGGTTTTGATCATGTCGGTCAATCCCGGTTTTGCGCACCAGAAATTCATGCCGGCCGCGCTCGGGAAGGTCGATCAGGCCGCGCGCCTCGTTGACGAGGTGGCGATCGACGGAGGGATTAACGACGTGACCGGAGCGGAGGCGGTGAAGGCCGGGGCCACGGTCCTTGCGACGGCGAGTTATTTTTTTGCCTCGAAAGACCCTCAGCGGCTCGTCAAGGGGCTCAAGGCCTTAGGCGATTCCCACTAAAGGGGATGGTAAAGCCGGCGAAGATTTGATATACTTTGAGTGATTCATGATGAATGTCTAGGTGAGGATTGACTATGAACAACCTGCGTTCTCACGGAGCACAGACGGCGATTGAGTACATCATCCTTTTAACGATGGTGATGGTGGTTGTTCTTTTGTCGTTTCATCCCGAACGGGGACTGCTCATTAAGGCCAAGGATCGTGCTGAGGAGTTCTATAACCATATCGTGAAGAACGCGGTCGGCACCAATGCCGATAGGGTGATTGGCAAGAACGGCCCGTTTTTTTAGTCTGCAGAAATTAATTCTTCCGCTTGTCCCGAACCACAATACTTTTATCGAATGATTTGGCGTAACGCTTGAGCTCGGCCCCGATCTCTGCGATCTGGGCGACGTGGGTGAGGTTTGCCGTGACGCTGCTCACAACCGCGATCGAGATCGACAGGAAGCCGGTCTTGATGGTGTTCCCCTGCCGGTCCTTGCCGATGATGTAACCGGCCGACCGGTCGGTTTCGTTGTAGAACGACGGGCTCGCCGCGTCAAAGTCATGGACGATTCGCTGGCTGACGTGGTCGATCATGTCCGGATGGACGAGGAAGACGAAGTCGTCGCCGCCGACATGGCCGATGAAGGCGTTTTCTTTGTCCTGGGCAAGGACGTTCTGGACAATGATCCGCGCAGTCTCGCGGATCACCTCATCGCCCTTTTCAAAACCGTAATGATCGTTATAGGTCTTGAATTTATTGATGTCGGCGTACCCGACCGCAAAGGGTTTTTTGTTCTGGATACATTCCGTGAATTTCTCCATGATGGAGGTGTTGCCGGGGAGGTGGGTTAGGGGGTTGGCATCGAGGCTCTGGACCGTCCGCCGGAGGATCATCCGGATCCGCGCCAGGAGGGCGTCGGGCTCAAAAGGTTTGACAATGTAGTCGTCGGCCCCGGCCTCAATCCCACCCACCATATCCTGTACCTCGCCCTTGCCGGTGAGCATGATGACCGGGATGTGGCGGAGGAGGATGTCTTTTTTGAGGGCGCGGCAGAACTCTTTGCCGTTCATCACCGGCATCATGTAGTCGCAGATGATCAGGTTCGGGTTCTTCGCGGCGAGGACCGCGAGCCCCTCCTGGCCGTTCCCGGCCGAGAGAACATCATAGAATTCCGAAAGGGTCAGGTCCAGGACGTCCAGGATATCAGGGTCGTCATCGATGGTGAGGATGCGTTCTCGGGACATAATGTGTCTTCCTTATGATGATCGGCCGGGCTGAACACGGGGGAGGGCGAAGAAAAACGTGGCGCCATGTCCGTAGGCGCTTTCAACCCATATGTTCCCGTGGTGGGCCAGGACGATTTTTTTTGCCAGGGACAGGCCGAGGCCGGTCCCTTTGACATTCTGGTTGATGGTATTGTCGACGCGGTAGAACTCATCGAAAAGTTTTTGGCAGTCCTCGGGTTTGAGCCCGATCCCCGTGTCTTTGACCGAGACCCGCACCTGCTCGGGCGCGGCCTCGGCTGTGATCGTGATCGTGCCTTGGACGGGCGTGAACTTGATCGCGTTCCCGACGAGGTTAATGAGGACCCGTTCGATCTGGTCGGTATCGATGTCCACGGTCGGCAGATCGTGCGGGATCGAGGCGACGCATTCGATTTGTTTGTCCTTGAGCTGCGGGAGGAGCAGGTCCTGGACGTTCGTGACAAGGGGGATAAGGCTGGACGGTTTGAATTTCATTTCTGTTTTGCCGGCTTCGATCCTCGAGATATCAAGAAGGTTGTTGATGAGTTGGACCAGGCTGTCGGAGTGCTTGTTGATCTTTTCGAGCCGGTCGCGCACCGCCTCGGGCAGTTCGCCTAGCTTTCCTGAGATCAGGATTGAGGCGAACCCCTTGATCGAGGTCAGGGGGGTCCGGAGCTCATGGGAAACGGCGGAGATGAATTCAGATTTCTTTTGGTCGAGGTCGCGGACATGGGCGAGGGCCTCTTCGAGCTGGCGGGTCCGTTCCTGGACGTTGAGTTCAAGCTGCTGCCGCGAATGGAAGGTCTCATCGAAAAGACGGGCGTTGTCGAGGGCCTGGCCGATCTGGTCCGCGAGGATCGAGATGATCTCTTCGTCCCCCTCGGTCACGGCGTGTGACGACACGTCGTTTGAGACGAGGAGGATCCCAAGAAACTTGTTCTGTGAGATGATCGGCGTGATGATGAACTGACGGGTGCCGAGGCTGGCCGCGAGCAGATTTTGTTCGGACGCCTTGATGTTAAGGGATGAGACTGTCTGTCGGTTTTTGAGCTGATTGATGATCGCCTCTTGGGCGCTCAGCGCGGAGAGGAGCCGCGCGGCCTCATCGTCTCCGCAGCCGAACCGGGCCGCGCAATAGGGGGAGCCCTTATCGGTAAAAAGGAAAAAAAGATACCGCTCGAAACCGAGCTGGTTGAGGAGCGAGGGGGTGAGCGAGGCGAGGATCTCGCGTTCATCCAGGGTCGTACTGATCAGCCGCGAGATCCGCTGAAGGGCATCAAGGGCGATGAGACGTTTGTCGAGCTCTTCCTGCGTGCGGCTGAGCTCGAGATCGGTCTTGACGATTAGCTTGGCCTGTTCATCGATATCGTCGAACGAGTGCTTGATCGTGGAATATTTTTTTTGGAGATATCCGCAATAGACGGCAAGGCCGCAGCCGAGGACCGCGAGAACGATCACGATGATTTGAATGATGGGGATGGGGTTGGTCATAGGTCAGTAGGCGCCGATTAAAATGATGTCATTATTATACCGCGTATTTTTCAAAGAGGAATCAGTTGTTTGGGTATCGAAAAACCCGCCGCCGCTCACAAAACCGAAGAGGGTCGTCTTGTTTCCGATGATATTTCTCATTGCCTGAAGATGCCGCCGGTAGTTCGCCCGGAGCAGGGTGTAGCGCGGGAGGCTCTCGTTGATCATGACCCAGGTCGGCGGATGCGTGACCGAGGCGTATTTGATCTGAAGGGCGGCCTCTTGCCCGGCCTTGAGCGCGAGATCCGCATTGCTGATCATGAGATGGACCTGGCGCCCGATCTCGGTCGGCTCATCGCAGACGATGCTCCCGTCGTCGAGGATCCCTCGGACGTTGCGGATGAGGAGCTGTCCCCGCCGGGGGGTCGTGACGCCGAGCGGGTAGGAGAGGTTGAAGCGATGTGATGGGCTGTCGCCCGAGAGGGCGAGGTGGTCGCCGAAAAAATTTTTGTAGAGTTCGATCGCGGGACGGTCATCGATCGTGTGGATGGTCGCGCCGGTTGCCTGGGTGACGTATCGGGGTTTGCCGATGGGTTTGTACCCGTGGAGGTGGGCTAGGGTGACCGTTGTTTCTCCAGCGAGGGTAAAGCCGATCGCCCCGTGGGGGAAGGTTTCATTGCCGTAAAAGAGGGGACCGGGCGGCGACGACCAGCCCGAGGACGATATCCCCATGGTCATCGGGAGATTGGGGTAAGGGGCGAGCCGGGAGGCTAATCCTTCTTTGAACGGTCCGACATTCTCGAGGGTCCCGTCCGCGAGCAGGTAGAGGAGGACGCGTTCCCGCATTCCGTAGGGGGTCAGGTGAGACATGAGCGTGTCGGCGGCCTGATCCGGGCTCTGGAGATGGAGGTGTTTGGCAAAGGTGGTTTCAAAACTGACCCGTTCGGAATGGATGGCGATCGTCGCCACGCCTTGCTCAAAGTAGTCTGTATTAAGGAAGATCGCCGGGGTGGCGCAGCCGATCATGTGGGGGCAGGTGATGTTTTGATTGATGGACTCGATGACGTCGGAGGGCGCGTAGTGCGGGGTCGCGAGGACGAATAGCATGTCGATGCGGCTTACGCCGAGGCGGTGGCAGGCCTGCTGGATGGCCGCGGTCGCGGCCATGCTCGCGTTCTCATTTTGATTGAAACCGATCGAAATCCGCACGGACAGCGCCTCCCCTTCGCCGTTCTGTCCTGGAACCTGGCTGATGACGTCTCAACTATATCATAAAATCAGCGTGCAGGGGGACAGGTTTTCTGAAAAAATAGCCGGATAATTTTTATTGACCAAAAAGAGAAATATGTTATTATGATGCATAATTTTTGGAATATCGTGACTGTTTTGAGCCGCCTTGGTGATCGCGTCGCGCGTCATGAGGCCGGCGGAGGGTGTCAGGAGAAGCGGTTCCACAAGATCATCGGCCCCATCGTCTAGCCTGGTCAGGACGGATGGTTCTCAGCCATCAAACACCGGTTCAAATCCGGTTGGGGCTACCAGTATAAAGGGGACTCTTTCGGGTCCCCTTCTTTATTCCCACAGATTCAGTATTTCTCGA
>CAYVEC010000007.1:0-73827 GCA_964450385.1 uncultured Planctomycetales bacterium
AACCAAAACGCCCCGAAACTCTCTTTGCAGATGGTTTAATTTAGGGGTGGGGTCATACCCAGGGTATCTGACCTGTTCACACAGGGGAGGTTGTTTTTTAAATATTTCATCAGCTATATCTGCCGTTCCCTTATTGTTATAGGCGGATTTATTTTATTGGTTATCCCAGGGATTATTTTGATGCTTGGCTTAAGCCTGAGTTCCTATCTGGTCGTGGATAAGAACATGGGGCCGATCGAGTCCCTTAAAGTGAGTTGGGCCGTGACACAAGGCGCCCGGTGGCAGCTCTGCTGTTTTGGGGGGCTGATCGTGCTGTTGAATCTGGCCGGACTTTTATGCCTGGGCCTCGGTCTGATCATCACGGTCCCGGTGAGCTGGATTGCCGGCGCGTATGTCTATGATCGATTAGCCGGGCAGACGCTGCTCGAACAGGCCTGAGCTGCAGTTGCGGACGTTGGGTTATCAGGTGATCATTTCCGGGTCCGCACCCCTCTCATCGTCACGATTGCTCACGCGCAGGCATGATCATTTAGGAGTGGAAAAAAAGCCGCTCTTGAATTACAATCTGTTGTTATTTTTTTAAAACCATCGATACAGAGTCAGGAGAAGGAGAAAGCAATGGCAGACGTGGAGAAGTATTCGCACAAGGTCGTTAAGAAGATCCGTTTCAGGATCCCGGATATCCCCGGCGCGCTCGGTAACCTCGCGCTTGAACTTGGGGTCCAGGGCGCGATCCTGGGAGACATCACCAAGATCCATCTGACATCGAATTATATTGTCCGCGACATCATCGCGTTCTTCGACAGTGAGGAGCATTTTCTCGAGACGATCGCGGTCGTGAAAAAATTAAAAGGCTACCGCATTCTCCATATCCAGGACGAGGTCCTGAACCTCCACAAGGGCGGCAAGATCGAGGTGCGGTCCCGTGTCAAGGTCGAGACCCTGAATGATCTCCGGATGATCTATACCCCTGGGGTGGCGCAGGTCTGTAATCATATCGTGGCCCATCCCGAGTCGGCGCGCAAGTACACCTCGATCGGCAACACCGTGTGTATCGCGACGAACGGTTCCGCGGTGCTCGGGCTCGGCGATATCGGGGTGCTCGGCGCGATGCCCGTCATGGAGGGGAAATCGATTATCCTTAATAAAATGGCGAACGTGAGCTGCGTTCCCCTGCTCCTCAAGAGCGACAATGCCGATGAGATCGTGAACACTCTGTCGTGTCTCGCCGAGACATTCGGCGCGATCATGATTGAGGACGTCAAGGCCCCGCTCTGCTTTGAGGTCGAACAGCGTCTGCAGAAAAAGGTCCGGGTGCCGGTCTTTCATGATGATCAACACGGGACCGCGACCGTCATCCTCGCGGCCCTGATCCGGGCGTTTCAGATTACGAAAAAACGTAAGGATAAGGCCCGGATCGTGATCAATGGCGCCGGCGCCGCCGGGATCGCGGCTGCCAAATTGTTGATCGGGTATGGCTTCAGGAATATTATTCTCTCCGACCGCGCGGGCGCGATTTATAAAGGCCGCGGTGATATGAACGATTATAAAAAAGAGATCGCGGCTGTGACGAATTGTGACCGGGAGAAGGGCGGGTTACAGGAGGTGCTGCCGGGGAAGGATGTCTTTATCGGGCTGTCGGGCCCGGGGCTTGTGACCCAGGACATGGTGCGGTCGATGAATAGTGATCCGATCATTTTCGCCCTGGCGAATCCGATCCCGGAGATCTGGCCAAAAGAGGCCGAGGAGGCCGGCGCTGCCGTGGCTCTTGATGGGCGCACGATCAACAATGCCCTGGTCTTCCCCGGGATCATGCGCGGGGCCCTTGATGCGCAGGCACGTGAGGTCACGACGGCCATGAAGTTCGCGGCGGCCGAGACCATTGCCTCGCTTGCGGGAAAGAAGGAGATCGTTCCCAATTTCCTGAATTTGGATGTGCATAAGACGGTTGCCCGGGCGGTTTTAATGGCCGTTGGGAAAGCCAAATCGTAATAGACGTCGGCCCGTGTGACGGCCAAAGGGATTGATCCAAAAGATGTTGTTGTTAAACAGCCTTGCCGGTTAACGCGGCAGGGCTGTTGTGTTTTGTGAGGCGCTTCCGAGGAGCGCTTGATAGCGGCGGAGGACCTTGGCGGGCGCGGTCTCGGTCGGCACGAGAAAGAGGCCGAGGTCGCGGAAGAAGATGCCGACGGACGGATAGCTGTAGAGGATCGAGATCGGGATCCCGAGAATAAGCGGTGTCACGATCGTGGAGATCCACCAGAACAGGGTTTGGTTTACGCCATAGGCGATCGCGGCCCAGACGAGGGCCAGGACCATGGCCGGTGAGTGCGCCCGCCAGGCCTCGCGGAACGAGGTCCGCTTCGAAAGCCGGGCCTGGCTGGCCCAGATGAGCTTTCGGCCGCTCAGATTGATCAGGACATACCACGAGTGAAAGATCATGCGGAGCGGGGCGAGGATCGTTGAAAAAATGGTCTCAAGGATGATGCTCGTCGCGAGACGTCCGACTCCGCCAAATTGTCTGCGCCGCGCCGGGTCGAGGGCGATGAGGACGAGGCTCAAGACCTTCGGGGTGAACAGGAAGATCCCTGTTGCGGCGAGGAGCAGGCTGGACCAGTCGTGGTATTCGATCGTCCATGAGGGGAAGAGGCTGCGTTCGTTCGAAAAATAGACGGTCTTCTGGAAGAAGCTCAGGATGCCGTTCGCGGTCATGAGCATCAGCAGTGAGAACCACATGAGCGATGAAAAATAGAAGAGATTCCCCTGGAGGAAGAGGATCTTATGTCCGAATTTGACCCCGGGGAGGAAGAGGAGCCGGAGGTGCTGGATGTTGCCTTGGCACCAGCGTTTATCGCGCGAGAGCTCCTCGAGGAGATTGGGCGGGAGTTCTTCATAACTGTGCTCGAGTTCGTGGGCAAGCCAGACACCCCATCCGGCGCGGCGCATGAGCGCGGCCTCAACAAAGTCGTGACTGAGGATCTCGCCGCCGAAGGGAGGACGGCCTGAGAGCCGGGGCAGGGCGCAGTATTTGATGAAGGGGTCGAGGCGGATGATCGCGTTATGCCCCCAGAATCCTGATTCGTCAAGTTGCCAGAACCGGAGGCCGCCGAAGAACAGCGGGCCGTAGGCGTGGCTCGCGAATTGCTGGAGCCGTCCGATGAGGCTGGTCTGGTTCATGGCCATGGGCGCGGTCTGGAGGATCCCGATCGTGGGATGCCTGTCCATGGTGTTGACCATGCGGACGAGAACATCTTCGTCGATGAGGCTGTCCGCGTCCAGGGTGATCATATAGGTATATTGCCAGGCCCAGCGGCGGCAAAAGTCGCTGATATTGCCGCTTTTTTTGTGCAGCCGGAGCCGGCGGCGGCGGTAGAAGATTTTGCCGAACCCGTTGACCTCCTGGCAGAGCCGGGCCCAGTAGATCTCTTCCGCGATCCCGTGGGCTTTACTTGTCGAGTCGCTTAAGACATAAATATCGAAATGGTCGAGGACCCCGGCATCGTGAATTGTGTCATACATGGCCCGGAGGGCCGCAAAGATCCGCGGGACCTCTTCGTTGTGGACCGGCATCACGAGCGCGATCCGGGTCCCAGGGCTGATCGGCGCTGGGGCCGGAGAGACGTCGATCATCTTTTTCTGCTCCTTGAGCGAGATAAAGAAGCCGATGATGATGGTCCAGAAATTGATCGCGATCCAGCCGAACAGAAAGGTAAAAACGGTGATGATGGCCCATTTAAGGGGGTTGAGGCCGTGAGGGCTGAGGATCTTGGTGATCGTGAGCGTGCCGCTCACTGTTGAGGCGAGGACGAGCCCAAAAAAGAAGATCCGTCGGACGATGAGCAGGGCGGAATAGCGGCTGTCGTGGGGGAGCATGGTGTTTGCCGGGTTGAATTTTCGGTATCCCATGGGTGTCCGGTGCGGCGCGGGCCGGTAGGCCTCGCTGAATAGGGGGTGGTATCTCGCGTCTGGCTGAATGCCTTCCTCTTTTAAGACGTTCAGGGTCTCGGTGAGGGCCCGGCCCGGCCATTTCGTATATTCCTCTGCCGGGAGTGTGCCGGCGAGCCGTCCTCTGATTACGTCAGTGAGCGAAGAGACCGTGTTTTCTTCGAGGCCGAGGAGACGGAGGTAGAGGATGACCCGTTCTGTGAGAAGCCTCAGATGTTGGCCGTTCGCGGGGTGTGAAGAATGTTGTGACGGGTGTTCGGTCGTGGTCATGGTCCGGGGGTTAGGGGAGGTAGGTGTAGCTCCAGGTCTCGGAGAGCCGCATTCGGTCGTCGTGTAAAAAGGCGCGGAGTTCAACGGCAGGCGCGTGGTTCGGGATGACCTTATCGAGGATCCCGGGTTCCTTGAGGTCGACGCGAAGGATGAGACGCCATCCGCCGGTGACCGTGTTCGCGATCACCTGTTTTGAGGCGATCTGATAATTGTGGAAGAGCTGGATATCGGCTGATACGGTGGCGGTTGAGGGCGAGGCGGGCATAGAGCCCGGAAGGAAATCGATGACGAAGGAGACCGTGTCATCCTGGCGCATGACCCGCGTTGAGGCGATCTTCGCAAGGGGCGCGCCGAGGCGGTCGCCGCGGCACCACGTGAGCGAGTAGGTTACGGCCAGGGAATCTCCGGGTTCAAAAGTCTGATCCGGGACCCAGTAGGCCACGATATTGTCGTTGTATTCATTGTAGGTCGGGATCTGAACGAGCTCGATCCGGCCCGCGCCCCAGCCGTCTCCGGGAGTGACCCAGACGCTTGGGCGCCGGTCGTAACGGGCCTCGAGGTCCTGGTAATGGTCAAAGGTCATGTCGCGCTGGATGAGACCGAATCCGACGGGTTTATTCCCTCCGAAACTATTAACGAGCAGTGTCTCGGGGTTGACGAGCGGGTGCCATGTCCATTCTCCGGAGCCTTCTTGGATGAGGAGGCCGTCCGAGTCATGGACCTCAGGGCGGAAATCGGGCGCGACCTGCGCGGTCCCGTCTTCTCCGTGCGAGAACATGGAGGTGAGCGGGGCGAGGCCGAGTTTTTTGACCCGCCTGCGGAAAAAGAGACGGGCCTGGACATCCATGATGGTCTCTTCTCCGGGATCGATGGCAAAGGCGTAGGCGCCGGTCACGCTCGGGCTGTCGAGGAGGGCGTAGATGGTGATGGTCGCACCGGCGCGGCTTGGTTTGACGATCCAAAACTCCCGGAACCAGGGGAATTCTTCGCCTGAGGCCTCAGCGGTGTCGATCGCCAATCCTCGGGCAGACATCCCGTAGACGAGGTCTTGGGCCAGGGCTCGGAAATAACTGGCGCCTAAGAAGGAGATGAGCTCATCGGCATAGTCCGGGGTATTGAGCGGATAGTGGATCCGAAATCCCGCGAATCCGATGCCCTCTGGGGCAGCCCCCTTGAGGCCGGTCGTTCCGTAATCAAAGAAGTCGGCTGAGAACGGGACGCGTGCTGGAATCCCGTTCTCTACGATATGCACCGTCACAGGATCCTGATAAATGAAACCGGGGTGAAAGAATTGAAGGCTGTAGGGCCCGTCGGACCAGACGGCCTGCGCCGGCCGGAACCGGAGCCCGCGCCATTCGTCGTAGCCTATTTTGGCCAGGGCATCGGGGAGATCATTTTTTTCGTTATTAAATGAGTCCTCGGCCAGGGCCCGTGCTTTATCGACGACGTTGTCAAAGCCGATCGACAGCCTCGGCGCGGGCGCGGCCAGGCACGTGGCGCCCCAGAAGACCAGGAGGATGCACGAAAGACCAATAGTTTTTTTATCAACCATACTTGCCACCACACACAGCAACAAAAAATATTGATATCGGTACAGGAAGGGATGAATCTACTATATCATAAGGTGTCAAAAAATAAATAGAGACAGGAAAAATTCGTACGGCCTGCTTTATTGTCTGCCCGGACCGCTTGTGAAGTCGCGGGCCCGATGACGCAAGAGGGGCGCGGCATATTCTTATTGCCGCCCGGTCCGCAATATCTTATACTGACTCTGCGGCGTTTGGGGCGCGAGGTTGTTGGTATTTTCTGGGAGGCAACGGCTCGTGATCGGTGCAAGGTTATTGGAAAGACAGCGATGGGTGACGTGATACAACGAACGGGTCGAAAGAGGCATCAGCCGAAGGGTTTTGACATTCTCTATGAAGATCGGGACGTGATCGTGGGGAATAAAGCCCCGGGGGTTTTGACGGTCGCGGCGACGTATGACAAGGTCCATACTGTTCATCATGCCTTGAATCAATATGTCCGAAAGGGCAACGCGCGTTCGACAAAACGGGTCTTTGTGGTCCATCGGCTTGATCGTGAGACGTCCGGGGTGCTGATCTTCGCGAAGACCGACGAGGTCAAGGAGGTGCTCAAGGCCCAGTGGAACGTCACCCGAAAAACGTATCACGCCGTGGTCCACGGCCGGCTCGCTGATAAAAAGGGAACGATCTCGAGTCATCTGCTCGAGGATGAGGAATATACGGTCCGGCCCACAGAGGATGCTGCGAAAGGAAAGTTATCGCACACCTCCTACACGGTCGTTAAGGAGGGGAAAAAGCTTTCCCTGCTTGAGATCGACCTCCTCACCGGCAGAAAAAATCAGATACGGGTCCATCTCGCGCAGATCCATCATCCGATTGTAGGCGATAAAAAATATGGCGGCGGCCATGACCGGTTTCCGTTTTTGGCCTTGCACGCCCGATCGATCTCGTTTCTCCATCCTTTTAGCGGAAAGCGCATTGATATTGAAGCCCCTGCGCCTGATTATTTTTCAGCCCTGGTGGCTCGGATTTAAGAAAAGGGCTTTGTATCGGTAGGCTTATGAGGGCCGGCCTTTTGCAGGCCGATGCTCAAAAAACGCTCTTTTGGTTTTTTCATTTTTGGCCGCGTGATATACTGCTCCTGAAGACATACCGAAGTCTCGGTACTGGGGGATGCTCATGAAAAAACAGATCGGGATAGTTCTTGTCGTCGCAGTGTTGATTGCAGGCGGGATGCGTGACGCGGCTTCCGAAGGCCGGGCGGACGGAGCGTATGCGGAATATTTCGATAATGGGCAGGTCCGCGAGGAGGGTGTTTATCGTGGGGGCGAGCGCGACGGCTTATACAAACGCTATTATAAGAACGGGATCCTCGCTGAGGAAGGCGCCTATCGTCAGGGCGAGCGCGACGGGGTGTTTACCGCCTATTATCCGAACGGCCAGATTCGTGAGGAGTCGTTCTACGCGGCCGGCCGACGTGAGGGCGCGCTCAAGCGTTATTATGAGGACGGAGAGATCCAGGAAGAGGGGCTGTTCAAGGACGACAAACGTGAGGGCACGTACCGCCGTTATGCCGATGGCGGCCGGCTCTATATTGAGGAGATCTATCGTGAGGGCCGAGCCGTCGTATCGCTTCGAAAGGAGTATTACGAGAGTGGCAAACTGAAAAAAGAAATGGTCTATCATGATGATAAGTTTGAGGGGCCCTATCGTTCCTTTTATGAGAATGGCCAGATCGGCGAGTCGAAGACCTATAAGGCGGACAAGCTTGATGGGACCTATATGTTCTATTATGAAGACGGCCAGATCGGAGAACAGGCAACCTATCAGAACGGGTTGAAGGAGGGCCTTTATGCCTCCTATTATGAGAACGGCCAGATCCGGGAGCAGGGAAATTATGTCGCGGACCAGCGGAACGGTCTTTATACCACTTATTATGAGAACGGCAGGGTCCGGGTTGAGGAGGTCTATACGAACGGCCGGCTTAACGGGCCGTATAAATGGTTTTATGAGGGCGGGCAGGTCGGTGAAGAGAAGGTGTATGTTAATGGAACCTTAAACGGGCCCTACACCCGTTATTATGATAACGGCCAGATCCGTGAGCAGGGGGCATATAAGGATGACAAGCGGACGGGCCACTATACTTCGTATGATGAAAACGGCGTCGTTCGTGATCAGGCGGTCTATTGTGACGGAGGGGTCTAGCGGATTTGGGGATCAGGTGCCTCATGGGGCAGGGAACGTGAAACCGGTGACAGACTGTCACCGGTTTTTTACTGGGTAAGAAAAGGCCGCACCGCACGACTAACCTGTACACGAGGTGCGTCATGCCAATAAGACGAAGCGGTTTCATACTCATGATTTTCTTGTCGCTCTCAGCCGGTTCCGCCTGGGCACGTAACGTCACTTATACCGGCGGCACGGCGCTCATCGGATCCTTTGACGACGACTCGTTTTCTTCACTCGTTCATTACACCCCGTATTACCGCTATTCTGTGGGGTATCGGTATGAATATTTTCGCGAACGCGAGTGGCATTACAATGGCCTCCAGGTGAACTATCTGCTCCACCGCTGGAATCAACCCGATGCCCAGGCGAATCTGTATATTCTTACGAGCGTGGGATCAGGGGCGAGCCGTGATCATGACACCACCGCCGCGGGGTTCGTTGGGGCGGCCGCGGATTGGGAGAATCGGAGGCTTTTTGTTTCGTATGAAAACCGGTATCTCAACGCCGGCGAGACCGATGAATTCTATGTTCAGAAGGCGAGGCTGGGCGTGGCCCCGTATGTCGCTGAATTCGGAGGGATCCACACGTGGCTCATGATCGAGGCCTCAGAGAGCCCACAGCGCGAAGACCGATCGTTGACGTTCACCCCGCTCGTCCGTTTTTTTAAAGGCACGGACATGGTCGAGCTCGGTTGGACGATTGATGGCGGGGCCATGGCGAATCTGCGCCTGGTCTTTTAGATGAAGGGAGGGGACGATGAACAGGAACGGTTTTTTAAAACTCGTGGTTCTTCTGGCGTTCCTTTTTAGTGTTGCCGGTGTATCGATCGCCGACGGGGCACCGATCGTTGTTTATGTGAACGGCATGGTCTGTGATTTTTGCGCCCGGGCCCTTGAGAAGACATTCCTGAAACACGAGAGTGTCGACGGGATCACGGTTGATCTCACGAGTAAAAAGCTCACGATCACCCTGAAAGAGGGCGGCGCGTTGGATGATGCCGCGATCACGGACCTTGTCCGGCATGCGGGGTACGCGGTGGAACGGATCGAAAGGAAATAAGATGAGGCTCAATGGCCGCCAGACCCTGTGGGTAACGCTCAGCCTCCTCGTGTCGTCATCGACGCTTGTCTGCTGCGCCTTGCCCGCGCTCCTTGTGGCCCTGGGACTCGGCGCGGCCGTTGCCGGCCTGGTCTCGGCGGTGCCGGGGGTGGTATGGTTTTCAGAGCACAAGGTCCTTGTGTTTGCGTTGGCGGGCGCGCTTTTTCTCGTGAGCGGCTGGCGCCGCCATGCTGATCGGGCCGCGTGTCCGGCGGATCCCGCGCTCGCCCTCGCCTGCGGCCGGGTCAAAAGGATCGCGACGGTTCTTTATTGGCTGTCGATCGTGCTCTATGCCGTGGGCTTTACTGTCGCATTTTTATATCGAGGATAAGACGCCGCGTTTTTGTTGGTGGGCGTCTCGCCTTTCTCTAAAACCATGCTATAATACGCTGGATTTTGTCCGGGGGATCATCACCAGGAGGCGGGTGTGACAGGGAGAGAGTGGCTGAAGGGGTTTCGTGCGGCCGTGACGCTCGCGCTTGCCTTGGCGCTCGTGGGGGCCGGGGCATTCATTTATCGACGCTATCAGGAGATCGTTCAGGAGCGGGCTGTTCTGCGTCAGATCGTCGAACGGCTGAGCGCTGATTCCCGGATCGCGGAGGTCGTGGTGACGGATGTGTCTGTTGATCCTCAGACCGCGCAGGTGATGACCACGATCAAATTTTTGGAACGGGACGCGGCAGGTACGGCTATGGCGCCCAGATATTTCACCTTTAGCGGAAATCTGATCCAGTTTCAGTCGTTGGTGGTCCGCTTTAATGATGACCTGGTGCGGTCGGGGGACGCCCTGCGGGGACGGAGCGCCTATCTTTTTTGGAAGGCCTTTGTCCTCGACGGGCCGCGGACCGAAGAACATCTCATCACCCCGATCGGAGAGGTCCCTGAGGGCTATAAGCTCCCCGGGGGCCGGAATCCTTTTGAGGATCGGATCTGGGCCGAATTTTGGACCCATGCCCTTGATCCCCAAAAGGCGGTCACACGCGGGATCAAGAACGCGCAGATCGAGGCGCCGGGGACGCGGTTCGTGCCGGGGATTTTATATACGCTTAATATCGAGCATGACGGCGGGATCCGGATCGATGCGGCGCCGATCCCTGAGATCTTGAAGGGGGAACGCGTTTTGTAACGTTACGGATGACGCATTGTTGACACCATGAGGGAGGCGGAGGATCGTTATGGAATCATGGATCTTTGAATGGGTGGCCCTTCCATTATTGATTTTTGTCTCGAGGGTGATTGACGTCTCGATCGGCAGTGTCAGGATCATTTTTCTTTACCGCGGGCTCAAGCTCCTCACGCCGATCCTGGCCTTCTTTGAGGTCTTGATCTGGCTTTTCGCGATCAGGGTCATCTTTCTGAATCTTGCCAATCCCGTTTGCTTTATCGCGTTCGCGGCTGGTTTTGCCACCGGCAATTATGTCGGGATCCTCTTAGAGGAACGCCTGGCCCTGGGATACCGGATGATCCAGGTGATCACCCGTAAAGACGCGAGCGAGCTCATCGCGGCTTTAAAACAGCGGAATTTTGGGGTCACCCGCGTCAATGCCGAGGGCACGACCGGCGCGGTTCACGTCATCTTTATGGTCCTTAAGCGTGAGCATATTACCGAGGCACTGACCCTGGTGCGGACGTTCAATCCGAAGGCCTTTTACTCGGTCGGCGAGGTCCGCGAGGTCAGGGAGGGGATCTTCCCGCAGCCGCATTTTCTCCGTTAGGTCTTTATTTTTCCGTCGACAAAAAAAATTTTATTGACAGCGGGAAAAATGATACTAAAATAGTGTCATATTTCGGACGACCGGTGATACACACAGGAGGAATGACCTATGGGAATGTTCTGTTTTCAGTGCCAGGAGACGGTGAAGAACCAGGGATGCACGGTCCGCGGGGTCTGCGGCAAGGACGAGAGGGCCTCGGACCTTATGGACCTGCTCATCTATGTCCTTGAGGGGATCGCGGCCGTGGCCGAAAAGAGCGGCCAGCCGATCGATCGGCGGTACGGGATCTTCCTGTGCCAGGGCCTGTTCGCCACGATCACGAACGCGAATTTTGATGAGGACCGGATCGTCGCCCTCATCCGTGAGGCCTATGTCCTCCGCGCCGACTTGGCGGCGAAGGCTGGTATTGATCTTCGTTCCAAGGATCTTCCGGATCAGGCGCGCTGGCAGGCCGATACGAAGGAGGCGATGCTCGCCAAGGCAGCTGCGGTCAGCCCGCGGTCATTCAGCGAGCGCGAGGACGCCCGTTCGCTCAAGGCCCTCATGATGTATGGGCTTAAAGGGATCGCCGCTTATGCGGATCACGCCCATGAGCTCGGGGCCTATGACGACAACGTTTTTGCGTTTGTGATCAAGGCGATGTCTGCTATGACGAAAGATCTTCCTGAGGAGGCATTGCTCGCACTTGTTATTGAGACCGGTGAGGCCTCGGTCAAGACCATGGCCCTGCTCGATGGCGCGAATACCGCGCATTACGGCAATCCTGAGATCACGCGGGTGAAGCTCGGTGTCGGGAAAAATCCCGGGATCCTGATCTCGGGTCACGACCTCAGGGACATGGAGGATCTGCTCAAGGCCACCGAGGGGACCGGGGTTGATGTCTATACCCACAGTGAGATGCTGCCGGCGCATTATTATCCGGCGTTCAAGAAGTATCGTCATTTTATCGGGAATTACGGCGGGTCGTGGTGGCATCAGAATAAGGATTTTGAGACCTTTAACGGCCCGATCCTGATGACGACCAACTGTATCATTCCGGTGAAGGATTCGTATAAGGATCGGTTATTTACGACGGGCATGGCCGGATATCCCGGCATTAAGCATATTGGACCGCGGCCGAACGGCGGGTCCAAGGATTTTTCCGAGATCATTGCCCTGGCCAAGGGCTGCCCGCCGCCTCAGGAGATCGAGACGGGCGAGATCGTGGGCGGTTTTGCCCACCAGCAGGTCCTCGCCCTGGCGGACAAGGTCGTGGCCGCGGTGAAGGCGGGGAAAATAAAACGGTTTGTCGTGATGGCCGGATGCGACGGCCGTCAGCGCCAGCGTGGGTATTTCACCGATGTCGCAGCGAACCTGCCGAAGGATACGGTCATCCTCACCGCTGGGTGCGCGAAGTACCGGTATAATAAACTGAATCTTGGTGATATCGACGGGATCCCGCGCGTGCTTGATGCGGGCCAGTGTAATGATTCGTATTCGCTCGCGGTGATCGCGCTCAAGCTGAAAGAGGTCTTCGGGGTCAAGGATGTGAATGACCTGCCGATCTCGTTCGACATTGCCTGGTATGAGCAGAAGGCGGTCTGCGTTCTTCTCGCCCTGCTGTATCTTGGGTTCCGCGGGATCCGGCTCGGCCCGACGCTTCCGGCCTTTGTCTCGCCGAACGTGGCCAAGATCCTGGTTGAGAAGTTCGATATCAAGCCGATCGGCGAGGTCGCGTCCGACATCGAGGCGATGATGGCCGGGCGATAAGGCGGATGAGCGCATGAAACTCTTAACGAAACACACCGATTACGCGATCCGGGCCCTGGTCTATCTCGCCAGGCGCCCGGACGCCTTTGTCTCGGCGCGCGAGATCGCCGAGGAGCAGATCGTTCCATACCCTTTCTTGCGTCGGATCCTGCAGTCCCTGATCCAGGCCAAGCTGGTTGTCTCGCAGGGCGGGGTTTGCGGCGGGGTCAAGATGGCCCGGGCGCCCGGTAAGATCCGGGTGGTGGACATCATCGATCTGTTTCAGGGAGAGGTCCAGCTCATGGATTGCATGATGCGATCCAAGGCCTGTCCGCATCGGCCGACCTGCCCGCTTCGCGGGGAGGTGTCCAAGATCGAGGCGCTCGTTGAGAAGGAGTTCGGCAAGATCACGATCGCGAAATTAATCGCAAAAAGGCATGAGGCGACATGAAACGAAAAATGATCTGTATCGATGAGAAGAAGTGTAACGGCTGCGGGCTCTGTATTCCGAATTGCCCGGAGGGGGCCATCCAGATGATCGACGGCAAGGCGCGGGTCGTCTCGGAGTCGGCCTGCGACGGCCTCGGTGCGTGCCTTGGCCACTGTCCCCAGGGCGCGATCACGATCGAGGAGCGCGAGGCGGCGCCGTATGATGAGCGCGCGGTCATGGACCGGCTGATCGGCCAGGGGATGAACGTGGTGCGGGCCCATCTTGAGCACCTCCAGCATCATGGAGAAGATGACCTCCTCGCGATCGCACGGGCGGTCTTAAAGGAGCGGGGGGTTATGATCCCGGCGTCAGGGCCGCATGCCGGCGGCCATGGCGGCTGCCCTGGGTCGCGCGTCATGGATATGAGGGGTGAGGCGGCGCCTGCCGCGGGGCCTGCTCTCTCTTCAGGACCGCGGGCCTCAGCGCTTCGGCAGTGGCCGACGCAGTTACAGCTCATCCCGACCCGGGCCCCATATTTTGAGGATGCGGACCTCCTCGTGGCCGCCGATTGCACGGCCTTTGCCTACGCGAATTTTCATGAACGTTTTCTGAAAGGCCGGATCTTGGTCATGTTTTGCCCCAAATTAGACACCGCGCAACTGGAGCTGTATCGCGAGAAATTGACCGCGATCTTAAAGGAAAATCGTATCCGATCCGTCAGTGTCGTCCGGATGGAGGTCCCCTGCTGCGGCGGGACCGTGAGTATTCTTGAGGATGCGATCACCCGTTCTGGCAAAGCACTGGTGATCCGTGAGTACGTGATCTCGGTGCGGGGCGACCTTATCTGATAACGGGTGGGGCGCGTGTCCGGGTGTGTCCGGGCCTGTCCCTTGTCTGGGTTTGGGAGGGGTTGTCCCGTTGACAAACACGGTTCTGTCGATTACACTTTGGTATCTTTTAAAAAAATAAAAAGTGTATCGAGGATTAGAAAATGACGAATCGACGATATTTTTTGATGGCCGTGATCGTAGGGGCCGTCCTTGGAATGGCCGCAATGCCGGCAGGGGCCGCGGTCCTGGATCTGAGTCTTGTGACCTCATCCGGAACGGTGAACGGCGCCTTGTTCAGCCGGACATCCGTTGGTGGTCAGGGGACAGGGAATTTTGACCCGTTTATCCGCCTTCAAGGCAAAGGCGGGGATCAGGCTGGATATAACACCGATGGTGTTGTGGAATTCGACGCAAAGGCCGGCGGGCCGTGGACCGAGTCCGTGATGCTCGGAGAGCTTCCGGTCGTTATGATCAATGATGTTGATTATTATGAAATCTTGCTCGACGCCGCTGAGCCAGGGAGTGGGAAGAGTGATCTGACGATCGATGTGATTGAACTTTATACCCTCTCGACCAATACAGTGAGCGGATATCCGATGAATTTCCCAACTGCGGACCGGCGGTACGCGCTCGATGTTTTTAATATGGCCGGGCTCGCTGAGGACAATAGTATTCTGCTCGACGATATTACCGGGAACGGTTTCGCGGACATGTATGCGTATTTCCCGGTGTCAATGTTCGAGGGGCGCAATCAATATTTATATTTTTACAGTGAGTTTACAGGCGCCGAGGGATCGTTTGAGGAATGGGGGGTGCAAAGCAGGGTTTCGCCTTCGCCTTTGTCTACGTCCCCGGTCCCTGAACCGGCGAGCCTCGCCTTGTTAGGCGCGGGCCTTGCGGGGGCCGTTTTACGTCGTAAAAAATAGCATCTGATCTTCAATACAGGACAGGCCTATCGCCATGACGATAGGCCTTTTTTATTGGGCAGGACGACACGCCGCTGGTATTTCAGACATGGTTTTGATATGATATCGTTCACTGTTTTTAAAAAGCGGTACATTCTCTACACAAGGAGGGCGGGATGAGAAGGTTCAAGATCATGGTGTTGGCTGTGCTCATGATGGTCGGGTCTGTGATGACGGTATCTGCCCATCCGGCGCGCAATGTTCAATTGAGTTTTAATAAGGAGACCGGTGAACTCACGGTTGTCCTGACACATCCGGTGGTCGACCGGTCAGCGCATTACATTAAAACCATTGAGGTCCGGGTGAACAATCTTTTGGTCCATGTGAAGCCCCTGACGGGTCAGGAGAAAGAGGGCGGTCTCACCTATACAGTGAAACTGGATAATGTGGCGGTCGGGGCCGTGATTGAGGTCGCGACCGTCTGCTCGCGGAGCGGGAGTAGTCGTGACACGGTCTCGGTTGAATAAGGCGGGGTTAAATCACGGGGAAATCATTCTTTAGAGAGAGGGATTATGCAGCTCGGCGAATATCAGCAAAAATGTCTTAGGACATGGATGGGCGGGGAAAAATTGATCCGGTCGTTCTTGGGCGTGGCTGGCGAGTCCGGTGAGATGATGGAGTGCATGAAAAAACACCTGCGCGGGGATTTTGACCTTGAGGAGGTCAAACGACGGGCGTTTAAAGAGATCGGGGATACCCTGTATTATTTAGCGGTCTGTGCCCATGAGCTCGGTTTGAATTTGGATGAGATCGCTGAGGCGAATATCGAAAAATTGGCCAAGCGCATGGCCGAGGGCAAGATCCGCGGCGATGGGGATAACCGCTAGGCCGGTTGTGCCTTATGGATGCCTGGTTGGTAGCGGGATCCTCGTAAGGAAAACCCGGGCCGTTCGACTACCGGTAGCGTGGTACAATTTTTATTACTTTTTTATCATAAGGAGGCTTTATGCCGATCAATCCACTTAAATATGAAGAGGCGGGTGCCGCTCGTGAGATTTTTGATGAGATCAAGAAAAAGGCAGGCCGGGTGCCGAATATCTATGCGGCCATGGCCCATTCGCCGGCTGCCTTAAAATCTTTCTTATCGTATAAAGAGGCCTTGTCAGGGGGCGAGCTCACGGCTCAAGAGGGCGAGGCTATTGCCTTGGTCGTAGGTCAGGCGAATGACTGTGATTATTGTCTCGCCGCGCATACGGCGATCGCCCGGATGGCCGGGATCGACGCGGATGAGGCCCTGCAGCTCCGCCAGGGGGTTTCACCGGATGCGAAACGTTCTGCCCTGGTTCAACTTGCGCGCGAGATCGTGGTCTCGAAAGGCCGCCCGAAGAAAGAAGTGATACAGGCCTTTCACGCGGCGGGTTACGGCGAGGCGGCCCTGGTTGAGGTGATCAGCCATGTGGCAGCGAATATTTTTACGAATTATTTCAATCATATTTCCGAGGTGGCGGTTGATTTTCCGGCAGCGCCTGCTTTATAATTGATGACGCCCTTGTGTCTCGATAGGTTTTCTCACACAACGGAGTTTCTGTTTGGTCCGGATCAGACAGAGAAAGATTGATTTTTTTAACCGTGGTATGGTAAAATATCACACCTTTTTGATTTATCACCTTTTTAATGGGGCATCCGATGCCGTATTTTCGACTTGGAAACAGCGACTGCTATTATGAGGTGCATGGGGAGGGGGAGCCGTTGCTCTATCTCCACGGTTGGAATGGGAACATGGGCGGGTTTCGGGAAAACCTTGTCCCGGATTTGGCCAAGGGGTTTCAGTGTATCGCGGTTGATCTCCCTGGGTTTGGAAAATCGCAGCCCGCCGAGCTCTCGTTTGACAATCTTTCTCAGGGGGTTGATTCTCTGTTGGACCACCTCAAGATCAAGTCGGTGACCCTCCTCGGGTTTTGTATGGGCGGGGTGATCGCCCTGGATTATGCGATGCGTCAGCAGCGTCGGGTCAATAAGCTTGTCCTCATTGAGACGTATGCGGACTTTCCGTGGTTTTTAGCGCCGCTCTTGTCGAAAAAATACGGGCATCGGATCTTTGAATTCGCCCTGCGCCACCCGTTAGGGGTCTTTCTGGTGAAGAAGTATCTCCTCATGCGCGACACTTTGTATCGAGATGATTTTTTTAAGACCTTTCAGCTCGCCAATCCGAAGATATCGCTTGAGTATATCCGGATGCTCTGGCGTTATGCCCAGGAGGATCACTTTGAGCGGATGCGGCAGATGAACCTGAAGACCCTGCTCCTGTTTGGGCAGGAAACGCATCAAGGGGTAAAACGATCCATCGCCAAAATTCAGCGCCATATCCGAGGCAGCCGGATCGAGGCGCTCGACAATGCCGGCCATTTTCCGATCGAGGAGAATGGGGCCCGGGTCCTTGAGAAGCTCCGTCAGTTTTTGTCCCAATAAGAGCACGGTTTCCATTCGGCCTTCCGTCATGAATACTATTTGTATATATTTTTATTTTTTACTACAATACTCCCTTGGATTGTTCCGTATGACTCCTACGAAGGGAAGGGCGTATGTCAGCTCAACGGCCGTTTGTGACGTTCTGTGAGGATGGGGTGAGCTTTCATTCGAGGCGCGCGGCCTCGATGCGGACCCTGTATTTCCCGCTTGCCGGGGCTGACGCAGCCTCGATGAAATCCGCGGTGACCCCTTTTTTAAGCGGGGATATCAAGGTCGATAAATCCAAATATATAACGAAGCCGATGTCACGCGAAGATCTCCGCAACTCGGTCCGGAATTTTTTTGTTCGGACGCGGGGGGGCGAGGTCTTTTCATTGACGGAACGTGAGTCGGAGGACGCAGCCGAGGTCACGATCGGCCAGCTCTGGCAGACCCTTACAAATACGAGTGCGCGCTTGGGGATTGAGCTTGAGTCGACGCATTTTGTGCCGGTCACCGGCGAGACCGTTGAGGTAATGTGTGTTAAAGTGACAAACACCTCACGAAAACGGCAGCGGGTCGTGCCCATGGCTGTCGTGCCGATCTTCGGCCGGTCACTCGTGAACAAACACGATCATGAGCACGTCACCTCGCTCCTCCACCGGGTTCGCCAGGTTCCGGAAGGGGTGGTTGTCGCGCCAACGATGGCGTTTAATGAGGAGGGTCACCAGGAGATCGGGACGGTGTATTTTGTCCTCGGTGCTGAGGGCAACGGTGCGGTGCCAGCGGGGTCGTTTCCCACGGTGGACCAATTCCTGGGGGACGGGTCCACGCTTGAAGCGCCGGCGGCGGTGGTGTCCGGGGAACCGCGAAGGTATCCGCGGTCTGAGACGGATGGCCGCGAGGCGGTGGGGGCCCTTGTTTTTGGCGAGGTGGATCTCGCGCCTGGGGAGACGCGCGTTTACATCGTTGTGATCGGCGTGGCGGAATCTGAAGAGGCAGGGCGGGCGGCTTACGCCCGGTTTTCAAACGCGGCCCGGTGCGAGGCAGCGTTCGATGAGGTCAAAACGTTTTGGGCCGGAAAATCCGGCGCGATCGCGGTCTCGACCGCTGATCCTGAATTCGACGCCTGGATGCGGTGGGTCACGATCCAGCCGGTTCTCCGGCGGATTTTTGGATGTTCCTTCTTGCCGGACCATGATTATGGCAAAGGCGGCAAGGGATGGCGTGATCTCTGGCAGGACCTTCTTTCCTTGATCCTTATTGAGCCTGAGACGGTACGCGGGACATTAGTTGATCACATCGGCGGTGTCCGGATCGACGGGTCGCACGCGACGATCATCGGCACGGGCCGGGGTGAATTTATCGCGGACCGTAATGCGATCACCCGGGTCTGGATGGACCACGGGGCGTGGCCCTGGCTCACGCTCTCGCTGTATATGGAGCAGACCGGAGACCTTGACATTTTATGGACTACGAACAGCTATTTTCGCGATGTCCAGTTGTCCCGGGCCCAGCGCAAAGATGCGGGGTGGTCACTGACGGAGGGTACCCGGCTCTGTGATCGTGCCGGCCGGGTGTATGAGGGCACCGTCCTGGAGCACATCCTTGTGGAGCACCTCGTCCAATTCTTTAATGTTGGAGAACACAATCTCATTCGGCTTGAGAACGCGGATTGGAACGACGGCTTGGACATGGCCGCCGACCGAGGCGAGAGCGTGGCCTTTAGCTCATTTTATGCCGGCAACATGCGTTCGATTGCTGACACGTTGGAATATCTTCAACAGGAGCGCGGGATCGAGGAGATCGAGATTCTCGAGGAGATCACGCTTTTGATGGGTGCGGGGGACTATGATGATCCTGCGGCGAAACGCAGGCGTCTCTACGAGCGATATTTCCCTTCGGTCCAGCCGGCCGTCAGCGGGCACAAGCGGCGTGTTCCTGTCTCTGAGATCATCGCGGACTTGCGGGCAAAGGCGGCGTGGCTTGAGGGGCAGATCCGGCGCCAGGAATGGATCACCGCCGAGGCCGGGGGCAAGCGGTATGCGTGGTTCAACGGGTATTATGATAATCGGGGGGAGCGGGTCGAGGGGCAGCGCGGCGACCGCGTCCGCATGACCCTGACGGGTCAGGTCTTCCCGATCATGCATGGGGTCGCGGACACGGCGGCGGTCGCTGAAACCGTGCGCAGCGTTGATGCCTTTTTAAAAGACCCGGTCCATGGCGGGCATCGTTTGAATACGGATTTTGGCCTGCGCAATTATCTTGATCTGGGCCGGGCCTTTAGTTTTGCCTACGGGACTAAGGAGAACGGGGCGGTCTTCAGCCATATGGCGACGATGTATGCCTTTGCCTTGTATCAGCGCGGATTTGTGGAGGCCGGTTATGAGGCGGCCCTCGCGTTATACCGCATGGCGATGAATACGGAGGTCAGCAAGATCTATCCGAACATCCCGGAATATTTTGATGCCCAGGGCCGGGGGATGTACTGTTATCTCACCGGGTCCGCGAGCTGGTACGCCCTTCTCGTCTTGACGCAGATGTTTGGGGTGAGGGGTCAGAAAGGGGACCTCATAATCTCGCCGAAATTGCGCGCCGCTCAATTTGACCCGAAGACCCGGGAGGCCAGGGTCCGGTGTCTGTTTGCCGGTCGGGGCCTTGAGGTCACGATCAAAAATCCCCGTGGCCTGGATTATGGGGGCTATAAGATCAACGACGTGACCCTGAACGGCCGGGCGGTCGCGGCCGAGCTGAGCACCGACGGGGCAGTGATCCCCCGGGCATGGATCGCGGCGGAAGAGACCTGTCGGATCGTCGTGGTCTTAGGATAGACACGGAAAGGCGACCAGATGATTAATCCACAGACACACCGAGCCGTGCTTGACGCGCAGAAGGCGGAGATCACCGAACACCTGATCTATCGATCACTTGCCCGGTCGATTTCGAATGAGCGGAATCGAGCCCTTGTGAGCCAGATCGCCGATGATGAATTGCGGCATTATCATTTTTATAAAGCGTTTAGCGGTGTTGATGTGTATCCGGACCGGATCAAGGTGTTGTTCTATGTTCTCTTGGCCAGGGTTCTGGGATTAAATTTTACCCTCAAGCTCATGGAGCAGGGCGAGGATCTTGCCCAGGAGCATTATCGCCAGCTTGTAGCCGTGGACCCCGGGGTCCGTGACATTGTGGCCGATGAAGAGCGTCATGAGGCGGAACTCCTCGCGATGATCGATGAAGAGCGGATGCGTTACACCGGTTCTGTCATCCTCGGCCTGAATGACGCCCTTGTCGAGCTTACCGGGGCCCTGGCCGGGTTTACCCTGGCGCTTCAGGAGACCCGGCTCATTGCGGCCTCAGGTCTCATCATTGGAGTGGCCGCCTCTCTCTCGATGGCGGCGTCGGAATATCTCTCGACCAAGGATGAGGCCGACGGCCGGGATCCCCTGCGGGCGAGCCTTTATACCGGGACGGCCTATGTGGGGGTGGTCACCGTGCTTGTTGCGCCGTATTTTATTTTTACCCAGGTCTTTGTCTGTCTCGGCGTGACCCTGGCCGTAGCGATGACGGTCATCGCGGTTTTTAATTATTACGTGGCCGTGGCCAAGGGATTGAATTTCAGAAGGAAATTTATCGAGATGCTCGCGATCAGCCTTGGTGTTGCGGCGGTGAATTTCGGCGTCGGGTTCGCGGTGAAGCACGGGCTTAATATCGATATTTGATGGAGGTGACGGGGGGCGGGGATGGCGTTTTATCGGTATTATTGCGAACAGAATGGCCGGGAGATCGAGGTCGCGCATCCCATGACCGGGCGGCTGAAGACCTGGGGGGAGGTCTGCGCCTGTGCCGGGTGCGCGGTCGGAACGACGCCTCCGGAGGCCCCGGTGGTGCGGTTGATTAGCGCGCCGCTCGCGGTCCGATGGCGTCTTCGCGGCCTTGATGCGGATGCCCCGTCGACGAAATTGGACGTGTAGCGAAGGATGTGACATGCCTGCCTATGTGTTAGATCAAAAGATCATTATTGGGATCAGTGCCTGCTGTTTTGGCGCGCCGACGCGGTGGAACCATCGCGGGTGGGACCGATTGGCGTGTCTCGGACGCGAGGCCCATGACTATCGTTGGCTGCCGGTGTGCCCTGAGGTCGCGGCGGGCCTTGGCGTGCCCCGCGACCCGGTCCGTCTCGTAAGCGGGAATGGAGATGATTTTTGGCAGGGCCGGGCCCGCGTGAAGAATCGACGCGGCCAGGATGTCTCTGCCCTGGTCCGGGCGGCCTGTGAGGAGACAGTCGGCATGCTCCGTCGGTCCGGGGCCGATGCCTGTGTCTTTATGGAAGGGAGCCCGAGCTGCGGGGTGTATCGGACGACCCTGAAGGAGCACCGGCTGGGCAAGTCGCCCGGGGTCTTTGGCAGCCGGATCCTCGGCGAAGATCTTTTTTTGATCCCAGCCGCGGACCTCGAGAGCCCGTGGAAATGGTGGGACTGGTCGCGCCGGCTCCACGCCTTTGTCTGGCTGAAACGTCATCCGATCCGAGGGGCGGCGGATCTTTATGATGTGTGGCATATCTTAAAATTCATGTGCCAGGAAATCCATGAGGTCGAGGCCCGGGTCTTGGGCGTGCTCATGGCCGCGGGTTTCAAGCGGGCGTCCTCCGCCGAGATCGAACGGATGCGGGGGCAGATCTTGCGATTGCTCCGCCGGCCGGTCCCGCTTGCGCGGATCCAGGCCATGGCCGCGAAACATTATGCGTATTACCGCAAGCGCCGCGGGGTGAACGTCCTGGACCTTGAGGCTCCGGACAGCCAGAGGGCCAAGCGGGATTTTGTCGAGCAGCTCCGGCGTTTGGAGGCGCGGGTCGCGGCCCAGGCGGATCATTTTTCGGGCCGGCCGGTCGTGTACCGCCCGAGCCGCTCGCGATCCTGACCTGGTGAAAAGGTGTTGGCGCCCGAACGGCTTTTGTTTTATACTATCGGGGTGATGACCATGAAACGGATAACAAGCGTCGTTGCAATAATCGGCCTTGCTGTTTTTTTGTCGTCGGGGTGCGCTCGGCACATCGCGCGCCATCCGTCTCTTGCCGTGAATGGGGGGTCTCTCTTGAACACGCGTTCCGATGAGGATCTCGGCGATGCCGTGACCGCCTTGGAGTCGGTGGCCGGCGGAATCTCCGCGCGTCCGGTCCGCCGAGAACAGCTTGTCGAGACCGTTAAGACCCTTCAGACGGATCCCGAGGCCATGTCGGCGATCCGGACGATCTCGGGCTCGTTTGACCCGACCGCGGTCACGATCAAATATTCACCCGTGACAGGCAAACGCTACAGCGCTGACCTGGAGTTCGACCCGGAGACCGGGGCGCGTCTCCTGCCGCTCGAGTAGGGACAGGGAGGGATATGGAACAAAATCTGATCGTCAAGCTCCTGCTCGTTCTTTTGATCGTGTTTGCTGTTCGAACCGTCGTGGAGAAGCTCTATGACCCGAGCGTGTATAACGGTCCGTGGTATCGAGTGCGTATTCCAGAAGGCTGGGAGAAAGAGCAGCTTGATGATGAGGTGCGGTTTTCCAGCCCCGAGACCGATGACCTGTACCTGTCGCCTCAGGCCGTTTTTTCGATCTATGGGACGAAGTCCGAGGGGGCGCTCTTCGCCGAGGATTTTTTTCCCGAGGTCCTGGCCCAGCTCGCCCAGGTTCCTGGACAGCTCCTTGATCAGGGACAGCTCAAGGTCGGCGGTTACGTGAGTTACTGGACCCTCTTTCGAAACGCGGATCCTGATTATGTCCTTTTGACCTTCTATGTAATCGATGATTTCAATCGCCTCACGAAGATTCAGTATATTACCCGTCCTGAATATTTTCCCAAATACCGTTCCGCCTTTGACGCGTTTAGAGATAGTTTTATCTTTAAAGGTCTGGGCCGTATGCCAGGGATTGAGTCGACGTCGTTTTAGGCAGTGGGGCGCTGCCCCCATAAAGGTTCACGAAAAGTTTTCATTCTGTTCTCTCCGCGTTAACACGGGGACCGTATCATCAAATGGGTTGTCAGGTGCGCAGAGGAGGACAGGATGAGACATGATGCGATTCAGGTCAGAAGGGGATGCCGGGTTGAGGGATCGTTGAAGCAGGGTCGGCGGACAGGTCGGTCGGCGCTGACTGCTTCGGTGGGGAGCGGCATCTTTCGTGAGGGGCGTAGTAGCGAGGGGTCACGGATAGCGAGCCGGCGGTTTCAGCAGCGGCGGTTTATTTTTGTGTAGCGGAACTAGCGGAGGCAGGGGTGGAGGTCAAACGCGCGCTTATTGTCGAGGATGATGCGAATATCGCCCGGCTGATCAAATATAATATTGAGCGGGAGGGTTTTCGTGCGGAGCATGTGATCACGGGTGAAGAGGCGATCAAGCGGCTGGCCCACGAGGCTGTGGATATCGTTGTCCTGGATGTGATGCTTCCGAAGATGGATGGGTTCGAGACCTGTCGCCGGATCCGGAAGATGCCGGAGGCTGCCGACGTTCGGGTGATCATGCTGACGGCGAAAGGCGAGGAGATCGACCGCATCGTTGGGCTTGAACTTGGGGCCGATGATTATATGGTCAAACCCTTCAGCCCACGCGAGCTTGTCTTACGCATGAAGGCCGTCTTGAAGCGCCATGAACCCGAGGGGAACAAGAAAGATATTTTGACCGTCGGGGCGATCACCCTTAATGTCCCGCGGCATACGGTTCATGCGCATGAGCGGGAGGTCTCGTTATCGCCGATGGAATTCAAGCTTCTCGAGGTCCTCATGCGGCGTCAAGGCAGGGTTCAGACCCGGGAGACCCTTCTTGATGATGTCTGGGGGATCTCGGCGGAGGTGACGACCCGCACCGTGGATACCCACGTGAAGCTGCTCCGTCAAAAATTGGGCCGAGCCGCCGCGTTGATCGAAACAGTTCGCGGACTTGGATATAAGATCAGGGATGAGGATTAACACGTCGCATGCGCGTTCGTCTCTATAACAAAATCACGATCGTTGTTGCCGCTATCTGCGGGGCCTTGCTCCTAGCGGTTTTTTTGTATTTGAACGGCTCGCTGCAACAGGATATGTATAAGCGGGTTGAGGCCGGTCTTCGTCGGCAATTGGGCGTGGTCCGTCTTTATTTTGATGAGGTCTCTCAAATGGAACGCGTTCCCTGGCAGAGGGCGACGGAACGGATCGCGGCCGAAACGCGGTTGAGGGCCACGATCATTGATGCAGAAGGACATGTCCTCGCGGATTCGGATCTTCTTGAGGCATCGTTGCCCGCGGTTGAGAATCATTGGGAACGGCCTGAAATTCAAGCGGCGCGTGTTTCGCCGATGGGGACTTCGCGGCGGTTCAGCACGACGGTTCAGCAGGAGATGCTTTATGTCGCGGCGGCCTTTGGTGAGCCGGCACGGGGGTTTGTGCGGCTCGCGATGCCGCTTGCTGACATTCAGGCGGCTGAAGATGAACTTCGGAAATTTTTGATCATCATGTGCTGCGGCGCCTTTCTTGTGTCAGCGGTGGCTGGATATGGCGCCGCGCGCTGGGTGGCCCGGCCTTTGCTCGAGATCTCACGGGCGGCGCGGCTCATCGCGAGCGGTGATTTTTCAAGCCGGGCCTTTGTCCAGACCCGGGATGAGGTCGGAGAGCTTGCGGGGACATTTAATGACATGGCTGATCACATCGAACGGTATATCGGTGAGATCGAGCTCAACCGGTCGCGTATGGAGGCGGTCTTCGCCGGGATGACAGACGGGGTCCTTGTCGTTGACGGGCAGGGACGGGTCTTTTTGCTTAATGCCGCCCTGAGGCGGATGATGGCCTTAAGCGACCGCGCGATCGGTCAGCGTCCGCTTGAGGTCATTCTGAACGCGGACGTTCAGGACATCATCAAGGAGTGTCTGGGCGGCGGAGGCGGTTCCGTGACCCGTGAGGTGGTTTTTTCGGACCCGGTTGAACGTCATATTTTTGTTCAGGGGGCGCCGGTCATGCGGGGCGGGATCAATGATGGGGCGGTCCTGGTCTTTCATGATGAGACGGAATTGAGAAAATTGGAGCGTATCCGCCGGGATTTTATTGCTAATGTCTCGCATGAACTTCGGACGCCGGTGACCAATATCAAGGGGTATGCAGATACTCTCATGGATGGCGCCCTGACGGATCCGGTCCACGCTCCTGAGTTTGTTCGCACGATCTGTTCCGAGGCCGATCATCTTGCCCGGTTGATCGAGGACATTCTTGATCTGTCGGCCTTGGAATCTGGCCGCTCACGGATGGACATGGCCCCGTGTTCGCTGGCCGCGCTAATTGAGAAGGCGTCAGCCATGGTGACCCCTCAGGCGCATGCGGCCGGGATCACAGTAAGGGTCGAGGGCGCTGCGGGGATCGCAGTCCTCGGAGATGAACGGAGTCTCGTCCGTGTTTTTATTAATCTCCTTGATAACGGGATTAAATATAACAAATCGAAGGGAACCGTTACGGTCTCGGCGGTCCGTTCCGAACCGGGATGGGTCGAGGTCCGCGTTGAGGACACTGGGATCGGGATCCCTGAGCGGGATCAGCCGCGGATCTTTGAGCGTTTTTATCGGGTCGACAAGGCCCACTCACGGCAGATGGGTGGGACGGGGCTTGGATTGTCGATTGTTAAACATATTATTCAGGCGCACGGGGGGACCGTCTCGCTCGTGAGCCGTCTCGATCAGGGGTCGTGCTTCATCCTTCGTCTGCCGTCAGCGTAGCTCATTGTTTCCTTCACACAAATTTCACGTTCCTATCAAATCTCCTTCAATCTCCTTTTGTATACTCTGATGAGACGCATGGATCATCGACGGTGACCCTCATGCGGTCAGAATCAGGATTTTTAACGAGAGGAAAGGAGCCATGATGAAACGACTATTTGTGATGCTGTGTGCGGTTGCCCTTGTGGTAGGAGGCTCGCTCTCTACGGCAGGGGCCGCGGAGATCGATGTCTTGCTTCAGAAGCTCGTGGGAAAGGGGGTTTTGACTCCGGTTGAGGCGCAGATCGTAAAAGATGAGACGAAGATGGATGTCGCTCGACAGATCGCTCAGGGGCGGATGGATACCATGCCGAGCTGGATCCAGACGATGAAGCTCAAAGGGGACCTGAGGCTTCGGTATCAAGGGGAGAAGCAGGAGAGTTATTCGTCGTGGAGGAATCGTGGCCGATACCGTCTTCGACTGGGGCTTGAGGCCAATCCCTTGTCGAATCTAAAAGTTGGGGCTCGGCTGGCAACGGGGGACACCTATGACAGCCGCTCAACGAATCAGACGATCGAAGACAATTTCAGCAAAAAGAACGTTTATATTGATTTGGCTTATGCGGAGTATTCCCCGATCAGTGATTTTAAGCTGATCGCGGGAAAATTTGAATCCAAGGATTATCTTTGGACAACTACAGATCTCTTGTGGGATGGCGACATTAATCCTGAGGGGGATTCCGCAGCGTATAACCATGAGATCATGGATGATACAACGGCATTCTTTAATATAGGGTCATGGATTATCGATGACATCAATTCCCATTCTTCAAATAATAACGGCCAGCATACTGACCCGTTTCTGCACTATGTTCAGGCTGGCGTTGGGATGAAGGCGGACGCGTTCGATTCAAAGCTCGCGGCTGTGTACTATGGGTTCAATGGGATCCAAGGCCGTCAACTGGATCATGCCAAGAACGGGAACACCGTGAATGGGTCGAACCAGCTGGTCTATGACTATGACGCCCTGGGCGGATCAGCGGAGATCGGTTTTAAAAAATTACTCGGTGGGCTCCCCTGGGGCGCCGATGACCGGATCGCTTTTTTTGGTGATTATGTGAAGAATGTGTCACGGGGTGTATCTCAGGATACCGGATGGGCGGCTGGTGTGAAGTTCGGTCAGAGCAAGATCAGTGAGCCGGGGGATTGGGATATGAAATATATTTATGCCAGTCTTGATAAGGACGCCTTCCCTGATGCCTATCCCGATTCAGATCGTTATAGCGGAAAGACGAATAGTCAGAGTCATGAGGTGATGTGGAATTACTGCTGGAAGAAGAACGTGACGTTTGGGCTTGATTATTACCAGAGCAACGCGAAAGAGGGCACAAAAAATAAAGAGCATTTAGTTCAGGCGGATATCGGGATCAAGTTTTAAAGTCGATGATGAGAAGAGTTTTTTACAGAGGAGAGAAAATGAACATGATGAACAAGGGACTTTTGGTAATTGCTGTCGCGTTATTGTGCAGCGGGGCGGCGCAAGCAGAGATGCTTCAGATTAAGGGATCAGATACCATGGTGAATTTGGTCCAGCGTTTGGCTGAGGCCTACATGGAGCAAAATCCTGGGCGGATGCTGGCGGTGACCGGGGGAGGGTCAGGCACCGGGATCGCGGCTGTGATCAATGGGAAATGCGATATTGCGAACGCCTCGCGGAGCATGAAGCCTTCCGAGGTCTCTCAGGCCCAGACCAAGGGGATCAGTCCGACGCGCCTTGTGATCGCGGTTGACGCGATCAGCCTGATCGTTCACCAGAGCAATCAAGTTGAACGGCTGACAGTTGATCAAATCGGAAAGATCTTCCGCGGCGAGGTGAAAAATTGGTCTCAGGTCGGCGGGGCGGATATGCCGATCACCTTGTATGGACGGCAGTCGAATTCAGGGACGTTCGGGTTCTTTATGGATGAGGTCCTTAAGGGCGATTATTCACCTAAGATGAACCGCATGAATGGGAACTCTCAGATCGTTGAGGCGGTGAAGAATGATCCGTCAGGGATCGGATACGTCGGGGTTGGGTATGTCAAAAAGTCGTCGGACGGGCTTCGGGTCCTAGGGGTCGCCCGCAACGCGGCGAGTGTGTATTCAGACCCGCGTCATGAGAGTGAAGTGAAGACCGGGGTCTATCCGATCGTTCGGCCGCTTAATCAATATATTAACGGCATGCCGAGCGGGGCCATTAAGGAATTCTTGGCCTTTGAACTTGGTGACGCAGGTCAAAAGGTTGTCGAAGACCTCGGGTTCTTTGCAGTCCCGAAGGATTATCAGGATTTCAACCGAACGACATCAGGTCTTTAATCGTGATCTGCGGCAGGGACTCCCTGCCGCAGATCTATATACCGACGGAAAAGGTTGGGTGACAGATGCGTCAACATAAGGTGAAGGAACGGCTCATCGAAGCGGCTTTTCTGATCAACGGGTTTCTTGTTGTCGGGATCCTTGTCTTGATCTTTGCCCTTCTAGTGAGGAACTCATTGCCGGCCTTTCAAGAGATCTCCATTAAGGAATTTTTGTTGAGCGCCCGGTGGAATCCGTCATCGTATTATAAGGCGACCTATGGGATCCTCGCAATGGTGGTGAGCACTTTTATGGTGACGGTCGGGGCCCTCATGATCGCGGTGCCGCTGGGGGTCGGGGCCGCGGCGTATTTGTCTGAGGTCGCAACCCCCCGGGTTCGGGAGATCGCTAAACCCGTGGTTGAGATCCTGGCCGGTATCCCGTCGGTCGTTATTGGATTTCTGGGGATCGTTTTGGTGGGGCCGATGATCGCCCGGGCCACCGGTCAATATAATGGTCTCAACGCGATTAACGGCGCTGTCCTCCTCGCGATCATGGCGTTACCGACGATCATCAGCCTCTCTGAGGACGCGCTCGGGAGTGTGCCGAAGACCTTCCAGCAGGCGTCGTTGGCATTGGGCGCCAGCCGGTGGCAGACATTGATCTTTGTCCGTCTGCCCGCGGCCTCATCCGGGATCTTGGCCGCCTGTATGCTCGGCATGGGCCGGGCGATCGGTGAGACGATGACGGTCTTGATGGCAACGGGAAATGCCCCAGCCATGCCAGACGGATTATTCAGCGCGATTCAGACGATGACCGCGACGATTGCTATTGAGCTTGGGGAGGTGGCGTATAACACGACGCATTATTACGCGCTGTTTTCGATCGGCCTCGTCCTTTTCATTATTACATTTATTATCAATATGATCGCCGATACGGTTTTGGAAAATTATAAACGGAAAACATCTTATTGATCGGGAAGGTTTGAATGCGTCGACAGAAGGAAATACATCAACGGCTTGGTTTCTCGCTCTTGGCCCTATGCATGGGCATGGTCGTCCTTTTTCTTGCCATGATCTTTTTTGATATTGTGCGAAAAGGGATCGGCGTGATCTCGTGGACCTTTTTGACCCACGCGCCGACCGACGGGATGCTTGAGGGGGGGATTCTTCCCGCGATCGTGGGGACATTCTATGTGACGATCATTACCGCGGTGGTGGCGGTTCCCTTGGGGATGGGCTGCGCGATTTATCTTAATGAATATGCGCAAAGCGGGATCGTGACCCGGGTCATTCGTATGGCGATCCGGAATCTTTCGGGTGTGCCGTCGATCGTCTATGGCCTCTTTGGTGTCGCCTTGTTTGTGGAGTTGATGCGCCTCGGGACCGGGATCCTTGCCGCCGGGCTGACCCTGGGCCTCATGACCCTACCGTGGACCATTACAGCTTCGGAAGAGGCGTTAAAATCTGTTCCGAAGGGCTATCGCGAAGGGGCCCTGGCCCTGGGCGCTACGAAGTGGTATGCGATCCGCACAAACGTCTTGCCGTACGCGGTCCCAGGGATGCTCACCGGAGCGATCCTCGGGCTTGCCCGCGCGGCCGGAGAAACAGCTCCGATCTTATTTACTGGTGCGGCCTTCTTTTTGCCGCGGCTCCCCGAGTCGGTTCGAGATCAGTTCATGGCGCTTCCGTATCATCTCTATATTATGGCCACACAGCATCGGAATATCGCCTTGGCCCGGCCGATCGCTTATGGGACGGCGCTTGTGCTGATCACGATGGTGTTCTTGATGAATTTAACGGGGGTCATCCTCCGATATCATTTACGAAAGGCGCAGAGGGATTAATATGACAACAGGCCAACAGCAGATCTGTGTGACGGTGAGGGGGTTCGATTTTTTCTATGGCGATCATCATGTGGTTAAGGATGTCTCGTTCGACATCGCCTGCCGCGAGGTGACGAGTATTATCGGCCCATCGGGGTGCGGGAAATCAACATTCTTGAGGTGCCTGAACCGGATGAATGATCTCATCCCCGGGACGCGGTGCCGGGGGCTGATCAGTATCGACGGACAGGATATTTATGCCCCAGAGATTGATGTCGTGGACCTGAGGAAGAAGGTCGGCATGGTGTTTCAGCGGCCGAATCCGTTCCCGAAATCGGTTTTTGATAATGTGGCCTATGGGATGCGCGTGAATGGGATTCAGAATAAGGCTCAATTGACTCTTCGGGTCGAGCAGTGCCTGAAGGACGCCGCCCTTTGGGATGAGGTTAAGGACCGGCTTCACGAGAATGCCCTCTCCCTTTCCGGAGGCCAGCAGCAGCGTCTCTGTGTCGCCCGGGCCTTGGCGATTCAGCCTGAGATCGTGTTGATGGATGAGCCTGCCTCGGCCCTGGATTCGATCGCGACCGCGAAACTCGAGGAACTGATCATCCGTCTCAAACAGCGGTACACGATCATTATCGTGACGCACAATATGCAGCAGGCGGCCAGGATCTCGGACCGGACCGCCTTCTTTATGCAGGGGGTGTTGGTGGAATTTGGTTCGACGACGGACCTCTTCACGAAACCCCGGGTCAAGACAACAGAGGAATATATCACCGGGCGGTTCGGCTAGACAAAAATCGTCTCGGGGATATCCATGTAAGGAAAGGATGGATCAATGGATCGACATTTTCATGAAGAGCTTGAACGTTTTAACACGCAGATTTTACGCATGGCCGAACGTGCCGAACAGGCGATTGATAAGGCGGTGCGGGCCCTGGTCGACCAGAATGCCGATCTCGCCCGTGAGGTCATTGCCGAGGACAAACAGATTGACGAGTGGGAGAATGAGATCGACACGATGGCCGTTGATCTCTTGGCGCTTAATCAGCCCATGGCCATTGATCTTCGGAGTATCACGACCGGGATCCATGTCAATTCCGAGATGGAGATGATCGCGGACCTGGCCGTGAATGTCGCCCAGCGCGCGATCCAGCTCGCCGGCGAGCCGCCCCTGAAACCGCTCACGGATATTGAACGCATGGCCGCGATCGCGAAACGGATGGTCCGGAATGTCGGCGAGGCCTTTATTCGTAAGGATATTCAGCTTGCCCGTCAGGTCATAGAGGCCGATGAGGAGAGCGACCGCCTGAGGGATGCCGTGTTCAATGAGGTCATTTATTCGTTTTTGGTCAAGGACGGGAGCCTGGCGCCGAGAGGCGTGCCGATCATTTTGGTGGCCCGGGACTGCGAGCGGATGTGCGACCGGGCGGTATCGATCGCCGAGGACATTATTTACATGATCCAGGCGAAGGTGGTGCGTCATCACCCGGAACGTCTTGACGCCTGAGGTCCGCGCGACCGCAGATTCAAAACCCTTGCCCCATCCCTTGAATGGTGGATAATAAGGATGCGGAGGGAAGTCCGATGTCGATGGAAAAGCGGTTAAAAGCGGTCAGGGCCGGGGAATTGATGACACGTTTTGCCGTCACGGCCACCCCGGATCAGACGATCGTTGAGGTCGCGATGCTCCTCATGCGGTTTAAGATCAGTGGGGTCCCTGTTGTCGACGATGAGGAGGCGTTGATCGGGATCGTCACGGCCTCGGATCTGTTTGGCGTGATGGAGGGGATCATTGCCGATGTCGAGAAAGGCCGTGACCCCCGCGAGAGGTCCTGTCAGCTTGTCGGTGGCGTCATGACCCGGGCGGTTACCTGTGTTACCCCTGAGACCTCGCTCTATGATCTTATCGGGCTGATGAACGATCAGAATATCCATACCCTTCCTGTTGTTGTTGACGGCAAGATCGAAGGCGTGGTCGGACGACGCGACGTGATCAACGCCTGTTATCTCACCGTGGGCAGTCATTATTTTCATTCCGAACGATAATGTTGAGTCTTTCCTTAAAGCATCCGTTGAACCGCATGTTCCCGCTTGACAAAGTTAGGTTAACCTAATATTATAGCGTTCAGAAGGAGGGTCTGAATGGCCATGAAGGTGTCGCCCGCGCATGAGGATTATTTGGAGTGCATTTATCGTCTCGAAGAGGCACGAGATCAGGTCCGGGTCAAGGACCTTGCCGAGGCCTTGTCGATCAAGGCCCCCTCGGTGACCGAGGCCTTGACTGCCCTGAAAGAAAAAGGCCTGGTTGTCCAGGAGCCTTATCAAGGGGTGTCGCTCAGTCCCGCGGGACGGGAGATGGCCCGACGGGTTTTTGGCCGCCACTGTGTGCTTAGGAGGTTTTTTGAAGAGGTGTTAGGCATCGGCCATGTGCGCGCTGAAGAGGAGGCCTGTGCCATGGAGCATGGGATGGGCACCGAGACCGCGGAACGGATGAGGCGGTTCCTTCAATGGATCGATGAACAACGGGCGGCAGACCCGACGTTTTTGAAAAGATTTTAAGGGGGTTCTATGGTGTCTTTGAACACAGCGGCGCTGAACGTGCCTGTCACTATTGTTCAGATCGATGCCGGGAAAGGGCTCCGCGGTCAGCTCGAGCATATGGGCCTTCGCAAGGGCGCGCGGGTTCGCGTCCTTCAAAATGCGGCTGGCCCGCTTA
Source organism: uncultured Planctomycetales bacterium (assembly GCA_964450385.1). Taxonomy (GTDB): domain Bacteria; phylum Omnitrophota; class Gorgyraeia; order Zapsychrales; family JANLHA01; genus JAKLFA01. Next base: position 32,706 of record CAYVEC010000007.1, read on the forward strand.
TTGTGGCGCATGACAATCTCCGTCTTGCCATTGGCCGAGGGATGAGCCATCGGATCTTTGTTGAATATGTTGAGCTCGGTCCAGACCACAGCGCCCAGGGAGGGTGAGATGACCGCTGAGTGTTATACGATCGCCCTGGCCGGCAATCCGAATAGCGGGAAGACCACGGTCTTTAATTATCTCGTCGGAGGGACCGAGACCGTGGGGAACTGGCCTGGGACAACGGTTGAGGTGCGTGAGGGGGTGGCCGAGATCGCGGGCCGCGCTTGCCGGGTCGTGGACCTGCCGGGGATCTATAGCTTGACGTCTTACTCTGAGGACGAACGGGTCGCGAGCGAGTTTCTTTTTCAGGAACGTCCGGATCTGGTCGTGTGTATTCTTGACGCCTCGAATCTGGAACGCAGCCTCTACCTTGTCTATCAGCTCCTTGAGATCGGTCAGGATGTCGTTGTCTGTCTTAATAAAATGGATCTCGCCCGGCGGCGGGGGATCACGATCGATCGTCACATGATCTCGAGCGTCCTTGGCGTCGCTGTTCATGAATGCGTGGCCGCGCGTGGACAGGGTCTTTCGGAATTAGAGATGTCGCTCGGACCCGACCGTGGGGGCGCTGCCCAGTCGGCCGTTCATGCGTCGTATGGCGAGATGGAGCCGGTCCTTGAACGTATCGAGGCGGTTCTTGGCCAATCAGGCGTTGTCTCATGGGTCTCTCATCGAGGGCTGGCGATCAAGCTCCTTGATCAGGATGCCGCGGCCTATCGGTTCCTTGCCGGGCTGCCCGACGGCGCCCGGATTGTTCATGCAGTGGATGAGATCAAAGGCTCGCGTGGGGATGAGTATGAGGATGCCATGCGGGCGCGGCGCTATGCCTTTATTAAAGGGCTTGTCGGTGAGTGCGTCGTTAAGGTCATGACCCTCGAGGACATCGTCACCGTCTCAGACCGGATCGACCGAGTGCTGACCCACCGGATCCTGGGGTTACCGATCTTTTTAGGGGCGATGTACGGGTTGTTTAAATATGTCTTTGCCCTGGGGGAACCCGCGGTCCGTTTGATTGAGGCCGGGACTGAGGCCCTATCCCACGCGGCGGCCCCGAGGATCGTCTCGATCGGATTTCCGTCGTGGACAGCGTCCCTCATCGCTGACGGGGTGATCCCGGGGGTGGGGAACGTGATCGCGTTCTTGCCGTATATCATGCTTCTCTATCTTGGGATCGCCGTGATGCAGGACAGCGGCTACCTCGCGCGGGCGGCGTTCATTATGGACCGCTTCATGCATGCCTTGGGGCTTCACGGGAAATCATTTATCCCAATGCTGTTGGGATTCGGGTGCACGATCCCTGGGGTGATGGCGGCGCGGACTCTTGCCTCGCCGAAAGACCGGATTCTTACGATCTTGATCCTGCCGCTCATGAGCTGCGCGGCCCGTCTGCCGGTCTATACCCTTTTTGCCGGGGTCTTTTTTGAGCGGTATCAGGGGGTGATCGTTTTTTCACTCTATCTCCTCGGGATCGTTGTCGCGATCGCCGTGGCCAAGGTCTTTCGTCAGTTTGTCTTTTGTGGGGAGACCGCTCCGTTGATCATGGAATTGCCGCCGTACCGGATTCCTCACGGCCGTGACGTTCTGCGTCATATGTGGATCCAGGCCTGGTTGTTTGTGAAAAAGGCGGGTACGATCATCTTCTTTTTTGTGGTGATGACATGGGCGCTCGCGTCGCTGCCCTGGGGGGTGGGCTATGCCTCGGACCAGAGCCTCATCGGCCGGATCGGGGTGTGGGTGGCGCCGATCTTTCAGCCTGGGGGGTTTGGTTTTTGGCAGGCAGGGGTGGCCCTGTTCTTCGGGGTGATGGCGAAGGAAACGGTTGTCGGGATCCTCGCGACTCTTTACGGGGCCGAGGGGGAGGCCTTGTCGTCGGTCCTCGCGCAGGAGTTCTCGCCGGCGGCGGCGTATGCTTTTTTGGTGATGGTAGCCCTTTACGTGCCGTGTGTCGCGACCCTCGCTGTGGTCCGCAAAGAGATCGGGACCCGGTGGGCCATTGTGAGCGCGGTCTATACGTTTGTCGTGGCCTGGACCCTGAGCGCCGCGGCCTATCAGGTGTTATCCCGAACTCTCCTCGCGGGTTGACAGGAAACTTCTTTTTTGTCTTGTCCGCTCCTCCGGAATCTTTTAGAATACCATCACATGAGACGATCCACGAAGGAGCGGCATGAAATTAATCATCCAGATCCCCTGTCTTAACGAGGCCGAGAGCCTTCCGGCGACCCTGGCGGACCTTCCGCGGCATATCGACGGGATCGATGTGATCGAGACCCTGGTCATTGATGACGGGAGCGGGGACGCCACCTCCGAGGTAGCGCGGGCCCATGGGGTTCATCATGTGGTGCGTCTGACCAAACAAAAAGGACTCGCGGTCGTTTTTAAGGTCGGGATCGACGCGAGTCTCGCGCGTGGAGCCGACGTCATCGTGAACACGGATGCCGACGGCCAGTATAAGGGTGCGGATATTCCCAGATTGGTCGCGCCGATCATGGCCGGGCGCGCGGATATCGTGATCGGGAATCGCGATATTGAAAGGGTGCGGCAGTTCTCGTGGATCAAGAAACGGCTCCAGCGGCTGGGGAGTGCGGTTGTGCGCCAGCTCTCGGGCGCTCAGATCCCGGACGCCACGACGGGGTTCCGCGCCTACAGCCGTGAGGCAGCCCTGCGGCTCAATATTATTTCCGAGTACACCTACACGATCGAGTCGATCATACAGGCCGGGCACAAGGGCCTCGCGATCGAAAATATCACGATCCAGACGAATGATGTTCATCGCCCGTCGCGTCTTTTTAAAAGCATCCCGCAGTACATCCGTCGTTCGTTGATCACTATGGTCCGTGTCTGGGCGATGTTCAATCCGATGCGGATGTTTTTGAACGCCGGTGTGATCTGCCTGTGTATCGGCGGGCTCGTGGTCTGGCGGTTTCTTCTGCTGTTTTGGGCCGGGAAGGGACAAGGCAATATTCAGTCGCTGATCCTCGCCTCGGTGTTTCTCATCAGCGGGATCCAGTTCATCGTGATCGGGCTTGTCGCGGACCTCATGTCTGCGAACCGCCGCCTCATCGAGGATGTGCTTCTGCGTGTGAAAAAAATCGAGTTGTCCCGAGATCGTCCTTCTTAAGGACGAGGGTTTTCACGCCTCTCCGTTTTTTCACCGATCAAAAATAACACATATTATTGGGAAAACTGACAACCGCGTTCAGGAGAGCGGTCTTCATGACGGCATAGAGGATCACGGCCGCGAGGCTGCCTTTGACAGCCAGCCGGGGCACGAGGTGCTCGAGGCGGTTGGCCGCGTCCCAGGCCTTTACGATCATGTGGCTGCTCAAGAGCAGCATGAACGGGATCGACGGCAGGATGTAGCGTGATTGAAAATTCCCCCAGAGGATGAAAAAGATGATGATCGCTCCGGCCGAAAGGCGGATGAGGCCGCTTTCTTTGGGGTCCCGTGGATGAAAGGTGAACAACCCGATGAATCCGAAGAGATACACGAGGTTAAATTCGATGAGCCGTCCGAAATAAAAGACGGGCGGTTCATAGCGGAAAAAACTCTGTTGCCACGTTGTGGTCGGCGCGTGGTCGATCGAGAGGCTGTTCAGGATAAAAGTCTTCAGGACCGCGTGGGCGAGCAGGATCGCGATGACATAGCTTGTATATTGCAAGAGGTCGCGAGATCTCGGGGTTCGGACCGCCGCAGGGGTGCTTGTTTTTTTGACCTTGGTGATGACAAGGGAAAGGAGGGCAAGGATCACGAAAGCCACCATGATCACTGCGGCCTGTTGGCCGATGAGATTCACCAGGGCGAGGACCTCGTCGTGATGCGAGACCTCAGAGAGGATATTATTGCTGCCGTACACTGCGACATTCCACAAGATCCATGGGGTGAGCATGAGGATCGGCAGGGCCATGCTGATCCGGAAGACGGGTTGTCTGAAGAGTCCTCGGTTGTAAAGAACGGCATAGCCGATAAAGACGACCAGGATCAGGCCGGCACTGTATTTTGTATTGATGGCGAGCCCGGTTGCGATTCCGGCTACGACAAAGCCTCCTGGGGCGTTCTTTATGACAGCCCAGGCAAACCCCGTCACGGCCAGAAGGGTGAAGAAGGCGATCATTGAATCCGGCCAGATCTTTTGAGAGCAGATGATCGAGACTGGGTCCATCCAGAGGAGCAGGGCGGCGAGGAGGCCGATCGAGCGGCTAAAGACGAGCGAACCCAAGAGGTAGATCACGGGTATGGCAAGGACTCCCATGATCAGGGAGGGGAGGATGGCATATTTGAAGTGCGTTCCTAAAAGGCGGAAGGTCCCGGCTATCGCGGCCGTGAAGACCGGGGGGTGTTTATAGAGCGGGGCAAAAAAGTAGTCAGGAAGCGGCCGGCCGGTTGAGGCCAAATCATGGCCATAGGCGATCGTGTTGTAGGCGTAGGGATTTTCTCTCATCTGCCGGGCCATGCGCGCGTAAACGATCTCATCGATCGTCCAGTTGCGGCTCTTTTGGACATTATCCCATCGGATGACGAAGGCAGAGACGGCGAGCGCGAGGAGAACGGCGAAGGTAAAAAGTTTGGAAAATAGTGGCTTCATAGGAGTTATGTTATTTTTACGATCCTATGAGACCATACCACGGGTGGCTGGAAAAATCAACAGGGATCTCGACGATTTTTTGTGTGCGGCTGGAGTTTTTTAACTGACCGGGAATTAAAAATGTTGACAAAGTAAACATTATGTATACAATTTGGTAGTAACGTCGCATCATGATTTTATCGTGTTCACGCGATGGCGGTTTGTTAACGTTTTGTTTACATCACCATAAGAGTAGGCGCAGCGAGGGCGATATGTTCGGGACAAATCTGAAGAGAATTCGACAGAAGAAAAAACTCACCCAAAAAGATTTGGCCGGTAAACTCGGGGTCTCCCGCCAGGCGATCTGTCTGTGGGAGGCGAACAAGAGAGAACTTAAAGCATCTATTCTTAAAGATCTTGCACGGATTTTAGGTGTGAAGACTGAGGAACTTATGCGGGCAGAGTCAGGCGTGAACGGTAGCCGAATCCCTTTTGAGTGGATCGGCCCTGAGTCGCGCGAGGTCTTTTTGGTGGGGGATTTTACGGGATGGAAGCCGACGATCCCGTTGCGCAGGATGAAGAATGGAATCTGGCGGCGGAATGTGACCTTGCCTCGGCCTGGCCGGTATGAATATAAGTTTGTTGTTGATGGACAGTGGCAGATCGACCCTAAAAATGCCGATACCATCCTTAATCAATTCGGCACATTGAATTCGGTGAAGGAGTTGACCTAAGATGCGGATCGCGTTGCTATCCTGGGAGGCGGTTCATTCGATCTATGTGGGAGGTGTGGCCTTTCATGTGACCGAACTCGCCTGCGCGTTACAGCGTAAGGGCCATGAGGTCCACGTCTTTACCCGGATGGGGAAACCTGATCATCCGCGTTATGAGCGGATCCATGGGGTTCATTATCATCGCTGTCCGTTCGGGGCGAATCTTGATTTTGTCGAAGAGATCCATAATATGTCCCGCGCCTTTTGCGATGCCTTCTTCTTTACTGAGGACAGGGTAGGCCACTTTGACGTGGTCCATGCCCATGACTGGCTCGCGGCGCCGGCCATGTATTGGATCAAACAGGGGCGCGGCAACCATACTGTTTTTACGATCCACTCGACCGAATACGGCCGCTGCGGAAATAATTTTTACGGCGGCAATTCCGAACGGATCCGTCATATTGAATGGAAGGCCTGTTATGAGGCCGACAGCGTGATCGCGGTCTCGCATTCGCTGAAGAACGAGGTGCAGTGGATCTACGGCGTTCCGGATTCGAAAGTGGATGTCGTCTACAACGGCATCGATTATCAAAAGTTTGATGGCTGGGTCGAGCCGGCCGCGGTGAAGAAGATGTATGATATCGGGCCGATGGACCCGATGGTCCTTTTTGTCGGACGCATGGTCTATCAGAAGGGGGTCGACCTCCTGGTGAGCGCGATCCCGCATGTCTTGTCGTACTATCCGAATGCGAAGTTCGTCTTTGCCGGCGACGGAGAGATGCGCGGTCAGGTCGAGGAGCAGTCCGTGAGGATAGGGGTCAAACACGCCTGCCGGTTTTTGGGTCATGTCAACGGATGGCGCTTAAAGGATCTGTTTAAATCCACGGACTGTGTCTGTGTGCCGAGCCGGAACGAGCCGTTTGGGATCGTGATCCTTGAGGCCTGGAGCGCGGGCAAGCCTGTTGTGGCGAGCGCGAATGGCGGGCCCTCCGAGATCGTCTGGCATGAGATCAATGGACTTAAGATCGCGGACAATCCTGAGTCGATTGCCTGGGGGATCGGGTCATTGTTCGAGGATTTTGATGACGCCCGATGGATGGGCAGCAATGGACGGATTGCGGCTGAGTCGGTTTTTTCATGGGATATCATCGCGGATGAGGTCGTTTCGATTTATGGGTAAGGAGAAGGAGCTGTAAGGGTGGCAGAGCGAGCGAAGAAAAAGACAGCGGCAGTGAAGAAGGCTGCTACGACGAGGGTCAAGAGCGCGTCCAAAACGGTTCGGAAGTCTGAGGTCAAAAAGACGCCGGCCGCGGTAAAGGCAGCAGCCCGGCCGCGGAAGGCCTCGGCGATCGCGGCCGCGATGGCCACGGCCATTGATCGGATCGATCCGTCGAAGACGGCGGTGACGAACCCACGGCTGAACGGGATGATCCGTGAGAATCTCTCCCATGCCTCACGTGCACGCAAGGCAGTTTTCGTTGACAGCGAGATGATGCCGGACAATTATGGTTCAACAAGCATTACCCTTTTGGCGCGCGATCCCCACTGGGTCCATGCCTATTGGGAGGTTGCTCCGGCCGCGGTGGGTGAGGCCTGCGCGCGTCTTGGTCTGGAGCAGGGGCACACTGCGTGGGTTCTGAGGATGTACGATGTGACCCTGATCAACTTTAATGGCCAGAATGCCCATCATTGGTTCGATGTCGAGGTCGGTCCTGACGCGAATAATTGGTATGTAAATCTCTGGAGTGATCACGTCACTTATTGCGCGGAGATCGGGGTGAGGGCGCCGGACGGGCGTTTTGAAGCGCTCGCGCGTTCGAATGCTGTCACGACCCCGCGTGAATATATTTCTGCTCGGAACGAACTTGTCTGGATGGAGGTGGTGCAGCCTGAGGGTGAAGAGCCCGTGACCGCCGAACCATATGTCTACGCGAGCGGGAGCTGGGTTGAGGATGAGGCGGAGGGGAAGGAAGGGGTTGCCGCGGCCCGACGGGGTAAGGGCCGGAGGTTCCGGATCTATCTTACGGAGGAGGACATCCGCGCCTATTATGCCCGGCTCTTTCCGCTGCTCCGGCGGATCTTGTCGCGACGGCGTCGAAAATCCACGCGAAAGACTATTGATACCGGCGATGCGGACCTGTTATTGGAAGAGCTCGAAGACATGGACCTGCCGGGGTACAGCTATTTTCGAAAAATACTCCTGGGCGCGTCCGAAGAGGCCTGGCTCCGCGGCCGCGGGCAGCGTGCCGGCCAGCCCGGCGGGGCGAGTGAGGAACTTGTTTCGTCCTGGACCACATCCCAGGCGCCGGCGAAGCCCGAGGGGTTTTTCTTCGAACTCGGGACCGAATTGATCGTTTACGGCCGGACCGAACCGGATGCCACGGTGACGTGGCACGGGCGGCCCGTGGCCCTTCGTCCCGACGGGACGTTTACCCTGCGGATGGCCCTGCCGACCGATACGCACATTCCGTTGGATTTTAAAGCGGTTTCATTCAATCAGCGGCATCAGCGCCTGATCACGACCGCTGCTAACCGTGAGAAGACTGAATACGCGGAGTGAGCCTCGGGGCGGTGCCGGAGAGACGTGTCGTGCCGGTGGCACGTAAACAGAAGTTATAGATCATGCCCAAAGGATATCTTGCGTTAGTCTTGCACGCCCATCTGCCGTTTGTCCGTCATCCTGAGGAAGAGTATTTTCTCGAAGAGAATTGGTTGTACGAGGCCATTACCGAGACCTACATTCCCTTACTGCACGTCTTTGATCAGTTGACCCGCGAGCGGGTTCGGTTCCGGGTGACGATGTCGCTCACGCCGCCGCTCATCAGCATGCTCCAGGACCCACTCCTTCAGGACCGGTATATTCGTCATCTCGACCGGCTGATCGAACTTTCAGAACGCGAGATTCATCGGACGGGATATGAGGCCCACTATCATGGTTTGGCCCTGATGTACAATCACCGTTTTCGTGAATACAAAAAATATTTTGTTGATGGGGTCCAGCGGGATTTGATCGCGGCCTTTAAGTATTTTCAGGATGCCGGGGTCCTCGAGATCATTACCTGCTGCGCGACCCACGGGTTTCTTCCGATCCTCGGTGTCAATCCGAAGGCCGCTGAGGCGCAGGTGAAGATCGCGGTTGAGCATTATAAAAAGACGTTTGACCGTCAGCCGAGGGGGATCTGGCTGCCGGAATGTGGGTTTTTGCCCGGGGTGGATGAGATCGTGCGTGATGCCGGGGTCCGGTATTTCTTTGTGGATTCGCACGGGATCATTAACGCGGATCCGCGGCCGCGCTATAGTGTCTATGCCCCGCTCTATACCCCGGCGGGGGTCGCGGCCTTCGGCCGTGACTGGGAATCTTCGAAGCAGGTCTGGAGCGCGCAGGAGGGTTACCCCGGGGATGTGGATTATCGTGAGTATTACCGCGACATCGGGCATGAACTCGAGTATGAATATATCCGGCCGTTCATCCATCCGTCGGGGTTGCGGGTGAATACCGGGATGAAATACTGGCGCATCACCGGACGCACGGAATATAAGGAGGCGTACCGGCCGGACTGGGCCCGTCAGAAGGCGGCCCAGCATGCTGGGCATTTTATGTTCAATCGCGAGAAGCAGGTCGAACATGTGGCGGCCCACATGGACCGTAAGCCGATCATTGTGGCCCCGTATGATGCCGAGCTTTATGGGCACTGGTGGTACGAGGGCCCGATGTTCCTTGATTTCTTGTTCCGTAAGATGCATTATGATCAGGATACGGTGAAGACGATCACGCCGTCGGAATATCTGACCGAATATCCCACGAACCAGATGGCGATGCCGTCCACCTCAAGCTGGGGATATAAAGGATACAGTGAGTACTGGCTCGAGGGCGGCAATGACTGGATCTATCGGCATATCCATAAGGCCGGGGAACGGATGGTCGAGCTCGCCGGGAAATTCAAGGCCAAGCTGTCGCCGCGGAGCAAACCTTCGCTAGTCAAGCGGGCCTTGAACCAGGCGGCGCGGGAACTTCTCCTCGCTGAGGCAAGCGACTGGCCGTTCATCATGAAGTCCGGGACCATGGTCCCCTACGCCAACCGCCGGGTGCGGCTTCATATCGCGCGTTTCACCCGGCTGTATGATGATCTGTTGAAGAACACGATTGACGAGGACTGGCTCGCCGAGGTGGAATGGCGGGACAATATTTTTTCTCAGATCGATTGCGCCAAATATTATCTCTAACGAGCGAAGGAGACAGAACGTATGAACGGGATGCTGACGAACGGCCTGCCGGATATTTTTTTCACCGATGACGATGCCGCACGGCTGAGGCCGAACGCCGATTACGCGGCCTTCTCGAATCTCCGGCTTGCCGACGTTCAGGCGGCCTTCGGGATCGCGCTCCACATGCATCAGCCCACGATCCCCGCCGGCGGAGGGGCCCTTCATGAGGCGGCCCTGATCTCGAATCTGAAACACATGATGGACCATCAGGGGATCGGCGACAATCACAATGCCCCGGTCTTTCTTCATTGTTATTACCGGATGGGTGAGATTATTCCTGATCTTGTGGCCCGAGGCAGGAATCCGCGGGTCATGCTTGATTATTCAGGGAACCTCTTGTGGGGGATCCCGCAGATGGGAGAGACGGCTGCGGTCGAGACCCTGCGCCGGGTGACGTGCGACAAGAAATATTTTACCTATGTGGAGTGGCTCGGCACGATGTGGTCGCATGCGGTCGCGACCTCGACGCCGATCCCGGACCTTCGTCTTCATATCATGGCCTGGCGCCGGCATTTTGCCGCGCTGTTCGGCGAGGAGGCGGTGCGCCGGGTGAAAGGGTTCTCTCCGCCCGAGATGCATCTGCCGATCCATCCGGATCAGTGTTATGAATATATCAAGGCCTTAAAAGAGGCGGGATATGAATGGATGCTCGTTCAGGAGCACACGATCGAGAATGTGGATGGCGCCGGGATCCGCCGGCCGCATCTGCCGCATCGGCTGATCGCGAAGAATTCCTCCGGCGAGACCCAGGAGATCGTGGTCCTCATCAAGACGCAGGGGTCGGATACGAAACTCGTGGCCCAGATGCAGCCCTATGCCGAGGCCAAGGGCCAGGTCCGGGAGGCCTATGCCGGGATCGATCTGCCCCGGATGGTCACCCAGATCGGTGACGGAGAGAACGGCGGCGTGATGATGAATGAGTTCCCCAGGGACTATCCGCGGGCCTTTGAAGAGGTCGGCCGGTCCGGGGTCGTGGCCATGAACGGATCGGAATATCTCGATCATCTAAAAAAGGCAGGGGCCCGGGTTCAGGATTTTATTTCAGTTCAGCCCGTGGCCCAGCATCGCGTCTGGCACGAGATCGACGGTCATTATGGCCCCGGGGCCGCGGACGCGGCGATCGATCGGATCCGTCAGCGCGATCAGGGGTTTAATTTAGATCGTGCGTCGTGGACCTCCGACCGGAACTGGGTCGCAGGTTATCAGGGCGTCTTGGGGCCGATCAACGCCCTGAGCGCCGCCTTTCATGCCCGTTATGACGGCAAGGCCGATGTCCGGTCAAGCGACTATCAGCAGGCGCTCCTGTATCTTTTATTATCCCAGACGAGCTGTTTTCGGTATTGGGGCGAGGGGGCTTGGACGGATTATGCCAAGGAATTATGCCGCCGCGGCATGATTTTTTGCTGATTTTTTTATCCCTTCTGAAAATTTTTATATAAAATCCACAAACCATTGTGTTTTATGGGGTTATGCCTTCAAGAAAAGTTTGCGAAAGCGCTTTCTTTCATATATACTTTATAAGTACTAAATACTGATATTTGGAAGCCTTTGTGTGCCGCATTTCTCTACTCTTTTCAAATTTTATATCAAACGAAGGAGACAGGAATGGTTTTGAGCCAGTACAAACAACGTCGGGGGTGTGTTTGTCGTGTGATCTCAGCGCTTCTTGTGGTTATCTTCTCTTCAAGTTTGATCCTTCCTCCATCCGTCGTTCAGGCTCAAATCATTCCAACATTGCCGCCGCCCGGGACCATGGTCATGGCGAGTCCGCATTTTGTTCCGGTCCTTTTAAAAGGGATTCAACCCGATCCGCAGAATCCGCTGCAATTCACCTTTTTTTTCAATACCGGTGATGTGAAGGAAAGCGACGAGGCCCTCCGGGCCGATATCCTGCGGCTTATCCGATATTTTATGGCCGCGCTCACCGTGCCCGAGGATCAACTCTGGGTCAACCTCTCGCCGTATGAGGCGGGCCGGATCGTCTCCGACTCCTTAGGCGCGACCGAGATGGGGATCGATCTCTTGGCGCAGGACTATATGTTGAAACAGCTCACCGCCAGCCTTTTATATCCAGAGAATGAACTCGGTCAGAAGTTCTGGAAGCGCGTTCAGCAGCAGGCACAGGCTCGGTTCGGCCGGTCCGATATTTCGCTTGAGGTTTTAAATAAGGTGTGGATCACGCCGAATGAGGCGGTTGTCTACGAACATAATGGCGCTGCGTATGTGGTGAAAAGCAGCCTGAAGGTTTTGTTGGAACAGGATTACATGGGCTTGGAGGCGAATTCATTACAAGGGTCAGGGCCCAACGGGTCGTTGTCGAACGAAGGCCAGGCGATGTCCCCCGAGATGGTCTCCATTATAAAGGAAATCGTGATCCCTGAGATCGAGCGGGAGATCAATCAGGGCGAGACCTTTGCCCAGCTCCGTCAGGTCTATCAGTCGATGATCTTAGCGACCTGGTTTAAATTGAACCTTCGGCAGACCCTCCTGGGGCAGGTTTACGCGGATCAGCAGAAGGTGAAGGGAATTGACCTGGCGGATCCAGCGGCCCCGGAGGAGGTCTACAACCGCTATCTCGAGGGATTTCAAAAGGGCGTTTATGAATTTATCCGGGAGGATTATGACGAGGCCACGCATCGGGTGATCCCCAGGAAATATTTTTCAGGTGGTGTTGTTGTGCCGAAGGATTTTAATCCTAAACGGATCACGGGCGAGCCTGCCACATTGTCTCCTGCCGACCGGGCGGTTGTTCGAGCGGGGCTGGCGTCCAACAATGGCGGAGACGGTAGCGCTCGGGTCGGGCTTGTTGAAAATGGAAATCCAGAGAGCCTTGAGGCGGCGAGGAGGCCAAAGGGCACAGACGGCGCGATGATCGCGTCACGGGTTGATCTTACGATGCTAAATCCGCGAACCGAGAGTTCGGCGGTTGACCGGGCGCTCGTTCGGGCCGGGGGTGTCGTGGCCGGGGTCACCGCCTATGATGACCAGGGCCGGATCGCGGCGGCCCCGGTGTTAGTCGGCGATGATATTCAACAGAAGATGCAGGGCACGGCGATCATGATCGATGTCTCGATCGATCAAGGCGGCAATATTCGACACCGATTGCCGGATGGTTTTAAATATTCTCATAGCACGCCCGCTGTAAAGAACCCGAATGGCCAGATCACCGAAGGGGTTCCGAATATGCTAGCGGCCATGGGTCAGCTCGCCACCCCGTATCTTTCCGAGGCGCGACAGCCGTATTTGATCGCCCTCATCAAGATGATCCAGGCCGTGCGTGACGGTCGGGAATTTTCAGCTGATGATGCGGTCCTGCGCACGGGATTAAAAAAAGGGTTCCGGTTCCTCGCGGGTGAGAATCTGGATGAGCAGGGCCTCTCACCGGAAGAGCTGGACCGAAAGATCCGCCAGGGCTTTGAACCGATCGCTGAGGGGCTACGGCGCGGGGCGACGTTGACGATTGGCGTGCCCGCCGAGATCCTCCAGGGGGAACGACGGTTCGGGATCACGCCGGTGATCGTTCAAGATCTTCAAGAACGATTCGGAGACGAGATCCAATTTAATGTGGAGCGCGGCGGCGGTGCCTTAAGCGAGATCAGCGATGGTGAATTTCCGTCGAGCGTTAATATGGTGTCTGCAGCCGGGGCTTGGAACAGCGATATTGTCTTAAAGATTAAGCAGCCTTTGTCAAATGAGCTTCACCGATTTCGCGAAGACGGAGTGATTTTTACCTATTATCATTTGGAGAACCGTTCGATCGCCGAGTCAGGATTAAAGGAGGCGCTCGTGGGCGCCAGGTCGTGTGCGATCGCCTATGAATCGGTGCGTGATGAGGCAGGCGGAACCCCGCTATTAAATCCGATGTCCCATATCGCCGGATGGCTTGCCTCGATGCGGTATGCCGTGTATCAGGGGCTGATCCGTGAGGGTTACGACCTGTTTAATGAGAGCGGGGTTCTTCGGTCTGAGGCCGTTAGTGAGATCAATCGCCGGCTCAAACCGATCATTGATTTTATTGCGGAAGGGGATCATTTTGACCGGCTTAAACGCCATGAATTGGTGATCACGCAAGACGTCCTCGCCGAGGCTGGTATCCCTCGTGATATTGGAGAGGTGGTGTTCCTCGGTGCGGGTCATGTGGGCCGAGAGGCTGCCCATATGTTTGTCCTGTTAGGTGGCATAAAGATGACTGTCACCGAGACGAACCCGGCCCGTCAGGCCTCCTTGGCTGAAGACCTAAACAAGGTTGGAGATCGGGTCGCCCGTGATCACGGGATGCTGTCCCAACAGTTCGAACTTGTGAGCGGGCCGATCCGTGTGGGGGCAGAGGATGATGTTCTTGCGTTCTATTTAAAAAATCGTGATAGCGCGGACCCCGCCCAATATATCCTTGAAGTTGTGCCTCATGGCCGACGGGAGGGTCAATTTATTTTTAAATACGCTCTTCATCGTGTTAATGGTCACGCAACGGAGTGGAGATTGTCGAAGGAAGGGGCAGAGACTGCGACGGACATGTTCGGTATTGTAAGCCATGGGACCGATGAGGAACGGGACGCGCTGGCTGCGAGCTGGCCGCAGATCATTGATGAATTGGAACAGGCGAATGGGGGCAGGGTTCAAGTCCCGAGCGCTCGTGATGCCGGGATGATTAGCGCTCGGATCGGGCAGAAACAGGATATGAGTCTCCGCTTCGATGATCCTGTTTTGAATAAATTGATGAGGCGGGTCATCTCAGATAAAAGTGGTTTTGTGGTTTCGGATGTCTCGCTTGAGGCTATGCTGTCAGAGCTTGATCAAGACGGGCAGATCGCGCTCTTTCGTGGGGGGTTAGGGTTTTTGGCCGGAGAGACCTTCGGGGCGTATCGGAACGGGATCGGTGTCATGCCCTTGTACCATCAAAATTACAAGGGAAAACAAATTGATTGGCGTCATGAGAAGGGAATTCATGTCGTTACTGTTGATGGCAAAGAGTTAAAGTTGGCGGTTGAACTGGCAGGGAAGACATATGAAACGACTGTTTTTTGGGTGAATCGAAAAGGCACTCCGGTCTTTTTGTTCGAGAATAAGGAGATCTTTCATCAGTTGTATCCAGATCCGATGACCGGGGTCGAACGCATGCGTCAGTACGCGTTTTTGGGTAAGGCGTATGTAGCGCTGATGAATGCCTTGGAACTCAGGCCTGATATTTTGCGTCTTAATGAGGCTCAGCTGATGTTTGTTCAGCGCGCTATTGAGCTAGATCGTGCTGATAAAGGCGCCGACAGTGTGTTTGGTGGAACGCGGACGGTGATGACGAATCACACTCCAGAGAAGGCCGCATTGCCGAGGTTTTCACGGTACGTTGAAGGGGCGGGGCGGATGTGGTATCCCTTAGAAAAAGTGACGGGGACCGATATGGTCTCATCTGATATGTTCGCCTCAGACGGCCAGATTAATGCCGCTGAATGGTTGGGACGGCGGTCGGTCTTGGTGACCGCGGTTTCAGAGGAACACGCGGAGGTGACGAAGCGTTTTGTCCTGCCGCAGTTGAGCGATCATATCACGGGGATCCAGAATGGATCTGATCCCGACGAGTGGCAGTCACCGGAATTGAACGCCTTGATGAAGAAGGTCGGCCTTGAAGGTGTCACGGGTGAGGATCTGTGGCGTTTTCGGCAACAGCAGAAGACGCGGTTAAATGAGTGGCTGGCTCGTCACGGGGCCGGGGGATTTCATGATGTCAATCGTCCGTTATTTTCAGCAGTACGGCGATTGGTAACGTATAAAGCACAGGGGATCCTTGTTCCCTTGGTTGAGTGGATCACGGGAGATCCCGGGCGTGAGTATACGTTGCCGGATGGGAGCCGTCGCAATGGATTGGGTGCGAATCTCTTGGTCGGCGGTCCGGTAGCGGACACGATGGGCGAAGAATGGGCCCGGGAATTTAGGACATTGGCTCAGGATGAGCGGTTTCGAGGGAAGCTGGTTTTTGTAGAAGGGACCGGAAAAGAGATGATGCAGCTCGCGGCCTCTGCTCCGGACGGGTGGCTCGTGATGCCGCGTCTGACTCGTGAGGCGTCGGGGACCGGAGATCAACGGGCGGGGTTTAATGGTGCGATCGTGATCGCGACCGCCACCGGCGGGCCGCTGGCGTGGGTGGAGGATGGAAAGAATGGCTGGCTGGTGGATCCGCTTGGGACCACAACGACAAAGACACAAGACGGTGAATATGAACTCGGTGATGCGTTCAATCGCGTTGCCCTCATTTTGGATAATCCCGATCATCCGGAACACGCGGCTATCGTGGCCCGGTTTGAGCGTGAGGCTCAGGGGGTTTTTGCTGATCGGATGAGCCGGATCGTGATGATGTACCGGGCGTATGAGGCGGGGAGAGATAAGCGGATCTTGGGATTTATGAAGGGATCGTTTCAATCAGCCATGGAGAAGGTCTCCATTGACCGGATGATGAGTGACTATCAACGGTTGTTCCGTGAGGCGTTGAAACATGGGCAGACGAGCGACACCTTGGGCGCGGCGTCGTATGAGATCCAGCAGATCTCAGCGACTGAGGATGAGGAAAGGATCCGTCGATCTATTCAGCTGCTCAAGGATAGTTATGCGGGGCTCGCGGTCGATGGGAATCTTTCTCAATTGTTTAAAGGCCGGGGCCCGATTCGGGGAGTGATCCGCGATATTGCCGGGCAACCGCAAGTACAGGGCGGCGAAGAGGAGGCGCGGGTTGTGGTTGTGGCTGCGTGGCTCGTGGCCCATTTTGATCTTCGGTTATCAGCGGATGAATTCCGTATGCTGGTCCGCGGGATTATGACCCGTCAGGATCTTGGCGCCTTGATACGTTTTTCTCCTGAGATGCAGCGGCATTTTTATGAAGATGCCGAGAGCCTGCTCAACGAGGTCATCCCCGGCGAGGAGAACATTGTCAAGGTTGAGGAGGGTTTCACGAGAGGAGAATCTCTGGCTCATATTTTGACACGGCAACGATTGGCCCGGTTGACATTGAAGCGGGCCTGGGCGAAGTTGCGGGCTCGCCACGAAACGCGTTCTGAAGGCACAACGCTGACCGAGCGATCGATTGATATTGACGTGCCTGCGGAGGGTCAGAAAACGGCCCCGGGTGGTATCGACCTTAATTCTGCGTATCTGGATCTGAAGATCGAACGCGATGGGCAGGGGGTTCCGCTCCCCATGTCTGAGCAGCCGGTGGATCTGATCCAACAGATCGAGGGGTTTGCCCCGGTCCTGATTGATATGACGCCGATCCCTGGGGTCTTGATGCTTTTAGGTATGGACCAGCAGGGCTCAGGAACGGTGGTGGGGCCGATGGCCAGGGCAGAGTAAAGCGATCCGTTAATCTGTATTTGAAGAGGTTCGAAGGGGTCGGGCTATCGATTCATGCTACGGCGGATATCGTCCATCTTTCGGCGGTTCTCTTCCAGCTGACGCCGGTTCTCATCAAGGGCTCGTTGTTGTTCTCGCCGGATTGTGTCGGATTGAGCGCGTTGATCACGTAACATCGTATCGATGGCCGGGAGTTCACTCGGGGGCGTGGTGTCACGCATGCTTTTGCTCATGAGGTCAATCAGGCCGAAGAAGGCAAAACCAAGTATTGCAATAATGGCGCTTAAGATTAAAATATGTTTCATAGAATAAGTATAGGGGGTCGTCAGGGAATTTGCAATCTGAGTTTTGTTGATCTGATCAGGTGAGATAACACAGGGAGGTGGCGATGGTTCAGCAGAATGATTTTAAAAAGGAATGGCCCAAGATTAAAAAGAAGCTCATGTCGATGAGCCAGGAGGCCCTGGTGCTCGCCAAGAAGGGCGAGGAACAATTGGTTAATTTTTCGAAAAAAGGAAAGCTCCATATTGATTCGACCGCCTTGTCCTTAAAACGCGAGGCTGTGTTTGCTGCGATCGGCAAGGAATTCGTGAAAATGCCGGAAACGAGCAAGAAAACGGATAAAATGAAAAAATTATTGGACGAACTTGCTGGGATCAATAAAGAGATCCGCGGGATCAGCCGAAAATTAAAGAGCGGCAAGAAATAGCGGATGTTTGTTTTCGTCAGGATGTCAGCCAGCCAGGAGCCTTGAGGCCCCTCAGGGGTTTTTCTTGACTATCCGGGAGTCCGATAGTATAATAGCCAAACTTTTCAAAGGAAAAAGAAGACACAAGAACAGGTGGACGTAACAAGAGGAGTGGGACATTGACTTTAGTTAAGGAAAAGAAGAAGGACATTATTGACAATTTTAAGATGCATGCCCAGGATACCGGGTCGCCGGAGGTCCAGGTCGCCATTTTAACAGAAAAGATCAACGAGCTCTCTGAGCATCTGAAGATTCATCGGAAAGATTTTCATTCCCGCCGCGGTCTTTTGATGATGATCGGCAAGAGACGACGACTCCTTGATTATCTGAAGAGCCACAAGTTGGACAAATACGAAGAGACAATCAAGAAGTTGAATCTCCGCAAGTAAGAATTAGTCATTAAAAGAGAAAAGAGGATGGTTTATGAAGCAAGGACGAGTAGAGGTTCCTTTCGGCGCATATAGTCTTGTGGTCGAAACGGGAAAATTGGCCAAGCAGGCCGGCGGCGCCGCGATGGTGACGTATGGCGGCAGCGCGGTGCTTGTGACGGCGTGTATGTCGAAGCAGCAACGTGAGGGGATTGATTTTTTTCCCTTGATGGTTGAGTATCAGGAGAAGACGTATTCCGCGGGGATGATCCCTGGTGGATTTTTTAAGCGCGAGGGTCGTCCGACCCAAAAGGAGGTTCTGACCTCCCGCATGATCGATCGTCCGATCCGGCCGCTCTTCCCTGAGGGGATGTTTAACGAGGTCCAGGTCGTAGCCACGGTCCTAAGCAGCGACGGTGAGTATGATCCCGATATCCTCGGGATGATCGGTGCCTCAGCGGCGCTTGAGATCTCCGAGATCCCGTTTATGGGACCGATCGGGGCGCTTCGGGTAGCGGTGATCGATGGGCAGATGGTCTTGAACCCATCGTATGAGCAGCGCGAAAAGGCGCAGGCCGAGTTCGTTGTCGCGGGGAAGGGTGACGGGCTCGTGATGATCGAGGGCGAAGCCGATCAGGTCTCGGAAGATGTTGTGATGGAAGCCCTGACCTTTGCCCAAGGGCAAATGGTGCCGATTCTTGAGCTGCAGCATGAGTTGAAACGGCAGGCGGGTAAGCCGAAGGCCGATGTGGCCACAAAGCCGGTCAATGAGAAGTTGCGTGATAAAATTCAAAACTTGTTCGGCGCTCGTTTGAGAGAGGCATATACGATCAGTGATAAAGAGAAGCGTGAGGTCGCGCGTGAGGCCCTTTTTAGTGAGGCCGTGGCCGACATGTCGGTGTATGCCGATTGTCAGCCGAGCGAGGATGAGGAGATCAAGGCCGGCGCGGTACGGAATCTCTTTGAGCTCATGGAATATGATGAGGTCCGCCGGTTGATCTTTGAGCAGGGGCGCCGGGCCGATGGCCGCAAACTCGATGAGGTCCGCGCGATCTCATGCGAGCCGGATATCCTGCCGCGGACGCATGGATCAAGCCTTTTTACGCGAGGGCAGACACAGAGTTTGGGTGTGATTACTTTGGGGACAAAGCGTGATGAGCAGTTGGTCGAGGCGTTGGATGGAACGACCTACCAGAATTTCATGCTCCATTATAATTTTCCGTCGTTTAGTGTCGGCGAGGTTCGGCCGATGCGGGGACCGTCACGGCGCGATATCGGGCATGGGGCCTTGGCTGCGAAAGCCTTGAAAGGTGTTCTCCCGACAAAAGATGAGTTCCCGTATACGATCCGTATTGTCTCGGAGATCCTGGAGTCGAACGGGTCATCGAGTATGGCTACCGTGTGTTCTGGTTCACTGGCCCTGATGTGCGCTGGTGTGCCGATCAAGGCGGCCGTTGCCGGGATATCGATCGGGCTGGTTACGAAAGAAGGGAAGGCGCCGGTCTTGTTGACGGATATCATGGGCCTTGAAGATCATTTCGGGGACATGGATTTTAAGGTGGCCGGCACCCGGAGTGGTGTGAACGCTATTCAGATGGATATTAAGATCCAGAATGTTGGGATTGACCTTCTTCGTCGGGCGTTGGAACAGGCGCGTACTGCGCGTCTTTATATCCTGGATCAGATGGCGGCGAAGATTGATAGGCCGCGCGCTGAGGTTTCGGAGTTCGCGCCGAAGATCATGACCTGTATGGTGCCGGAGGAGAAGATCGGTGCGGTTATCGGCCCAAGCGGCAAGACGATCAAAAAGATGATCGAGGATTTTGCTGTGGAGTCGATTGACATCGATGATGACGGCAAGGTCTTTGTTTCGTCGATCAAACGCGAGAACGCGGAGAAGGCGGTCGAGTATATCAAGGGATTCGCCGAAGAACCTGAGGTCGGAAAGATCTATGAGGCAACGGTTCGGCGCATTATGAATTTTGGCGCTTTCTGTGAGTTCCTTCCGGGCCGCGAAGGCATGGTCCACGTTTCGGAACTCGCTAAAAACTACGTCAAGGACTGTAATGATGTGGTGAAAGTCGGTGATCGGATCAAGGTCAAACTATTCGAGATCGACAAAATGAAGCGGTATAACCTCAGCAAGAAGCAGGCTGAGTAGATTGTGATCGGATCCGGCAGAGGCTGAATCCTGCGCCGGTGAAATCTTGTTGAAGTTCTGGCGTTCACTTATTTTTAATGTTACTATAAGACTCATTCATAGTATTAATTAAAAGTAAGTGAACGTTTTTTTTGGGGGTTCCTGAGTCCTGGCTGTCCTCATGAAAAAAGAATATATTGATGAAATCAAAGGGGTGATCATTCTGTCGGTGGGGCTCGTCCTCTTGGCGAGCCTTATATCGTTCACGCCCGGCGACCTCGCCTGGTATTCCTCCCATCCGAACGTCCCGGCCCATAACCTTGTGCGTATCGTCGGGGCGTATCTTGCCGGGTCGATCCTGTTCGTCTTTGGGTATAGCGCCTATTTTTTGGCGGTTTTCCTGGTCTTCTGGAGCTGGAATAAATTCAGCGGCCGTGATATTGATTTTACCCTGTCGAAGACTGTTTGCGCCGTCGTCGCCTTTTCATCCCTGAGCACGCTTTTTAGCATGACCGGGCCTCAGCTTGATACAGCGCAGTTTACTCGGGGGGGCGCTGTGGGGTTCTTGGCCGCCAATCCCATGATCCAATATTTGGGGTGGACCGGGTCGTTTATTTTTCTTGTAGCCTTGGGGGCCGTGACCTTGATCATTACGGCGGAATGCCTTGTATCGCCTCTTGTTATGAGAGGGATCGAGGCGGTGAAGGTCTTGATGATGAGTATTCATGAAATGATCGAGGCGCGTCGTGCATCCTCGCGGCCGGCGGTGCGGCGCATTGATGAGGGAAAAAAAGCAAGGGCTGTCCGACCCCCCGTCCGGCCGAAGAAAGACGATGGTGCGGCGGCGCAGACCCGTGAGGTTGACGAAGAGGAAGAAAGCACGGAAGAGGCCCCGGAGACGATCGCAGTTCAGGCGCCTAAAAAGGCGCCGGCCAAACCCGTGATCCGGATCGCCAATACGGTCACGGAAAAGGCGCGGGATGTCGAGCCCAAACAGGTCGGCGAATATCATCTGCCGTCGATGGAGCTTCTTAATGACCCGCCGGTTATTTCGACGAGCCGTCTTCAAAGTGATCTCGAGGATGGGGCCCAGACGCTTGAAACCATGCTCCGGGATTTTAATGTGAGCGCTCGCGTGGCGGACATCGAACGCGGTCCGGTGATCACCCGGTATGAATTGGAACCGGCGCCGGGCGTTAAGGTCCAGCGGATCACAACGCTCGCGGATGACATCGCCCTGGCGATGCGGGTCGCGGCGGTCCGCATCGTGGCGCCGATCCCGGGTAAGAACCGGGTTGGGATCGAAGTCCCCAACAGCGCCAAGGCCCCGGTCTATCTCAAAGAGGTTCTCGCGACGCCAAAGTTTCAGGGCGCGAAATCGAAGCTGACGCTCGCTTTAGGGAAGGACATTTCTGGCGTGCCGCTCATCGCGGACCTCTCGGATATGCCGCATCTGTTGATCGCGGGCACGACGGGTGCCGGCAAGACCGTTTGCGTGAACACGATCATCATGTCGATGCTCTTTAATTCATCACCCGAGGATCTGAAGTTCCTGATGGTCGATCCGAAAATGGTTGAGCTCGCCCCCTATAATGAGCTTCCGCACATGCTCTGCCCGGCGGTGACCGATGCGAAGAAGGTCGCCTCGGCCTTGAACTGGGTGGTGAGCGAGATGGAGCACCGCTATAAACTTTTATCCAAGGCCTCGGCACGGAATATTAAGGGGTATCATGAGAAGGGGCTTGCCATGCCCTATATCGTTGTGATCGTGGATGAGCTGGCGGACCTCATGCAGGTCTCGGCGAAGACGATCGAGAGCGCGATTACCCGTCTGGCCCAGCTCTCTCGCGCGGTTGGGATCCATCTGATCCTCGCGACACAGCGTCCGTCGGTTGATGTCATTACCGGGGTCATTAAGGCGAATTTTCCTGCTCGGGTCTCGTTCAAGGTCGCGTCAAAGGTCGATTCGCGGACTGTGTTGGATATGAACGGCGCTGAGACGCTCTTGGGCAAGGGGGATCTTCTGTTTATTCAGCCTGGGGACGCGAAACCAACCCGCGGGCAGTGCAGTTTTGTCTCGGACCAGGAGGTCTCGCGCGTGATTGATTTTATCAAGAAACAGCAGACCCCTGAGTATGACGACGCGATCCTCTCCCAGCAGACAAGCGCCGGATCAGGCTCGGGAGAGGATCATGACGAACTGTATGATGAGGCGGTTCGTCTGGTCATTGAGACGAATCAGGCCTCGGTGACGCTCCTTCAGCGCCGAATGCGGTTGGGATACACGCGCGCGGCGCGGTTGATTGATATGATGGAGCAGGGCGGGGTTGTTGGGCCCTATTGCGGTAGCAAGGCCCGCGATATTCTCGTTGACCGGGAGCAGTGGCTGTTGACACATATGAACGATGAGGGGGCCACAGCGGCCGGTGACAGTCAGGATGATGAAGGGATGAGCGCGGATGATGAGACAGAGGGCGATGAAGATCAGGACGATGGCGAGACCAATGGATAAGGGTTCGGAAGGGAGGGGGTCATGACGCAGAGCGGGGCGTATAAAAAATCAGCCGGTCAGCTGCTCAAAGAGGCAAGGGAGAATAAGGGATTGTCTCTCATGACTGTGCATGAGATGACGAAGATCCCGCTCGATGTGCTAAAGGCGATCGAAGAGGGGTATACGGTGAGGACCCTGTCCTCTTTTTATTTGCGGGGTTTTGTTAAAATGTATGCCCAGTATCTTGATGTCGATCTTCATGATGTTCTCGATGCGCCGGTCCCTGAACGGCCCGAACCCAAGCCGGTTGCCCCTCCGCCCAAAAAGGTCCTTCCGCCGAAGGAAGTTGATGTCGATGTTTTTTTAACGAAAGAACGACAGCGTCAGATCTTTCAGGGGATCGTCCTGCTTCTTGTTCTTTTTGGTATTGTTAAGATCGGGGGGTGCCTCCTTAAGAAAGGGCGGCAGCCGAAGACCCCGGCAAAGGCTGTTGCGGTGGGCGCGGCTGTTGATGCTGGCCGAGGCGCGGCCCCGGTGCCGAAGGCCCGTCCCGCAGAGACCGCGCCGGCTCAGTCGGCAGCCTCGACACCGGAGTCGAAGGCGGCTGTTGAAAAGACGGTGGCCGTTACGCCGGAGAAACCCGTGCCAGAGGCTAAGAAGGCGGCCGAGGGGGTCCGTTTGACCGTTAGGATGAGGAAGGGCGGATGGCTTCAGGTTAAGGTTGATGATAAGATCGTGCTTCAGTCCACAGTCCGTGAGGGGGCGGTCGAGACCTGGAAGGCCGAACGGGAGATCGAGCTCTCGGGACGTATTGTCCATGACCTTGAGTTTGAGCTGAACGGCAAGATATTGGGTTCCCTGGGTCGGGCCGACGGCAGTGTACGAAAAGTCGTGATCACGAAGGACGGCCTTTCCGTTAAAAATTAATCGATGATGTGTGAGACGCCTTCGGCCGGTCAGCCCGACGGCCAAGGCCGCCGCCTCGAAAGACGACATGAAACATGCTGTGTGTATGATCAGTCTTGGATGTGTCCGCAATCTTGTCGATTCGCAGGTCATGTTGGGTGCCATCCGCGACGGCGAGGTGGAGGTTGTGGACCTTGACCGCGCGGAGACCGTGATCGTGAACACCTGCGGATTTATTGAAGAGGCCAAGCAGGAGTCGCTCGACACCATCGCTGGGCTGATTGACCTAAAGAAGCGGGGCGAGATTCGGCATCTTGTGGTCGCCGGTTGTCTTGTGCAGCGTTATGTTGATGTGTTACATGGGGAGTTCCCTGAGATCGACGCCTTTATTGGGGTCCAGGAGCTTCTCCAAGACCGTGTCCCGGTGCAGCGGCCGCTCACTCCGCCGCACATGGCGTATCTGAAGATCTGCGAGAGCTGTTATAATCATTGCGCGTTTTGCGCGATTCCTAAGATTAAGGGACGGTTTGTTTCTCGCACGATCGAGTCGGTCTGCGATGAGGTGCGCGGTCTGGATCGTCGGGGTGTCAAAGAACTGAATATCGTCGGTCAGGATATTACGGCCTATGGGATGGACCTCTATCGTCAACAGTCGCTCGCTCGATTGCTCCGCCAGATCTGCCGAGGGCTTGAACATATTCGATGGGTCCGGCTCCTGTATGCCTTCCCGGCCCATATCACGGAGGAATTGATCGGTGTGATCGCTGAGGAACCGCGGATCTGTAAATACGTGGATGTCCCGCTCCAGCACTGCAGCGATCCTATTCTTACGGCGATGAATCGCAGATTTTCACAGGCTCAGATCCGAGACCTCATTGGGCGCCTGCGTTCCCGGATCCCGGGGGTGCGGATCCGCACGGCGTTTATTACCGGGCTCCCAGGGGAACGCGAACGGGATTTTGAGGAATTGCTTGATTTTGTCCGGGAAATGCGTTTTGATAAGGTCGGTGTCTTTGCGTATTCGCCTGAGGAAGGGACCCCCGCGTTCAACATGAGGGGCCGGGTTCCGGGAAAAGAGGCCAAACGCCGTCGTGATCTCGTGATGGAGGCTCAACAGGTGATCTCGCGGGAGCTGCAGGCTGCTTATGTTGGGAAGGCAATGACCGTTCTTATCGAGGAGCGCCAGGAGGATGGGATTTACGTGGGTCGAAGTGAGTATGATGCCCCGGATGTTGATGGTGTTGTGTATGTCCAAACAGAGCGCACGCTTGCCATCGGAGATTTTTACGAGGTCATGATCACCGATGCCTATGAATATGATCTGGCCGGAGAGGCGAGATGAAACAGCTTCCGAATATATTAACAGTGTTGCGGATCGTCATGACCGCGGTGCTTATTGACCTTTTTTTGCATGGGGGCGCAGGCTTCAGGTTCGGGGCGGGCCTTCTCTTCATAGGGGCTGCGGTCACGGACTTTTTTGACGGTTATCTCGCTCGGCGATATGAGGTGATCAGCCGTTTTGGTAAGATCATGGATCCGATCGCGGACAAATTTCTTATGCTTTCCGTCTTTGCCCTTTTTGTCGTTGACGGGATCATGCCGTTGTGGATCCTGATCGTTATTGCCATGCGCGAGATCGGGATCACCGTCTGGCGCTTGATGGTCATGGCCCGAGGAGCGGTTCTGGCGGCCGAGCGTGCCGGCAAGATCAAGACGGTCATCCAGATGGTGACCGCGAGCCTCATGTTCGCTTTCATTATTGCGCGTGATGCCGGGATCGCCGGGGCGTCGGTTCTCGAGCTCGGGGCTCTTTTGGGTCAGGGGTTGTTTTATCTTACCGCTGGGGTCACGCTTGTATCGGGCTTCCTGGCGGTCCGGCAATATACAAGGCGGGAGAGGCCCGCGGTATAGGAAGAGGGGGATATGATGGATCAGAGATGGATCAAAATGATGTCAACGTTTTTTTATATTGGGTATGCGCCATTCGCCCCGGGAACGCTCGCGAGCCTCGCGGGAATGGTCCTTGCCTTAGTGTTAGGCGGTCAGACGGCGGTATATCTCATCTGCCTGGCGGTGGTGACAGGCACCGGGTTTGCTGTGAGCGGGGACATGGAGCGGATCGAAGGCAAGAAGGATCCGGGATATATTGTTATTGATGAGGTGGCCGGGATCATGATCGCCTGTTTTCTGCTGCCTATGACGGCGGCCGTGGCCTGGACGACATTTTTCTTGTTTCGCGCCTTTGATATGTTTAAAATATATCCGGCGAACCGTTGTGAGGCCTTGGGTGGTAGCCGCGGCATCATGATGGATGATATCGTGGCGGGTCTCTACACCAATCTGATCATGCGCGTCGCGCTTTTTTTCATTGGGGGGTAACTCGAGGGGGCTGTTACAAGGAGGGGATGATGTTCCGTACAAGCAATCCGGCATTACGACCAGAGGCTTTTCGTGAGGCCCAGGGGTACGGCGGTGAGGTCATGACGATCTCCGGGGCCGTGAATAAGTGCTTTATCCTTTTGGCGCTGATCGCCTTATCAGCGTCGTGGATTTGGGGGAAGATGATGAGCGCGCCCTTGGCTGAGTATGGGGCAGCGCCGATCAATGTTTCGTTTCAGGGATATGTGGTCTTTGGGGCCGTGGCCGGATTTGTGTTGGCCTTGGTCACGATCTTTAAAAAAGAATGGGCGCGGATCACAGCTCCGCTCTATGCGCTCTGCGAGGGGCTTGTATTAGGCGGCATCTCAGCGCTTTATCAGTACCAGTACGGCGGGATCGTGCTTCAGGCTGTTGGCCTGACCCTGGCCGTGACGGTGACCATGCTTGTGATCTATCAGACCCGGTTGATCCAGGTGGATCAAAAGTTTTTGATGGGGCTGAGCATGGCCATGGGCGGGCTGCTCATTGTCTATCTCTGTAATTGGATCTTCATGTTTTTTGGCCGCGAGCTCTCGTTTATCTACAGCTCATCACCGATGGGAATTATCTTTAGCCTTTTTGTCTGCGCTCTCGCTGCGTTCAATCTCCTCGTTGACTTTTGGGTGATCGAGGAAGGGGCGCGTCAAGGCGCGCCGAAACACATGGAATGGTATGCGGCGTTTGGGCTCATGGTGACCCTGGTTTGGTTATACCTCGAGATCCTTCGACTCTTGGCAAAGGCTCGCCGACGATAAAAAAATGACGTTTCGCACCGGGCAGGGAGACATCTCTGCCCGGTTTTTTTATGCCAGGGGGACGGAGGCCAGGGCTGTATATTCAGATCCCTGTGGGGTCAGGGTGCTTTGATAAAGGGTCAGGGCCGTGAACGACCCTTCCCAGGGTGGAAGAAAGCCTGGTGCGTCGATGTCGTTCAGAGTCTCGGGATCGGGACGGGCTGTGAGCCGCGCGAGGGTCAGGTGGGGGATCAGGATCTCGGAGGGCCGGGAGAATCCGAGGGGGATCAGGGCGTTATTGAGGGCCTCGTAAATTGAAGCGATAAGGGGGGGTTCCCGTGAGGAGCCGATCCAGAGGATCCGGGGCCGGTTGAGGTCAGGGAAACATCCGAACCGATCGAAGGTGAGGGTCACGCGAACGGGCGTCGGGAACCAGGTCGAAAGCCCTGTCGTGATCATTCGTACTGTTAGAGGATCGCATTCGCCAAGAAAGCGCATCGTGAGATGGATATTCGATGGCGGGAGCCATCGGGCAGGGAGCCGGAACGTTCGGAGACGGTCTTGAAGTGCGGTGAATTTTCGCGTATCGTCGAGAGAAGGGGTTAGGGCCAGAAAACAACGGATCGTTGTTTCAGTGGTTTTTTCGGGCATGGGAACGGTCAGGTTAAGAATTCGAGCAGGAGATCAAGGGCCTGGGTGGCGGCCTGCTGTTTGATCTGGGTACGCGTCCCGGGGAATTTGCATTTGAGGCACAGGGTCTCGTCCTCGGTCGCGATCGCGATAAAAACCAGGCCAACGGGCTTGGCTCGAGTGCCGCCGCCGGGTCCAGCGATGCCTGAGATCCCGATTCCAAAATTTGTTTGTATCATGAGCCGCACGCCACGCGCCATGGCAATGGCCACATCCTGGGATACGGCGCCCTGATCCCGGAGCAGGTCAAACGGGACTTTGAGGAGATTGATTTTCGCGGTATTGCTGTAGGCCACGATTCCGAGGGTCATGGCCTCAGAGGCCTTGGGCACATTGGTGAGCCGATGGGCGAGGAGTCCGCCAGAACACGATTCGGCAACGGCCAGAGTTTGATGATTTTCAATGAGAAGGGAGATGACCTTTTCTTCTTTAAGCATACATATATTATATATAAAAGAAGGGAAAATGAAAGGATAAAATATTGAAAAATCCATCATTTTTATTCAATATCACGTACAAATGCCTTGACTTTTTTTGATCGTTCCACTATAGTAGACACTACTTTCGGGATTGTTCGGCACCTCGTGCCGGACCGGGTGAAATTCCCAGCTGGTAGTGATTCATCCGCAGAGGATGAAAAGCCTACGACCCCTGAAACAGTGTTTCTGGGTTGACCAAGTGAAGCGGTCATTGGATCGCGAGTCTTGGGCCAATAGTATAGCCTAGATGGGAGAAAGTAACGGCATTAGGTGCCGCATGCTGAAGGAAAGCGGATAGGATGGTGCGTCCGTTCTCATATTATCCCGAGAGAGATCTTGGGATTTTTTATTTTGGCAGAGGCTAGGGAAGGGATCTTTTAACGGGGGTATCCAACAAAGAGAGAGGGATATGTTCAGTCGGATCGAAGAGATTGTGGAGGATTTGAAAAAGGGAAGGATCGTTGTCGTCATGGATGATGAGGGCAGGGAGAATGAAGGGGATCTCTTGGTCGCGGCCCAGTTCATTACACCGGAAGCGATCAATTTCATGGCGCGATATGCCCGCGGATTGATCTGCGTCCCGATGGAACCGGACCGTCTGCGTGAATTGGGTCTGCATCCGATGAAGGACAATATCCTGTCGCATCAGCAGCATAAGCGGAGCAATACCGGATGGGCGATTTCGGTTGATGCGGCCCACGGCATCACGACAGGGATCTCTGCCCACGATAGGGCGCGGACCGTGGAGGTTCTTATCGACCCTGCGACTAAGCCGAGCGATCTCGAGACTCCAGGACACTTGTTCCCTCTTGAGGCCCGCCGGGGCGGGGTCTTGGTTCGCGCGGGGCATACCGAGGCCTCGGTTGACCTGATGCGGCTGGCGGACTTGTATCCGGCTGGGGTCATCTGCGAGATCATGAATGAGGATGGGACCATGGCCCGGACCGACGACATCAAGAAATTCGCTAAGACGCACGGGTTAAAGATCTGTTCGATCGCGAGCCTGATCGAGTATCGCCGGAAATATGAGCAGATGGTCGAACGGGTCTCGGAGGCCGAGATCCCGACGGAATATGGAACGTTCCGCATGGTCGGTTACCGATCCGGACTGGATGAGCAGACTCATTTGGCCTTGATCATGGGTCAGGTGAAAGGAGCGGTCCCGGAACTCGTCCGGGTTCAGTCAGAGTGCCTGACCGGCGATGTCTTCGGTTCCTTGCGGTGTGATTGCCGCG
This sequence comes from uncultured Planctomycetales bacterium, assembly GCA_964450385.1. GTDB lineage: Bacteria > Omnitrophota > Gorgyraeia > Zapsychrales > JANLHA01 > JAKLFA01. The sequence goes on from CAYVEC010000007.1 coordinate 61,833, forward strand.
ATCAGCTTGAGGCCTCGATGAAGGCGATTGCGGAAAACGGGCAGGGGGTTATTCTTTATATGCGGCAGGAGGGCCGGGGGATCGGCCTTTTGAACAAGTTAAAGGCCTATACCCTTCAGGATCAGGGCATGGACACGGTTGAGGCGAATGAGGCCTTGGGGTTTGCCGACGACCTGAGGGATTACGGGATCGGGGCGCAGATCCTGGCGGACCTGGGGGTCCAAAAGATCCGGCTGTTGACCAACAACCCTCGGAAGATCGTCGGGCTTGAAGGGTACGGGTTGAGCGTGGTTGAACGTGTTCCGCTCACGATCGCGCCGACGAAACATAATGAACGGTACCTGAAGACGAAAAAAGAAAAATTGGGTCATTTGATCTAGTGGTCAGATAGGGGATGTATGCCAAAACGGGTTCAGAAAAAGATCTACGCGGTCGTGGTGTCTCGTTTTAATGAGTTGATTACCCAGCATCTTCTTGATGGGTGTCTGAAGCAGCTCGAGGCCTTGGGGGTCGCGAAGGAGTGTATCGAGGTCATGTGGGTGCCTGGCGCGATCGAGATCCCGTTGGCGGCCCAGAAATGCCTCAAGCGGCGTTCGGTCTGCGCGGTCATTGCCCTTGGGTGCGTCATTCGGGGCGAGACGTATCATTTTGAATTGGTGGCCCAGGGCGTGGCCCAGGGCGTGATGCGGGTCATGCTTGATACCGGAAAGCCGATCGCGTTTGGGGTTCTCACCGTTGACACGGTGAATCAGGCGTATGCCCGGGTGAGGACCAAGGGCGATCATAAAGGGCGCGAGGCGGCCGAGGTCGCCGTGGAGATGGTGCGGCATATCCAGGGAGTTTAAACGTTAGGGGGAACGGCCATGCGCAAAAGGACTCAGGCTCGGGAATATGCGTTATACATGCTTTATCAGAAGGATATTACCCGGATGGACCTCCCATGGGTGATTAGCAATGTCTGGGAACGCGAGGGCGAGAGCGATACCGAAGTCCGGGAGTTCGCCGAGCGCCTCGTGGCCGGGATCCAGACGAATATTGAGGCGATCGATGCCAAGATCTCTGCCTACGCTACGAATTGGCAATTGAAACGTATGGCGATCATCGACCGGAATATTCTGCGGCTCGGCTTGTATGAGCTCGTGTACGCCGACGATATTCCTCCGAAGGTCAGTATTAACGAGGCGGTCGAATTGGCAAAAAAATTCGGGGATCTCGAGTCGAGCAAATTCGTGAATGGGATCTTGGACAAGATCCACAAGACCGAGGTCTCTTCACAAGAGAAGGCGCCTTGACGAAACGAGCTGACCTACATATCCACACCTCTTTCTCCGATGGGATCGATGCTCCAGAACGGGTTGTCGAGATCGCGGTGAAGCGGGGCTTGGCTGCGATCGCGATCACGGATCACGACCAGGTCAACGGGATCGCCCCGGCGCACGCCGCGGCCGAGGGCAGGGGCCTTGAGGTCATTCCGGGGATCGAATTGTCCACCGAGCATTCCGGCAAAGATATTCATATGTTAGGTTATTTTGTCGATGTCCAGAACGCCCGTCTCCAGGAGGCCCTGGCCACGTTCCAATCGGTCCGGGTCTCCCGGGCCCGTCAGATCGTGGCCCGGCTTCGTCAGCACGGATGCGATCGCGTGACCTTTGAGGATGTTGAACCCTTGGCCGAGACAGCCTCGATCGGTCGGCCCCACATCGCCGCGGTCTTGATCGAGAAGGGGTACGCCCGTGATAATACCGATGCCTTTGAACGATTCATCGGCGAGGGGTGTCCGTGTTATGTCCCGAAACATAAGCAGTCTCCGTTTGAGGCGATCGACCTGATTCGCTCCTGCGGCGGTGCCGCGGTCATGGCCCATCCGATGCGTACCCAGCGAGATGAATTGATCGCGGCGTTTGCTAAGGCCGGCATGGTCGGGATCGAGGCTTGGTATAGCGGGAGTACGCCCAATGAGACTCAGTTTTATGAACGCCTGGCGCAGAAATACGGCCTTATTGTCACCGGAGGGTCTGACGCCCACGGGTATGCGTATAGTTTGATCGGCCAGGTGACTGTGGATTATTCTGTGGTTGAGGCGCTTCGGGCGCGTGCGGGAGTCGGGCATGGCGGATAAAACAGACTGCCTCTATATGGAATGCGCCTTGGGGCTTGCCCGTCGGGCAGAAGGCCGGACGTTGCCGAATCCGATGGTCGGTTGTGTAATCGTCAAGAACGATCGGATCATCGGCCAGGGGTGGCACCGCCGGTGCGGTGCGGCCCATGCCGAGGTCGTGGCCTTAGCTGAGGCCGGGGCCCGGGCCCAAGGGGCCACGATGTATGTGACCCTGGAGCCGTGCGCCCATCATGGCCGGACCCCGCCGTGTGTTGATCAGGTGATCGAGAGTCGAGTCGCCCGCGTGGTGATCGCAAGTCCTGATCCGAATCCGCGGGTGAGCGGCCGCTCGATCCGACGGATGCGGGCTGCCGGGATCGCAGTTGAGACCGGGGTGATGCGGGCCGAGAGCGAGACGATGAATCGGTTCTTTTACAAATATATTACAACAGGGATGCCTTTTGTTACCGTCAAGATCGCGCAGACACTCGACGGAAAGATCGCGACGGCCTCAGGCCAGTCCCGATGGATCACGTCGGCTCGGACGCGCGCCGCGGCCCATCGGAGACGGGATGCTTTTGACGCGATCATGGTGGGGGTCAATACGGTGCTCGCGGATGATCCGGTCTTGAATCCGGTAAAAAAGCGTCAGCCATGGCTCAAGGTGATTCTGGATAGCCGTCTTCGGATCCCGATCGGGTCGGCTATTTTGAAGGGCGGACAATGTCTGATCGCGACTACAGGTCAGGCCTCCACGCGGAAGATCAATGCCTTGATGAGGCGTGGGGCCGATGTTCTTGTTTGTCCGAGTGTCCGAGGCCGCGTTGATTTATTGTGGCTGATCACAGTGTTGGGTGAACGCGAGGTCTCGAATCTCCTGATCGAGGGGGGGGCTCGTGTGGTCTCGGCGGCTTTGATCGCTCGGATCGCGGATCGGGCTATGATCTTTGTGGCGCCGAAGATTATCGGGGACGAGCGAGCACTCAGTGCGGTATGTGGCCTTCGGCCGAAGACGCTTAGTGACGCGCTCGAGATTCATCCTGATCGGATGGACGTGATCGGGTCGGATATTGTGATCGAGGGGGATGTGCGGTATTTATCAGGCGGTGAATGAAAGGGGAGGGGCGATGTTTTCAGGGATCGTTGAGGAGAAAGGGATCGTGAGGGAGGTCTCACGGCGAGAGAATCTTATTACCATGACGGTCGAAGGCGGGCGTGTCGTTCGGGGGACCCGGATCGGCGACAGCATTGCGGTGAATGGCGTTTGTCTGACCGTGACCCGGATCAAGGGGCGGTGCCTGACCTTTGATCTCATGAAAGAGACGCTTAAGGCCACGACCCTCGGGTATGCCCATGACGGTGTCTCGGTCAATCTTGAACGGGCCCTCCGGGTGAACACCCGGTTGGGCGGGCACTTTGTTTCGGGCCATGTCGATGGGATGGGCATTCTTAAGAAGAAGGTCACCCTCCCCAATTATGTGGAATGGCAGATCGAACTTGATCGTGAGCTTATGATGTACATCGCTCCGAAGTGTTCGGTCGCGGTGGACGGCGTGAGCCTGACGATCGGCTGGGTCAAGAAGGCGGGACGGCTGTTTTCGATCTATTTGATCCCGCACACCCTTGAGGTCACGACCTTCGGGGAAAAACGCGTGGGTCAAAAACTGAATATTGAAACTGATATGCTGGCGAAGTATATTTTGCATGCCCGCGAATAGCCGTCGGGATGCGCTCGTTTAACCAGGGCCATCGGTTTTGTTTGTATCGAATGACCCATATGTTATAATGTCGCTATGTCGAAACGGATGGTTATTACAGGTCTAGGCGTTCTGGCGCCGAACGCCAAGGGGAAAGAGGCCTATTGGCAGGCCCTTCGAGAGGGCCGTGCTGGGTATCGGCCGATTTCCCTCTTTGATGTCTCTCCGTTCAACACGCAGATCGGTGCGGAGGTCCCAGACTTTGATGCGACCGAGTATCTGGGAAAAAAAGGCCTCCGGAACATGGATCGGGCCACACGCCTGGTCCTTTCGGCGGCAAAGATGCTCATGGAGGATTCCGGTTATGGTGACAAGATCAGCGACGAGGCAACGCACGACTTTGGGGTCTCGGTCGGAACCACGCTTGGGAGCATCGATAGCATCGTGGGTTTTGGTGAGGTGATTGTGCGGGAAGGCCCGCGCTATGTTAATCCCGCCCTTTTTCCGAACACCGTTCTGAATTCACCGGCAAGTCATATTTCGATCTGGTTCAATATCCAGGGATTTAATTCGACCTTATCCAACGGATTTACAACGAGCCTCGATGCCGTTCAATACGGCTGTGATGCGATCGCAAACGATCAGGTTCAGGCTGTCCTGACCGGCGGGGTCGAGGAGATGTCCTGGCACACCTTTTTCGGGTGTCACACCCTCCAATACCTGTCTGGGTCCGTTAAGGGCGAGCCGTTTGTGAACTGCCCGTTTGACCGACGGCGGAATGGGATCGTCTTGGGAGAGGGGGCCTGTCTCTTCGGTGTCGAGTCGCTCGCGTTTGCCCAAGGCCGTCAGGCCCGGATCATGGCGGAGATCGTGGCCTACGGGTATGAGTTTGATCATTTTCGCGCCTTTAAATTCAATCCGCGCGGGTCAGGGATGCGCCACGCGATGGCCCAGGCCCTGGATCAGGCCGGGATGTCTCCAGGGGATATTGACTGTATTTTCGCGAACGCGAATTCTACCGTGGCGGCGGACCGGATCGAGGCCGCGGCCATCCGTAAAATCTTTGGTCAGGCTGCCTCGCGGGTTCCTGTGACCGCGGTAAAATCGATGATCGGTGAGACGTATAGCGTTTCCGGGGCCTTGTCGGCCGCGGCGGCGCTCGGCGCGATGGAGAAGAGCTTTATTCCGCCGACAATTCATTATCAGGAGCCGGACCCGGAGTGCGATCTGGAGATCGTGGGGAATCAGGCGGTCCAGGCGGATCTGAAGAATGTCATGATTTTGAATTTTTCTCCGTCGGCAGGAAACGTCTGTTGGATCCTTAGGAAATGGAACGGGTCATGAATGATCTAAAAGGCAAGGCCGCGATCGTGACAGGCGGGTCCCGGGGGATCGGCCGGGCGCTCGTCTTAATGCTCGCGCGCGAGGGATGCGATGTCGCGTTTAATTACGCGCAGAACGCCTCGGCGGCGACGGCGCTCGTGGAGGAGGCGGCGGCCTATGGGGTGCGTTGTCGTGCCCGTCAGGTCGATGTCCGGGATTTCGAGGCGGTGAAGAGTTGGGTCGCGGAGGCGAAGGAGGCCTTTGGGCGCCTGGATATTTTGATCAATAACGCGGGGATCATTAAGGACAAGCCGTTCTTGATGATGACGCCCGATGAATGGCATGCGGTCATTGATACGAATCTGAACGGCATGTTCAATGCGGCCCGGACTTGTGTTTTTACCTTTTTGAAACAGCGCAGCGGGGTCATTGTTAATATCTCATCGATCAGCGGGATCATCGGATTGCCGGGGCAGACGAATTATTCGGCCTCGAAAGGCGGGATGAACGCCTTCACGAAGGCTTTGGCTAAGGAAGCCGCGCCGTATAACGTCCGCGTCAATGCCGTGGCCCCGGGGTTCATCGAGACCGATATGCTTGTCGGGATGCCCGAGGATATCCGCGCGAAACTCGTGGCGCAGGTCCCGCTCGGCCGTGTCGGAAGCGTCGAGGATGTCTGCGGCTGTGTCCGGTTTTTGATCAGTGACGATGCAGCGTACATGACAGGGCACATTATTCAGGTCGATGGCGGGTTGGCGATCCGTTAACGGGGAGGGGCGGGGATGGAGCTCGGCGTTCAAGAGATCAAAAAGATCATTCCCCATCGGTATCCGTTTCTTCTTATCGATCGGGTGATTGAGGTCAAACCGAAAGAATACCTCGTGGCTGTTAAGAATGTCTCGGTGAATGAGATGTTTTTTAACGGGCATTTTCCGGAAGAAAAGGTCATGCCCGGGGTCCTTATTGTTGAGGCCATGGCCCAGGCGGCGTGCGTTTATGGGTATTTCTCTCAGGGATGGGAGGGGAGAAATTTGATCTATTATCTGGGCAAGGTCACGGCACGGTTCATTCGGCCGGTGCGCCCCGGGGATCGCCTGGAGATACGGATCTCGACGGTCAAGCTCCTTGCGATGACGGGGATCGTTAAAGCCGAGGCCTCGGTCGATGGGCAGGCGGTTGCCGCGGCGGAGATCGCCTTTGGGGTGAAAGAGGCATGAGCGTCTATCCGAACGAGAGAGACTGGGAGCAGCCGCAGGGCTGCTTTTTTATTGTCATGAAGGCGGGGTCGAAATGATGACGCGGGCAGCAGGGCATGGAGAGGTCTATGACGTCGTGGTTGTCGGAGGAGGTCCGGCCGGCATGATGGCGGCCCTGCGCGCTGCTGAGCAAGGGGCGCGGGTTCTTTTATGCGAGCGGAATGATCAGCTCGGGCGGAAGCTGCTTCTTACGGGGAAGGGCCGCTGTAATGTGACGAACGCCTGCGGGTTGGATGATTTTTTAAAGCGGTTCTTCGGCCGCGGAGATTTTCTTCGCGATGCCTTTAAGGCCTTTTTCCATCAAGACCTCATTGATTTTTTAAAGACCCGGGGGCTTGATGTCCGGGTTGAACGCCAGCAACGCGTTTTTCCCGTGACCGACCGGGCGAGCAGTGTGCGAAATGTCTTGGAACGGGCCCTCGATGATCATCGGGTGACGATCGCCTACGGGACCCGGGTCACGGCGTTGTGTTGTGAGGGCGATCGGGTGACCGGGATCGTGACCGCAGAGGCCAGGACGATTATGGCGAAAACGGTGATCATCGCGACGGGCGGGTGCAGTTACAAGGCCACCGGATCAACCGGGGACGGCCTTCGTATGGCAGAACGGACCGGGCATCGGATCGTCCCTGTTCGGCCGTCGCTCGTCGGGATGAAGACCCGCGAGCGGTATGTCAAAGACCTGGAAGGGATCACATTAAAAAATATCCGACTCACTTTTGTCGGCGGTAAAAAAAGGATCCTGTCGGAGATCGGCGAGGTCCTGTTCACCGGGGTCGGGATCTCAGGGCCCCTTGTCATCAGCGCGAGCGGGGATCTCGTGGATTGGCTTCGAGATGGGATAGAGGTCAGGGCTCTCATTGACATGAAACCCGCGGTGACCGAGGAACAGCTCGAGCGGCGGTTTGTCCATGAGTGTTCGCGGGCGCCCCGTAAGGCCCTCAAGAATCTTTTTAAAGAGTTTGTACCGCAGCGGATGGTGGCAGTGCTTTTATCCCTGGCTGGGATCGATGGCGACCTCGCGGTGAGTCAGGCCCCCGCGCCTCAGCGCCGGAAGCTGGCGGCGTTGTTGAAAGAGATGGAGCTTCATATCGCCTCAAGTGAGGCATTTGATACGGCCATGGTGACCCGGGGAGGTGTTTCGCTCCGTGATATTGATCCGCGCTCGATGGCATCGCGCCGGTGCGCAGGATTATATTTTGCCGGGGAAGTGATTGATATTGACGGGGATACGGGTGGATTTAATCTTCAGGCCGCGTTCTCGACCGGTCACCTCGCGGGTGGGGCCGCGGCCATGGGGTCTCGGGAGGCTAAAGAGGAGGGCTGTCATGAGTGAAAAAAGAAGGTGCCATCGTTTTCGGATGCAGCTACCGGCATCGTTCGAGATCGGACCCGGCGAGAAAACCCTGATCATCGCCTCGACCCTTGATGTGAGCGCGACCGGGCTGAGCATGCTCGTTCGTAATGTCGATCTTCGGGTCGATCAGGAGATTGATCTTTTGATCCGGCTCAATCGGGGGGAGAGGGTCCGTTTGAAGACGGCGGTGCGGTGGATCGAGGGCGCTGCTGCCTTTGGCGGGAGGGAATATCGTGTCGGGCTGGAGGTAATCACGGATGGGCAAAGCCAGGAGTTTAAACGTTTTGTCGTGATGGTGGCCCGGCACATGGTGGAATTTTTTAAGGGTTCAGCTGGGACTGAGTCTGCCCCGGGTCCGTGATCCGGGGTGTAAAATTTTATTGTCGTTGGCGAATATTTTGTTATCATATCTAGGGTTTTTTGACGCACCCCATTCTCACATCTAGTTCTCACACAGGAGGCCTTCGTGGACGGCAACATTTACTTTTTGATGATCGGCGGACTCGGCTTCTTTTTTTATGGGATGCGCACGATGTCCGAAGGGCTCAAAAAGGTTGCCGGCGAACGGTTAAAATCCTTCCTCCACATGGCCACACGGGTTCCGATCGTCGGGGTTCTCATCGGAACTCTCATTACCTGTCTTATTCAGTCCTCGAGCGCGACCACGGTCATGGTCGTGGGTTTTGTCAACGCGGGAATGATCGGGCTCACCCAGGCGATCAGCGTGATCATCGGGGCGAACATCGGGACCACCTGTACCGCCTGGCTGGTGTCATCCATGTCGGTCTTTAAGGTGACGCAGTACGCGTTACCGGCTGTGGGGTTTGGTTTCCTCATGATGGCCTTTGGTCCATCGCGAAAGACCAAGTTTTGGGGTGAGGTCATGCTTGGGTTCGGCATGCTCTTTATCGGACTTGGGCTCATGGGCGACGCCTTTGAACCGTTGAAGGGCAATCAGCAATTCAAGGATTTTTTGGTCCTTTTTTCGAAGCGGCCGATCCTGGGCGTCGTGGCAGGGATGATCTTCACCATGGTCCTGCAGAGCTCATCAGCCACGATCGCGATCGTCCAGGTCATGGCCCTCAATGGCCTCATCTCACTTCCGGCCGCGATCCCGATCATCTTGGGTGACAACATTGGGACCACGATCACCGCGCAATTGGCGGCCTTAGGGTCCAACAAGAACGCGCGGCGCGCGGCCATGGCGCATACAATGTTCAACGTGATCGGGGTTTCTTATATGCTGGTTTTTGTTTATCTTGGCTGGTATGAACGCCTGATCCATTGGCTCATGCCCGGCGAGGTCACGACAAAAAGTGTTATGGCTTATATTGCCTTGGCGCATTCTGGCTTTAATGTGGTGAATGCCATTGTGTTTTTGCCGTTTATCGGTTGGCTGGAGAAGGTCACATTGCTCATTATTCCCAAAACGAAGGGTCAGGATGAATTCGGGGTACAATATCTTGAAAAGCATTTGCTCAATACCCCGACTCTGGCGCTCCAGCAGGTCTATAAAGAGATCGCCTACATGCTCAACGTCGCCGAGAAGTCGATCGTCCAGGCGGTTCAGGGCTTTATGGAACACAATGAGGGGATGCTTGATAAGGCCCTCAAATATGAACGGGCCACGGATGATCTTCAGTCTGAGATCACGCAATATGTCATCGACCTCTCGCAGCACCAGCTTCTGCCCGAGGAATCACAGGAGATTCCGGTCCTCCTTCATAATGTGAATGACATCGAGCGTATGGGTGATCACGCGAAAAATATTGCTGAATTAGCCCAGGCGCGCATCGATGACGAGGTTCGGTTTTCCGAAGAAGCCCTGGCGGATTTTAATACGATCTGGAAAGAGCTTCACGATATGCTGGATAAGACGAAGAAGGCGTTGAAGAATAATAGCGAACAGTTCGCCATTCAGGCCCTTGAGCACGAGAGCCGGATCAATGATATGCAGGTGAAGATGAAAGAGGCGCATATCAACCGCCTGAACTGCGGGGCCTGTCCGTTGAAGGCGAATTATGTCTTTTTGGATTTTATTGATAATGTTGAAAAGATCGCGGATCATTTGACGAATATTGCGCAGGGCGTCATCGGTAAGATGCAGTGGCAGGCCTATAGGCGGAAAAATATTGTGGATTGACCCGGGGCGCGTTCGGCGCCTATCGGTCGCGGAGAGGGATGTGGATATTGTTCCGGTCATTCAAGCGCGTCGAACGATCAGGGAGTTCGCCGCGGTGCCTGTCACTGACGATGAGACCACGACTCTTTTAGACGCTGCCCGACGCGCGCCATCCTGGGCAAATATTCAGCCGTGGGATTTTATTGTGGTGCGGGACCCGCTTGTGCGGGATCAAATAGTAGATCTCTATAGCCTGACGAATCCCGCCCGGTCCTGTTCCCAACACGCCTCGGTCCTCATCGTTGTTTGTGCTCGCAAAAATTCTTCGGGATTCAAGAACGGCCGTTCCGTAACATCCTTTGAACACTGGTACCTATTTGATCTGGGGTGCGCTGTGGAGAACATGGCCCTCCAGGCCGCGGCCATGGGTCTTTCGATTGTTATTGTCGGGTCGCTTGATCACAGGCGCTGTGGCGAGTTCCTTGGTGTACCGGAAACCCATCAGGTTGTGGCGGCCCTGCCCGTCGGGCGGCCCGCGGTTGAAAAACCGCCGACCCCGCGCAGGGCATTATCCGATATCACGCATTACGAAAAATTTTAAGAACATCAGAGGATCGAGAGGAGAGGTCCGATCGGGCTTATTTTATGGCCTGATCCAGGGCGTGCTGCATCTCTTTTTTGCGTTTTGAAGCGAGGTGGTAGCGCGATGGGATCGCTAGGTCGCAGAACGCATCGATATAGTGAGATAAAACCGTTTGAAGACTTTTGATCTGGTTGAGACAGAAGACACAGGTGCGGCAGACGGCAAGATGAGTCTGGAGCTGCGCTTTTTCGGCCAGAGAGAGCTCCTGCTCAAAGCCCTTTGACATAAGACGGGTTGCTTGTTTACATGAAATCAAGGGATCGTTGTTAGTCATTCGTTGTCGAGGTGTTCTCGAACCAGTTTTTCTCCAGGCAGCCGCGAAGCTGAAGCCGGGCCCGGTGTAACATCACCCAAAGATTTGTCGGGGTGATGTTCAGAATATTACAAATTTCATCAGTCGACATCTTATCGATCTCGCGTAGGCTGAACGCCGATGAGGTCGCCTTGGGCAATTTTTTGAGACATTTTTCAAGAACGCCCCAAAATTCTTTATTTTTTGCCAATTCGCGCGGGTCCGCAGACCAATCAGAGGGGTATTTGAGCGGGTGCTCAGTCTGATCAAAGAAGGAATCGATCGTCATCGACTCTTCGTCATTCTGGAGCGATGAGACCGGTGTCTCGCGATATTTTTTTCGGTAGGTGTCAATGATTTTGTGCTTCAGGATGCCGATCAGCCAGGTCCGTTCGGAAGACTTCCCGGAAAAACTGTCGCGCGCCTTGAGCGCGGAGAGGAAGGTCTCTTGGACGGCATTCTCTGCCTCAAACGGATCTCGGAGGCGGCTTAATGCGAAACGATATAGAATATCGCCGTGAAGGTCGACCCAGTGGGTGGGATCAGAAAGCGGAGATGTCGAGTCGTTTTTAGTCATTTTTTGCTTAATGTTCCTCAATGTAGCAGGGAACAAAACCTTTGGCAAGGGAAAATATTTTTGTAATTAGCCCTCTTTCCCGACGACTACACAGTGATGAATAAAAGGAATGTTCATGAAAGGGGGACGACATGAAAAAACCTCATTGCTGCTCAAGACGTCGAGGACGGATCGCGGTGCTTCTTGTCCTCGTCGCCTTGACAGCCTACACGGCACCTCTTTATGCGTGTGGAGGAGGGGACTCGACGCCTCCTGAGACCGATGCTCAGGATAAGCCGTCGCACTGATCTGGTCGGCAGGGATAGGTGGGGAGGCGGGGACTCGTCAATGAGTCCTGGACACTCCACTTATCCCTGCCACAGACTCCGAATCAAATAGTTATATAAGTATATATTTAATTTAAGCAACGCCTCGGAAAATCCTGCCGGGTCATTTACACAACCTTTTTATTATCAACATGTTGGATCATTTTTTGTTTTCTCCTTTTCTGCGGAAAGGATGTTGACGATAAAATCCTTAGATGCTACAATAAGCCCTCATTTGTGATTTATTGTTAACTTTAATTCTTAAATGGTTGTCGGGAAGTAGCGCAGCTCGGCTAGCGCGCAACGTTCGGGACGTTGAGGCCGT
>CAYVEC010000008.1:0-70753 GCA_964450385.1 uncultured Planctomycetales bacterium
ACGGATTATTATCCCTTTGAACTCATGCTGGAATTCACGAAAAGCGAGGGCATCCCGTTTATTAACGCGCTCCCGGGTTTTCTCGCGGCACCGAAAGCCCAGTATTTTTACGGTTGGGATGGTCACATGACGCCGGCCGGAAACAGGATCGTGATCGATCAAGTGCTCGACGATGAAAATTTTCAGAAATGGCTTGTGAGGTAATCAAGGTGTCGATGTATATTCTCGGAATATCAGCCTTTTATCATGATTCTGCCGCCGCGCTTATCAAGGACGGCGAGATCATCGCGGCAGCTCAGGAGGAGAGGTTTACCCGAAAGAAGCATGACCACGGTTTTCCAACTCATGCCGTGCGGTATTGTCTCTCCTACGCCGGGATCTCGGCGGATCAGCTCACCCATGTGGTCTTTTATGACAAGCCGTTCATCAAATTCGAGCGGCTTCTTGAGACGTATCTTACAACCGCGCCGCTGGGGCTGAGGTCTTTTTTAAAGGCCATGCCGTTGTGGCTCAAGGAAAAATTATTCATGCGTGAGACCATCGCGCGTGAACTTTCTTTTAAAGGCGAGATCCTTTTTGCTGACCACCATGAATCGCATGCCGCGAGCGCCTTTTATCCCTCGCCCTTTGACCGGGCCGCGATCATCACGCTCGACGGGGTCGGTGAGTGGTCAACCCTCACCTATGGGGTGGGAGAAGGGAACCGCCTTCGGCTCATGAAGGAGATCCGATTCCCGCATTCTCTTGGCCTGCTCTATTCAGCCTTCACGTATTACACAGGGTTTAAAGTGAATTCGGGGGAATATAAATTGATGGGGCTCGCGCCCTATGGCGAGCCCTGTTACGCGGACCTCATTAAAAAACATTTAATCGATATCAAACCCGATGGGTCATTTAAATTAGACCAAACGTATTTTAATTATTGCAGCGGTCTGACCATGACAAACCGCCGTTTTCACGCGCTCTTTGGTCATGAGCCCCGCGATCCGGAAAGTCCCATCGAGCCGTTCCACATGGATATCGCGCGTTCGATCCAGGCCGTGACCGAGGAAGTTGTTCTCAAGATCGCTGGGCATGTCTATGAAAAAATCGGGATCGACCGCCTGTGCCTCGCCGGTGGTGTCGCCCTGAATTGTGTGGCGAACGGGAAGATCGCACAGAGCGGGCCCTATCGTGACATCTGGATTCAACCCGCGGCCTCGGATTCCGGAGGCGCACTCGGTGCGGCCCTCGCGATTTGGTACAATCATCTTGGTCAGCCCCGGCATGCAGACGGCGTTCATGACGCGCAAAAGTCCTCACTCCTGGGGCCGTCCTTTTCCGATGAAGAGATCAAGACGTTTCTCGATGAGCAGGGTGCCGCCTACACCTATCTTCCCGATGATGATGCCTTAACGGACCGTGCCGCGGTGATCTTGGCTGACAATAAGGTCTTGGGTTGGTTCCAGGGGCGGATGGAGTTCGGGCCGCGCGCCCTCGGGAATCGCAGTATTTTAGGTGATCCGCGATCCGAGGACATGCAATCGGTGATGAACCTTAAGATAAAATTTCGTGAATCGTTCCGGCCATTCGCTCCAAGTGTTCTGCGCGAGCATTGCCGCGACTATTTTGATCTTGGCGTTGAAAGCCCGTACATGCTCCTTGTCTGCACGATCGCCGAACGGCAGCGTCTGCCGATCCCGGAGAACGAAAAGGGATTAACGGGCCTTCAAAAATTAAAAATCCGGCGATCACGCCTTCCGGCGATCACCCATGTGGATGACACGGCGCGTGTGCAGACCGTCACGGAGGCGGGGAATCCTCGGTATTATCAGCTGATCAAAAAATTCTATCAAAAGACCGGGTGTCCCGTTGTGATCAATACATCGTTCAATGTGCGCGGCGAACCGATCGTTTGCACCCCGAAAGAGGCCTACGAATGTCTCCTTCGAACGCATATGGATTATCTTGTTATGGGAAATTATATTATTGACCGCCGGGAGCAAAGAGGTCAAGATATTACCGTGGGGGATCTTCGTGGATTTACTCCAGATTAGACCGATCTCAGAGAAAGAATTAAAAAGGTTCGGCTTGATTTTTGGGCCGGCCGCGCTGGTTCTTTCTTGCTGGCAGGCATGGCGGGCGCACTGGGTCCATGTCGGGATTTTTGCGCCGCTCGGGGCATATGCCCTGGCGATGGCGATTTTTCGCCCGGGCTGGGTTTTTCCAGTACGCTGGTTGCTCGAGACCATGGTCAAGCTCGTTATGTGGGCGGTCACCAATCTGGCACTAATCATCACCTTTTACCTTGTCTTTACTCCGATCGGGCTGATCCTTCGACTTGCCGGTCGGGATCTGCTCAATCAAAAACGCGATGAGACGGAAACATCATGGCAGGACCCGGACCACACGACCTTTGATCCGGGGCATTATCACCGGCAATTTTAGATAGCAGGCTTATCCCCGACGAAATGAGGAGACTATGGGAACGATGTCATTGATAAAAGAATTTTGGGAATTTCTTCGTACGCGAAAACGGTATTGGCTTATGCCGATCGTTATTTTTTTACTGCTCCTTGGAGGACTGATCGCGATCACGGCGCCGAATTCTGCGGTCGCGCCGCTGATTTACACATTGTTTTAAGCCGGTATCCCGCGTATCGAAAGGCGCGTGACAATGCACACGATCCTTCTTGTTGATGATGATGTGACGATCCTTGATGTCCTGGGGCTCATGCTCGAGCAGGCTGGTTTTCAGGTGGTTCGCGCGGCGAACGGCCAGCAGGGACTCGATGCGGCCATGGAGGCCCGGCCGGATATTATCATCACTGATGTCTTGATGCCGGTCATGGATGGGTATCTCTTTTATAAGGAACTAAAGGCCTCACCCACCCTGCGGCATATCCCGGTGATTATCCTGACGGCACGCGGAAAAATGCAGGCGTCTTTTGAGGCAATCGGGGCTGACATCTTTCTCGAAAAGCCCGCACCGAAAGAAACGCTTCTCGCGCATCTTGAGCAGCTTCTGCATAAGCAGGCCGATGCGAAAGAGGGTCATCCGCATGTTCAAAAGATCCTCATCGCAGGCACGTATCCCGAGGTCGTTAGCACCATGGCCCGCCAGCTTGCCGACAAACGCTATATTGTGCAGACCGTGAAGGCGGCAGCTGAGGTGATCCCCGAGACCGTAAAATTCGGTGAGGACATGCTCATTATTGAGACGCAGATGGAAAAGGAATGCCCCGTTGCGGATGTGATTCGCGCGGTCCGGCTCCTGCCATCGGCGCGGCATATTCCTATTATCCTCTATAGCTATTTTCGCGTAGCAGAGCTCAATGACGGCTCGGTCCGTGAGCGGATGCTCGATACCGAGAAAGCCCTTCATGCCTCGATGCAGGCCGGCGGCACCGCGTATCTCGACCGATTTAATGAATTGACCTTCCTTGAACAGCTCGGTCCATTCGTATAACGGATCGTCTTTTCCCTTAACAATCACCGGACACGTGTGTATAATACCTCGTCTATTTCAATTGTATCAGAAGGAGGGTGTATGAGTCGTGAGCCAGGCAATGACGGGATAAAAAATATACGTGCCCATGGAAGCGGGGTCTTCCGAGCCGGGAACCACATGCTGCCGTGTGTCTCGCTCATGATGGCAGAAGGGGTCGTAAAGGATATCCATGATCTCAAGCGGCCCTTTGTCACGATCATTAATTCCTATAGCACTCAGATCCCCGGTCACGCCCACTTGGATCAGCTCGGCGCGATCGTCAAGGCTGAATTAGAGCAGCTCGGGGTCAATGTCTGGTATACAAATATTGGGGGCGCCATCTGTGACGGGATCGCGATGGGCCATTTCGGGATGAAATATTCTCTGCCCTCACGGGAGCTCATCGCGGACCAGATCGAGACGATCCTCTGTGCTCATCCTTGTGATGCCTGGATTGGGATCGGGAACTGCGATAAGATCGTGCCCGGCATGCTCAATGCCATGGTGCGTGTGAATATCCCCGCGGTCTATGTGAGCGGGGGCCCGATGCTCTCGGGACTTGGCAACACGGACCTGATATCGGTTTTTGAAGGGGTGGGGAAAAATTCGGTTGGAAAAATGGGTGACAAAGAACTCTCTGAGCTTGCCCAGGTCGCCTGCCCAGGATACGGCAGTTGTTCAGGAATGTTTACCGCCAATTCAATGAACTGTATCGCGGAAGTCCTCGGTATTGCCCTTCCCGGGAACGGTTCGATCACGGCAACACAGCGGATCCCAGGTTCACGCCATCAGCATACCTTGAATCCTGAACGGATCAATTTGACCCGGCAGGCGGCTCGAACGCTGATTGAAGTGATGAACAAGAAGGTCCGGCCCCTCGACATCATTACCCGGGAGGCGATCGATAATGCCTTTGTCCTTGACATGGCCATGGGCGGATCGAGCAATACGGTTTTGCATGTCCTGGCTCTTGCGAGCGAGGCCGGGATCCCGTATGACCTGAATCGTCTCAACGAGCTCTCGAAGAGCACCGCGAATGTGGTCAAGATCGCGCCATCGCGCCCCGAGGTCCATATCGAAGACGTTCATCGCGTCGGCGGAATGGGGGCGATCCTTAAATCGATCGCGGCCCACGGGCATCGCGCGTTAACGCTTTCTTCAAAGACGATCTATGGAACGCTCGGCGACTATGTCAATCGATCGCCTGATCCGGACGGTGAGATCATCCGAACGGTGCCCAAGGCGTTCTCACCCGAGGGAGGGCTCACGATCCTGTTTGGAAATTTCGCGACTCGCGGCGCGGTTCTCAAAACAAGCGGCGTCGATCCGGACATGCTGACATTCCGCGGCCCGGCCCGGATCTTTGAATCCCAGGAGGAGGCCCTTGACGGCATCCTCCACGGCAAGGTCCACGACGGCGATGTGGTCGTGATCCGGTTCGAAGGCCCACGAGGCGGGCCTGGAATGCAGGAGATGCTCTCGCCCACCTCCGCGATCAAGGGGGCTGGAATCCGAGCGGCGCTGATTACCGATGGACGGTTTTCCGGAGGGACGCGCGGGCTCTGCATCGGCCATGTTTCGCCTGAGGCAGCAGCGGGGGGCGAGATCGCGATCCTCCGGAACGGGGACATCATCGCGATCGATGTCGCGAAACGGGCGATGAATGTCGAGCTGTCCGATACCGAGATCGCTCAACGCAAAAAGGCGCTCGTGCCGTTTAAAAGTAAGATCAAGGGCGGTTGGCTCGCCCGATATACCGCCTTTGTGACAAGCGCGGATACAGGGGCTGTGTTCCGCGACAGAATCGAGGGCTAACCAGGGGCCATCGTGTATGGGCAAACGCATTCTGATTGTTGATGATGACAATGATATCCTCACGTCAACGGCTCAGGTATTGCGAAAACACGGGTTTGAGGTGATGACGGCGCAGAGCGGCCGAACGGCCTTGAGCGTTCTTGAGCACACCCTTCCGGATCTTGTCCTCACCGATGTCCTCATGCCGGATATTGATGGATTTTCCCTGTTTAAAAGTCTGAAGACCTGCCAACGCACCTCGCAGATCCCGGTTGTTATCGTGACCGGCCGCGGACAGATGAGGGATTCCTTTGCCGCGATCGGAGCCTGCGGGTTTTTAGCGAAACCGTTCACGCCTCAGGAATTGATCAGTCAGATCGAAGAGACGTTTTCCGTACGCCAGATGGCGCAGGCCGACGATACCGATGTGGGGCGCCAACAGATCCTCCTTGTTGGATCGGCGACGGCGCGTGATTTCGTGTCCACGACCGCGGATTTTATCCGTCAGGCCGGCTATCCGATCGCGGTCGCGACCTCTGTGGCGCAGGCCGCGGCAGCGGCGATCGACACCCCGATCGACATTGTATTAACCGATGTCCAGCTTGATAAGCCCGTCGCCGAGTTGGTCGCGATCCTGCGCGGTCTGCCATCGCATCCGGTCACAACGATTTTCGGTTTTTCGTACTATTCCATCGACGAACTCGATGCCGATGGCCAGCGCCGGCGTGTCCTTGCGATCGAATCCGCGGCCTTATCTTTTGTCAAGAGCGGCGGCACCGCGTATCTTGGCCGCTGGCATAATCAGCTCTTTTTAGATCTCTGCCGACAGAATTTTCAACCAAACGCGCCATGACCCTCATATTAAAAAAAATTATGGATCTTCCTTACAGAGCCGACCGGATGCGTGAGCTCCTCCTCATGGCCCGGGGCCTGGGGATCCCGGAACCGCGGTTGAAAATGTACGGCGAGGGCGATAAGGAGGAGGCCCTCGTGATCTTAATTTATGACACGCTCAAAAGTCACGCCGACCGTCGTCGAAAGAACCTTCGTTTTATCGCCCTTATTATGGTAGGGGCCGCGGTGATCATTGCCGGTCTTTTTCTCGTCCCGGCGACCTTTCGGTACCGTAAGGTCATCGATGTCGCCGAGGAAGAACGCAAGGAAACAGTCTATACCGGCATCACGGCAGCTGGCGACGAGGTTCAGGATGAAAAGGCCCGCCCGGTTCTTTTCCGCGCCATGAGCGGTACGTATATTGAAGATGATGAGGAGGGGAACACCCTTTTTGAATATCTTTATGAAGACGGCCGAATGGTCAAAAAGAAAAAATATGCCCGGGATGGGAACGTCGAATCCGAAATCGAATTCAACGAGGACGGAGACCCGATCTTGAAAACATTCAAATAGCAACAGGGACCGCATTGTGAAACGACCGCTCGGGGTGAGCGCCCTTTCCATTATCATGACCTGCGTGGGCAGTATTTTTTCCTTCGTCATTTTCATCGAGGTCCTTGATGCCCTGCGCGTCGGAGGGCTCTACGCGGTCACGATCTCTTCCCCCGTAGCCCTGGCGGGATTTTTCTTATACGGATGCCTGCCGGTGATCTTTTACTCTGCCGGGGTCGGGCTCTACATGTCCCGGGAATGGGCCCGGGCGCTCACCGTGAGCGTGGCGTGCCCCGCGATTTTTTTTCTCCTCCTGAACTTTGTCTACAATGCAATCAAGACCCAATATCGGCTCTACCACCTGAATGTGTTCGAATTTTATATTGAGAATCCGGTCCTGCTCATCGAAATCATTGCGGTTTATGCTGTCCTCGTTGCCCCGATTATCGTGTATCTCCGTCTCCCTCGGGTCAAAAGGTATTTTGCCGAGGTCCATCCCGTCCCCTAGGCCTTTTTTCCAGCGTCGGAATATGTTACACTTATACTGTCGTTGAAGGAGGGACCGATGCGTCAGTTATACGTCGTGTTCATAATTTGCCTGGTCATGTTAGTGCCTGCCCTGGGAGAGGCCAGCCGCACTCCTCATCCCATTCAGCTCTTTGAACAGGCCACGGGCTGGCTTCAGGATGTCGATGACAATCCTGATCTTATGAAAAAATCCGTGTCGATCTTTGCCGATCTGATCGAGGAATATCCTACGTCACCTCTCGGATATTTAGGAATGAGTTATGTCTTTCGCCACATTGCCGACCTCGGGAACGACAAGTATGATATGCGGCAATTGCGGGACACGGCCTTTCCTTTTGCGGTTCAGGCCTTGCGTCTTGGGCCCACCCTGCCTGAGGTCCATGAGAATTATGCGTTCTTTCAACGGTTTTTTTCGATCGATCTAGAATAGCCGCGTGTTATTTCGTGTTAAAAAAGCCTGAATGTATTTGATTTCACCCTTGCGATTGATATAATACCATCGCTATGAAAAATGATGACAAACTCGCCCCCGAAAGAGATTTCAAGCGGACCCTACAGGTCTTGATCGTCGAAAATAGCGAGATCGACCGACTCGTTCTCGTTAATATGTTGTCAAAAGTGCCCTATGGCTCATTTCAGATCAGTTCTGCGGACTCCCTGACCCAGGCCTTTCAGATCCTCAAAACAGCTCCGATCGATGTTGTTCTTCTCGACCTGAATATTCAGGATAGTAAAGGGATCGACACCCTCCGACGCCTCCATAAGCGCTACTCGCACATCCCGGTCGTTGTCAATACCGGTGAATACCAGGACGACCTCGGGCTCCTGGCTGTGACGATGGGCGCTCAGGACTATCTCATCAAGGGGATGTACAAGGCCTACGGCCTCGTTAAGGCCTTGTATTACGCGATCGAACGCAAGCGCGGTGAAATGGAACTACGGAATGCCCTTACTGAATTAAAGGAAACACAGTCGCATCTCATCCGGGCTGAAAAAATGAATGTCCTCGGAGGGGTGGCGAGCGGCGTCGCCCATGAGGTGAAAAACCCCCTGGCCACAATTCTCTATGGTGTCGAGTATCTCAACACCGCCCTGACCCAGCGGGATGACAAGATCGAGCTCACGCTCAAATCCATGCGTGAGGCGACTCTTAAGGCCAATGAGATCATTAAGGACCTATTGGATTTTTCAAGTATCACTGACCTCAAACAAGGCTGGTGCTCGGTCGAGGAGATCATTGAAAAGAGTCTCATGCTCACCCACCATCAGTGCGAGAAGGGCCAGGTGACGGTCCAAAAAATTTTTGAGCCGGATCTCCCGAAGCTTTTTATCGACAGGAACCGGGTCGAGCAGGTGATCGTGGACCTCATCCTTAATGCCCTGCTCGCGATGAAAGGGCTGGGCGGAGAGCTCGTGATCCGTGCCGCGCGCAAGCCGTTCGATGACGGGGATATCCGGACAACCGCCAATATCGATTCGAGCATAAAGAACGGGGATCCGGTCGTTATCATTGATCTCGAGGATTCAGGCAATGGGATCCCCGAACATGTTTTAGATAAGATCTTCGATCCATTTTTCACGACTCGTCGCGCCGATGGAGGAGTGGGGCTCGGGCTCTCGATCGCCCGGACCATCATGTCAACCCATGACGGCATGATCGACCTGTCGAACCGCACGCCGCGAGGGGCGCGGGCACGTTTGATCTTTAAACTTGAAGGGGACGCACGTGGAACGAAAGAACATTCTCATTATTGATGATGAGGTCGGATTCACCGAGATGGTCCGCCTCAATCTTGAGGCAACGGGCCGGTTTATCGTCAAGATCGAAAATGACCCCACAAACGCGGTCCGCGCGGCCATCATTTTTCGGCCTGACCTGATCCTCTTAGACGTCATCATGCCCAAAATGGAGGGCTCAGACGTCCTTTGCCAATTGCGTGATGATCCAGCGACCCAAAAAATCCCGGTCGTTTTTTTAACCGCGACGGTTCGAGGATCCGAGGTCACGGAAGAGGAGGGGCTCATCGGCGGGCATTATTTTATCGCGAAGCCCTGCACGGTGGAGAATCTGATCTCGGTGATCGATGCGAATGTGCCCAGCGCGTGATCCCCTACAGTGTGCCTGTACTCAATTCATTGTGTTTCAGCTACTAGGATAAACAGATGCGTCAGTGGTGTGCCATCGTTTTGTGTCTTATCTTCTTAGGGATCTCAGGGACGACTCGCGCCAAAGAGCCAGGCAAGGATATTACCCTTGAGGTCGTGGATCCACGCATCGACACGGTTAATGGGGGCACGGCACTCTACCTCCGCACAATCCTCCACAATAATTCTCCGACAATAAAAATCGATATCACCGGCGATCCCTCGATGACCCTCACGGACAATTTTAATAATGCCTATCGGGTCATTCGCACAGCAGCTGCAGACAAGGATCATCAGATACCGCGCTCACTCTATCCCGGAGGGTCGTTTGCAGTGCATAGTTGGTTTGAGCCGCCGGTTGAGGGGGCCACGGAGTTAACGGTCACCCTGACCCTGCCGGGGCCAGTCGAACCCGTCGTTGGGCACGCAGTGCTCCCTGCGTCTCAGATCCCCAGGGCCACCGCAATCCCTGACGCTGACTTTGACTTTTTTATCGAGACGCCACAGCGTGGCGCCGCCGTTCGAGCAGGGAGCCAGATCGCCATCCGGATCATCCCGGTTGACTTTGCGGCATTTCCCGATAAAATACACATACTTGCGTTTAATTATGTATTAACCGATGACCAGGCGATAGGAAATTACGAGATCCGCATCCCAGCGGATGTGCCGAGCGGCACTGAGGTCCCGGTCGTTATTATGGTCGAATGGGAAACCGAAGGCCAGGAACCGCGGATACGTTCCAAGACAATTTCTCTTCGCGTTAGCAGCTGAACACCTGTCTTATGCATTTTTTGTATCAACGAGCCGCATTAATTCTTCTTATCGCAGCTGGATTTTTTTTCGCGGCGGGGGGCTCGGCCCATGCCGAAGGCACGACGGATCCTGCTCAGTCGGCCCCGTTCATTCAGGCCGTGCAACATCTTAAGAACGATTGCGAAAATTCAGCAGCTCTCCAGGCGATTCTTGATGTCCTCAAGTCCGGCACGGAACGTCTGGATGATCCGAACCGGCAGGCATGGCTGCGGGTCTCGGATCAGTTTGATTATCTTGCATTTTTACAAGCTCGTGTCACCTTCTACCGCCAGAGCAACGAACGAATCCGCTCACAGCTGGTGGCGAACGGCGTGGCGATGATCCCCGAGGAAAAACTCGCCGCGGAACCTGCGTCAATAACGCCGGTTTTTCCCGATGGTTCCGCGGATGTGACGCTTTTTGACCGCGATCCCTCTGCCGGTCTGCCGGTTGACCGTGCCGCCGACGCGGTCCGCGATATTCAGCAACAGCTCGTGGCCCGCCTTGACCGTGTCCAGGAACTGAATCAACGGCTGCGCGCATGCCAGCGCGAGCGGTATCAGACGCTGGCGGTCGAAACCCAGAATTCCGTGATGACAACGGATCGTTCTCTTGTCAAAACGCTTGAAGAAAAAGAGGGCATTATCGATCAACAGCGGCAGCAGATCGAAGACCTCGAGAAGGGGTTTCAAGGGGTGCAGCATGAGGTGGGGGGGCTTCGGGACCAGATCGCGGATAATAATGAGCGCATCAAACAAATGACCGCTGATCTGGCCAGTCTCACGCTCACCTCGCATGAAAAAGATTTTGCCCTGGCTGAGCGCAACCAGCGGCTTCAGGACCTTGAGGCCACGGTCACGGAAACAACCGAACGCCTGCGGCTTGTTCAAAAAATCATTGCGGAAAAAGACACGTATATCCAGGACCTCGAACAACGGATCGATCAGATCGCCGCGATACCCACGAAGGCCACGTCTGTGACGGTCGATGACCTAAAGACCGAGGTCAATGAGATCCGATCGTCGATGACGGATCAGGCCATGGCGCACGAGGAGCAGATCCTTGAACTTGCCGCTGCGGTTCAGCAGATGGCCGATCAATATGACGCCCTCAAGATCGATGATTTTAAAAAGACGGTCATTATTCAAAAGATGCAGGGGCTTCTGGCTGAACGGTCCGATGAACTCGCCCGTACCCAGGCGCTCAGCACTTCGAAAGACACGGCCCTGATCCAGCTTCGGGAACGGGTCCGGCAATATCGCCTCAAGATCGCTGAACTGACCCTCCAATTAATAAAGTCCGACGGAAATGGTCGATTGAATTCAGGCTCAAGCGATCGACGCGCTCAAGGCATCACCGAGGATAGCGAGCCGGCGGCGCGTGTCTCGGCGGTGGATCCGCTCCCTGCACTACCAGCCATTTATGAAAGGACCGTTGCCCATGTGGAGAAACTCTTCCAGAATACCCAGCCCTGATCCGCGCGTGTTGGCGGTGCGGTTTCCGATTATTCTTTTAATGGTCTTGGTCGGTTTCTTTGGCGTGGGCGCTCGGGCTCTCGCCTCGGACGGATTGATTGCGCCGGAGATCGCTGACGCGGTCGTTAAGATTTACGTCACCTCGAATCCGATGGATTATTCGATGCCATGGCAATCCGCGGGCAGCGGATCCCAGACCGGTTCCGGATGCGTTCTTCCCGGCGGACGGATCATCACGAATGCCCATGTCGTGACCGACCACACCTTTATTCAGGTGCGCAAACAGTCTTCCCCCAAAAAATACACGGCCCGTGTCGAGGCGATCGGCCACGACTGTGATCTGGCCTTGATCACAGTCGACGATCCGGCCTTCTTTGAGGACATCACGCCCCTCGAATTCGGCGATCTTCCCCAGCTTCAGGATTCGGTGTCGGTCATTGGATTTCCGATGGGCGGCGACAAACAGTCGTTCACGAAGGGTGTCGTCTCACGGATCGAGGTCGTTCCCTACGCCCAGACGTATAAGCCGTTGTTGGCCGTGCAGATCGACGCGGCGATCAATCCCGGCAACAGCGGGGGGCCGGTCATTCAGAATGGAAAACTCGTCGGTGTCGCCATGCAGCTCATCGCGAGCAGCCAGAACATCGGATTCATGATCCCGATGCCGATCATTCAGCATTTTCTTAACGATTTAAAGGACGGGGTCTATCATGGTTTCCCCTCACTGGGGATCGACTTTTCCAACGCTGAAAATGATGCCCTGCGCGAATTCTACCGGATCTCCGGTGACGATGGAGGGATCGTGGTCTCCGGGGTATTGCCGTTCTCTCCTGCGAACTCCGTGCTCCAAAAAGATGACATTCTCCTAACCGTTGATGGAATCCGGATCGATCCGGATGGGACCTTCCCGTTCCGCCAGAATGAGCGCCTTGATTTTTCGCATCTTGTGACCCAGAAGCAGATCGGCGAGTCGATCTCCTTCCATATCCTGCGCCAGGGTAAGGTCATTGAAAAGACGATCACATTTTCCGAATTCAAAGCCCTTGTTGCCCCGCCGCGGACCTGGCAGCGTCCGCCGTATTACATTTATGGCGGGCTTGTTTTTACGGTGCTTAGCATGGACCTTCTTCAGACCTGGGGAAATGAATGGTGGGCCCGGGCTCCGACAAACTTCTTGTATTACACTTTTGGCACGGGGCGTCAGAACATCGAAAAAAAAGGAGAGCTCGTTGTGCTCCTTGCGGTTCTACCGGATGACATCAATATTGGGTATACCGGCATCGCCAACGAGATCATCACCTCAGTGAACGATCAGGGTTTTTCGGATTTTAAGGAGTTCGTCCGACTTGTGGAATCGAGCCGGGCAGATTTTATGGTGTTTAAAACAGACCGGAATCAGAAAATCATCCTTAAAACCAAGGGCATAGAGGCCATTAATCAGGATATTCTGACACGGAATACCATACCGGCAAAGCAATCAGAACATTTTACTGCTAAGCACTAATGCACACACATATATGTTTAGTTTGTTAAACATTATATTATAAAAAGCGTTTTTAGTCGCGAATATCATTAAATTTTCGAAATTATTCAGAATTCGATACAAAATAATGATTCTTTCTGGCATTTATTTTGCTTTACCCATGTAAAGGGCAAAAAAAATGACAAATAGTTTACTAATTAAAATATGCAAAATCGCGCTGATAAGCCTTTTTTCGCTGATTATCTGGAATGCGAGAGCAGAGGCTTCAATAAGTTTGGATGCGACCCCAATCCAAGGCGGCACAACACTGCGTTTCGGACGGATGGATGTCCTTGAGGGGGCGAGTAAAGAAGTTCGTGTTCGGATCAACACGAGCGAAACGACCCAGTATCAGGTCTTTCAGCAGATGATCCAGCCGATCACGTCCACGCAAGGCCGGCTGGCTGATTCCAGCCTATTGCAATACTATGCCCTGCCCGGATCCAATTCCAGCGGGACGCTTTATGGCCAAGTCCCGCAAGGGGTATCACGCGCCGAAGAGCTCGTGTATTCGTCATCAGGGAACGGATCAAGCGACCGTTTTGTTCTGGTTTTTAATGTGAATCAAAACCTGCTGGATGATGGCGGGGAATATTCAGGCCAACTTTTACTCACACTTCGTCCGATCGGTCCTGGCTCGACCGAGCAGGTCTACATCAATGTGGTGATCGATGCGGAGGTCGATCAGTCGATCCGCTTTAATGATGCGCGAAGCTCAATTGAGCTCTCGACACTGCGAGCAGATCAAATGCAGGCGGATCTGAGCCTCTCCTTTGAGGTGAATGGCGGCATCAAGCTCTACCAGGAGATTGTCCAGGTCCCGGTCCATGAGCAGGGGGGGCATGACCTTGATCTTGGCGCCGTGCTCCTGACCGTTGCCGGTGAGGATCCGGCCGGACAAACGCACGTGGCTCCCGGCGAGGCCCTCACCCTGCAACGGCAATTGATCTTTGAAACCTCAACCTCGAGCGGTACGTGTCATCTCATGTACCAGATCGATCCCGACCGAGCAGAATCTCTTTCTGCCGGGCGGTATCGTGGACTCGTCCGTTATTACATTCAGACGCGGCGGGGCGAGGAAATTCTTGAAAAATATTTATCAGTTCATGTAGAGCCCATCTTTAGTATCCAGGTGTCTTTCCCTGATGGGCCGCTCTTCTTTAAGAATTTATTGCCAGGCGGCGCGCCCATGTT
The DNA here is from genome assembly GCA_964450385.1 of uncultured Planctomycetales bacterium. Classification (GTDB taxonomy): domain Bacteria; phylum Omnitrophota; class Gorgyraeia; order Zapsychrales; family JANLHA01; genus JAKLFA01. The sequence goes on from CAYVEC010000008.1 coordinate 14,306, forward strand.
TTATTCCGTCGTTGCAACAGTTCAGACGAACTTGGGTCGGCCGTATCAGGTCACACAGGAAATGGTCTCGCCGATGGTGAATGAAAAAGGGGATCCATTAGATCTGGACAACTTTTTGATTAGAACCGAGCTGTTGGAAGATTCTACGGGGAAAATTCAGCATTCGGACTTTGTGCCGTTTGCCCGGACTCGGGGGACGTTGTTCCTCTCGGACGCGGCAGGGTCGCCGGCTGAATTTCGCGTACTCTACCAAGTGAAGCCGTACAGCACCATGATCCCGGGGAACTACGCCTCGGAAATCCGTTATTCACTTGGTGAGATGTAATTCCCTGCTCGATCGTATACATGATGGTTAACCAGAAGGAGGTTTTATGAAAAAACTCAACCCCATATGTATCGTTGCCTTGACGGTCGCGATGATCGTCAGCGCAACAACAGTGTGGGCCGCAGAGCAGGCGTTCCCGATTGCTGTCAGCATTCCGGCCGCCACCGCTGTGACCTTCACTGTCAGCAAAGTTACCGGGACAACCTGGGCAACTAACAACTACAACCTGGAGTTCGGGCAGCTCGATTTCGAACCGGTGAATAAGATCTTTACTGCACCGTTTTATTTCGCGATCGATCTTGGTTCGAACGGAACAGGCGCCGGGGTGCCGGATGAGATCAAACTTACCTATAGTGAGTCATCCAATCCCAACAGCGTCGCGGGTACTGGCCGCCGAGGGCTCGGTTACAAAAGTGTCGTGACCGTTGCGAAGGCGATTGAAGACAGCGCGGACTCTGTGCTGCACAAGGTCCTGTTGCAAAAAGTCGGTTCCATTGACGCCTTGGATAAGACGTCATTCGTCGGCGGTTGGCCGCGTGTTTATGTCGGCATCTATGACGGCAACGCGAAAAACAGCAGCGGCGATGCAGATGAGGAGCTCTTTACCCTCGAAGACGCGCCCGGTGATTATCTCGGCGTTTTAACGATTACAGCGATTGTGAACTAACATTAGGGAAAAAAGAGGCACCTGTTTGTGGACTGTGTACAGCACCGCGACAGGTGCCTCTTGAAACATGGTTCGAACACAACGAAAGAAGCTCCAATGGCCTTAAAACGGATCGGATATTTGCTCGGATTCCTCGTGGTCTGGCAGTGCGCTCAGACAGGCCCGCTTTATGCACAGGTCTTGGTTCAAGAAGGCAAGATCAAAGAAGCCCTAATGCCCGGGCAAAAAAAGGCAGGGGTCATTACGATCCATAACACATCGAATGAGCCAATCGATATCCGGTCTTATTTTGAAGATTTTAAATATGAGGAGCCCTTTCGTGGGAAAAAAGAATTCCTTGCCGCCGGAAGCGCCCAAGACTCATGCAGCGCCTGGATCAAATTTTATCCTCAGAATTTTTCCCTGGCCCCGTTCGCAAAAGAGGAGATCAACTACACGATCAGCTTTCCAGATGATGCTCAGGGCGGGTATTACTGTGTTCTCTTTTTTGAGAAGTCATTGGGGACGATCCGGCCAGCCGGCAATGATCCAGCGGATGTATCTCAGCCCGGCGTCTCGGTGGTGGCTCGGGTCGGCACTCTTTTTTTTCTTGAGTCCTCAGCCCGAAAAAAAACAATCCAGGTGGATGACCTTAGATTTGAGCAATCGACATTGACGGGCTCCGTTACAAACACCGGTGATGTCACGCTTGTCATTAAGCCGATCTATTATTTAATCAGCACGAATGGCGTTCCGAGTGACCGTGGAGAACGCGAGAAGATATACCTTCCGGCCGGAGAGACCACTAAATTTGATGTCCCGATGTCGGATCAATTAGCAGAGGGGCGGCACGATCTTGTGATCACCTTTGATCTCGAAGACGGGATTTCGCATGTCGTTGAAGGAAAGATTAACCGGTCACGTCAAGAAGGATTCTCAATAACGAATATTCGGCAATAGCTGGACCGGGAGTGATGGGCAACTACAACTGGAAACAATGAACGCGCGATCAATTATTGTTATTGGAATCATGTGTCTTGTCGCCACTGTGAGTGATCTCCCGGGAGGCACGCAAGAGGCCTGTGCCCAGTACACGAATATCTTTCATTCGTATATGACCCAGGGGAAAGAGGCCCTCGAAGAAGGCCGCTACCAGGATGCACTGCTCTTTTTTGAGACTGCGCAGATCGTTAGCCCCGGAGACGCTGAGCTCAATCAGTATCTAAATCTTGTCAAGCGTCACATTGAGGATCGGATTCAGGGCGCTCCGATCCAACCCGCAAAGAGTCGAAGCGTTCCCGCTGATGTCCCAGCTGCCACGTCGTATAAAGAAGCAGCCCGTGTTTCGGCCAGCGCGGATCCCCGTCCGGCACTTGGGTCGAGACCGAAACCCGCGATCACGCGTGTGTCTCCTGAACCGGATGTGACAACACCTATCCTTGATCTGCCGCCGCAGGATCAGACCCCGGTTGCCGCCACCCCGAATGTCGCGCTCCCATACCAAAAAAATTTTAAAACGATCGCTCTTGACCTCGACGCGACACTCTGGGCATCACAGCCCAATACCCTTCTTGAGATCCCGTTAAATACAAAAGTCCTTGTCCGGTCGACTGCGACCATTGAACGGTATCTGGTGATCATCCCGGACCAGATCGCGGTGGAACGGGTGAGCCATAGCGAGATTATCCTGACACCGCTCAAGCGCGGCCAGACATTTTTTCACCTCTGGGACAGCAATGACCAGCGCTGGACATTCAATATCGCGAACGTCCTGCCGCTGTCCGAGCAGAACATCTTCGACGTTAGCGAACCTCAGCGCCAGACGTCCTTTGACAATTTCAAAATCACCTATGACACCTCCTGGAACTCGTTTTATACCGGGCCTAGTAAAAGCGATGTCGACAGGGACTCGATGCTGTTTCGAAATACATTCGGCATCTATGGGCCGACACCCTATGGCCGCGTTGACGGAAGCATCACGTATAGTCGAACCGATATCGAACCCACGAAGGCCAAGGATTATACGGCAGGGATCACCGAGGGATATATCGGCCCACTGAAGGATTTTTCGCTCAGGATCTTCGATGCGCAGAGGGAGCTCTCGCCGCTTACGTTGCCGGGCCAGGTCTTTCGCGGGGCCCTCTATGAAGATAGTTTCGGGGATGGCACGTTTGACCTGACCCTATTGCGCGGCCAGGCGCGTCTTACGTATGGCCCGATCGCCCCAGGGCTGAGTCTGAGCGATGACACCTATGTCGAGGGCGGACGAATTCAATATAATCTCCCGGAGAGCAAAGATCTCGTTGCGGTGAACTATGCACATTCTTGGGGCGACGATCGATCTAGCGAGGCCAAGGACAAGGCCTATTCTGCGGAATACGAGAAACAACTGGGCGAGTATACCCGGTTTTTTTCTGAGGTCGCCCATGACGAGGATGAGACCGCGTATCGATTGCGAACCAAATATCAAGAAGGCCGGGACCGTTTTGAGCTCCGTTTTCGTGATATCCCGGCGGAATACGGCACCGCCATGGGAACACCGATCAATCAAGGGGAAATCGGCACCGAGATGTCGTGGGGCACGGATTGGCACGCCTTTCAACTCTCCTCATATTTAGATGTGTACCGTGACCACAGCCTGGAGAATCCGGAAGATCCCGATGCCTTGAACACCGACTTCTCATTGTCTGCCTATCGCCCTCTGCCGGGGAAAGCGGCATGGCGGACCGACGCCTATTTTTATCACACGCCCGGGCTTATCTCTGATGAGATTGATTATCGATTGAGCTCAACCCTTTCAAAGAATTTCTCCATATTTGGGAAAAACCTGTATAACTATCTGACGGGCAGTGTCCATCAAAAACGTTCCGACTCCAATCCCCAGACGGATTATGACCGAAACAGTGTGACCCTGGGGATGAATTATCCGCTAACAAAGAAACTCCGTCTCTTCATGAATTATGACCTCTACTGGATCACCGATCGGGGAGGGGACAATAGTGAGAGCCATCCTGAGGCCCTGACCACAAATCTGATCTACAGTCACTCGTTTAACGAGGAGTGGCGCCTCGAGTCGAGCATCTCGTATCGCGATGAGGAACGGACCGAAGGCAGCAAAACCTTTTTAGCCGGCGAGGACAGCCTGAGTACCGGTCTGAATCTCTCCTATTTCCCGACACCTGACTTAAGCATCTATCTGGATGGCCGGGTGCGCGACGTTTGGACGGAAAAAAATACACAGGATGCTTATACTGAATGCGATGTCCGTTTTGGGGTCCGGTCAACCTGGGATACGGGACTGTCCTGGAATCCGCAGGGAATTGTAAATGGCTATGTCTTTAAGGACGTTAACATGAACGGCCAGCGTGATGCAGACGAACCCGGCATCGGAGGCGTTACGGTCCGGATCGGTGAGACCTCGGCCTTGACAGACCGGACCGGATGGTATTATGCCGATGTGCGCGCCGCCTCGGTCTTGATCACCCCTGATGTCCAGACGATCCCAACGGGATATATCTTTAAAGAGACGAGCGGGGCGCGCTATACCATCGGTCATGGATCCGCGATCACCCATGATATCGCCTTGACATCAAACTCAGGGATCTTCGGCGTGGCCTTCGTTGATGCGAATGGCAACGGCACACCCGAGGCGGATGAACAAAAGCTCCGTTCGGTTCGCGTCCTGGTGAATCGTGAGTTTGAATACGTCACGGATTCTCGCGGCGCGTATTTTGTCACGGATCTGAAGGCAGGTCAGCATGATCTTGCGATTGATTTAGGATCGATCCCGATGGAATTTCTTCCAACCATTCCGCTCACGGCAACCATCACGATCGATGAAGGTACAACCTACATCTTTAACATCCCTGTCCAGCCGAAGAAATAACCCCTAATCGGCCACAACGGTTTGCAAGACCACTGCCCGACCATCACGGATGGCGCGTGATTCCTGCATCCTGAGCGGCGAAGCCGCAGTGTTGTCAGCCAGATCCATCTCGTGTGGGAAATAGTTTAAGCCGAGAAGACGAGGGATCCTGACCGAGACAGTGAAGTTCTGGGTGTCCGCGAGTGCCAGTGGTGCGACGACTAGGGTGAAAAGGGCGATCAGAAAAAGAATCTTTCTAATCATGTTGGCTCCTTTCCGAGCCCATCATGAAAAAACCCTTCGACATTTGAAGGGTTTTTTCGTTAACGGAACTCTCGTTTAGATCGAGTTACGGTAGCCTGACGACCATATCCCCACATGGCTAAGGACTTAGGTTCACGGCTTTGTGCCCTACTCTTTCGAGTAGTTTACCTTTCAAATTGTCACTTAAAGTATAACATCCTGTTTTCGAGCAATGCAAACCAGGTGGGCCGGGAAATCGAATTTTTATCAGGTGTTAAAAAATCCAATTTTAGTGTAAAGCATTGATGTATATTGTGTTATAGTAATGCGGATTTAAAAGGAGAAAACGCTTTCTTTTTTTAACAAAAAAAGGTGGTATATGCGGCACAAGACTCTTTCGCATTATGTTATTTTATTCGGCAAGGGTTTCTGTATGGGCATCGCGGATGTGATCCCGGGCGTCTCAGGAGGCACGATCGCCTTCATGGTCGGCATTTATGAAGAACTGATCAATGGAATCCATGCGTTCAACATCACATTTCTTAAAACCATCCTGCGCGGGGATATCTGCGGGGCCTTCGGTCTCATCCCCTGGCGATTCCTGTTTGCGGTGTTTGGTGGCATCCTTACCGCGATTTTTAGTCTGTCGCATCTCATGAAATGGCTGCTTCAGAACCATCCGGTTCCTGTGAACGCCTTCTTTTTTGGACTGGTTGCTGCGACAGTCGTGATCATCGCACGATCGATCCGCCGGCCGGATTTTGCTCAGCTTGCTGTTGGGATCATCGCCGCATGGATCATGTATATGATCGTGGGGTTATTGCCGATCGAGACGCCAACGAACCTGGCGTTTCTCTTTTTCTGCGGGATCATCGCAATCTGTGCGATGATCCTTCCGGGGATATCAGGCGCCTTTATCCTGCTTATCCTTGGAAAATATGATTACATCATTACGGCCGTGGCGGATCGTAATTTTATAATTTTATTTGTTGTGGCCGCCGGATGCGCGGTGGGTTTGTTGTCGTTCATCCGTGCTCTCAAATGGCTGTTCCTGCGGTACCATGATTTGACCCTGGCCGTCCTGAGCGGTCTCGTCTTGGGCTCCTTGCGGCGGATCTGGCCATGGAAGGCAGCACTCCGATCGGAGTTGCCCATCGGAGACATGGTTTCCGTTGAACAGATCAATATCCTGCCCCAGGCCCTCGACACCGAGGTGACGACCGCGCTCGGCCTTATCGTGCTCGGGATCATAGTGAGCATGGTCCTATCAAAGCTCGATCAATCGTAACCCTGCTACACCAGGGATCGGATCACATCAACGGCGTTTCGCTGGGCGTCGAAAACTTTTTCAGACGACTGCTGCGGCATCTCATAAGGATTGTCGATGCCGATCCGGTCTGTGACATAGAGCACGGCAAGGATCGGACGGCCGATATGCGTCGCGGCCTGAATCACAGCCGCGCTCTCGAGGTCCACGACATCAACCTCGAGGGCCTGAAAACGGTCGATCAAGGTGGGCTCTAAAAGGATTGAATTCACCGATGCGGCGGTCACGGTCGGCAACTTCCGGTCGGCCAACTCTTCACGAAGCAAATCTGCGGTTGGCACAGGCCCGCCCACCGGGGGTCGGCCTGTTAAGATCTGGCTGAACGATCCTATGTCATACGACTTCCCGACCAGGACAAGGGAACCGACCCCGAGACCCGAGGAGGGGAGACACCCGCAGCTGCCGATAAAAACAATCTGGCGGCACGGGGAATCTTGGAGTAGTAACACCGCATCTCCCGCGAAGCATTCACCCATGCGAGTCTCAATAAGGGTTAAACCATGAGCGCTACCCGCTCGGTAGGGGAAACCCTTGCTAAGCTCGGTGAGCCCTAGACCCTCGAGAACGGATCGGTGCAGAAACGGCATGAGCACACATGTTCGTTCAAAATTTTTCACCGAGCATCCAAAAACACGATCATTCGGTATCATATGATTTGTCCCTTTGTTCAATCAAAATTTATGTTAGAATTATAACATTTCCGACGCCGAAACGTAAGGAGGAATCGTGGAATACCGAAATCTACACCCGGCCTTGCCGCAGGTCTCTGCCTTGGGCCTCGGCACATGGCCCTTTAGCGGGGATGCGACGTGGGGGAGTACGGATGAGGCGTCGTGCGTCGGCGTCATCGACTGTGCCCTCGAGCACGGCATCAATCTTATCGACACGGCTCCGATCTACGGCATCGGCCGCGCCGAGCAGGTCGTGGGTCAGGCCTTACGTCACCATGACCGGTCCCGCGTCTACGTCGCGACAAAATGCGGACTCCGAAAAAACGGCAACCGGATCACCGTTGACCTTTCCCCTGAATTCATTGATGAAGAAATCGATCGCTCGCGGCGTTTTCTAAATACTGATTATATCGACCTCTATCAATGCCACTGGCCTGACCCAACGACCCCTGTGCGAGCGACCGTTGACAAGCTCATGGACCTCGTTCGGTCCGGCACGATCCGGGCCTTTGGGGTATCGAATTTCTCAAAGGCTGAACTGAATGAGATCGCGGACCTTGGTCCGGTTGCATCACTCCAGTCGCAGCTTTCGCTCCTGGACCGCGGCGTTCAGGAGAAGGGGATCCTCAGTGCGTGCCACGACCGCGGGATCGGATTTCTTGCCTACGGACCGCTCGCCGGCGGGATCCTATCCGGAAAATATCGAACACCTCCGGCGTTGTCAAAGGCCGATGTCCGGCAGTTTTTTTACAAACACTATCAAGGCCGGAACTTCGATCAGGCCCAGGCCCTGGTTGCCCGCCTGTCCGCCATGGGGCATCCGCTTCATCAGACCGCGATCAACTGGGTGCGTCAGCAGCCAGGGGTGACATCTGTCCTCATCGGGGCCCGGACCACGGATCAGCTGCTCGCGAACATCGCAGCCTTCGATTGGACACTCTCCGAAACCGAGATGAGCCAGATCGGTCAGGCGCTTAACGTCACCCCATGATGACTCGACCCTCACGTGATGCCATCTCAACGTATCTGATCGAGGCCTTTCCGAAATTCGGATACAGTAAACACAAGGAACTCGTGGCGCTCATTGATGAGATCATCGCGATCACAGGCCGCACGATCCCTGACATCATTCCCTCCGAGTCCCTGATTCAGCGGAATTTTCCGATATTAAAACGGCATCTCCTGGCGCTTCGTTTTCCGCATTTGCGGGAACATGAACGTCCGAAGGCGACCTATTTTCATAGTGAGGAGACCGCAGGGGGCCGCATGGCACCGGCCGTGACCCCCGCCGCCTGGCAGCCAAAAAACATTTTTGTTGAACATGATGTCTGGGGTTGTGACCTGCACTGCCGTTTGGCCGAACGGTTCCCAGCTGCCCGGATCACGGAGATTTCCCGACGGAAAGAAGCGATCGCTACAATCCACCTTGGACCGGAAAGTTATAATGAACGGCTCGCGACGGTCTTTATCATCAAAGAACGGATCGATTTTTTCGCCGGGTGCCCGTGTTCCGCGGGATCTCAGTCCTGCGGATATCACATCATGAACGCCGGTGTCGGCTGCGGATTCGACTGCGCCTATTGTTTTCTCCAAGGGTATCTCAATACCCCCGGGATCACCTTCCCGGGTAATCTGGAAGATTTTTTCAAGGCATTTAAGCAGAAACATTTTCCCGGAATGCGACTTGGGACCGGGCAATTCACGGATTCGCTTATCTTTGATGAGGCGACCGGGTTTTCCGAGAGGCTCGTCGAATTTTTTTCCGGTTATCCCAACGTCTTTTTTGAATTCAAGACCAAAAGCCGCATGATCGATCGTCTCCTGGCCGTTCCCGCGGCCCCCAATATTGTTATCTCGTGGTCGCTTAATCCTGACACGATCATCAACCAGGTCGAGTTCGGGACCGCCGCGCTTGAGGAACGCCTGGCAGCCGCCGCCGACTGCGCCCGACATGGATACTCGATCGGATTTCATTTTGACCCGATCATCTGGTACAAGGGATGGGAGGGGGACTACGCCAATGTCGTCGACGAGATTTTCAAGGCGGTTCCGGCATCACAGATCCAATGGATCAGCCTCGGGTGTCTGCGGATGACCCGGCATCTGCGCGAATGCATTCGCCAGCGGTTCCCAGATAACAGGATCCTCCATGCCGAACAGGTCATTGATTTTGACGGAAAGATCCGCTATCCCGAACGGATCCGTCGAGAGATCTACAGGTTCATGATCACGCAAATTCACACCATCAGCACGGAAATTCCGGTCTACCTCTGCATGGATGATCCCGGGCTCAGCCGCGCGCTCGGCCTGCCTTCACCAGGATTTCGTTCCCCAAAAGAGGCGCAGCGTGGTTGACCCGACCGGTTTTTTTCGTTATAATCCCCAATGTTTTCTTACCAAGGACAGACAATGACCGACGTGACGTGTCGCGCGATTATTTTCGATATGGATGGTGTGATCACCGATACTATGCCTGATCACTTCGAGGCCTGGCGCCAGGTCCTGGCCGGGGACGGTCTCGCCATTACGGCCCATGACGTCTATAAACGGGAGGGCGGCCGGGGGATCAGTGGACTCTGCGAGATCTATGAGGAATACGGCCGCACCTGCGATGCCGAGAAGGCCCGTGCCCTCTTGGCACAAAAGGAACGGACCTTTTCAGCGATCTCCCGATTAAAATTTATCCCTGGCGCCCAGGAATTCATCGAGCGTCAGTCCCAGAAAGGATTTCATCTGGGCTTGGTGACAGGCACCTCACGTGATGAGGTCAATACCCTCTTGCCCGACGGCCTACGAGCCCGATTTGAGGTGATCGTCACCGGAAGTGATGTGACGCGTGGAAAACCTGACCCGGAACCGTACCAAAAAGCCCTGGACCTTCTTGGGATCACGGCTGACGAGGCCGTGGTCATCGAGAACGCACCGTTTGGGATCCAATCGGCTCGGGCCTGCGGGATTCCCTGCTTCGGGCTGACAACATCCCTGCCCTCGGAATTCTTGACCGAGGCCACGATGCTTTTTCACTCGTTTCAAGAGATGAATAACCAGGTGTCATTCCATCTTCCCAGAACGGAGAGGGGCCATGGCCATCCGTAGAATCCTTGTCCTCTATAAAAAATCTATCTATCAATGGCTTCAGGAAAAAAGCAGAAGCCCGCAGGCCGATGCCCCTATCGGTGATATCGCACGTTTTGAGGTGACCCATCGCCGGCATCAGGAGACCCTCACCCAGGTTCTCAAAGCACTAACTCGACATGCGGTGGCCTTTGATGCCTATGAACGCGACACTCTGACCGATTACTCCGATTACGACCGCGTCGTTACCGTGGGAGGGGATGGAACCTTCCTTGAGGCGGCCCGGTTTTCAACCAACCAGATACTCCTCGGAATCAATTCGGATCCTGAATGGAGCGTCGGACGGCTCTGCGCTGCGGATCCCGGGTCGCTCGATCGCGCCCTGGCTGATATGCTCAGTGAACGCGCTCAGCCTTCCGCCCTGACACGCCTTGACATTGCGTGCCCACATTTAGGCGCACATTTTTTTGCCCTCAATGACGTCCTGATTGTTCACCAGAACCCCGCGGCGCTCAGCCGATACAGGATCGAGATCGCGGATATTGGCGAGGAACACCGCAATTCTGGTCTCTGGGTCGCAACCGCGGCCGGTTCGACCGGCGCGATCCATTCAGCCGGAGGGCGTCCTTTACCCTTAGTGAGTCGTTCGATTCAATACATGCCGCGAGAATTATACTCAGACTGGAAGAACCAACCCTACGCGCTCCGCGGCGGGGTTCTCGAGACTGACAACATCTCAATCACCTCACTGATGGATGGCGGGGCCTTTTTTATCGATGGGGCCCATCAGCATTATCCCCTGCCCCTGGATGCCGAACTCCATATCACTCGATCGGACAAACCCCTCTATGTCATCCTCAAAACGTCATCCCCAACGCAGCATTGACCCCTCATTCACCCGGCGCGTTATGAGGTGGTACCGGCGTCATGCCCGGATCCTGCCCTGGCGGGGCTGCGATGATCCGTACGCGACATGGATCTCCGAAATCATGCTCCAACAGACAACGGTTGCGACTGTTATTCCTAAATATACCGCGTGGCTCACACGCTTCCCCACGGTGCGTTCCGTTGCTGAGGCCGAGATCCAGGATATCCTGAAATTGTGGCAGGGTCTTGGGTACTACACCCGCGCCCGAAATATCCATGCCGCAGCGCGGATCATCTGTGAGGAATACTCAGAAACAGTCCCGGCGAGTGCCGAGGAGCTCTCGCGACTGCCGGGGTTTGGACCCTATACGGTGAACGCCGTTCTGAGCATCGCCTTTAACCAACGGGTACCACTGATTGATACTAATGTCCGCCGTGTCATCATTCGCGTCCTCGCCATGACTGATGCCTCAGGCAATCAGGCTGACGGCATGATCGAGGATGTCCTAAAAACGCATCTTCCCCAGCGGGGTTGCGGTGACTTTAACCAGGCATTGATGGAACTCGGCGCGCTGATCTGCCGATCCTCGGAGCCGGCGTGCAGGGAGTGCCCTCTCCACGATATCTGCCGGGCCTATGATCGTGGCCTTCAACAGGATATCCCGCCGAAGAAAAACTCCGTCAAGATCACGCGCGCGACCGCAGCTGCGGTGATCCTCTATCGAGGCCGGTGGTTTCTGACCCAGCGCCACGGCTCGTCGCTCCTTAACGGTCTCTGGGAGTTCCCCGAGACGGACGTCCTGACGAACGCGGATGAGGCAGACACGATCCGGGATTATCTGAGAAAAAAGATGGGCTTCCGCATCCGAGACCTGCGACATTTTTGCCGTAGACAATATTTTTATACCCGATTCCGGGTCCGTGTCGTGGCGTTCCAATGCCATCTGAGCGCCCCGCCGCCACCGACGCCACACGGCCGGTGGTTATCGTTCGACGATCTTGAAACCTATCCCTTAACATCAGGAAGCGCGAAGATCCTCGCCGTCCTGCTCAACGAACAACGAAAGACGGCGACATGACGATTTTACTCACGAATGATGATGGCATATGGAGTGAGGGGCTGTTGGTGCTCTATGAGCGCCTCCGCAAGATCGGGGACGTTTATGTCATCGCACCCGATGGGGAACGCAGTTCCTCCAGTCACAGCATCTCACTCACGCGCCCAATCGAGGTGCGCTGCGTTGACCGAGGCAACCGGTTTTTCGGTTATGCCATTTCCGGGACCCCGGCGGATTGTGTTAAATTTGGTGCAAGCCAGATCCTAAAACGCGTTCCGGATCTTGTTGTCTCAGGGATCAATCCCGGACCGAATGACGGGTACAGTGTTTTTTATTCAGGGACCGTCGGCGCGGCACGGGAGGGGGCGCTCATGGGCGCGCAGGCCGTGGCCGTGTCCGTCGCCTCGTTCGAGAATCCAGTCTATGACACCGCGGCCGATGCCGCCGAGCGTGTCATTCTGACTCTCCTGGATCATCCCCTGCCATCCGGGGTCTTCCTGAATGTCAATATCCCTGCCGGTGGCCGGGAGGCGATCCGAGGGACCCGTCTGACCCGCCAGGGAAAGGCCGCATTTAAAGAGGAATACATTCAGCGTGTGAAACCCTATGGCCACGAATATTTCTGGTTATCGACGCTGCCGGTTGAGCTGGAAGGCGGCATCGAATGTGATACCGTGGCGCTGGCCCAGGGATACATCACGGTGACGCCGCTTCAGGCCGATCTGACCGATGAACCAACACTGAAAGCTTACGGCGGATATTTTGACAAATAAAGTGAAGAAAATATTTAACGGAAACGCCATTTGACGGTACAATGAACGCAAAGGAGATGCGTATTCATGATTAAGCCCGACCAGTATTCAAAGGCGAAGATCCTCATCATCGATGACCAAAAGCTGCATCATCTTTACCTTGAAAAAATCCTTCACACGGCAGGGTTCCAAAGCATCCGATGTCTCGCGGACCCGTTAAAGGCCCATGCCACGGTTCTTGAATTTAATCCCGACCTCATCGTCCTTGATATCCTCATGCCTCAGCTCGACGGGTTCCAGATCATGGAGCAGCTCCATACTTTCCGTCAACGACACTATCTCCCGATCCTTGCAGTCTCAGCAGAGCAAAGTACCGACTTCCGGCTTAAGGCCCTGCGCGCCGGCGCCACGGATTTTCTCCATAAGCCCTTTGAGCATGACGAGATCATTTTTCGCATCAACAACATGTTAGAGATGCGGTTTCTCCACATGGCCCTCGAAAACCAAAACCACATCCTCGAAGATCGTGTGAACGAGCGAACGAAAGAATTAAAGAATTCACAGATCGAGATCATCCGCCGCCTCGCCCAGGCTGCTGAATTCCGTGATAACGATACTGGGGCCCACATCATCCGCATGAGCCATTATTGCGCGGCCCTCGGACGGGCCATGGGCCTGAGCCCCGCGGATGTCGAACTCATTCTCACAGCCAGCCCGCTCCACGATATCGGCAAGATCGGCATCCCGGACAGCATTCTCCTTAAACCAGGGAAATTGTCGCCCGAAGAATTCGAGATCATGAAAACGCACACCACGATCGGCGCCCAGCTTTTAGCCAGCGCTAATTCCCCTGTCATGAAGATGGCCCAGGTCATCGCGCTCACCCATCATGAGCACTGGGACGGTTCCGGCTATCCCAGAGGTCTCAAAGGGGACCAGATCCCGCTCATCGGCCAGATCTGCAGTGTCTGCGATGTATTTGACGCCCTGATCTCTGAGCGGCCGTATAAACAGCCCTGGACACCCCAGCAGGCCGCACAAGAGATCATCAGTCAAAAAAACAAACAATTTAAGCCTGAATTGATCGATCAATTTGAATTGATCCTGCCCGAATTCATAAAAATCACCACGGAATGTCATAACCCCGGCGTTTAAAAAAACATCTCGGGACTTTTTTTTAGATAAAATCATGTTATAGTATTTTATACTATTTTATACTACGTGATCACTGTCGATGCTTATGAACAAAACGACCGATACATCAACCTTTAAATCCTCAGTCCCGGTGCTTGATCTCAGCGAAGGGACCGAGATGCTCACCGATTTCTCACGGGAGGCCCAGCGGCATCTCATCTCAGCACGCAATTCCCTTCTTGTCCTTGAGTCCGTTCCCACCGACAAAGAGGCGATCGAAAATGTCTTTAAAACGTTCCATACGATCAGCGGGCTTGCGGACTTTCTTCAACTTCAGGATATTTTTACGCTGTCCCATGAGACGGAGACGCTGCTCAATTTCATCCGGCGCGGCACTCACGCACTCAGCCCCGAGACAGCGGCCACGGTTACCGAATCTGTTAAAGCCCTTCAGCACCTCCTTGAACTCCTCGATGAACAGATCTCGAACAAAGGGGTCCTTCCAGGCGAGTATTTCGATATCACGGACCTTATCACACGCATCAACCGCCTGTCTCAACAGCCCGCGGGAGCCCCAACAGGCGTGGCACATCAGGGTGCCCCAGCGAAAGCGGAGGCCTCGACCATTTCAGAAGACCCGGACACCCCTACCTATGTGCTCATCCGTGACAAGTTAGAGCAGACCGGGATGGCGAGTTTCTTTCTTGAAAAAAACACCGTGAAGCACCTCATCGGCGAATTTGAGGTCCTGGAGCATCAGCTCAAGGAGGCACAGACCAAAATCCAAGAGCGGCAGCAGGAGCTCATCCATGAACGCGAGCTCGCCTTGAAATTGACCAAAAAGGCCCAGGACGATGCCCGTTCCAAAAGCGAATATCTGGCCAACATGTCGCACGAGATCCGAACGCTGATCAACGCGATCCTTGGCTTTACCGATCTCATCAAACTCGAGTTGCCGGATAACAGTAAACCGCGCGAGCACCTCAACACTATCATCGTTAGCGGCAAAATGCTCCTCGAGATCGTGAATAACATCCTCGATTTCTCCAAGGTCGAGGCCGGCAAACTCAAACTCGAAAACATTCCCTTCAACATCCGCGATATCGCCGAAGAGATCTTCAAGATCATCCGGACCCGTCTTGATCGGAAGCCCGTAAACCTCTTTCTTGACATTGAGCCGAAGGTCCCGCTTGATCTCATGGGAGACCCGACCCGTCTCAAACAGATCTTCATGAACCTGATCGATAACGCCATCAAATTCACCGAACGAGGCGAGATCGGGCTTCGGATCCATTATGACCAGCGCAAGGATGACCGCCATATTTTGCGCCTGAGCGTGACCGATACCGGGATCGGTATCCCGGAGGATCGGCGAGATCAGGTCTTTGACTCATTTACTCAAGCAGACGCCTCGACCACACGACTCTACGGCGGGACCGGACTCGGGCTCTCGCTGTGCCGCGCCTTTGTTGAGGCCATGGGAGGCAAAATTTGGATCGAATCGACCTTGGGGAAGGGTAGCCAATTTATTTTCACAATCGGTTTTAAGACCGCATCGGAGCGTTCGACCTCCCCCGACTACCCCGAGATCAACGGGATGAAGGCGATTATTGTTTCGCCTTTTGAGACAACCATCCGCGGCGCGCAGCGTCTTTTCGCCGATGCCTCGATGCAGCTCATGGCCGTCTGCCAAAATCCAAAACAGGTCTGTGAATACCTCAATTCCTCCGCCGCCTCGCCGGATTTTATCCTCATTGACATGCTACTGCCGCCAGGATCAGCGTATGAACTGGCCCAACGCCTTCGCGGCCAGCCCGCGACACAAAAGATCCACCTGATTGCGATCTCCTCGGACGTCAAACTGGCCGGGGATGAGACATTTAAGAATTCTGTTTTTGACGCGTTCCTTGCCTGCCCGATCATGCTTCAGGAGATGGGGCCGATCCTTCAATCCATGAGCGGAAAAAAATCGCAGCCCACAAATGGCGAAGGTGATGCCGCCGCTTCGGATGCCGTCTTTAAAGGGGCGCGGATCCTCGTTGCCGAAGACAGTATCCCCAACCAGGAACTGCTCAAGATCCACTTTGAATCGCTCGGATGCATCTGTGACTATGCCTCGAACGGCCATGAGGCCATTGAATTCATCAAAAAAAATTCCTACCAACTCTGTTTCATGGATCTCCAAATGCCGGTCATGGGTGGGCTCGAGGCGGCCCAGATCATCCGGCAGGAGCTCCATTCAACCGTTCCGATCGTGGCCCTGACGGCTGCTGAGATCAATGAGGAGCGGGATAAATGTTTGACCATCGGGATGTCGGACTATCTTCCGAAACCCTTTGACCTGGACCAACTCAAAGATAAAATCAAAAAGTTCCTAACATAATGGAGTCGGCGATGAGCGGGGAAGAGCTGAAAAAAATCTTGGTTGTGGACGATTCGGACCTGGAAAGAGAACTCCTCATTGAGGTGCTCAAGAGCGCCGGGGTCATCAATGAGTTCTTACAGGCCAAAACCGGTGAAGACGCGATCCAATTCCTGGGCACGCGATACAAGGAGATCGGGATCGTCCTCCTCGACTGGCAGATGCCGCAAATGTCAGGGATGGAATTCATGGAAGCCGTGGTGAAGGTTCCGACCGTTGCCAAGATGCCGATCATCATGGTCACGGCCTCAGGAACGGATGAGAACAAGAAAAAGGCCCGGTCGGTCAACCCGAACCTAATCGGCTATGTTGTCAAACCTTATACGCCCGAGACGATCCTCGACGTGATTTATCCTTTTGTTAAGGTCAAACCCCGCTAATATGGACAAAGGAGACCGACATGGTTTTTGGACTCGGTGGCAATAAAGAATTAGAGCAATACGCTGAGGTTTTAAAACGCAGTGTTATCGCGCTTTTTAAAGAGCGAGGCAACGTGGTTTTTACCAAACCTCCGCAGCTGACCCGGCGGCCGATCATTGAATACGAAGGCAAGATCCGCGCCGACGGCATGGACAAATACAACAATGAAGTCGCCTATGTCTCAGCGGTCAATTTTTATTCGGATGTCGCCGCCCTTGAGAAGAAAAAGCCCTTGGGCGTCCTTGTCGTCTATGTTCAATTCGAGTTCCTCCCGCGCCTGATGAAACTCCTGCAGTATCCGCCGATCGATGATGAAAAGGAACAGGCCTTGCTCGATTCAATCGGGACGCTCTGCAACATCGTCTCCGGCCGCTTTAAATCCGAGATCAAGGCCGCAGGATACAAGGACCTGGAGATGTCGCATTTCATCAATTACCGCAATAACGCGGTCGTGGGGGTCAGTTACAATCCCAAAGAGAGTGAGTATTATGAAATGGTCTGTGAGATCGAGGGGAAGCGCCGTTTAGCGATCGATCTTACAATGAGCCCGATCCCCAAACGCTAAATGAATGGATGAGACCTGACGATGCCGCTTGATGTTTCACATGCCTGTGCCCAATTAAAGATCCCCCAGGAGATCTATCTTCGGATCCTCGTGCGGGCCGTAGAGCATACCGCAGTTGATTTGAGTGAACTCGAGCAGGCCGTGGTCCATGATAATATCGCGACGGTCCAGGCGGTCTCTCATCGACTGAAAGGTGATTTCGCGAATCTCCGTGTTGATGATATTTCCGCGACCGCCAAGGCCCTCAATGATTCATCAAAAGGCGGAACGTATAACAAAATCCAGGCGGGAGAGCTCGTTCAGACCCTGATCGGTCAGATCAAGGGCCTCCAACAGCAATTAACGACCCCACCGGGATCGTGAGGTGACCATGAGCCGTATCCTGATCGTTGAAGACAGCCGGAACAATCAAGACCTCCTTCAGGAGATCCTGCCGAAGACCATGACCCTGCACTTTGCCGAGAACGGCAAGGACGCGGTCCATGCGTACAACCAATCGCTCGCGTCATCACAGAAGTTCGATCTCATTCTCCTTGATATCGGCCTGCCGCACATGAGCGGCATGGAGATCCTGACCAAGATCCGCTTAAGCGAAAAAGCCGCCGGCATCCCGTGGGGAGATGGGATCCCGATCATCATGATCACCGCGCATAAGCGCCGCTTTTTAGAAGCCTATGATAAAGGATGCACCAACTATATCCTTAAACCTATCAATCCAGACTCCCTGCGGGCCCTTGTTCAAAAATATACGAAATAAACCCGACGTGTGTTACTTTCGAATAGAAATTCATCTTATATTTGTGTTTATTCCAGCCTTCTTATATAATACAACCTCATCTAATACTTAGTAGAGGAGAAAAAACCATGACGGAACGCGCCAAAATCACCTTGGGGGAGAACAGCTATGACCTCCCGGTCATCCAGGGCACGGACGGTATCAAGGCGATCGATATCAGCAAATTATCTGAGCTCACCGGATACCGCACCTTTGACCCGGGATACGCCAACACCTGTTCCTGTAAAAGTTCGATTACCTATCTTGACGGCGAGCGTGGCGTTCTTCTCTATCGTGGGTACCCTATTGAGGAAATCGCGGAAAAGTGCACTTTTGTCGAGACTGCGTATCTCCTGATCCACGGCCATCTGCCGACCAAGACACAGCTCCGGGGGTATTCGAATCTCTTTACCCGTCACGCGAACCTCCATGAGGACATGAAGGCGTTCTTTTTAGGCTATCCAAGCACGGGGCATCCCATGGCGATGCTCTCGGCCATGATCTGCGCGCTTTCCGCGTATTATCCGGAACTCGTCAAACCGAATCCGACAGATGAGGAGATCGAAATCACCGCGATCGAGCTCCTGGCAAAGATCCGGACAATCGCGGCCTGTACCTACAAAAAACGGGTCGGCGAACCCTTTATGTATGCCCGCTCGGATTACGAGTACATTAACAATTTTCTCCATATGATGTTCTCAACTCCGACGCATGAATATGTCCCGACTCCAGAGGTTATTAGCGCGCTCAAGGCCCTGCTTATTCTGCATGCGGACCATGAGCAGAATTGCAGCACCTCAACCGTCCGCATGGTCGGCAGCTCATGGGCCAATCTCTTTGCCTCGGTCTCGGCCGGGATCTGCGCGCTTTGGGGCCCGCTCCACGGCGGCGCCAACCAAAAAGTCGTTGAAATGCTCGAGCAGATCCATGCCGAAGGCGGCAATGTGGATAAATATATCGAAAAAGCGAAAGACCCGAGCAATCCGTTCCGGCTCATGGGATTCGGCCACCGGGTCTATAAAAGTTATGACCCGCGGGCACGGATCATCAAGGCCCGGGCCCATGATATGCTCAAATCCCTGGGGGTCCATGACCCGCTCCTTGAGATCGCGCTCAAGATCGAGGAAAAGGTGCTCAAGGACGATTATTTTGCGGAGCGTCGGCTCTATCCGAACGTCGATTTCTATAGCGGGCTGATCTACAAGGCGATCGGGATCCCAACGGATATGTTCACGGTGATGTTCGCGATCGGCCGGCTTCCGGGCTGGATCGCCAATTGGATCGAGCTGAAGGCTAATAATGAAAAGATCGGACGCCCCCGCCAGGTCTATACTGGGCCCATGACACGCCAGTTTGTTCCCCTGGATCAGCGGGGTTAGACAGCGGCTTAAGACATCAACCAGGCGCAGGGTGCGTCATCTACATTGAAGGAAGGGACTCATGATCGAATTTACGGCATCGGCGACATTCCGCAGTGAGGCGCTCATTCTCCTGATGAGCGCCGACCAGGTTCGGCATAAAAAATTTAATGACCTCAAGTGGCCATCGCTCAAAACAGAACTCGCCGGACTGACCCGGGCCGGCCATTTCGAAGGCCGTTCCGGACAGGTATTTCCGTTATCAGCCGAGCGCCAGACCGTTCTCCTCGTGGGGCTCGGGGATGAGGCCGAGCTCACCGCAACAGCGCTCCGGGTGGCAACACGGCAGGCGATTCTGTCGCCATTTGTGAAGAAGGCCCGGACCCTGGAACTCATTCTGTGCCATGCCCGTCAGGATGACACCTCGATCATCGCCATGATCGAAGGGATCGTGATCGGCGGCTATGCCTGGACAAAATACAAGACCCAAAAACCCGAGTCCCCAAAATTCACCGATAAAAAATTCACCATCATTGCTGAGTCGAAACGGCTCTACCGTGACGCGGCAGCCGCCTGTCTTGGGGTCACGCTCTGCCGGGACCTAGTCAACGACAATGCGGATCTTGTTCACGCCGGCCATATCGAAAAGACGGTCAAAGGACTCCTCCGCGGCAAAAAGAACGTCACCTGCACGGTCCTGGGCCGCGCTGAACTGAAGCGCCACGGCCTCGGCCTGCACCTTGCGGTCAATCAAGGCAGCGCCTATGATCCCAAGCTCATCATCGTTCAATATCGCGGATCAAGCCACCAGGGATTTGATCTCGCCCTGATCGGCAAAGGGATCACCTTTGATACAGGCGGGCTCAACCTCAAACCGAGCGGTCATCTCGAGACCATGCGCAGCGACATGAGCGGGACCGCGGCGGTCATCGGGACGCTTCGGAACATACTGGCCTTAGGCGTACGAAAAAATATCCTTTTTGTCTGCGCGATCGCCGAAAACGCGATCGGGTCCCATGCCTATAAACCCGGCGACGTCTACCGGGCCTATAACGGCAAGACCGTTGAGATCGGCAACACCGATGCCGAGGGCCGCCTTGTCCTGGCCGACGCGATCGCCTATATCGGCACGAATTACCGGCCGAAGGCGATCATCGATATCGCGACCCTCACCGGGGCCTGTGTCGTGGCTCTGGGTTTTGATTACACGGGACTCCTGTCGAGTCATGACGATCTCGCGCAGCAGATCATCACCGCTGGGGAAGAGACCGATGACCGCGTCTGGCGCCTGCCGTTGTACCCCGAGCTCAAGGGGGTCATGGATTCGCCGATCGCGGACCTCAAAAACACGAGCAACATCAAAGGGGCCGGGACCATTACCGGGGCCTTTTTTCTCAAACAGTTTGTCCCGGACGGCACGGCCTGGGCGCATCTCGATATCGCCGGAACATCCTTTGTGGATAAAGGCTCCCGGATGTATTTCGGGCAGGGCGCGACCGGGGCTGGGGTCCGGCTGTTGACCCGGTTATTACGAACATCATGATCTTATAAAGGAGCCTGCGGTGTCACGCGAGGATGAATTTCGGATGGAACAGGACAGCATGGGGCCTGTCAAAGTCTTAAAGGAAAAACTCTACGGGGCCCAGACCGCCCGCGCCTTGAATAATTTCAAGATCGGCAGCGAGCGCATGCCGCGCGAACTGATCCGCGCCTTCGGTATCCTCAAGAAAGCAGCGGCCCTGGCCAATCAGGCGCTCCGGACCCTCTCGACCGATCAGTCGAATCTCATCCTGAAGGCAACGGAGGAGGTCATTAAGGGCGAGCTTGACGATCATTTCCCCTTATGTGTCTGGCAGACGGGAAGCGGGACTCAGACGAATATGAACGTCAACGAGGTGATCGCTAACAGGGCCATCCAGATCAGCGGCGGGGTCGTGGGTTCCAAAACCCCGATCCACCCGAACGACCACGTCAACCAGTCCCAGTCATCCAACGATGCCTTTCCAACGGCCATGCACATCGCAACGGCTGAGCAGCTCACCAAAAAACTGACCCCGGCCATTACAAAATTGCGGGATACGTTCGCGAAAAAACGCGAGGCCTTTAATGGGATCATCAAGATCGGGCGCACACATTTGATGGATGCGACCCCGCTGACCCTCGGTCAGGAATTCTCCGGATATGTGCAGCAGCTCGACAATGCCCTGGCCCGGATCAACGGGGCCATGCCCCGGCTCTACGCCGTGGCGATCGGCGGAACCGCGGTGGGAACCGGGCTCAACAGTCATCCTGAATTCGCTGATCTGGCCGCGGCGAAGATCGCTGCGATCACCGGACTGCCGTTTGTCAGCGCGCCTAACAAATTCGAGGCGCTCGCGGCCCATGACGCGATGGTCGAAGTGAGCGGGGTCCTCAAGACGATCGCCTGCTCCTTGATGAAGATCGCGAATGACATCCGCTGGCTGGCCTCTGGCCCTCGCTGCGGGATCGGTGAACTCTCGATCCCGGAGAATGAGCCTGGCAGTTCGATCATGCCGGGCAAGGTCAATCCCACCCAGTGCGAGGTCCTCACCATGGTCTGCGCCCAGGTGCTCGGGAACGACGTGACCGTCAATATCGCCGGCGCCAGTGGGAATTTTGAGCTCAATGTCTTTAAACCCGTCATCATTTATAATGTCCTGCAGTCAATCCGGCTCCTTGCCGATGCCTGTGTGTCGTTCAATGATCATTGCGCCGTCGGGATCGAGGCCAACCGTGAGTCGATCGCCCGGCATCTCGAGAATTCGCTCATGCTCGTGACAGCCCTGAACACGCACATCGGCTATGACAAGGCCGCGAAGATCGCCCGAAAGGCCCATGAGGATCACATCACACTGAAAGCAGCGGCGGTCAAACTCGGTCTTCTGAACGCGGAAAAATTCGATCAGATCGTGAACCCTGAGGACATGATCCAACCCAAAGGATAGCTACCGATGGCCACAAAAAAAGCACCCGACCGCCGTCAATATCCCCGGATCCATCGGATCCTGAGCATTCAATTCCGGCTCAAAAAGACCCGGCAGGCGGGGGCTGACACCGCGACCTGGCATCAGGCCACGACTCATGATATGAGCGTCGGAGGGATCTCGTTCGTCAGCCGGACCCCCTACATGCTCGGAGATATCCTGGAACTTCATGTCGTCATGTCCGGCGTCCTTGATGTCCTCTGCTCTGACGGGAAAGTCGTCCGCGTCGAAGACAAAAAACACGGCCTGTTCCTGACAGCCGTTGAACTCACGCGCCCCAAGGCATAAAAGGCGCTCCGATGCTGATCAACGGTGCCTGACAGAACAAATAATAGCTGCGCGTATTGACAGTCCCAAAAAAAAGGAATATCATTTCATAATATTTGAAACCGAACAGCCACACGGCATGGCGTCCGAATAGAGTTGACCATCATGCAGGACCAATCTGTGATAGAACATGAAGGGGTTGTCACCGGACGCACATTAACGGGGCTCCTAACCGTTGAGATTACCTCAAGCCCTGCCTGCGGGTCGTGTGAGGCCCGGCAGCACTGCCTGGCGAGTGAGAACATCACACGGGTCATCGAGGTCGCGGATCCAGGCGGCTGTCATCGACCCGGTGATCATGTGACGATCGTATTGACAGAGACTTTGGCGTGGCAAGCGGCGATTATGGCGTATATTTTCCCCTTCATGATCATTGTTGCGACCTTGATTGTGATGACGGTCTGGCGCCTGTCGGAACTGATCGCGGGATTAGGGGCGTTAGCGGGGTTAGCGGCTTATTACATGCTGTTAATGTGTTTTGAAAAAAAGTTAAAACGCACGTTCGTGTGCCATTTAAAGGAAGCAGCGTGACATCATGAGCATGATCGTTGTGTTCACAATTCTGGTCCTGTGCGGCATCGGTATCATCTCGGCGCTTGTACTGTACGTGGTCGCCAAGAAATTCCAGCTTGCGGAGGATCCCCGGATCGACACGGTGGTGAGCCTCCTCCCGGGGGCCAACTGCGGCGGATGCGGTTTTCCGGGATGCCAGGCCTTTGCCAAGGCCTGTGTCGAGGCGGAAACACTCGACGGCCTGTTCTGCACACCGGGCGGCAACGACGGGATGGCGGCGGTTGCCAAATTCTTAGGCAAAACCCCGGTCACGAAGGACCCGATGATCGCTGTGCTCCGCTGTAACGGGAGTTTTCAAAACCGCGTCCGACGCACGAACTACGAGGGCGAGCGAACATGCGCGATCGAGCACCTCACCTGCGGGGGCGAAACCGACTGCGTTTACGGCTGTCTCGGCCAAGGCGACTGCATGCGCGCCTGCGTCTTTGGCGCCATCACGATCGATCCCGAGACAGGGCTCCCGGTCATCGATGATGACCGTTGTGTTGCCTGCGGGGCCTGCGTGACGGCCTGTCCCAAGGGGCTCATCGAACTTCGAAAAAAAGGACCCAAAAACCGGCGTGTCTTTGTCTGCTGCTGGAACAAAGACAAGGGGCCGACTGCCCGTAAGGCCTGCACCGCCGCGTGTATCGGCTGCATGAAATGTGTTAAGGAATGCCCCTTTGAGGCCATCACGGTCACAGATTGTTTGGCGTATATTGATCCGGAAAAATGCCGGCTTTGCCGAAAATGCGTTCTCGCCTGTCCGACGGGCGCGATCCATGAAGTCAATTTTCCGGCGCGGCCTGCCCAACCCTCAACCCCGGTGACCGGCATATGACACGACATAAGACATTTCCACAAGGCGGGATCCATCCCCATGATCACAAAATCACGGCCGGCCAGCCGCTCGTGACCCTGCAGCTTCCCAAAAGTGTGGCGCTCATTCTGACCCAACACATCGGCGCGGCCGCGGTCCCGATCGTCAAGGTCGGTGATCCGGTCAAGACCGGCCAGCTCCTCGCCGAGGCCAAAGGCATGATTTCAGCCCATGTCCACGCGACGATCAGTGGGCGCGTCGCGCGGATCGAGGATGTCATGGACCAAACCGGGATCAAACGCCCGGCCGTCATCATTGAATCCGGGAATGAGGGGAGAGATGATTGGGCCGAGGGGATCGATCATTCGCCGGATATTGGACGAATGCCCGATCTTTCACCGGATGAGATCCGGGCCCGGGTCCGCGCGGCCGGGATCATCGGTTTGGGCGGTGCGGGCTTCCCTGCCCATGTCAAACTGAGCGTGCCCCCAGGGAAAAAGGCGGAATTTCTGCTGATCAATGGCGTCGAATGTGAACCCTATCTGACCTCCGACCATTGCCTCATGATGAGCCGGGCCCAGGAGATCCTGATCGGGATCCGTCTCTCACTGCATGCCCTCGGCCTGACCCGGGCCATGATCGGCATCGAAGAGAATAAGCCCGACGCGATCGCGCTTTTTGAATCGCTCCTTGGCCGCGACCAAACGGTCCGCGTTGTGCCGCTCAAGGTCTGTTACCCGCAGGGAGGGGAGCGCCAGCTCGTGAAGGCCCTGATCAATCGTGAGATCCCTCCGGCACCCAAAGGTCTGCCGATCGATGTCGGAGCGGTTGTACTCAACGTTGCGTCATGCTTTGCGATTTATGAAGCGGTTGTCAAAAATAAACCTTTGATTGATCGTATCGTGACCGTGACCGGGGACGGGCTTGCCTCACCCGGGAATTTCCTCGTCCGGATCGGGACCCCGATCCAGGCGCTCATCGAGGCGGCCGGTGGCCTGCCCGAGAATGCCGGAAAGATCATCAGCGGCGGCCCGATGATGGGAAAAGCGGTCTCGGTTCTTTCGGCCCCTGTGACCAAAACAACCGGCGGACTCGTGGTCTGTTCGGACTCCTGGTCCCATCGTTCGATCTCTCGCGATTGCATCCGCTGTGGAAACTGCGTTACGGCCTGTCCCCTCGGACTCGAACCGTACCTTCTCATGACCGTGACACAAAAAGACCTCTATGACCGTGCCGAACAGGAAAAGATCACCAACTGCTGCGAATGCGCCTGCTGCTGCTATGTCTGCCCGTCTCACCGGCCGTTATTAGACTATATTCGGCTCGGCAAGGGCCGCGTATTACAACGCATGAGGGAGAGAACAAAAAAATGAGCCCGACACGCTTAACCGTTGCCTTGTCCCCGCATATCCACAGCGGGCTAAAAATCCCGCATCTGATGTACGGGGTCATCTTTGCCCTGATGCCGGCCTTTGCGGTATCACTTTATGTCTTTGGGCTTCCGGCCCTGATCATCACCCTGATCGCGGTCGCAAGCTGCATCCTCTGTGAATACATCCTTCAGCGCTGGGTCCTCCGGATCCCTGTCTCGATCCATGATGGATCCGCGGCTCTGACCGGGATCCTGCTCGCCTTTAATCTGCCGAGCAATCTCCCTTGGTGGATGGTGATCATCGGCAGTGTCGTCGCGATCGGGCTCGCCAAAATGACCTTTGGCGGACTCGGCAATAATCCGTTCAATCCGGCCCTGGTCGGCCGCGTCTTTCTCCTGATCTCGTTTCCCGCCGCCATGACGACCTGGCCAAAACCCTTTGACACCGACGGCATCACTGCGGCCACCCCGCTCATGATCCTAAAAGAAGGGATCAAGGCCGGAACACCAGCCAGCGATCTCATGGCAACCCTGCCGAGCACGTGGCAGATGTTCCTCGGACAGATGGGGGGATCGATCGGGGAGGTCTCTGTAGCGGCCCTGCTCCTGGGCGGCCTGTTCCTATTGGGGACACAGATCATATCCTGGCACATCCCGGTCTCGATCCTAGGGACCGCGGCCGTGTTTTCAGGAATCTTCTGGCTCATTGATCCAGCGCACTTTGCCCATCCGATGTTCCATCTGATGAGCGGCGGCCTGATGCTCGGCGCGATTTTTATGGCGACTGATTACGTCTCGTCGCCGATGACTGGGAAGGGCATGATTATCTACGGGGTCATGATCGGGCTCCTCACCATGATCATCCGCATGTTCGGTGCGTATCCGGAAGGGATGTCGTTCGCGATCCTGATCATGAACGCCTTTGTCCCGCTCATCAACCGCTACTGCAAACCACACCGTTTCGGAGAATAACGAGGCACGTCTCTTATGAGCAAAACTGAATCCTCATTTACGAATATGCTGGTCACACTCTTTGTCGTCTCGTTATTATCATCCGCGAGCGTCGGAATTGTCTATGAACTCACGCGCGGCCCGATCGCTGAGGCGGCCGAGGCCAAAAAGGTTGACGCAATCCGGGCCGTAGTTCCGGAGTTCGATAACAACCCGGTCGCCGAAGAATATACCCTTTCCTACAATGAGGAGAAGTTAAAGGCTTATCCCGCCACGCGGAATGGCATCCGTGTCGGCACCGCGGTTGAGGCCTCGACCTCGCTCGGATTTGGCGGCACGATCCTCCTCATGATCGGCCTCCTGCCGGACGGGACGATCTCCGACATCTCCGTTCTTGAGCATAAAGAAACCCCCGGCCTCGGTGACAAGATCGAACCCGGAAAATCCGGTTTCATTAAACAATTTACCGGCCAACACCCGTCGCGGTTTACCTTAAAGGTCAAAAAAGATGGGGGGAGTGTTGACGCGATCACCGCGGCAACGATCAGTTCCCGCGCCTTCTGCGATGGGGTCGCTCGCGCGGTCGCGGCCTACGCACAGGAGAAACAACCATGAACGCATGGCAGAATTTCAGTAAAGGCCTCCTTAAAGAAAATCCGGTGCTCATCCTGCTCCTAGGTTTCTGCCCGACCCTCGGCGTATCCACCTCGGCCCTGAACGGCATCGGCATGGGACTCGCCACGACCTTTGTCTTGATCATGTCAAACATCGCCATCTCGCTCGTCAAAGACCTGATCCCGGATAAGGTGCGCATCCCGTCGTATATCGTCATCATCGCCTCATTTGTCACGGTTGTTGATCTGATCATGGCTGCCTATGTGCCGGCGCTCCATGCGAAGCTTGGGCTCTTCATCCCGCTCATCGTGGTGAACTGTATCATCCTGGGCCGGGCCGAGGCCTTTGCGGCCAAAAATGGCCTGATCCCGTCCATGATCGACGGTCTGGGCATGGGCTGCGGATTCACCCTGGCCCTGACCTTTATCGGCAGTGTCCGTGAGATCTTAGGCAGCGGGTCGATTTTTCAATATAAATTCATCGCTGGAGACGGGATCCTGATCTTTATCCTGGCCCCCGGGGCCTTTATCGTCATGAGTTATTTGATCGCCGTTGTACGAAAAATAAACGCGGCCCAACACTAGTTAACCAGCGGGGCATCTATGACCCATTATCTCCTGATCATCATCTCAGCTGTTTTTGTCAATAACATTGTCCTGACCCGGTTTTTGGGCATCTGCCCGTTTCTCGGTGTCTCGAATAAATTCTCCACGGCCGTTGGCATGGGCGGAGGGGTCCTGTTCGTCATGACCCTCTCGACGCTCGTGACCTATCTCATCAATGCCTATGTCCTGGTGCCTCTCCAGATCGGGTTCATGCAGACGATCACCTATATCCTTGTCATCGCGGCCCTGGTCCAGATGGTCGAGATCATCCTTAAAAAGATCAGCCCGGCGCTCTATCAGGCGCTCGGTGTGTATCTGCCGCTCATCACCACGAACTGCACGATCCTGGGCGTCGCGATCCTCGTCGTTCAAAATAAATTCTCTCTGCTCGAAAGCGTGGTCTTTGCCATGGCCAACGCCTCTGGATTTACGCTCGCGATCGTGCTCTTTTCAAGTATCCGCGAACAGCTCGAGCTCTCGAACGTGCCCAAGGCCATGCGCGGGGTGCCGATCGCGCTCTTGACGGCCGGGCTCCTATCCCTGGCCTTTATGGGTTTTTCGGGGATCGTCAAATAGAGGGACCGATGAACATCCTCTCCTGGAATATCAATGGGATCCGCGCAAGCGAACGGAAGGGGTTCTTCGACTGGCTCGCCAGCCGTCCGGCTGACATCATCTGTGTCCAGGAGACGAAGGCCGACCCGACGCAATTGACCCCAAAATTCTTAACGCCTCCCGGCTACCACACCTTTTGGTCAGCGGCCGAACGCAAGGGCTACAGCGGGGTCGCGGTCTTCTCGTCGATCCAGCCTGTGCGCGTTAATGCCGATCTTGGCATCCCTGAATTCGACAGCGAAGGGAGGATGCTCGAGCTCGAGTACCCGGACTTTATCCTGTTTAATGTCTATTTCCCCAACGGCAGCAGCGGCAATAAACGCGTGCCGTATAAAATGGCATTTTATGACGCCTTTCTTAAACACGCGGAGCGTCTCCACAAAAAAGGCAAACCCCTGGTCATCTGCGGCGACGTCAACACCGCCCATGAAGAGATCGATCTGGCCCGGCCACGCCAGAATGAAGGGAACACCGGTTTTCTACCTGAAGAACGCGCCTGGGTCTCGCGCCTGATCTCCAAAGGCTACGCCGACACCTTTCGGCATTTTCACCCCGGCGAGCCCGGCCACTATTCGTGGTGGGATTACAAAACCCGGGCCCGCGAGCGTGATATCGGCTGGCGGATCGACTACTTTTTTGTGACCGAGGACATCCTGCCCCGTGTACGCGAGGCCTTTATCCTCAAGACCATCGAAGGTTCAGACCATTGTCCCGTGGGGATCACACTCGCCTCGTCAGGCGTCCATTCAAAAAAATAGCAATACTTAATGTGGCGCCAGGCCTTTTGTGCTATAAACAAGGAGGCTGGCAGATGCCGCCTCGACACACGCATCCTTAAAGGAGGGATCATGAAAGACCTATCTGGCGTCTTTGTCAAACTACTCATCGGCGCGATCGTCACAGCCTTGTTATTGGCAGGCTTGATCGTTTACCTCGGGTCACGCGCCGCAGCGTAAATTTTACCTGCGATTAGGCGCTCACTAAAACGCCCAATACTCGTCATCAATCAAACGACAGAAGGAGGCCTCGATGAAAAAAATGTGTCTGATGACATTAGCCGCTATGCTGATCGCGCCAACGGTTCACGCCGAGACGCTCACATCCACCCTTAAGGACCAGACCTCGGTCGAGGTCACGGTCTACAATTCCAACATCGGCCTTGTCAAAGACACACGGCGGATCACGTTGCCGAAAGGCGTCGCCGAACTTCAGTTTATGGATGTCGCCGCGACCATTCAGCCGGTGACGGTGAGCGTCAAATCCCTGACCGCCCCAGAAAGTTTCCGGATCCTCGAACAGAATTATGAATATGACCTCATGGATTCCCAAAAGCTCCTCGACAAGTTCGTGGGTAAGACCGTGAAGATCATTGATGAAAATGACTATCAAGGCACCCGGCGTGAACTGACCGCCGAACTCCTCAGTAATAACAAAGGGCCGATCTATCGGATCGATAACGAGATCTACCTTTCCTATAGCGGCCAGGTCGTGCTCCCCGAGATCCCCAAAAATCTCATTGCCAAACCAACGCTGACCTGGATGTTCAACCATGACCGCGATACTGAGGAGACGATCGAAGCGTCGTACTTAACGCACAATCTCAATTGGAACGCTGACTATGTCCTAACAGTCAATGCCGACGACACGCTTGCCGGTCTTCATGGCTGGGTCACGGTCGTGAATATGAGCGGTACCGAGTACACGAACGCCCGTCTTAAACTCGTGGCTGGAGACATTAACCGGGCTGAGTCACGTCTCAAAGAAGCGCGGGCGGCTAAAATGGTTATGGAGATTGGATTGGGAGATCGGGGCTTTACAGAGCAGTCATTTTTTGAATATCATATCTATGATCTTGAACGGCCAACAACCCTTAAAAATAATCAGACGAAGCAACTGAGCCTCCTCAGCGCTGACGCGATCGGGATCCGTAAGGAATTTATTCTCTACGGCACCACCGGATACTACGCAGATCGTTATCCGTCGATTCCTGCCTCAAAAGTCGGGGTCTATTTAAAATTCAAGAATGACGTCCAGAGCCATCTTGGGATGCCGCTCCCGGCCGGGGTTGTGCGGCTCTATAAGGCCGACGCCTCTGACCGGCTTCAGCTTATCGGCGAAGACCGCATTGACCACACGCCGAAAGATGAGGAGATCACCCTTAAGGTCGGAGACGCCTTTGATGTGGTCGCGGAGCGCCGCCAAACGGATTATCAGAATATTAATCGGCGACTCCATGAAACGGCCTGGGAAGTCGTGTTACGCAATCACAAGACCGAAGACATAACCGTCGCCGTGATTGAGCCGGTTTACGGAGACTGGGAAATAGTGGAGTCAAGCCTCCCGCATGAAAAACTCGATGCCGAGACCATAAAATTCAACATCCCCGTTCCCAAAGATGGCGAGACGACGTTGACCTATCGGGTACGGATTAATACCTATTATTAAGAAGGTAGATAAACAAGGCGCGAGGTTATCCGCGTCGGGGATGAGCAGACGGCATCCGGAAACATCTCCCCATGAAGTAGCCCACGAAGGCCTTGAATCCATAGAGTTTTCGAATCAAGTCGCCAAGGCTCCGAATCGAGACCAGCATCCGCCACATCTGCGCAGGCCTCAGATAAAATTCTTTTAATCCCTCATCGATCAGCCGATCGATTTCCGTATTCGAGAGCTGCGGATAACTTAACAGCGTTTTTTGCTCTCCGGTCTCTGTGAGCCATTCATCCCAATCCTGAGCGAGGATGTAGCCGTGGTCCTTGGCCCACTGATAAAGGGTGGTGCCGGGATAGACCGCGATCCCCGTGATCTGGATCGTGTCGAGCGGAAGGGATTTCGCGAGCTCGATCGTCTCGCGGGCCGTCTGATGGGTCTCACCGGGCGCGCCGATCATAAAACACCCATGAATGATGAATCCAAGCCGGTGGGCCTCCCCGGCAAAGGCCCGGGCCATGTCGACCGAGACCATGCCTTTGTGCACAGCCTTAAAAGCCGCGTCATACCCGAATTCAAAACCGGTCATAAGCATCCGGCACCCCGCCTTTTTCATGAGAGGCAGGAGGGAGAGATCAGTATTGATCCGGGTGTTGCAGGACCATGAGATCTTTTGATGCAATCCACGGCGGATGATCTCCTCACAGACAGCCCGGGCGTGGCCGGTGTCCGCCGCAAAGGTATCGGTCTCGAACATAATCTCGCGGATCTGCGGAAAGAGTTTTAGATCAAATTCCATCTCGTCAGCCACCTGCTCAGGGGTCCGGTTGCGGAGCCCATGGCCGTACATAAGCTGCGGGTCACGACAGAACGAGCAGGCATTGTTACATCCGCGGCCGGTCATAAGCGTCAAGAATGGGAATTTCTTTCCGGCATCCGGATACCACTCGGGCCGAATGAGACTCCACGCGGGAAAGGGAAGGGAACGAACATCGATCGGAGGCCGGTTCGGGTTATGGACAACCGCGCCGTCATTCATCCAGCTCAAACCTAAGATCTCTTCATCGGGCCGTCCGTCGGCAAGTTCCCGCAGGGTCTCATCATATTCCCTCCGAAGGATATAATCAACCGTGCCCCGGCCGATCTCAAAGGTGTTGTCCGGTTCAGCAGTCACATGCTGTCCCACAAAAGCGACCCGGCAGCCGGTTGCCTGCTTGATCTGCCGAGCCTGTTCAATATCCGCGTAGATCGACGGGGTTGTGGCATGGATCACGAGAAGATCAGGCCGGATGTCCGTACAGAGCCGCAGTGTTTTCTCTGGACTGAAATTCCGTGCTGCCGCCTCGATAAAACTCACATCATGACCCGCGTCAATCAGGATCTGGGCCGCAATGAGGAGATATTCGGGATGGCGCTGAACGCGGCCGCGGGATTTGGCGGCCCAGCGTGCGACACGGACAAAATTCGTACCATACGACGGATTGACGATCGTGACGGTCATAGCAGCCCTTTCCGGTTCTGTCCTATCTTAAAACCCGTCCTTGGCTTTGGCAAGGAGGGAATGAAAAATTAAAAATATTTTCCGCCGCCATGTGCCGATGCTATACTGCCTGCAAAGGACTTTCATGAAGATTTCAAATAAAATATCACTCCTGATCCTGTTCCTCCTGTTCGTCCTCGCGGCGAATGCCTGTATCGGCCTGGTTCAGCTCTCGAAGATCAACCTTGAACTGCGGACCGTGGTCGAGCGCGACCTGGCTCTAACAACCGCCATGACGCAGGTCTCCCAGCGTCAGCTTGAGAAGGGGGTCCTCATCGAGCGGCTTCTGAACATCTCTGAGGAACTGAACACCGAAGACCTCCCCGCAGCCCGCCGAACCCATCTCATCGATCAAACACGGGTCACGGGAGAGCGGATCGCGGCCTTGTCCCAGCAGGCAGCCCAGAAGATTATTGAGGCCCGCCGCCTGATCCAGGACGGGATCCGCCATTCACCCTTTTCGGTCAAACGCCAGGAGCTCGCCTCTGCCGGCTCGGTCCTGGCCGAGATAGAACAACGCCATATTCAGTACGACCTCCTCATCGCGTCGATCCTCAACGCAGTGACGGACGCGGCCTTTGAGCTTTCATTTGACGAGCTCCGTCGGATCGAACACGGTTCCACGCGCCTGAGCGAACAATTAAAAAAATTCGTCGCGGATGTCCAGGCCTTCTCGCGCGCCTCGCTCGTCACGGCCAAAGCCGAGGAAAGCGCCGCGCGGCGGATCCTCTGGATCAGTTTCGCGATCTGTCTTTTGATCAGTATGGTCATTGCAAGTGCGATCATCCGGAGTATCGTCGAACCCCTCACGGAGCTCAACAATGCCGCCCACGCCGTGGGAGAAGGGAATTTTTTCATCCGCTTAACGCGCCTCACACGCGATGAAATCGGTGAGGTCGGGCATGCGTTCAACGCCATGACCCAGCGGATCCTGGAATTTACGACCCAGCTGAAACAAAAAAAGGAACAGCTCTCCGAGGCCCTTCGGATCACCGAGGCGCAGAAAAACGATCTTGAGCGTGTCAATAAAGAGCTCGATAGTTTTGTGCACACCGTGAGCCATGACCTACGCTCGCCGCTCCTCGGGATCGTCGGATACAGTGATTTTCTTCACACCAACTACGCCGCCCAACTTGACGAAAAAGGCCAGCGGAGCCTGAACGGCATCATCCGGAGCGCCGAGCGGATGCAGGACCTCATTACCGATCTTCTCACCCTCACGCGCATCGCCAGGATCAAGAACCCTTACGAACCCGTGGACCTTAACGATACGGTTCAGGCGATCTGCGAACGGCTCGAATATGAGATCGAGACCCATCACGCGGCGGTCCAGATCGAGCAGGGACTACCCACGATCGTCTGCGACCGGATCAAGATGCATGAGGTCTTTTTAAATCTGATCAACAACGCGATCAAGTTTTCCTCCAAGGTCACGAGCCGCACCCCGGTGATCCGCATCGGGTCCGCGGCCCTGGACCATGACTGGGAATTTTGGGTCGCGGACAACGGGATCGGAATCCCGGAAGAATATCACGATGAGATCTTTGACCTCTTTAAGCGACTTCACACATCGACCGAGTATGAGGGGACAGGGGCCGGACTCAGCATTGTAAAAGCGGTCATCGAAAGCCACGGAGGCCGGATCTGGGTTGAGTCGCGCGTCGGCGAGGGAGCAGCCTTTCATTTCACGATTCCCAAAGGCCTCACACCGGGTTGATCCACCGTCCAACATTTGACGCACCGGAACACTTTCTATATAATAGGCTGTCTTTTTAACCGATCACGGCAAGGAATCGATCATGGACACCCGTATCACGCACGCCGCTTTAAAAACCGAGCATGGCGTTTTTAAGTACTTTAAGATCAATGACGTCACCCGCCTTGGCCTGGGCGACCCGAAACGTCTTCCTTTTTCAATCCGGATCCTTCTTGAAAATGCCCTGCGCCACTGTGACGGTTTCCGAGTCACGGCCCAAGACGTCGAGCGCATCGCGTCATGGCAGCCGCACGATCTCCACCGGCAGGAGATCGCCTTTAACCCGAGCCGGGTGATCCTTCAAGATTTCACCGGGGTTCCGTGTGTCGTTGACCTTGCCGCGATGCGCGCCGCGGTCAAACGGCTCGGGGGCGACATCTCAAAGATCAATCCACTTGTCCCGTGCGACCTCGTCATCGACCACTCGCTCCAGATCGACGCCTATGGATGCCCCGAGGCGTTTGCCATCAATATGCAAAAAGAATTTGAGCGCAACGCCGAGCGCTACGCCTTTCTCAAATGGGGACAGGAGGTCTTTAAAAATTTCCGCGTCGTGCCGCCGGGAACAGGGATCATCCATCAGGTCAACCTCGAATATCTGGCCCATGGGGTCATCACAAAAAAACGGGCCGATGGCACCTCGGATGTCTTTTTTGACAGCGTGGTCGGGACGGACAGTCACACGACCATGATCAACGGCCTGGGGATCCTGGGCTGGGGCGTGGGAGGGATCGAGGCCGAGGCCGTGATGCTCGGCGAACCGATCACCATGCTGCTCCCAGAGGTCATCGGTTTTGAACTGACGGGCCGACTCCGTGACGGCGTGACCGCGACCGACCTGGTCCTGACCATTGTCGAGATCCTCCGAAAAAAAGGGGTGGTTGGTAAATTTGTCGAATATATCGGCGACGGTCTCGCCGGACTCTCCCTTCCGGACCGGGCCACGATTGCGAACATGGCGCCGGAGTACGGGGCCACTGCTGGGATGTTCCCGATCGATCATGCGGTACTTGAATATTACGCGTTGACCGGACGCGATCCGAAACAGATCGATCTCATCGAACAATACACGCGCGCCCAGGGGATGTTCTATTCCCCGGGTGACCCGCGCCCTGAGTACAGCGATATCCTGCGGCTGGACCTTGACAGTATCGAGCCGTCGATCGCTGGCCCCAAACGACCGCAGGACCGGATCACCCTGCGATCGGTGACAGAACAGTTCAATAAGTCCCTAACATCCTCGGACCCCAAGACCGGTTTTGGCCTCACCCCAGAATCCAGCGCATCGCGGACCGTGTTACCGACGGGCGAGACATTGACCCACGGGAGTGTGGTGATCGCCTCGATCACAAGTTGCACCAACACCTCGAACCCCGCGGTCCTTATTGCCGCCGGATTGCTTGCCCAAAAGGCCGTGACAGCGGGTCTTCGCGTTCCGGGTTTCGTCAAGACGAGTTTCGCGCCTGGCTCACAGGTTGTCGAAGATTATCTTGCCTCAGCGGGGCTGCTGCCATTTCTTGAGCAGCTCGGTTTTCATATCGCTGGATACGGATGCGCCACCTGTATCGGGAACAGCGGGCCACTGCGCCAGGATGTCGCCAATGCGATTACCACACACCGGCTCGTGGCCGCAAGCGTGCTGAGCGGCAACCGGAATTTCGAGGGGCGCGTCAATCCCCTGACCCGGGCGAATTATCTTGCCTCGCCGCCCCTGGTCGTGGCCTACGCCTTAGCCGGACGCGTGACGATCGATTTTGACCGCGAACCGATCGGCATGATTAAAGGTCATCCCGTTTATCTAAAGGATATCTGGCCGTCTCAGGCCGAGATCGACCGAGTCGGCCAAGATCACGTTGAGGCCCAGTCTTTTATCAAGCGATATCAGGATGTTGGAACGAGCAATGAAAAATGGAACGTCATCGCCTCGGGGAAGGAGCCGCTCTTTGACTGGCCACGGGAGAGCACCTATATTCAGGAGCCACCATTTTTAAGCGGAATGACGCTCACCCCGGCTCCGCTTCAGCCGATCCAGGGGGCCCGCGTTCTCCTCAAACTCGGCGACTCGATCACAACAGACCATATTTCACCGGCGGGCTCGATCGCGCCGGACAGCCCGGCCGGTCGATATCTGACGGGCCTCGGCGTGGCACGTGAGGACTTCAATTCCTACGGCGCGCGCCGGGGGAACGACCGTGTCATGACCCGTGGCACCTTTGCCAATATCCGCCTACGGAACCAGCTCGCTCCGGGTACCGAAGGCTCCTGGACACGCCATTTTCCGTCGGGCGACCTAATGAGTGTCTTTGACGCTGCCGAACGATACCGCAAGGAACACATTCCGCTCATCGTCCTCGCCGGCAAAGAGTACGGGACCGGCTCAAGCCGTGATTGGGCGGCCAAGGGTCCGGCCCTGCTCGGGATCCGGGCGGTGATCGCGCAAAGCTTTGAACGAATCCACCGATCAAATCTCGCTGGGATGGGCATTCTCCCGCTCCAGTTTCACGACGGAGAAAGCACCGACAGTCTAGGCCTCACCGGCGCAGAAGTGATCAATCTTTCGGGGATCGAGACCGGCCTGACTCCGGGCAAGACCCTTCGCGTCACGGCCCTGCCGGCGGATGGAGGGCGTGCGATCGGTTTTGATGTCGTCTGCCGTCTCGACACACCAGTCGAGGTCGACTATTTCCGCCACGAGGGGATCCTGCCGGCGGTCGTGCGTAAACTGATCACGGACCGATCTTGACAGTATAAAAACAGGAGGAAGGGAGTTTTGTCCATGACACCACGAACGATGTACCAAAAAATATGGGACGCGCACCTTGTCCGGCCAAGCCAGGGTGACACGTCCCTGATCTATGTCGACCGCCACCTTATCCATGAGGTCACGAGTCCCCAGGCCTTTGAGGGTCTTCGGACAAATCATCGACGGGTACGCTGCCCGCACAAGACCTTAGCTACCATGGACCATAATGTCCCGACCGATACCCAGGACCCCTCGACCTTGACCGGCATGTCCCGCGTCCAGATCGAGACTCTGGTCGCTAATTGCAAGGAATTCGGGGTGCCGCTCCATGATATGTCGAGCCTCCATCATGGGATCGTCCACATCATCGGTCCGGAGCTCGGCATCACGCAACCGGGAATGGTGATCGTCTGCGGGGATTCGCATACCGCGACCCACGGCGCCTTCGGTGCCCTTGCGTTCGGGATCGGAACCTCGGAGGTCGAACATGTGCTGGCGACCCAGACCCTTCAGCAAAACACGTCAAAAACCATGCGGATTACTGTTGACGGACAACTCGAGAAAGGCGTGACCGCGAAGGATATCATCCTCTACATCATCGGCCAGATCGGGACCGCCGGCGCCACGGGATACGTGATCGAATATTCCGGCAGCGCGATCCAGGCCCTGTCGATGGAAGGCCGCATGACGGTCTGTAACATGAGCATCGAGGCCGGTGCCCGTGCCGGGATGATTGCGCCCGACGCAACGACGTTCGCCTATTTAAAAGGCCGGACCAATGCGCCGCAGGGTGATGACTGGCCCCGGGCCGTGGCCTATTGGAAGACCCTGGCGTCGGATACCGGGGCCCGCTATGACGCAGAGCACCATTTTAAGGCTGAGATGATCACCCCGCAGGTCACCTGGGGGACAAGCCCGGGCCAGGTGGTCTCGATCGACGGCAGGGTGCCGGCGCCCGAGGATTTCAGGGACCCGACAGAGCAGGTAGCGTGCAAGAATGCCCTGCGCTATATGGGATTGACCCCAGGGACACCGATGACCGATATCGCGATCGACACCGTCTTTATCGGGTCATGTACGAACGGCCGCATCGAAGACCTGCGCGCGGCCGCCGGAATCCTTAAAGGGCATCACATCCATCCCGGGACCCGTGTTCTGATCGTGCCGGGGTCGCGCGCTGTAAAAGACCAAGCGGAACGTGAGGGACTCGACCGCATTTTTCTTGACGCCGGCTGTGAATGGCGTTTTGCCGGGTGCTCGATGTGCCTGGCCATGAATACAGATCAGCTCAAGGAGGGCGAACGGTCTGTTTCAACGAGCAACCGCAATTTCGAAGGCCGTCAAGGCCCCGGTGGCCGAACGCATCTCGCGAGTCCCGAGACGGCGGCCGTGGCAGCGCTCGCTGGCCGGCTTGTTGATGTCCGAACATATCTTTAATGACCTCGATTGCCCGGCTCATGCCCGGCCGCCGAGAGAAAGGACGTTTATGAAACCTTTGATCACACATACCGGGATCGTGGCCCCACTTGACCGCAATAACGTGGACACGGACCTGATCATCCCGAAACAATTCCTAAAAAAGACCGGGCGCGCGGGTTTTGGCCAGCATCTCTTTCATGAGATCCGATATCTCGACTATGAAGGGACTCGCGAAAACCCAACGTTTGTCCTGAATCAACCGGCCTATCGCGCTGCGAGCGTGCTGCTGGCCCGTGACAATTTCGGCTGCGGATCGTCGCGCGAGCACGCCCCTTGGGCGCTCGAGGATTTCGGCTTCAGAGTGATCATCGCCCCGAGTTTTGCGGATATTTTTTATAATAACAGTTTAAAGAACGGAATTCTTTTGGTACGATTAACGAGTAGCGAGGTCAATGCCTTATTTACCGAGGCTGCCGCGCGACCCGGATGCACGATCACCACGGACCTGCTGGCGCAGACCGTGACAAGCCCAGGGGGTCGCGCGTACCGCTTTGAGATCCATCCGTTCGCGAAAGAATGCCTGATGAAGGGGCTTGATCAGATCGGTTGGACACTCCAGTTCGATGACCTCATCCGGTCCTACGAGGCCGGCCTGGCCACAACAACGCCGTGGCTCGCATAACCGCGGACGGACACAAAAGGGGAGAACGATAATGGCGGGAAACACATTCGGTGAACTGTTCCGGGTGACCACGTTCGGCGAGAGCCACGGACCAGCCTTGGGTGTGGTGATCGACGGTGTTCCGCCCAATCTGGCGGTCCGGGCTGAGGATATCCAGCGCGAGCTCAACCGCCGCCGGCCCGGCCAGAGCCAGGCCACGACCGCGCGGTCGGAGGCCGACCAGGCCGAGATCCTTTCCGGCGTTCTGGGAACGCTCACCACCGGAGCGCCGCTCGCGATCCTCCTCAGGAACACCGATCAAAAAAGTGATGACTATGCGCCGCTCAAGGACGTCTTCCGGCCCGGCCACGCGGACTACACCTATTTTAAAAAATTCGGCATCCGTGACCACCGGGGAGGGGGACGATCTTCAGGTCGCGAAACCGCCTGCCGCGTGGCAGCAGGCGCCGTTGCTAAAGCGGTGCTGGCGCCATATGGGATCACAACGATCGCCTACACGCGCGCGATCGGTGATGTCACCGCCGCCGCGACAGACCTCCGTGTGATTGACAAGAATGCGGTCCGCGCCTGTGACGCGGCCGCGGCTGACGTGATGATCGCGCGGATCGACGAGGCGCGCTCGAGCGGCGACTCCCTCGGCGGGATCGTCGAGGCGGTTGTGAGCGGGTGCCCGGCCGGTCTCGGGGACCCGGTCTTTGATAAACTGACCGCGCGGCTCGCGCACGCGATCTTTTCGATCGCGGCGATCAAGGCCCTTGAATTCGGCGACGGCTTCGCCGCAGCCCAGCGCCGGGGATCAGAGCTTAACGACCCGTTCATCCGTGTCGACAATACGATCACGACCGCGACGAACCATGCCGGCGGGATCCTGGGGGGGATCTCGAATGGCGAGGATATCCTTCTTCGGATGGCGATCAAACCCCCGTCATCGATCGCCAAGCGCCAGCAGACCGTGACCACCGTCGGTGAGCCGCAGGCCATCGAGATCAAGGGACGCCATGACCCGTGCCTCTGCCCGCGGATCGTTCCGGTCATCGAGGCGATGATCAATATCACGCTTGCGGACTGCCTATTGATCCAGCAATCGATCCATCTTCAAAAACCATGACACAGCGCCGCACGATCCCCGCATCTCAGGTCGTTCTCGTCACCGGCTGCTCAAGCGGGTTCGGACTCCTGACCGCAGCTCGGCTCGCCAGCCACGGGCATCAGGTCATTGCCACAATGAGGAACCTGAATAAACAAGGGGCGCTCCAGGATGAGCTCAAACGGCGCGGCGCACAGGCCACGATCCTCCGCCTTGACGTGGAAGACCCGGCATCGATCCGGGCTGTTGTGACCGAGATCGGCGACCGCTACGGATACCTCGACGGCCTGGTGAACAATGCCGGGGTCGCGACCGGCGGATTCTTCGAGGACCTCTCGGAGGACGAGATCCGCTCGGTGATGAATATTAATTTTTTCGGTGTTCAGCGCGTGACCCGGGCGGCGCTCCCGCTCATGCGGACCCAGGGATACGGCAAGATCATCAATCTCTCGAGCATCTCCGGCCGATATGGATCACCGGCCTTCGGCGCCTACACCGCGAGCAAATGGGCCTTGGAAGGATTCTCAGAAAGCCTCTATTTTGAACTCCGTCCGTTCGGCATTCATGTGGTCCTCATCGAACCCGGGGCCTACCGGACGAAGATCTTCAGCGAGAATGCCCGTCTGGCCACCGGCTTTGGCGACCCGCAGAGCCCGTATGCCGCGCGGTCGCTTTTTTTAAAGAAAAAGATCGATGATCATATTCAGGATAATTTTCGCGACCCTGAGGATATCGCCGCGCTCATCGAGCGCGTGCTTCAGAGCCCTGATCCGGGGCTGCGCTATATCCCGGAATGGAGCAGCCGATGTCTCACCCTGCTCCGGGGGGTCCTGCCGTTCCGGCTCTATGCCTGGATCTACGAAACCCTGCTCTTCCGCGGACTGAAAGAATCCTAACAACCCATCCGGTCCTTTAAAAATTCCTCTTTTGACCGGCAGGTCAGGTAGGGGTTGCGCTGTTTTTGATGCCCGAGGGTGTCTGAAAGGGCGCGGCCGTAGCGGTGACCCGGATAAATGACGGTGTCATCCGGCAAGGGGAGGAGGACTTCATACAGAGAATAATACATCGCCTCAGGGTCACTCCCGTGGAGGTCGCAGCGGCCGCAGGCGTTGACAAAAAGGACATCGCCGGTCAAGAGGACCCGGTCGGTCAAAAAGCACATACATCCCGGCGTATGTCCGGGCGTCGCGATCGCCGTGAGCGTCACCTGCCCGATCGGAATCGTCTCCTGATCCTTGATCCGAACAAGACGGGGCGTTGAGGGAAGATACCACGTGCCTTCGTCGGCCGAAAGCAGGACCGGAACCGATAGGCGTTCGGCGATCTCATCCGCCGCATTGATGTGGTCCGGATGCCCGTGGGTCAAGAGGACCATCACGATCGAAACCTCCTCCTCAGCAGCGGTCTTGAGGAGCAGGTCCGGATCCCAGGCCGGGTCTACGACCGCGACCTCGCGGGCCTGATCACAGCCGATCAGATATTGAAAGTTCTGCATCGGCCCGATCTCCATTTGTTTTAAAAAAAGCCCCATGGTCATCCTTTCGTTGAACAACGCATCCGTCCGCCGACGCTCCCGCCGAAACGATCTCGAGGCTTGCGTTCACTCACCGGGTATACTATAATGCGACATCATTCAAAGTCAATATAAAGGTCGGTTTCATGAAGACAGGGTGCCCACGGGCCACAGACTGGCATTATTCATTTCCGAACGGGGTCGCGAAGGTCTACCGCGCAGGAGAGCGCTCGGGGGTCCGTGTGCCGTTCAAACGCGTGACCCTGGCGGACCCGGAGCTCGCGTCGATCGATCTCTATGATGTCTCCGGACCCTACGCCGATCCCGACGCCGTGATCGATATCCACCGCGGGATCCCCAAGACGCGCGATGCCTGGCTCCTCAAGGACCCTGATCTCGAGACCCGTCCATCCCCAGAGAACACCCCCGATGAAACTATGCCGCCGGCCTTGGGACGGATCCTTCAGGCCCAGAAGGGTGTCCCCATAACGCAGCGTGCCCGTGCCAAAAAAGGCGTCATCACACCCGAGATGGAATATGTCGCGATCCGCGAAGGGGTAAACCCTGACACTGTCCGCAGGGAGATCGCTGAGGGACGGGCCATCATTCCGGCGAACATCAATCATCCCGAAATTGAACCCATGATCATCGGGAAGAATTTTCTCGTCAAGATCAATGCCAATATCGGCAATTCCGCCATCCACTCATCCCTGCCCGAGGAGGTGGATAAAATGATCTGGTCGATCCGTTGGGGCGCCGATACGGTCATGGACCTCTCGACCGGTGATGATATCCGCGCGACCCGGGAATGGATCCTTCGGAACGCGCCTGTCCCGATCGGCACC
This sequence comes from uncultured Planctomycetales bacterium, assembly GCA_964450385.1. Taxonomy (GTDB): domain Bacteria; phylum Omnitrophota; class Gorgyraeia; order Zapsychrales; family JANLHA01; genus JAKLFA01. The sequence continues at coordinate 56,686 of CAYVEC010000008.1, forward strand.
GTGCCGATCTACCAGGCCCTGGCCCGGGCCGGAGGCGACGTTGCGGCGCTCTCCTGGGAGGTCTTCAAAGCCACCCTGATCGAACAGGCCGAACAAGGAGTTGACTATGTGACGATCCATGCCGGTCTCCGTCAGGCGCATATCCCGGCGGCCCTGGACCGCACAACCGGGATCGTGTCGCGTGGCGGTTCTCTTCTGGCCAAATGGTGCCGCATCCACGGTAAAGAAAATTTTCTCTACACTCATTTCGAGGAACTCTGCCAGATCCTCGCGTCCTATGATATCGCGGTCTCACTCGGCGACGGCCTGCGCCCGGGATCGACCGCGGACGCCAACGACGCCGCCCAGTTCGCGGAACTCGCGACCCTCGGAGAATTGACGCACGTCGCCTGGGACCACGATGTCCAGGTCATGATAGAAGGCCCTGGCCACGTGCCGCTCCATCAGATCGCCGAGAATATGACCCGGCAGGAACGCCTCTGCCATGGGGCACCATTCTATACCCTGGGGCCCCTGCCGCTTGATATAGCGGCTGGCCATGACCACATCGCCTCGGCCATCGGCGGGGCAATGATCGCGTCACTCGGAACCGCTATGCTCTGCTACGTCACTCCCAAGGAACACCTTGGACTCCCGGATCGGGAGGACGTCCGGGCCGGGATCATGGCGCACAAGGTCGCCGCCCATGCCGCGGACCTCGCGAAAGGCCACCCCCTGGCACGTGCTTGGAACAATGCCATGTCACGAGCGCGCTTTGCCTTTCGCTGGCAGGACCAATTCAATCTGGCTCTCGATCCGACGACCGCCCGCGCCTACCATCACCAGGCCGGTTCCGACGGACGAGGGGAGGGATGCCCACAGGAATTCTGTTCGATGTGCGGCCCTGATTTCTGCGCCATGAGGATCACCCAGGATATCCCCGCCCCAGCATCCGAAGACGACGATCCGCTCTTTTCCAAGCGCTCGGTTGCAAAATCAGAGTGAACTCTTTATACTAATCCTATGTTACAGATCACCGCCTTCTTTAAGCGCTGTGCCCTGATTCAGGAGATCCCAATCTTCAGCCGGCGGAACTGGCTTGACATCCACCGGATCGCGACCCACGCACACCTGCGCCACTACAAAAAAGGACAGATCGTCTACCGCCACGGCGAACAGCCGAGCGATTTTTTTTGTGTGATCTCGGGCCGTATCCAAGGCTACACCCTCGACGATGCGGGAAATAAGATCGATGTGGAATTTTTTCGCCGCGGGATGTATTTCGGCATCGTCTCGCTTCTCACCGGAAAACCCCATTCGATGACTATGGCCGCGGTCAATGACTCAACGGTCCTGCGCATCGAGAAAGACGACTTTCATTCCCTGCTGAAAAGCATCCCCCAGCTCGGCGTAGAATTCAGCCAAAACCTCTCCCAGCGAATCCATCAGCGCATCGCCAAAAAACGCAGTCTTGACCAGCATGTGATCCTCGCCGTCTACGGCCCGACACGGGGGGCCGGAAGTTCGACCTACGCCTTTCACCTGGCCCTGGCCTTAAAACAACAAACCCATCATGAGGTCGTCTTTGTCCGGATCGGCCCGCCGACCCAGGCCGCGTCTGCCTCGCTTGATCCGGAACATATGGCCGGCGCGTCCCCGCAGTGGATCGCCCCGGGTCTTAATATGGAAACTCTGCTCCGGGGCCCGGACCGCCTTCAGCAGTCGATCATCCGTTCTGACCTTGGTATCAGTCTCCTCAATGTCGAGGTCACGGCCGATCATATGAATCTTGTGTCGCATATCAGCGAATTCGTCACGACCCTGATCATGGAGTACACCTTTGTCATCCTCGACCTGCCCACGGAGATCGACCGGCTCATCCTTAAGACCCTGACCCAGTCCGACCATATTCACCTGATCGCGCGCGACCGGCCTGACGAACTCCGGGCCATCCAGGAGGTCCTGACCTCGCTTGAAGAACAGCAGCGTGAAAAGTTCGATCCTGAACGGGTCAAAGTCCTCATCAGCGGACAGCCGACCGCCCCGGACATGAACCGGTCCCAGATCCATGAGATCATTGATTATGACATTTATAAACGCCTCTCCCATATTGACCCCCGGGACCTCACCTCGGAACAGGAATGCCACCATGCCCTGCGCGTGGCCATCCCGCCGGAGACGAGCCGGTTTGCCCATGACGTCCGCCGAATCGCCCGTGAGATCGGCGGCGTCCAAGTCGGCCTTGTGCTCGGCGGAGGGGCGGCGCTCGGCATCGCCCATATCGGGATCCTCCAGGTCTTTGAGCGTGAACACATCCCGCTCGATATCGTAGCCGGCTCAAGTATGGGGGCCCTCATCGCGAGTCTGTGGGCAAGCGGATATACCGCGAATGACCTCGCATCGATCGCCGGTCAATTTAGGGACCAGCGGTCGCTCCTCAAACTCTTTGATCCCGTGATCCCGGTATCGGGCGTCATGGGCGGCCGGTTCATCAAACGATGGCTCGGCCGGTACCTAAGCAACCGCTCGTTTGAAGAGACCTGGCTGCCGCTCAAGATCGTGGCCTATGACCTGATGTCGCGTCAGGAACTCGTCTACAATGACGGCGACCTCCTGAGCGCGGTCCGAAAAAGCATCTCCATCCCCGGTATCTTTGAGCCGGTCCTTGAGGACGACCGGGTCATTATCGATGGAGGGGTCCTCAACCCTGTTCCGGCGAATGTCCTCAGGGCCGAAGGGATCAACCGGATTATCGCGGTCAATGTCCTTCAATCACCCGCCGAAGTCGTCCGTGGGATCGAGACACGAAAGACCCTTATGGAGTCGCAGCAGCGCGTTCCCTTTCATGAATCCCCAATGGGTTTCCTGAAGTACCGCCTCGCGCGCGGGATCCAACGTCATTCGAAACCAACGATCTCAAACATCATGGTCCGAACTCTTCTGGCCACGGAATATGAACTCGCCGAACGCAGCATGCAGCATGTCGACATCGCGATCCACCCGGACCTCACAGGCATCAATTGGTACGAACTCTACCGGGTCGACGACCTTATTGCACGAGGGGTCGAGGCCGCAGAAAAGGCCCTGCCGGACATCCGCGCCCTTGCCGGCGCGCACGATCCGGCCCCGCACCCATGAGCACACACCGTTCCCCCACAACCCGTCACCATCCGATCACCGATCCGCCACGGATCGTGTCGGGCAAGGGGTCTCGGCTCTCGGACGCCGATGGCCGTGATTATATCGATTTCACCCTGAATCATGGATCGCTGATCCTCGGACATGCCCACCGGAATGTAATCCTTGCCTTAAAAAAACACCTTGAACGCGGAACCGGCTTCGGGATCAGCAACCCTGCTGAGATCTATCTCATCCGCCAGATCAGGACTGTATTCCAAGACGCGGAGGACGCCGTCTTTGTCACCGCACCAAGCCAGGCATTAAGCGCATGCCTTCAACGCGCGCGAGAACACACCGGCCGCGACATGATCCTCACGAACCGGCCCTATCCAATCAATGGATGTGTGACGACTCAGCCAAATGACCCTGCGGTGTTAACCCGAACGATCCAGCAAAACAAAAACCGGATCGCAGGGATCCTGCTCGACCCATTAATCACAGACGAGGAGGGACTCACCTCGATCGATGAATCCTTTCTCCGCACGGCCCGGGACCTTGCGGACGCGCACGGCGCGCTCCTGATCCTGGATGAAAGCCTCCGAGGATTTCGTTCCGGTGCCTGTCACCCGTCTCCCGCTGATGTGTGTGTCCTTGCCGGCATTATGAGCGCGGGCCTGCCCCTTGCGGGAGTCATCGGGCGCCGCGACCACATCACGGCGATCCGTACGACTCTGCCGAACCGCGAGCGCCACATCACCCCGGCGATTCTGCGCGCGAGCCTCATGACGCTCAAACTCCTTGACGAACGGCTTTACCGAGGCCTTGAAGAACGTGCCGACGCGCTTGAGGCATCGCTCGCGGCCGCTCTCCGCAACCACGCACCTCACATCGGTCTCGACCGATGGCACGCGATGATGATGTTGACCCCAGCGACAGAGTCTGCAGGCAAAGGACCCCTCGCTCTGCTACGCCTTTATCCCGAGCTCCGCTCGTTTCTATTGCACGAAGGGATCGTGTTCCCGGAAACGTACCCGAGTGCGTTTTTCCTTTCGATCATGCACACAAAAAAAGATATCGAAAGATTATCGACAGCAGTTCATCAATTCTTTAAAATGTCAAACGGCAAAACCGGATCATGAGAAGGGACGACATTATGTACGAAAACGACACCTTTGTTGAACGGCCCTGGGGCCGATATTTCAAGCTCTACCAAGAGGCCGGGGTCTGGGTCAAACGCGTTGAGGTTGTACCCGGAGGCCGACTGAGCCTTCAGACGCATAACGCCCGATCGGAAAAATGGATCATCGTCCGCGGCACGGGCACGGCCATAGTGAACGGCAAAGATTTTCCACTCGGCCCGGGCTCGATCATCGATATCCCGGTCCACAGCGAGCACCGCATCAGCAATACAGGTGAAACGAGCCTGATCTTTATCGAGGTTGCCTGCGGCGAGTATCTTGGTGAAGATGACATTACCCGGCTTCAGGATGACTACACACGTAACGGATAACGACGGGGTGAATCATGGAACGGATATTACGAGGGATCGCAGGCGCCTGTATTCTACTCAGTCTGCTGCTTGCCTATTATCTTCATCGGAACTGGCTGTGGTTCACGGCCTTCGTGGGGCTCAATCTCTTTCAATCCGCGTTTACTAATTGGTGCCCGATGATGACGATCCTAAAAAAGTTCGGCATCCGCTCGGGATGTGGTCCCGCCAGATAGCGGAGCCGCGCAGACTCACCGGCCATGCGCGCTGTGCGGTTGATCAGACTTTTCTAAGATGACTCGGAAGAATATTGAGCTGCTGACGGTATTTAGAGATCGTGCGCCGGGCCACACTGATCCCGCGCTGGGCAAGAAGGGTAATGATCTCCTGATCGGACAAGGGATGGCGCCGGTCTTCCTGCGCGACCAATTCCTGGATCTCTTCCTTAATACTGCGGTTAGAAACCTGCAGGCCCGTGCTGGCCGATGTCTCTCCGATCCCCTGTGAAAAGAAATACTTTAAGGGGAGGATCCCCTGAGGGGTATCCATGTATTTATGTTGGATCGCACGGCAGATCGTTGACTCGTTCCGCCCTAAGGCGTCAGCTACGTCGCTCAATTTCATCGGCGAGAGGGCCCAATGGCCGTGCGTAAAAAATCCCTGCTGTTTATCAAGGATAAAATCAGCGATCTGCTTAAGGGTTGTTCCCCGAAGCTCAATGCTCTTAATAAACTGGATCGCCTGGGTAAGGCGTTCACGGATGAAAGTCTTTTCCGCAGGGCTTAGGGTATTCTGTTTTAACAAGGCGCGATAAAGGGCGTTCACCCGCAAGCGGGGGATGCCGTGCTGGTTGACCTCAGCGCGCCAGGCATCGTCACCAGCGTCAGTGTCACGGACAACAGAAATGTCGGGTCTCACATAATGATTGGGGGGAAGCGGCCGGAAATTCCGTGCGGGTTTAGGTTCAAGCGCCCCTATAAGCTGAGCGCTCTCGCGCACACTATCCACCGAGACCCCGAGCCCGCGGGCAATATCCATGAACCGTTTATGACCAAGGGCATCTAAATATCCTTCGATGATCCGGACCGCGAGGGCCGCATGACCGTTAAATTTTACCCGCGCCTGGACAAGGAGACACTCTTTGAGGGAACGGGCCGCGATCCCAGGCGGGTCATAGGTCTGGATCTTTTTAAGGACCTCTTCCACGCGTGAGGGGTCGACACCACCCGCGAGAACCGCGATCTCTTCCGCGTCCATCGTTAAATAGCCATCCTCATTAAGGTCGCCGATGATCAGTTCCCCGATCCTGATGCTCACAGGATCTCTAAAATCTGTGTGGAGTTGGCAGATCAACCGGTCTTCTAGCGAACTATCACTCTCAAGATAATGTTCCATATGGTCCGTGACCTCATCGGCCGACCCAAAATAGGGGTGTTCCGGACCGTCCATGAGCCGATCAATTTCGTGTTGAAGGGTCTCGTCAAAAATCTTGCCGTCTATACTGTCTTCAGGGCCGAGCGCCCGCGCATCTTCATCCTGAGCGGGTTCAGCGACCTCAAGCAGGGGATTCGTCTCCAATTCTTGGTCGATCGTCTGTTCAAGCTCAAGAAGCGGGAGCATGAGGACTTCCATACTCTGCTGCATAAGGGGGGCTAAGATCTGTTTCTGAACCTGAACTTGCGTTTGTGCGAGTTTCATAAGCCGATCCGTTAACGGTTCCCTTTAATGGGTTCGGTGACACGCAAAAAGTATACCATATCTGAAATCTAATTGCCAAGATTAGGCGGGTTGAGAAATATTAAAAAACTCAAAAAAAGAAAATTTTTGCTCTATATTTTTTCGCACTTGTTTTCATAATTTAACACTTTTTTTCTGTGATGTTGTGATGTTAAAGGTAGGGATGGATTCATTGAAGAATCCTTGGCGACATTAAAAATTTTTTTAATTTTTTTGTGGGTTTACCAGGACAGTATCGGACAGTCATGTTTATTCAAATAAACATTCACCACGACATGTACATTCAGTGATTGACAAACCCGGCAAAAAATGACAAAATTTTGAAAACTGAATCAATTTAACACGTTTAAAAGACACGGTCATTGGCACAGCCTTTGCTCTTCCTCACTAAGTACACCCGAAGTCCAAATGCGCGGACTCGCGGGACTTTAAAGGAAGGTAGCAGGCCCCGGGCCTGCAGAACGCAAGGAGGCGGCCGTGTTAAACATCAAAGAGCGCATGACGATCACGGAAGTGGCGGATTCGGTCGGAGTCACCCCGAAGACCCTCACCCGGTGGGAAAAGAACGGGAAGATCCGTAAACCAAAAAGAGATTGGCGTGGCTGGCGGGTGTACAGTACTGATGACCTGAGCGAGATCAAAGAATTCCACGACACCCTGCAGGAAATTTGACGTCCCCGACGACGGGAACGAAACCCAAGGAGTTTTATCATGGACGCCTGTACCACGATCGGCCTCATCTCAAATTCCCTTTATCCTGAGAACGATTCAGCCCGAACCCCAGGGCTTCATAGGAATCCACTATCAATACGGCGGACGACCTTTGCCCGTCAGTGTACCGTCCTGACCTGCGCAGGGCTTCTATTCATCGGACTCGCGACGAGTGTGAGCGCCCAAAATTTTGCGAATTGGACCCCGGCTCAGACATCCGAGACCCCGGCGCAACAGGCCCCAGCCCCCGCCGCCGCGGAGCCGGCAGACCTGACGCCGGAGGAGATCCAATCCCTGGTCCAGTCCGACCTAATCGCCACCCAAGAACAGGCCAAACGCCTGGCCGGAGGCGAGGAGGGCCTGAGCACCTATACCCTGGGCGCAACCGACGTTATCGAGATCAAGGTCATGCGTCATCCTGAGGTGAGCGGCGAGTACCCGATCAACCAGGAGGGAAAGATCCAATACGAATTCGTGGGTGACATCATGATCAGCGGCCTTACCAAGGACCAGGCCGAAGACACCATCCGACAGGCCCTCACAGAATATATCGTGGCCCCCGAGGTCACGGTCAAGATCGCTCAGTACAACAGCAAGGTCGTTTATGTGGTTGGTGAGGTCTACAACCCAGGCAAAATATTTATGCGCGGGGACACGATCACCGTGCGTGAGGCCTTAGTCCAGGCCGGGCTGCCGCGACTGACCGGCATCACGAAGAAGAGCCATCTCATCACCCCGTCGACAATCGAGAAGCCGGAAAAGCGTTTTATCAATGTCTACGCCCTCATCTACGAGGGGGACCTCCGGCAGAACGAGACCATGAAACCGGGCGATGTGCTCTATATTCCCCCGACCCTGCTCACCCGAACGATGCGCGCGATCTCGCCGATCACCGCGCCGATCGGACAGGCAGCCGGGGCCAGAACAGGTGTTGATACGATCGGGACCGGGAATCAGTAACCGTCCAGGTCCTAAAAAACCGCCCCCCGCGGGGCAAGGGACGACAAGAAGGCAAGGGACAATCGATTATGTATAAAGCATTCTATGGCTTTACCGACAATCCGTTTACCCTGACCCCGAACTCACGCTTCTTCTTCAACAGCGACCGCCACCGGGAAGCCTTAAGTGTCCTGCTCTACGCAATCCAGCAGCGCAAGGGCTTTGTCGTGCTCACCGGTGACATTGGTGCGGGCAAGACCACGGTCTGCCGAACGCTTTTAAACAATCTGGACCCGAACACCGCAACGGCCCTGATTACCAACACCCATATCAGCGGCAAGGATCTCCTGATCTCGATCCTCGATGAGCTCGGCGTCGCCTACGCCCCGGGCTCCAAGGCCCGGCTCCTGAACGCGCTCAACATGCACCTCATCGACTGCCTCCGGAACAATAAAAATGTAGTGCTCATTATCGATGAGGCCCAAAACCTGACCCCCTCAGTATTAGAGGAAGTCCGCATGATCTCGAATCTCGAGACCGAGAATGAAAAGCTCATCCAGATCATTTTCCTCGGCCAGCCCGAGCTCAAACAAAAGCTCGCCCTGCCGCGGCTCGAACAGCTCCGGCAGCGCATTGCCCTGTATTTTCACCTGACCCCACTCTCGCGGACCGAAACCATCGACTATATCCGTCACCGCCTCGCGACAGCAAGCGGCACGGACCGGGAATACTTCACCCCCGACGCCATGGAGGCGGTCTTTGAATTCAGCGGCGGGGTCCCGCGGCTGATCAACCAGGTCTGCGACAGTGCGCTCCTGACCGGTTATATCCACGAACGCCCTCTGGTCGACCGCGGGATCATCGAGGAGACCATCGCCGAATCCCCGGTCACCCAAATTGCGGGTCGGACGCGCAAAGTCCATATTACCGAGCAGATGCTTCAATCACCCAATTAACCCTGGCCGAAAGGACGACATCATGTCGGAAGCTGCAGAAAACGTTAATGTCCTCAATTACATCAAGATGTTTTTCCGGCGAAAGGAATTTCTTGTCGTCGGCGCCATGATCGGCCTCGCTGGTGGAATTGCCCTGGGAGAACTCCTCCCGAAAGAATACATCTCATCGACCGTGATTCTCGTCGAAGAAGGCAAAACCGATAACCCTCTGTTCGACAAACTCGCGGTCTCGACGACGGTCCAGGAACGGCTGATCAATATCCGGGAATCACTCCTGGGGTGGTACAGCATCGTCGAACTCGTTAAGCGCCTTAAACTTGATGAGGACGTCCGCAATCAGCGTCAATACAACGACCTAATCGAAGGCATCCGCAAAAGGATCTCGATCACCTTGAAAGGAACGAACGTCCTGTATCTCTCGTACACGAGCAGCAAACCCATCGAGACCCAGGCCGTGGTCCAGAACATCACCGACATCTTCGTCAACCGCAACAAGGAGATCCAGGAGAAGGAGACCGCGGACGCGATCACTTTTATCGAGGAACAGCTCAAGGTCTACAAGGGCAAGATTAAATCCGCCGAGATCGCCGAACTCCAGGACCGCCTCAACGAGCTCATGATCGATTCGACCGACAAGCACCCCCTGGTCAAACAGGTCCGCGAGCGAATCGATGCCAAGATGGACGAACTTAAAAAAGACAACCTCGAATTCACCGAAGCCAACATCCTCAAGACCGAGAGCAATCAGAAGATCATCCAGCAGATCCAGAGCGCGCTCACTCAGCTCGAGGGCGCGGCCCCGGATGCAGCGAGCACCGACGCCGGGCTCTATAAATTTATGCTCCTCGATAAATTTGGAGACGTTGTGGCGCGCGACGCCAAGGTCAACGAAGAGATCTATAATATCCTGCTTGAACGCCTGGAGACCGCGAAGATCACCCAACGCCTCCAGATGTCCAAAGAAGGGACCCGCTACACGATCGTCGACCCGCCGCGCGTGCCGCTCTCACCGTTCCGACCGCGCCGCGAGCTCGTGGCCGTGGCCGGACTCTTCATCGGTCTCGCGGCCGGGGCCGGCCTGCTTTTTATGATCGAATTCTTTGATAAATCATTTATCGACGTCGAAGACGCCAAGGAATACCTCGGAGTTCCGCTCCTCGGCGCGATCTCGCGGATCGCGACCGATGAGGAACTGGCACGAGGCCGGCACGGCACGACCTGGCTCTACGTCCTGACCGGAATCCTCAGCCTCAGCCTTATTTTTGGGGCTATGACCCTGGCGAACGTCTTAAAGATCAACATCTAACCCGGAGGAAACAGCTGTGAACACGTCCGTTGATCATGACTCGACACCCGTTAACCCAGAACAACTCTTGCGGCCCGCGCGGAGACGCCTCAAGGTGCTCCCGATGCTCCATGGCGTGCTCACAATCGTCACGGTCGCCCTGGTCTTCAAACTGATCATCGATGTTGTTGAAGTCCGATCCAGTCTCAGGCAGTATGAGACCATTATTAACGACCGCAGTGAGGACGATACCGATACCCAGGACCGGCTCACCCGAGTTGAAGATGAATTCCGCCGAGCCTTTGTGAAGGACCGGGAACGGCTGACCGCACTCGAGGAGACGGCTGCCAACCTCAGCCAGCAGATCGAGGCCCGGGCCCTGACAACGGCCCTCGACTCTTTAGCCCTTGACCTCACCGCGGCAACGACCGCGATCACAACAGCAGCGTCTGACTCTGAAAAAAAGCATAGCGGCCAGGCGGCCCAGATCCAGCGCCTCATCGCTGAACAAAAACGATTAGACGATGCGGTCACACAGCTCGCTGCCGATATCAAAAATCAATCCGTGCCGCCCCCGGCGGCACCGTAACAGAAACGAATCATGGGCTCAAGAACGAGCCGCATTACCAAGGAGACCCGCGTGGGAAAGATCACCGATGCCTTAAAAAAAGCCGCTGAAGACCGGATCGAGCACATTGATAAGCTCAACCGCGTCCGAGAGAATCAGACCTTTGTGGTCAAGAAGATCGCGGATTCCCGAGTCGATCCCCGGATCGTGACCTACTTCGATCCGAAGGCCGTTATCAGCGAACAGTACAAGATCCTGCGGACGAACATCCTTTCGCTCAACAAAGGCCAACCGCCCCGCTCAATGATCATCACAAGTTCGACCCAGGGAGAAGGGAAGACCGTCACGGCCCTGAATCTGGCGATGGCCCTGGCCCATTCCAAACGAGACATGAAGATCCTCGTAATCGACGCGGACCTACGCCGCGGCCGAATCTCGCGATATCTCGGGGTCGAGCAGACCCTCGGCCTTGCCGAGATCCTGAACGGCGAGTGCTCGCTTGCTGAGGCGGTCTTTACGATTGACGTCCCTAACCTCTCTTTCGTCGCGAGCGGACAGGTCCCAGCAAACCCGGTCGAGATCCTCGACTCGCGTCTCATGTCACAGCTCATCGAGCAGGCACGAGGACAGTTCTCCATGGTGATCATCGATACACCGCCGATCCTTTCGGTCACGGACGCCGGAATCATCGGGGCCCTGACCGATGGGGTCCTCATGGTCATTCGTGCCGGCCAGACCCAGCGGAATATGGTCCGGCGGGCCGAAGAGCTCCTCTATCAAGCCCATGCCCGCGTTCTAGGGCATGTTCTGACCAACATCGAATACCATGTGCCTGAATACATCTATCGATACATGTAAGGGGATCGTGTTGAACCGTTAAACGATAAGGAAAACGCCATGCCGGCTCGAGAGGAAAACAATCCCACCTCACCAACCTTGACCAATATTCCGGCATTTAAAGTCCCAACCTTCAGCTGTATCATCCCGGTCTACAATCAGGCATCGACACTCCGACGCGCCGTAGAAAGCCTTTGGAAACAGGAGACGTGCTCGGACATGGAGGCCCTCATCATCGATGACGGCTCCACAGACGATATCCGCAGCGTGGCCTCGTCTGTGATCGCCCAGTCACCAATTGCGGTCCGATATATTCGAGCACGCCACCAAGGAGTCGCGGCCGCGCGCAACACCGGGATCCGTCACGCCAGAGGATCCTATATCGCCTTTCTTGATGCCGATGACCTTTGGGCCACCCACTATCTCACGAGGATTCGTGAGGCCTTGGAACGCGCGGCCTATGACTGGATCGTCGTCAATAACAATTTCGTTGACATAAAGACCGACGGCATATTGACGATCCTACGCCAGCGGGAGAGGGTCTTCACCCCGAATCTTCGAGAGCAAATCCTCCTGGACAACCCAATCGGCTCACCGGGAAACATCGTGATCCGGCGTGAGACCATGCACCAGGTCGGCGACTTTGATCCTCGCTTCAAACGCTATGAGGACTGGGATTACTGGATCCGTCTCATGGCATGTTCGTCGCGCGGCTGCTCGATCAACGAACCTCTCTATCAATATGTCATGAACTCAACCGGTCTCATCCATGGTGTCACGCTGGCTGAGCTCCTCAGATCTCAAGTCGCGGTCACCGCTAAACACATCGACCGCGCGGTGATCGCGGGTCCTGACCTACTCGGGCGCATGCGCTCGGTCCTGGCCGACTTCCGCTCACGCTGCCAAGCGACGGGAGGGGGGCCATGCCTAGCCTTTCACATCCGGTGTCTCGAGACGAGGTGCCTCGTCGCAGCGCTCGCCTACGGGATTCGAGGATGGGTCCAGTCACACTCGCTCAAGGTGCAATCCCTGCTCACAAGTCTGCTCATCATCTATGCCTGGGGGATCCTGTTCGTCTCGCTTCAGCCTGCCGCCGCCTTTGGTCACGGCTCAGCGATTGCCCAAACTGTTCAGAATCTTCTTCATATCCCAGCCTACGCCGGGCTCGCGGTCCTGCTCACCGTCACGGCCGAGGCCTTCTGTGATGTCTTAAAACGCGCCTTCTGGCCAACGGTCCTAGCGGTCTTTACCCTGACCACCGTGTACGGCGTCATGAATGAATATGTCCAGGCCTCGGTCCCGGGTCGCTCTTTTTCCGGTGAAGACATGCTGCGAAACGCCATCGGCGCCGGCCTGGGGTTGTGGTTGGCGAGCCACTGGTTGCGGCCCGCCGCCGAATCACAAGGGGCGCAGCCATGACATCACCGGTCCATGTCTCAGTCAATATCTGCACCCTGAACCGTGCGGACCAGCTGGAGCGCACCCTTACGGCATTCACGCGGCTCATTGTTCCGCCAGATCTCTCCTGGGAAATGGTCATCGTCAACAATCATTCAGCCATCGAGGCCGATCGCGTGGCTGCAGCGTTTCAAGGCCGGCTGCCCATCCGGCTGTACCATGAACCGGTCCAGGGCATCAGCCGCGCACGGAACACCGCGCTCCGTCACTGCCGCGGTGAACTTCTTGTTCTCACGGACGATGATGTCGAGGTCCCCCCGACATGGCTCACCCGCTACTGGGCCGCCTACCAGGCATTCCCCGGGTGCCATTTCTTCGGCGGCGGGATCATCAGCGATTACGACCGACCGGAGCACGGTATCCCTGGGTACATTCAATGGGCCCCACCGTCGGTCCGCGGCTTTGAACCCTATCGCAAGGACACGGTCACCTCGATCGATTTTCTCGGCGCGAACTGGGCGGCCCCGCGTGCAGCGATCATCGCCGCCGGGGGATTCGACCCAGACCTTGGCCAACACAACGGCGCCCCGCGCGTCGGCGAAGAGACGGAACTCATGCGCCGCCTTCGGGCTGACGGCTGGAGGGGGGTTTACCTCGCTGAGCAGTCGGTCCGCCACCGCGTCCCGCGCGAAAAGATGAGAATCCGGCACATCGTCCGCCGCTTTCTGGCCTCAGGGTATTGTGCAGGACGGCGTCCTCATAATGAAAAAAAATATCTAGGCCTTGTCACTCCCTCAGCCCTCTGCCGACTCGGACGTGACACAGGGGCGATCTTCTCATCGATCAGTCGAGGGAAGGGGCCATGGCGCAGTCTCTTCGCCTGCGCATTCGATTACGGCTTTCTAGCCGGCCAAGTGTCTCAGCGTCGAACTCAAAGCCGCCATCACAGCAACCGGATCCATTTAAAGGAAACAGTCTATGAATAAGAAGACCTATCTCGTTACCGGCGTCGCGGGCTTCATCGCCTCGGTAACGGCCAAAAAACTCCT
>CAYVEC010000009.1:0-67941 GCA_964450385.1 uncultured Planctomycetales bacterium
AGGACATCAACCATCGTCACCCGAAACCCGCGGCCCTCGGCAAAGCGCGTGTACATCCTGAGTAGCATGCTCGCCCAATCGCAGGATTCCGTGCCGCCCGCGCCGGCGTTGATGCTTAAGAGCGCATTATTCGCGTCGAACGGACCGCTCAACAAGGCCTGGGTCTCAAGGGCCGCGACCTCTTCCTCGAGCATCCCAACATCCTGCCAGAGCTCCGCTAAGGAACCGGCATCTTCGCTGCAAATATCAGCGAGCTCGTCATAATCGGTCACCCTCTGGGAGACCCGCTCAAACGGCTCGACCACGGCGCGCAGCGTTTTCATTTCGCTCAGGATCTTATTAGCGGCCTCCTGATGATTCCAAAAATCCGGTTGGGACATCACCTCTTCAAGCTCATCCATGCGGGTCTGTTTGGCAGGGATGTCAAAGAAACCCCCTGAGTTGACCCAGTTTTTCGCTAAAGGCCCGGCATTTTTCCTTAATATCAGAATACATATTAGAACTTTCTCATCACTTTTTTCCAAAGAGGGTCATTATAACACACCTTGTTAGGCCGTCAACACGCTCGACCCGGGGTCGGCCGGATCTTTTCTGATCCGCTGGATCGTCTGCTGAAGATCGAAAAAATTCTCCTCATTCGCCAGTACCAACAAAATATCCCCCCCCTCGATCACAGTCGGTCCCGAAGGAACGATGAACCGCCCTTCGCGGGAGATCAGAACAATGAGGCACCGGTCAGACAGGCCGAGATCACTGATCCGTTTCCCCACGGCCTCGGCATTATAAGGAACAATGATGTCTTTCAGGTCCGCGTCCATGGCAGCGGTCTTTTCAAACTCCAAAGGATATTTGACACGGTCTGCGAACGGCTCGTCAAGCCTGAGCATCCGCGAGACGACCGGGATCGAGGCCCCCTGGATGAAGACCGAAGAAATAACCACAAAAAAGGCAATGTTGAAGATCGTGTCCGCCTGCGGGATGCCGGCCATGAACGGAAAGGTCGCTAAAATGATCGGCACCGCTCCGCGGAGCCCGACCCAGGCGACCATCGCCTTTTTGCGCGGTTCCAGGCGGAACGGCGCGAGGCACAGCCACACGCTTAACGGACGCGCCACCAGCATCAGGCACAAGGTCAAGAGCAGCCCCGCCCCCATGAACGGCACAATCCTCGACGGAAAAACAAGGAGCCCGAGCATAACGAACATCATGATCTGCATGAGCCAGGCGATCCCGTCATGAAAGCGCATGATCATTTTTTTGTTCGGAAACTCGGCCTGCCCGAGCATCAGCCCCACGAGATACACCGCAAGGAACCCGTTCCCCTTCACAAAAAAGGCCAGGGCATACGTCATGAGCACAAAGGCAATCATAATGACCGGATACAGCCCTTCATAATCGAGTTTAAACCGATTCATAAAAAATGTGATGAACCGCGCCATAAGATACCCGGTCAGGGCCCCAATCCCCATATCCAAAAAAAATCTCACGACAAGACCCGCCGGATCCGTGCCCTGCTCGGTCAGCATCGAGATCAATCCCACAGTCAAAAAGACGGCCATCGGATCGTTGCTCCCGGATTCCAATTCAAGCAGGGGTTTTAAGGGCGGTTTCAGGCTGATCCGTTTCGAGCGAAGGGTGCTGAAGACCGCGGCCGCGTCCGTAGACGAGACAATCGACCCGAGGAGCAGTCCCTCAAGAAGGGAACACTTCAGGATCGCGACCGCACAGGCCCCGGTGATCACAGCCGTCAGAAGAACACCGATGGTTGAGAGCATGACACCCGGCCAAACAACGGGCCGAGTCTCACGCCAATCGGTATCGATCCCTCCTGAAAAAATGATAAAAATCAGGGCCAGGATCCCGAATGATTTCGCGAGCTGCATATTATCAAAATTGATCGCGCCGATCCCCTCGGAACCAGCGATCATCCCGACCCCGAGGAACAAGAGCAGAACCGGCATCGCGAACCGGTCCGAGATCCGGCTCGAGACAACGCTCACAAATATCAAGATTGACACATAAAGCAAAATACTCTCAAGGGTTACCATGCCCATCCTTCCTGTGACACCGTCTTGCCGCCACGAGGGGCGCGCCTAATCAGCGACCCGGCGGATTCCCTTCATCTCAAGATCAAATTCACTCCGGCTGTCGGCCCGCATCCGCGCGTCCTCTTCCGTCACGAGCCCGGCCTTAACGAGCTGAACCAGCGCCTGCTTAAACGACTGCATCCCGAAAAGATCCCCCTCATCAATGAACTGCTGGATCTCATTCACCTTTCCCTCGCGGATAAGGCGCGCCACGGTCGGGGTGACGACCATGGTCTCACACGCCGGGATCCGGCCTGACCCATCGCTCCGCGGCAGGAGGCGCAGGGCCACGACGGCCTTTAAGACCGCGGACAGCTGAAGAAAAATCTCTTCATGCTGATAGGGCGGAAAGAAATTCACAATCCGAGTGAGCGTCTGCACCGCGTTGATCGTGTGAAAGGTGCTCACCACAAACGCCCCGAGTTCAGTCGCCGTGATCGCAGCGCGCATTGTGTCAACATCGCGGATATTACCGATATAGATGATGTCGGGGCTCTGCTGGGTGACGTGCTTCAAGGCGTCGGCATAGGAAAGCACATCGCTGTCCAATTCTCGCTGATTGATCACGCTCTTTTTGTGTGTAAAAAGGAACTCAATCGGGTCCTCGATCGTAACGATATGTTTCTGCTGGGTCTCATTGATCAGGTCGAGCATTGAGGCGATCGTCGTAGACTTGCCGCTCCCCGCCGGGCCGCACAACAGGACCATCCCCGAACACTCCTCGCAGAGCTTGGTCAGCACCTCCGCGGGAAGATTCAATTCCAGAAAATTTCGCGTCTCGCCGCGGACATGACGGGCCACAAGTGCCGGCGTTCCGCGCTGAATAAAGACATTCACCCGGAAGCGGCCGAGCCCATCAACGACATGGATGAAGTCCGCCCCCATATTCTCCTGGAGCTGTTTCTTTTTGCGTTCATCGGTCAAGAGACGCTGAACGATCTTCCACATATCATCCGCAGAAAGGGTCTCCTCGGTCAGCCGTTCGATCTTCCCGTTGACCCGGACACACGGGGTCGAATGCACCGAGAGGAACATGTCCGATGCCTGACGCTGCACCATCGACTGCAGCCATTTCTGAATATCCATCATTCACCTTTCTGTTGTCACGCCCCGCACACGGGCCCCGTCACCGGATCACCTCAAATGGCCCGGCCTCATTCGCTCGGCAATGCGCCGCTCCGTCATCAACAACGTCATTTTGCGCCCGTCGTCACGACCGGCATACCGTCCGACGGACCCATCCGACTTGATCACCCGGTGGCACGGGATGATCAACGGGAACGGATTCTTCCGCAGGGCCGTTCCCACGGCCCGCGCCGCCCCCGGGCAGCCAATCTGCCGAGCTACCCAGCTGTAACTGCGGGTCTCACCCAACGGGATCCGGGCCACGGCCTCAAGGACCCGCCACTGAAAATCCGTTAACCCTTCGCCAGGGAACGCCCGCTCGTGTTTAGCCACGGCCCATCCTCCGCCTCATCCCCTGCCTCTTCTGAACCCCGACGAACGCGCGTCCCCGGAGGACCCGGTGGTACGCGACCGCGAACCGATGGGCCTCGTCGCGACACCGCTGAAGGAGCTGCAGCCCGAGCGACCGCGCCGGCAACACAACCGGCGCCGCCCGGCCCGGAACAAAGATCTCTTCATGCTGTTTGGCCAGAGAGACGACCGGGATCTCGGCCCCCACATCCTCGAGGGCTTCAACGGCCGAGGCGAGCTGCCCCTTACCTCCATCGATGACGATCAGATCAGGAAAAACCTTGCGTTCACGCTTCAGGCGGCCATACCGGCGGCGCACAACCTCAGCGATCATCCGCACATCATCGATCCCGTCGATCGTCCGGATCTTATACCGCCGATACTGCGCCTTATCCGGACGCCCGTTCAAGAACGATACCATGGCCCCGACACTGTGGTCCCCCATCATCGTTGAAATATCAAAGGTCTCGATCCGCCGCGGGGGATAGACCAACCCCAACAAGCGCTGAAGCTGCTCGGCCTCTTTAAAATAATTCAGATCCGCGTCAGCCCCCTCCCCTCCGGAGGACGAGAAAAGGGCCCCGAGGGCCCGGAGCTGATCACGATACTTTGCTGCCGCCTCATAGTCCCGACTCTGCGACGCCCGTTCCATCTGCCGCTCAAGAAGCCGCGAGAGCCGATCCCTCTTCCCTTCGAGAATCCAGCGGATGTGCCGGATATTCCGCTGATACTCCGCCCGGGTCTGAACCCCGATGCACGGGGCCCCGCACAGCCCCAGATGAAAATCAAGACAGGCCCGGTCGGGAATCGGATCGCAGGAACGAAACGGAAAAATCCGACGGAGGATCCCCAGGGCCTCGCGGATCAGGCGCGGGCTCGTGTAGGGTCCATAATAAAACGACGAACCGGCGCGCGTCCGGGGACGAACGATCATGGCGCGCGGGAACTCCTCGCCCGTCACCTCAATCAAGGGATACATCTTATCGTCACGGAGGCTGATGTTGTAATACGGCTGATGCCGCTTGATCAGATTCGCCTCCAAAATAAGAGCCTCCGCCTCGCTGTCCGTGACCACGTGATCGATCTGACGGACGCGATGGACCAAAGATTCAGTTTTTGTCGTCTGGCCGCGGGACCGAAAATACGACCGAACCCGCTGGCGAAGGTCAACGGCCTTGCCGACATAAATCACGGTGCCGGCCTCATCCCGCATCAGATAGACCCCGCTCTGACGCGGCAGCCCGCTCGCTCGGATTTTAAGCGCCTCGACTGAATCGACCACGAACCCACCTCCCCAGATCCCGCGCCTGCGGCACCCTGACGATCCGGCAGACGATCAGATACACGACCGCGCCGCAGAGTCCAGCCGCGATCAGCCCCGGCCACGCGGCCCATGCGCCAAGCCCGCGCCAGACCACGGCCACCACGGCGGAGGCCGCGACCGAAGCCGCCATCGCCCTCAGAAAAAAAACGCCCAGCCCCTCTGTCACCCCCGGCAGCCGACGGGCCATGATCACCGACAGGGCCACAAAATTACCCCAGGACACAATGGAACTCGCGAGCGCGATCCCAGCGATCCGCATCGGCCACATGAGGATCAGATTCAAAATAAGATTCGATACAACACAGACCGCGGCAATAACGACCGGTGTTCGCGTATCTTGCTGAGCATGAAATGCAGAGACCAGCACCTTGACGCCCCCGAAGGCCGCAAGCCCGATCATATAAAACACTACGGCCTGTGTCGTGATCGCCGTGGAATACGTGTCAAACGCCCCCCGCTCAAACAGAAGCCGTATCACGGGTTCCGCCAAGACCATGGTCATCGTCGAAATCGGGAGCATCACAAAAAAAATGTTTTCCAGAGAAAAAAGGATCGTCTCCCCCATCGCCCGGTGATTCCGTTCGGCCGACAAGGCTGACAGCGTCGGAAGGGCCGCGGATGCAAGGGCCACGCCGAACAGACCCATCGGCAGCTGGATAATACGATTGGCATAATAGATCGCGGAAATCCCGCCGGCCCCCACAACCGAGGCCAGCGACGCGCAGACCGTGTCAACCACAACCCCAAGCTGATACACCCCGGCGCCGATCATGCGCGGCACAAGAAGCCGGCCCATCTGAACGATCGCGGGATGGCCGGTCGGAAGCGGCCGCTGACAAGCGAACCCGAGTCGGAATAACGGCGGCATCTGAACCATCATCTGGGCGATACCGCCCACAAGGATCCCAGCGGCGACTCCGTAGACGGGTTCCCGCATGGCCTGAAACGCCCATACGGCGCTCACGATCATCGAGAGATTGAGAAGACACGGGCTAAAGGCTGGGACCGTGAAGCGGCGGAAGGTGTACAGGATCCCCATGGTATACGCCGTCAGCCCGATAAAAATCGCGTACGGAAACAGCATCCGGGTCAGCGACACCGTGAGAGCGAACTGATCCGGTCGCCCGGCAAATCCCGGGGCCATGATCCGAATGATCCCGGGGGCAAACACCATGCCGAGGACCGTAAGCGCCCCCAAGACCAACGATGCCACAAGGAGCAGACGGCTCACAAGCGACCAAAAGCGTTCCGGCTCTTCGTGTTGACGATATTCCGCAAGGACAGGGACCACCGAAGAATTCACCGCGCCTTCGCCCACAAAGTCACGGAGGAGATTCGGGATCCGAAAGGCCACAAACAAGGCATCGGCCTGCACCCCGGTCCCCAAGAAACGGGCCAGGACCACATCACGAACAAACCCGAGGACCCGGGACGCCAGGGTCCCCATCGAAATGACCGATGTCGACTGGAGAAGGACCGAGCGCGAATTCAGCCCCCCGTCTGTTTTTTCATTTGACATCCCAAAACCCTTCTGCTATATTATTGCCCTTTACGAGAAAGGAGCGAGTGCTGTGCCACAAAGACGATCCGGTATAAAAGAATTACGGAAAAATGAAAAAAACCGTTTGCATAACCTTGATATCAAGACCGATCTAAAAAAGACCGTTAAGTCCTTTAAGACGAATGTCGCTGCCAAAAATAAGACCGAGGCAACGAAGGCCCTTAACGAAGTCTATAAAAAGATCGATAAAGCTGCCAAGCGCAATCTGATCCATAAAAATACCGCCGCGCGACGAAAATCCCTTTTTTCCCGTCAGCTCAGTTCCCTCGAATAATTCATGATGCCATGAGGGCTGAGAGTTTCGTGACGAGGACCTCTAAGGCATATTCTGATTGAATCTTCGTGCGTTTCATCCAAACATCGGCCTCCTGTAAATACTGGAGGCCTTTTTCAAAAGCCGCCGACGAAACCCGGCCGCGCGCCTTATTCCCCCAGAACCAAACGATCCCGCCCATCAACAGGAGCGGCCGGTCTCCGCGCTCAAGAAGCGCTCGCAATGAGGCGACCGCGCCTGCGGCCTGACCTCGAGCGACGCAGGTCGTGACATCGAAAACATTCCCCTTCACCTCAACCGCATCGCCCTGGATTGTCACATGGGCAGCCAACTTTTTGACCGCCGCGGCTGACCGGCCCCACGCGTCCGACTCCACGACAACCGCGGTCGCCGCTTGGTCGAGTTGAAGGAACTCCGCGAGGATCTCGAGGGCCTGGGCGTCAAGCTTGTGCGCCTCAAAAAGGACCACGAGCCGTTGGGCGGCCAAGGCCGGCAGCTGGATCAGGGTCTCTTTTAATTCTTTAGCGGATAATTTATGACCATAGAGGGCGCTGTAATCAAACTCGCGGGCGTCGGGCCCGGGCAGAAGCGCGTCCCTAAGTGCCCGGATCTCCCGGCTCTTTTTTTGATGATCAGTTCCTAAAAGGAGATAGTGCATGCTCAAATCGCCATGTGTCCGCGTCTACGGGCCGCAGGCCGTTACCAGTTCTCGATGGTCTTTTCCACGATGCGTTTCGCCAGGTCCTTGACCGCTTTGTCAACCGCGTCATCCTCGCTACTGACCTGGGGGCCCTGAGTAAAATAATCCGCCTCACCCACAAATCGACCGGACTCCCAGAGCATCTGCTCCCCATGTCGGTCATAGACAGAAATGCTCACCGCGATCTGAATGCGATATTCCTCAGCATCATCACTGTCATCGCGCCTCAGGACGAATCGGCGATAATCAATGAGCTCCGCCTTCAACACCAGATCCGCGGTGTCCGGCTCCGCCTCGAGCCGGAGGTTCCCGTCAAATAGAAAACGGTTGACCACCGCTTCATGGGCCTTCACCTCAAGGAGCGGAACATAGACATAGTCGCCGCCGATACTCGTAAAATCGATGCTGTTCTTAAAAGATTCCACATGGACGGTCTTGAGATGCGACGGGAGCGCTGACTTTGCCGTATACCCGCACCCGAGCACCGATGCTGCCGCGACCACGGCGACCAACCGAAGGATCTGTTTCATTTCGTTTCCCCTAGCTGTTGTAACCGCTCCAAGGCCTTTGACGCCCACGGCGTCTCTTTAAAATCGGAAATGATGATATTGTAATAAATCTTCGCGGACTCATATTGCCCGTGCTTATCATAAAACTCGGCGATGAGAAAATTGTTTTCCGCCTCTTTCTGCCGAAGCTGCTCGACCCGAACCGTGGCCTCTTGGGAGAGTTCGGCATCGGGATATTCGCGGGCAAAGCCTTCGAACTGATCGATGGCCGCCTGGGTGATCTGCTGATCATAGGCTGCGCCAGCGGAACGCTCGGCGTCAACAAGGGCCACCTGATACCGGGCCGACGTGGCCCAGTCGCTCGCGGGATAGTCATTGATCGTTTTTTCAAAGGCATCGCGCGCCTCCTGCCAGAGCCCCTGCCCCTTCAGGAACAGCCCGATCTTATACTGGGCGGGTGCGGCGAACTCGCCATACGGGGCGTTCTTGATCACCGTCTCAAATACCTCTGTGATGTTGGCCGGATTGGCGCGGAGCTTCGCCCAGATCCCGTCAGGCCGATTCTTCCCGTCGAGCATCTCACATCCGATCTTGTATTGCGCCTCAACGATCTCGGCCGAACGTGTTGTAAACGGATATTTCTTGATGACCTGCTGATAGGCCTGAAAGGCTTTATAGAGCTCTCCCTGCTCGTTTAAAAAACGGCCGATATAAAACTGCGCCTCCGCGGCCTCGCGGGCCTCTGGATAATGGCGGATCAGTTTTTGCATCTCTTGAACGGCCTTCGCGAAATCACCGGTCTGGGCCGCCTCAAGCCCGGCTTCGAGCTGCTTTTGGGGAGTGGGCTTCACATCATATTTTGGATTGACCCAGCGGCCGCTCTCAGGGGTCCATACCCAAAAGGCCATGGCCGGCCGAGCCCACATCGTCAAAAACAGCATAAAAATGAAAATTTTTCTCATATTCCCCTCTGATATATTAGTATTAGTAATTTTTAGCACTTTATCATAGGCCCCTGTGTTTGTCAATCCAGCATCGGCGAAGAATCACCGCCCCCGCGATGAGAACCAAATAATAGATCACGACGAGCGGGACCGTGGGCGGAGGGATGACCCAGCAGGCCCCAGGCGCATAACGAAAAACGACCGCGCTTGCGATAAGCAGCCTCAACGCGGCCTGAATATTGACCGCGACCAAGGCCGCGGCGGCCGGACACAGGATCCCCACTGCAAGGAGAAGAAAGCCGCTCGCGATCAAAAAACCCGTGAGCGGGACCACGATCATGTTCGCCGCAAGGGCCCACCATGTGATGTGATGAAACCAGTACGCGACAAGCCCCGCGACACCGAGCCAGGCGGAAAGGTCGACCGCGACTGACTGGATCATCCGGTCCCCGAACGATTCCCGTTCGACCGGGAAGATCCGCCGGAGCCCGGCCTCGATCACCGCGAAAAGGACCATGATCCCGCCAACCGCGGCGAACGATAATTGAAATCCAAGATCGGCGATATACCCGGGGTTCACACTGAGCGTGACCCACCCGGCCACGGCCAGGACGTGAAGACCGAGACGCGGCCGCTCCACGAGAAATGAGACAAAGAACATCGCGGCCATCACACAGGCCCGTAGCACGGACGGGCGCTCTCCGATGAGGGCCGCATACCCGAGGAGGGCCGCCATGGTCACGATGCTCCGCGCCCTCATCCCCCCTGGAAAAAAACCAGCCAAAATGAAAAAGATCCCGGTGGCAATCCCGATATGAAGGCCGCTGATCGCAAGGACATGCGAGATCCCGACCCGCTGGAACAGGTCGCGGAGATCCGACGAGAGACGCCCTCGGTCACCAAAGAGCAGGGCGCGCATCACCCCGCTGTCAAAACCCGGAAGATACCGGTCAAAGATCCCCAAACACCTATACCGGACCGATCGAAGAAACCGGCGCGGCGTCATCGGAATCGCCCTCTGTTCAATCGGATCCCGTCGAGAGACCGTGAGGACAAAGGCCACCCCCTGACGCGCCAAATACTCGTCATATGAACTCGTCCCATCGCGGTCAAGACTGGAAAGCCTCTCCCAGCGACCACGGCACCGCACACGGTCCCCGTCCTTCAATTCCGATTGCCCATAGGCCTGGACAAGGACCCGTCCGCTCACCGGCAGGGTCTCCCCATCAAACCCGATCCGCGCCGCCTGGACAAAAAAGGACTGACGCGACCAGGCCGTTCCCCGGCGGATATCGCCCGCGATCTCGCCCTCGATCCAGATCCGCCCCGGCGCGAGAGCTCCGTCAAACCGTCGCAGATCATCAAAGGCCGGGACCGCATGGGCCCGGGCGCAAAAGACCCCGAGCATGATGACCGCCAGGATGCAGAGGGCCGGCGACCAGGCTCGACGATAAAACACCCCCCACCCCGCGCCGAGACAGAACGCGAACGCCGAAACGGTCCAGAGCGGGATCCCCGGGCCCTGACCAACTCCGCAGCCTGTGGCAAAGGCGGCGGTCAAGATGATCACCGCATACTTATTCCGTTTCATCGCGCACCACAACCCGGTACCGGATCATGTTAAAAACCCGATCGCTGATCCCGTAGATATCACGAAGCTCCGACGGGTCACGAAACCCGCCATGGATCGTCCGATACCGGACCATGCGTTCAGCAAGCCGGGGACCGATAAAAGGAAGCGTGGCCAGGGTCGCGGCATCGGCGGTATTCAGATCAACTTTCGGAAACATCCACGCGAGGGTCTCATCATCAAGACAGGCCCGAGCCTGAGGCGAGACCTTCATCAGCCCCTTGGCAACGGCCGCGCACCATAGGGAAAAGAACAGGAACATGACGACACGCCGCTCCTCACGCGTCAATAGGATCATCGCGCCTCCTCTGCTGGGGATCGTTCCGGGGACGAGTCCGCGGCCCTTTCGCTCGTCTCCTCATCAAAAGAGAGACGTCTTCACCGCGGGCGCACGCAAACAGCCTCAGGGCCGCAGCCTCGGCCTCAAAGGACATTCATGATGAGGGGATTCAGTAAGGGATGATCTTTGCCCGCCGATCTACACTACGATCGAGACGAGGCGGTTGGGGACAACAATCCATTTTTGGATCTCGCGGCCGCTGATATAGCTCGCGACCTTGGGATCCGCCAGGATGATCGTTTTCAGTTCGTCATCCGAGGCCCCGGCCGGGACCTCAAATTTTCCGCGGACCTTTCCATTGACCTGGACCACAACGACCGCCGTGTCCCGGGTCAAGGCGGCCGCGTCGCAGACAGGCCATGCCGCCTTGGACACAGACTCGCACTCGCCCATCCGATGCCAGAGCTCCTCTCCGAGATGCGGCGCGATCGGCGCGAGCATGATGAGGAGGGCCTTCATCGCCTCATTAACCAGGGCCTGTTGCTGAGGCCCGGTCACGGTGTAGCGCTCGATATGATTCGTCAAGATCATGAGCTGCGAGATCGCGGTATTAAACTTTAGCCCGTCGGAAAAATCAGCCGTGACCTTCTGGATCGACGCGTGGACCTCACGATAGAGCGCTCGATCCTTCTCATCAAACCCCTCCGGGTCCGCGGCCCCGGCCGCAGGCCGATACCGATCCGAGACAAGGTTATACACGCGGCTGAGGAACTTCCAGGCCCCGTCGATCCCCCCCTCGTTCCACTCGAGCTGGTCCTCGGGCGGAGCGGCAAAGAGAATAAAAAGCCGCAGGGTGTCCGCGCCGTAACGCTCGATGACCGCGCCGGGATCAACGACATTCCCGCGCGATTTGGACATCACCTCTCCTTCCTTGAGCACCATGCCCTGGGTCAGGAGACGGTCAAAAGGCTCATCGATCGTGGTCAGGCCGATGTCGCGCAAAAATTTCGTAAAAAAGCGTGAATACAACAAATGAAGAATGGCGTGCTCAATCCCGCCGATATACTGGTCGACCGGCATCCAATAGGCGGCCTCCGCCGGATCGAACGGCCGCGCGGCGTCATGGGCCGAACAATACCGCAGAAAATACCATGATGAATCAAAGAAGGTGGCCATCGTGTCGGTCTCCCGACGGGCCGGTTCGCCGCAGATCGGACAGACCGTCTGAACGAACGCCGCAGACCGCGCCAGAGGGCTCCCCCCCTGACCCGTGATCTGGACATCCCGGGGAAGTTCAACCGGAAGCTGGTCTTCAGGGACAGGCACCGTGCCGCAGATATCGCAATAGATCATCGGGATTGGAGTCCCCCAATATCGCTGACGGGAGATCAGCCAGTCGCGGAGCCGCCAATGGACCGTGACCCGGCCCATGCCTTCGGCCTCCATCCATCGGGCAATCGCCTCTTTCGCCGCCTCATTGTCCGTTCCGTTAAATCGGCCCGAATTGACAAGGGTCCCGCGATCAACGTACGCCGCGTCCATATCCCGGGGCGCAAGGCCCGGACGGGACGGATCGTCGATCACGACCCTCATGGCCAACCCATGCTCGCGCGCAAAAAGAAAATCCCGCTGATCATGCGTCGGCACCGCCATGATCGCGCCGGTCCCGTATTCCATAAGCACATAATCCGCGATCCAGATCGGAACGGCCTCGCCGTTCACGGGATTGACCGCATAACACCCGCTAAAGACCCCCTCTTTTTCCTGATCACCCGAGACGCGGACGGACCGGCTCATCTGCCGAGCCTTTTGAATAAAGGCGCGAACGGTGGGCTCTTCGGGAAGCCCCCGGACCAACCGGTCGATCAAGGGATGCTCAGGGGCAAGGACAACATAGGTCGCGCCGAAGATCGTATCCGGCCGCGTTGTAAAGACGGGAATCGTCTCTCCCGTCTTTTTTTCCTTAAACAAGATCTCGACCCCATAGCTCTTGCCGATCCAATTCTCCTGCATCGCGCGCACCCGGCCCGGCCAATTCACGAGCCGGCCCAGGTCTTCAAGGAGCTCGTCGGCATATTCCGTGATCTTGAGATACCACTGCTCAAGGTCCTTCTGAACGACCTCGTTCTTGCAACGCCAGCATCGGTGATCGATGACCTCTTCATTCGCCAGTGTCGTCTCACAGCTCGGGCACCAATTCACAGGAGAGGCCTTTTTGTAGGCCAGCCCCCGCTCGGCCATTTTCAGGAAGATCCACTGATTCCACCGATAATATTCGGCATCGCAGGTCGCGATCTCACGGCCCCAATCATAGGAGAACCCCATCCGGATAAAATCCTGATGCATCTGATCGATACACCGGCGGGTCCATCCTTCCGGGTCCGTTCCATTCTTGATGGCCGCATTCTCTGCCGGCTGACCAAAGGCGTCATAACCGATCGGATGAAGGACATTGAACCCCTGCATCCGTTTGAACCGGGCCACGACGTCCGCAATGGTATAATTCCGCACATGGCCCATATGGATGCGGCCCGACGGATATGGAAACATCTCCAGACAATAATATTTTGGTCGCGATGAATCCGCCTTAACAGAGAACGTCCCCTGCTCCTGCCAATACCGCTGCCAGGCCTCCTCGATCCGATGAATTTCATGGGTTGTGTACGCCATCCCCTGCCTCTCACCCTCAACGATAAAATTTCAACTGATACCACGACGGCCCCTCACTCTCCGGGCCGCCGATCAAAATAACAAATTCTGTTCCTGAGGAAGCCGGAACCTCGGCTTCTGCACACCGAATTCCCTAAGCACGTCCACGAACATCCCGAGCCCCTGACCCTCAGCGACCGTGAGCAACCGGCATAGGATCGCGGCCGTCAGTTCCACATCAGCCATCGCCCGATGGGTGACGCCGACCTTCACCCCGAGCGCCTTGGCCACGTTGTGGAGCCGATAGCTCGCCAATTGCGGCAAAAAATATTTTGCCATCTTAATCGTATCAACGACCGGGGTCCCCTCACCGAGCTGACGACCGGCCAGCGAGAGCTCATGGCAGATAAAATCCAAATCAAATTTAGGATTCTGCCCACAGAGACATGCCCCGCCGATAAAATCAACAAAACGCGGCAAGACCTCTCGTGCCGGCGGCTCAGACATGACCATCTCAGGGGTAATATGGTGCACCTGCTGGGCCGAGGCCGGGATATCGCGCAAGGGATTCACGAATGATTCAAAATGGTCCACGATCGTGAGCCCCCGAACGCGGGCCGCCGCGATCTCAATGATCCGGTCTCCTTCCAGAGCGGAAAGCCCCGTTGTCTCAACGTCTACCACCACAAATTCAACGTCCCGTGCCTTCACGCCCCCGCCTCACCGTATTGATGCCCCCGCTGACAAAAATATGGTGCATCATACACCCATAATCAGATTTTGTCAAAAACCGAAGAGTTGCTTTTTGCCAGGTTTAGTACTATGATGTGCTATATTTTAATAACCATCAAAACCGTTCATCATGACGATCCAACTCAACGGAGAACCTGTCTCGTTCGAGACGCGTCTGTCGCTGGCCGACTGCATCGGCCGTCACTGCGCCCGGCCCGAACACGTGATCGCAGAACTCAACGGGGCCATTATCCCGCGGGACCGATGGGCCGACACGCATCTTAAGGACGGCGACGCGCTTGAGCTCGTGACCCTCGTGGGAGGCGGTTAAACCAACAATGACGACGCCTCACGAACAACCGCTCCTTGATGATCCGCTTGAGATCGGAGGCCGGCATTTCACGTCCCGCTTTCTCCTGGGGACCGGAAAATTCGAAAGCAAGACCGCCCTGACCGAAAGCATCGCCGCCTCCGGGGCCGAGATCGTGACCGTGGCCCTGCGGCGGATCAATCTCCGCGAACACGAAGAGAACATCCTCACCCACATCCCCCGCGACCGAGTCCTCCTTGTGAACACCTCAGGGGCGCGCACGGCCAATGAGGCGGTACGGATCGCGCGGATCGCCCGCGAGGCCGGTTATGGAAACTGGGTCAAGATCGAGGTCATCAACGACTCAAAATACCTGCTCCCAGACAATGCCGAGACGATCCGGGCCACCGAGATACTTGCCGGCGAAGGATTCGTCGTTCTGCCGTATATGTTCCCGGAACTCGCCGCTGCCCGCGCCCTTGTCGCGGCCGGCGCGGCAACCGTGATGCCGCTCGCGGCACCGATCGGTTCGAACCAGGGGCTCCAAGCGCGCGCCTTCATCAAAATTCTGATTGATGAGATCCCGGTCCCTGTGATCGTTGACGCGGGGATCGGGGCCCCGTCACAGGCAGCCGAGGCCATGGAACTCGGAGCGGCCGCGGTCCTCGCAAATACCGCGATCGCGACCGCCAGCAACGCGCCGGAGATGGCCCGAGCCTTTGCCGAGGCGATCCGGGCCGGACGACGCGCCTTCCGAAGCGGCCTGCCCACATCGCAGGCGACGGCCGAGGCGTCATCACCCCTGACCGGATTTCTCTATAATACCGGGCCGCGGCCATGACGTATTCGCTTCAACAGATCCAGGACCTTCTGAACGATCCCCGGCCCGCGACCACTGAGGCCCTGGCCCAGGAGGCCGCGCGCCTGACGCGACAATATTTCGGCCGCACGATCGGGCTCTACGCGCCCATCTACATTTCAAATTACTGCTCAAGCCAATGCGTCTACTGCGGATTCCATTCCCATAACCGGATCCACCGCCAAAAGCTTACCCCAGCCGAGATCGACAGCGAGATGAAAAAGATTTCAGAAATGGGCATTGAAAGCATCCTCATCCTCACCGGCGAATCCTATGAGATGACCCCCGTTGAGTACCTCGAAGACGCGGTCAGAACCGCCCAGCGGTATTTTCCAAGTATCGCCCTCGAGATCCATCCCCTCGATACCGATAACTATCGGCGGCTCTTCCGGGCCGGCGCCGACGGCGTCACCCTGTATCAAGAGACCTACGACCGCCGCCGCTACGCCGAGGTCCACCTCGCCGGACGCAAACGCGACTACGATTACCGCTATGAGGCGCCCGTGCGCATCGCTGAGGCCGGATTCCGTCAGATCTCGCTCGGCGTGCTCCTCGGACTTGCTGACATCGCCGAAGACCTCCACGCCCTCTTTCGCTATCTTCGAATGATGGAACAGCGGTTCCCTGCGGTCGAGTACAGCCTCTCCTTCCCCCGTCTGCGGGAGATCAAAGGCCGCGCCTTCACCCCCTCAACCGTTGACGACACGACCTTCATCCGGATCATCTGCCTGGCGCGCACCGCCTTCCCCAGGATCGGGATCAACCTCTCGACCCGAGAACCCGCGGCCCTCCGCGACCACGCCCTTGAGCTCGGAGTCACCCGCATCTCCGCCGGATCTAATACCGCGGTCGGCGGATATGATCTCGCCCCAACCGATGAGCAGGAACCGCAATTCGACGTCATGGACCATCGGTCCCTTCAAGACATCATCGCACTTCTCAAACGCCGTCGCTTCGACCCGGTCCTGAGCGACTGGCGCTCGATCTCGAATGAATAAAATTCACCCTTTTTGAATCGGCTTTTTCAGATATAATAAAAACAAAAAACCTAGGACTCCCCATGCACGCAAAAAATCTCTCGTCGCTTGAATCGCTGTCCCTGGCCTGCCACCTCACCGGACTCCTGAACACGTTCCTCGGCCTGGTCACAAGTTTTCTTCTCCTCCTTAGGGGAGACATACGACATGTGCCCTTTGGAATTTATATCTTTATTACAGGGTACGCCATGGTCAAGATCTCCCAGAAGATCTCGGGGATCATCATCGCGGAATCATCCCACTAAACAACCGACATCATCTCGATTCAGCCATGAACACATTCGAACAAGGCCTTCTGACCTATCTAACGGCAGCCCAGCTCGGGCTTATCCAATCGCACCATATCGGCATCGGCGGGGCCGGCGGACTGGGCTCGAACGTCGCGCTCCTCCTGGCCCGAAGCGGATTCAACCGGTTTACGCTCATCGACTCAGATACCGTTGAGGCCTCAAACCTAAACCGCCAAACATACATCATCCAAGATATCGGCCGGGACAAGGTGACCTGCCTCGCCGAACAGATGCTCCTCATCAATCCGGATATTCAGTGCACGGCGATCCGCGGCCGCTGGCGTCCGGATCCTGCGCCGGATCCTCTCGCCGGGGTTACGATCGCCGTCGAGGCGTTTGATGATGCCGCGGGTAAGGCTGGATTCATTGATTTTTACGCACCGCGGGTCCGCCGGGTGGTCTCGGGGAGCGGGCTTGCCGGCAACGATCCGGCCGCGCCCCTCACCGTCTCCACATTGGGGAATGTCTCAATCGTCGGCTACGGCAGTCCGCCGGCCTCGCGCGACAACCCGCCCCTCGCCCCGCGCGTCGCGGGCTGCGCGAGCCGAATGGCTGAAGTTATCCTGGAATTTGCGTTGCTCGGGCCCGCCGCCTCGCCGTGAACGCGAGGACCGCAAGATAGACCCAAGACGATACAATGTAGACGGTCGTGGCGACCATCCACCGCGGATGCTCAAGAAGATAATTCTGTAAATGCGCGACATTAAACGCGGTTCCCAGACCTAGCGCGAGAAAATACTGAATAACATAAATCCTCACCGGGGCCGCCAGGGCAGAAAGACAGAAATATCGCGGAAGGGAAATGCGACTCAATCCGTACCCAAGGTCCAAGACCCGGAACGAGACGTAGGGATAAAACTTCATAAAAAAGATCGTGGCCGAACGCGTGCTCGAGACCCGCGCGTCGAGCTCTCGCATCCGCCCCCGCAGGCGCTGTTCAACAAAGGCGCGTCCCATCTTCCGGCTGAACCCGAACATCGTGAGGAGATTCATCATCTCGCCGATATACACCAAGAGGGCGCTCCATTCAGCCCCAAAGACAAGGGCCGAGACAACGCGCAGGACATCCTTGGGCCCAATCCACATAAAAAAAGTCCCAACAACATACACGAGAATGAAAATGGAGCTCGCGAGGACCGGCGAGCGCTCGACCAACAACACCCGCCAATGATTAGGCTCATCAAGCCCGGGAATCGCGCGTCCCCCAATCAAAAAGACGGCCATCAACAC
The DNA here is from genome assembly GCA_964450385.1 of uncultured Planctomycetales bacterium. Classification (GTDB taxonomy): domain Bacteria; phylum Omnitrophota; class Gorgyraeia; order Zapsychrales; family JANLHA01; genus JAKLFA01. Next base: position 17,893 of record CAYVEC010000009.1, read on the forward strand.
AACAAAGGCAATAAACTTCAGCGTTTCTCGAGATCCGCGCATCAAGGGCTCCAAATTCGAATGGCTATTCACGGTACGGCGCGAACAGGTCCGTACTCAGATACCGTTCGCCCGTTGAACAGACAAAGGTCACGATCCGCTTTCCCTTAAACTCCGGCCGCCCGGCGACGCGCACAGCCGCGGCCGCATTCGCCCCGGATGATATCCCTGCCAGAATCCCCTCCTCACGCATGAGCCTCCGGGCAAACGTCAAGGCATCCTCGGCTGACACAGAAAGGATCTCGTCAAGGATCTCCCGATGGCAATTCGCCGGCACAAAACCCGCGCCGATCCCCTGAATCTTGTGCGGGCCCGGTTTGCCGCCGGATAAGACCGGAGAATCCACCGGCTCGACCGCCACAACATAAAGACCAGGATTCTTCGCCTTCAAGGCCTCACCGACACCCGTGACCGTTCCCCCGGTCCCGACCCCGGCAACCACGGCATCAACGCGGCCGTCAAGGTCGTTCCAGATCTCTTGGGCCGTGGTCCGACGGTGAACGTCAGGATTCGCCTCATTCTCGAATTGCTGGAGCATAAAAACGTTCGGGTCCGTGGCCGCAAGCTCCGCGGCCCGCGCCACCGCGCCCTTCATCCCCTCAGCACCGGGCGTCAGAACGAGCTCGACGCCCAATCCCCGCAGCAAGGCCCGACGCTCAAGGCTCATTGTCTCCGGCATGAAGATCTTCAATCGATACCCCTTCACCGCCGCGACGATCGCAAGTCCGATGCCGGTATTGCCCGAAGTTGGTTCAACTAACAGCGTGCGTCCTGCCTGGATCCGGCCGTCGCGCTCCGCCGCTTCGATCATGCTCAGGGCGATCCGGTCCTTCACCGACCCGCCGGGATTGTGGGACTCAAGCTTAACAAAGACCTCGGCCACGCACCCCTCAGTCACCTTATTCAACCGCACGAGCGGAGTCCGACCGATGACCTCCAAAATTGATTGTGCCACAACCATCGAATCCTCCTTGGTTCCATACCGCCCCATCTTACGCTCCACTCTACATCCGGGCCGCGCGGCGTTCAAGACTCTTTTTTCTCAGATAGACCATCAAGATCGAGATCGCGGCCGGCGTCACCCCCGAGATCCGATGGGCCTGGCCGAGCGTCCTCGGGCCAAAGGCCGCGAGCTTCTGCTGGATCTCGATCGACAACCCCGGGACGCGCGAATAATCGATTTCCGGCGGAAGAACAATATTTTCAATATGCCGAAACCTCTCAATATCCCGCAGTTGACGCTGAATAAATCCCTCATACTTGATCTCATATTCAACCTGCTCAATCATACACCGCTCGCTTGAGCCCAGCCCCGCCCCTAAATCCCGAAGAAATTCATAATCCACCTCCGGCCGCTTGAGGATATCCGCGAGCGAGACAAGCGATGTCAGCCGCCTGCTGTGGCGCGACTCAAGCAGTCGGCTCACCTGCTGGCCCTCCTCAGACGATGGGTAAATCATCGTCGAACGGAGACGCGCGATCTCGGTCTGAATCGCGCGGTACTTTGCCTCCACGCGGCCGAGCTCATTTTCAGAAACAAGACCGAAGGCCCGGGCATACGGGGCCATCCGGAGATCCGCGTTATCCTCACGAACGATCAAACGATATTCCACCCGTGAGGTGAACATCCGATACGGCTCCTCGGTCCCTTTCGTCGTCAGGTCATCGATCAGAACTCCGATATACGATTCATCCCGGCCGAGAACAAAAAACGGCTTCCCCTGAACCACGAGGGCCGCGTTGATCCCCGCAACGATCCCCTGGGCCGCGGCCTCTTCATATCCCGTGGTCCCGTTCACCTGCCCGGCCAAGAACAATCCCTGGATCTGTTTTGTCCCAAGGTCTGCCCGGATCTGCGTCGGCGGAATCGCCCCGTGCTCGATCGAATAACCCGGCCGGACCATCTCGGCCTGTTCGAGGCCGGGGATCGACCGGACCATCTCAAGCTGAACATCCTCGGGCAGCCCCGTTGAGATCCCGTTTGGATAATACTCCTCTGTATCCAGGCCCTCGGGCTCCAGGAAAACATGATGGGTGAGCTTATCCGGAAATTTTTTTAATTTGTCCTCGATCGACGGGCAATACCGCACACCAGTCGCATGGATCTGGCCCGAATACATCGGAGAAAGATGAAAGTTCGCCCGAATGATCTCGTGGGTCCGCTCTGACGTCTGGGTAATAAAGCAGGGCCGACGGAGCACCTCATCCGGAAGACGCGCGGTTCGGAACGAAAACGGCACCGGATGGGGGTCAGAGTGCTGGACCTGCATCCGGGAAAAATCGATCGTGCGCCCGTCAAGCCGCGGCGGAGTCCCGGTCTTAAAATAAACGACCTCGAGTCCGAGCTCGGCAAGGTTGTCTGTCAGTCTCACCGAGGCCCGTTCCCCAATACGGCCACCCTCGATGATTTTCGGTCCGATATGCATCCGTCCCCGAAGAAATGTCCCGGCAGCCAGGACAACCGTCCTCGCCGCGACAGCAGCACCTTCCTCGATCCGGACACCAGAAACACGGCCGTTCTTGACGATGATCTCGTCGACCATGGCCTCGATCACCTGGAGCCGTTCCTGCCGATCAACGACCCTCTGCATGTATTCCTTATACCGACGGCGATCGGATTGGCACCGCGATGAACGGACCGCCTGACCCTTCGAAGAATTAAGCTGGCGAAACTGGAGCCCCGTCGCATCGGCGGCCAGCGCCATCTCGCCGCCTAAGGCATCGATCTCTTTGACGAGCTGCCCCTTCCCGACACCTCCGATCGCCGGATTACAGCTCATCTCTCCGATCGTTCGACGATCCAGGACGATCATCGCGGTCGCGCACCCCATCCGCGCGGCCGCGAGCGCTGCCTCAATACCGGCATGACCCCCGCCGATCACTATGACATCAAACTCGCGCACGGAATCCCACCTCTGCCCCTGCACAGGCGTTCTTTTATTGTTTATTTTTTCGATGACGGGAAAGAATGAAGAACGAATTGACAACCGAAAAGAGAAGGAAAAAAACCGCCAGGAGATTCAGATCCTCATATTCAAAGTTGGTGAATGTCGTTGACAAGACAAAAACGATCGTTAACATCCACATCAGATACATGATGATCCTGACGAATCTGCCCATCACACATCCCCCCACACCCTTCCTCAGCCATCGCGCACATGCCTACTCTACTGATAAAATCCGATTTTGTCAATACGGCCCCAGCCGACGGGGCTCAGGCCCGTGATGGGTCGATCTGAGCGCAAGAATCACGGATCACCAGCTCAGGAACCAGGACCTTTTGGAAGGGTTGTTTCTCTTTGCCGACAACAAGACTGTTTAAAACGCGGACGGCCTCCTCGGCCATCTGAAAGAGCGGCTGATGAACCGTGGTGAGGGCCACCGACCCGTAGAGGGCCCCGGGATTATCGTCAAACCCCACCACGGAGATGTCCTGAGGGACCCGCAAACCATGCTCCGTGATGACGGCGATCGCCTCAAGGGCCATATCATCCGAGGCTGCAAAGATCGCCGTCGGCCGCTTTGCGAGCTCAAGGAATTTTTCAGTGGCCAGCCGCGCGCTCCGCCGGGAATAATCGCCCTCCTGACAAAAATCAGCCGAGCAATCGATCCCGGCCTCAAGGGCCGCGGCGCGAAACCCCTCAAGCCGATGCCGGCCCGATTGGGTCTGCAGGTTTCCGGTGATCGTCGCAATCCGCCGATGCCCGAGCCCTAAGAGATAATTCGCGACGATGCTTCCTCCCGCCACATTATCGATCCCGATGTAATTGATCGACGGGTCCTCTTCAACAATATTGTTGATCACCATGCACGGCACGCCCGCGGCCAACGCGGCCTTGATCTGCCGGCGGTTCTCGATGATGTCGGCAAAGACAACCCCGCCGACGCTCCGGGTGTTCAGATCATTAAACCCGTTGGTGATATGAAAAACAAGGTCAAGCCGAAGGGTCTCACAGGCATGACCGACCCCGCGGATCAATTCAACCGCGTAATACGAATAAAAAATGCCCGGATAGCCGGGCATTACGAATCCGATCGAATTGTTAAGTCCCCGGGCGAGCCGCTGGGCGCTCGCATCAGGCTCATAGTGCAAGGCTGCGATGGCCTCTTCAACACGGGCCTGATTCTTCGGACTCACCGTCGATACATGATTGATGACGCGTGAGACCGTCGTGATCGACACGCCGGCCCGCTTGGCCACATCCTCAATGCTCACCTTGCGCCGTGTGTTCATCCAGGCTCCCTAAAGGTTATCGAACCGCGTCACCGACCTGAATATCGGCAACCTTGCTAATAATATCCGCGGCCGCAATATCCTTACGAATCTGGATGACCTCTAGGCCGGCCACATATTCCGCCCCGCGATAGACGTTCAGGGTGTCCCCGAGCTTGATCCCCGATCCCTCACCGACATCGATGATCACGAAATTGTTCTGCTGATTCACCGAAAGGACATTCCCGTCGAGCCCAGGGGCCGCGGATGCGCCGTCCTTGGCAGCCGCGCCTGACGAGACAACGATCGGGGTCAGCTCGACCTTGTTCGCCCTGGCCTCAGGCTTCATGGCCTCATTGATGCTCTTCTTCAAATCCCAGATCTCATCGATCCGCCCCTGGATCACGTTCTCGGTCTCAAGAAGCCTCTTTTCAATCGACTTCTTCTCATCCTGGATCCGGACAATGCTCTTTTCAAGGGCGATCTTCGTCGAGGTCAACTGCTTCATCTGCTCGCGCAGGATATCGTTCTCCTCATTGATCTTGATCATCCGGTCGTTAAGAAATTTCTTGTCGTTCTGGGCCCGGGCAAGTTCCAGGGACAGGCTGTCCGAAAGGTCCTTGCCGTATTTGATCTGACGCTGAATCTCATCCTTCTCATTGGCCAGTTTGCTGATCTCGAGCTGAAGGTCCGAATTTTTCTTCTTAAGTTCCGTGACCGACACCGCCCCGTCGGCAATCTGGGTCTTAAGCTTCTCGACCTCGAGCTCAAGGGCCGCCTTATCCTTCAGGACCTGGGCCCAAAAGACATCGTCCGAAGCATCCGCCATGCCCGGCGCCTTCTTGGCCCCCTCGGCAGGCTGATCGGCTGGCACCTCGGGTTCAATATATTTATAGACGATCGTTTCCTTCGGCTGCTCAGCGATCTTGGCCAAGAGTCCCTCACGCTCCTGCGTTAAATTATTCACCCGCTGCTGCCACTCGTCCCTCTCGCGGGTCAGGGCCTCGACCTGCTTCTTGATCCCCTCTACATCGATCGACTCGAATGCCTTCAGGCGCTCCGCAAGCTCATTCTTTGCTGTTTCAACAACGGCGAGCTGTTCCTGGGCCTGTTTCGTGTTCTCGATATACGTTTTTTCGCGTTGATAGAACTGATCGATCTGCGACGAGAGGTCAGCAGCCTTTCGGTCCGCCCCCTGTTTCCCCGCGGCCATCACAAAGGCAAAGGCCAGGGACAGCACGATCATGCCGACCAAGACGATAATAGTTATTTTCGCGGTTTTGGACATGGCCCAATAATCTCCTTTTAATCGAAAGAACCCGTTCCCTGTTCTTTTCGTGATCCTCGTCGGAAAGCGATCGCGCAAGACGCGCATCTTCATCAACAGAGTAAGCTACTATGACTATAACAAAGTGAGTTTGACAATACAAGAAAAAAAGCAATAAATTGATGGGGCAGAAAGTTTTGCGTTCATGCGGAGGGCGGCAATCCGGCCGTGCTTGCTCACAACGACACGGCCGGGAACGCCACCATAGAAATTATTCGTAGCGAATATCGTCCAGATAAAACGTGCAGCCGCTCGGATTCACCTTAGCGTTGGTGGTCCAGGAGAATCCGCCGCTGATATATGAAAGGTCCTTGCCGCGAAGGTCGATGGTGTACTCGCGCCACTCCTTAGTGAGGATAACCGGGCCGATCATCGCCGAATCCGTGTCCGGGAAATCACCGCTGACCCCGCCGATCGAGATCTCCTCGATCCGCTCGCCGCCCTGTTCCCCCCTGGCCCAGAACGTCAGCTTCTGGGCGCCTGTCAGGTCGAACCCGCCTTTTCGCGAACCCCAATTATTCGCCGGATTCAGCCAAAAGATCCCGGCCCACCCCGCGTCATTTTGAGAGCATTCCGTATCATACACAATCTTGATACACGAACTCCCCTCATAACACCCGGCCTGCCAGACATCCGAGATCGTCAGACAATTCCCGTTCGGCATAAAACCCGATGGGACAAAATGATTTTCCCGCGTTCCCTTGTCCTTGAACACCAAAAATGGATTAAACGACGACCCCTGGTCCTCGGCCTCAACCGTGGCATTCACCGCCGGAGCTGCCGCCTTCTCTGAACGGCCGCACCCAGCCACCATAATCACGCACCACACCATAACAACCCCTAATCGAATCTTCATGCGCTCCCCCATCCCTTGTTAACCCGGCTAACGTGACACCTTCCCCCCTGCCACGGTTCTCATGACAGGGTCCCCAGGCGTTGCCGCCTGAGGACCCGTCCTTGATCTTTTGGCCCGATCACGACCTCACTTACTGGGCCATCTCTGCTAATTTATTTTCCGCTGCTTCGGAAGGCTTCCAGAACCAACCATTGGTATCCCAACATTGCGCAAAATAAAACTCATCAACAAGCTTCTTGTAGGCGTCCGCGGCCTTGACCGGATCACCCGCCTTGCTGTAGGCCTCACCAAGAACGAACAACGAGGTCCCGACATCATTAAGTGCCCAATACGTAAAAATCTTTTCATTGGACTCCCACGGGAATTCCGTCAACGAGGCCTGCATCTCTTTGGCCTTTTCTTCATACAGCTCTAAGGCCTTCGCAACATACGCCTTAACCGCTGCGAGATCATCCGCGGCCAAAGCCTGCCAGGCCTTCGTCACTAACGTCGATGAGCGATAATCGCCGAAATCAATCGTTGAGCCGCCCGCGATCATCTGGACCTTTTCCTTCGCGGCCTCGGCAGGTTTCCAAAACCAGCCGCCCGCGTCCCAACATTGACCATAGGTGAATTCATTGGTCACCTTTTGGTACGCGACCTTGGCCTGCTCCATCATGCCCGCGGCACGATAGGCCTCACCCTGAATGTAATATGCGGTCGCCACATCATTGAGCGCCCAATAGGCAAAGACCTCATCATTGGTGCCGGTAGCATACCCCTGAAGCCCCTCCTGCATCTTTTTGGCCTGCGCCTCGTAGAGCTCAAAACACTTATTGGTATACGCCAAGACTCCGTCCATATCGTTAGCGGCCAAGGCCTGCCAGGCTTTGCTCACCAAGGTGGCTGAACGATAATCGCCAAAATTATAGGCATGGACTGTTGAACACGCCATGAACAACCCTGCGGCTGCGATCATGGTCCCCACTACGAACTTCTTCATACGACTTCCTCCCTTCATGGATTGCAAATGATTGCCCTTAGAAAGACTGATACGACTGTTGAGATAGTATAACATTTATATAGCCCTTTTGACAAGGTGGCGCTATTTTGATCCCCGTTCCTTGATCATTTTAAGGCTCCCCGCCATGAGCGCCCCAACGACAAGAATCCCAAGCCCCAGGGCAAGGGGTTTGCCCTGGCCATTGCGCCTCTCCCCCCGCCACATCTCCTCATAGGCAAAATACGACTCCCGCAACTGCCGCAGAAACGGGCTCTTCTTGCCATTGCCCTGGCCGATGAGGCCGAACCATTCCTCATAATAAAACCCACCGGGAAAGGGCCCGATCGCATCCGACTTCCGGTCATGATAAAACGGTTCGTAATTTTTCCACCACTCATCCATCCATTCAAAAACCACACCCCCCAGGGCGTTCCCCACCCCATCGGACGTGCCGGCAAGGTTCGACTGAATATCAAGCCAATTGCCCCGATGATACAAGGCCTGGGCATGCTCGCCTTCACTCAGGGTCATGTGACGGGCGTAGGCCGGAGCGCCGAATTCCGTAATGAACGCCGGTTTCCCCGTCGCGTCCTGAACCTGCTCCCAAAACGCGCCGAACCCATAATCCCCGCGATACACATTCGCGGCAAAGATATCGATATCCGGGGTGTGCCGGGCAAAGACATCGAGATACAGGGTGTCCCCATTACAGAGGGCCACGGGATGGTTCGGATCGATCTCCTTGATCATCCGCGCCACGTCATTCGCGAATTTAAAATAGGCCTCCGGCTTCTTATCGGCATTCGAGGCCACCCCATAATTGTTCTCGTTGCCCAAGAGCCACAAAAGAATGTAGGGCTCATCTTTGAATTCATTCACCATCCTCCGGACCGAGGCCTTCATATTTTCCTGGTGTTCGGGATTCTCATAGTCGGTCCCCTCAAACCAAGACGCCCCGGACCCCAAGGTATATTTCCCCAGAAAATCCCCGAGAATGACCATCGTCCCATGCTCCTCATACATCTTCCGGAGGATCGCCTTGTCCGGGAACATCGGCTGATGATATTCACGGATCGTATTGACCCCCAGGTCCTTCATTAATCGGAAATCCCCGACGGCAGGCTCATCCGGATCCTGCTCATTGTTCCGGTTCTTGTCCACCCAGGCGTCATACGGGCCATCGGCAAGCCCATTATTATTCGTGTCCTCGCGCATCCACGATACAAGCGTCCCCTTGTCCGGACTCTGGCCGACCTTGGTCGGAGCGTACGTCATGCCGCGGATGACAAAAGGCTCGTCATTCACGAGGAGCTGCCAATGACCATTCTGATACTGAACGAGCCGCACGCGCCCCTTGCCTAACGCCCGCTTCACCCGGCCGAAACGGACCTTTTTCTTAAAGGCGGCACCGATCTGCGCCCGCCAAACATCCCATCCGGTTTTTTTATAGATGACCCCAGGATAGGTGCTGATCTCATCATTGCTGATGTCATTGTCAAACCCGTTCTTCACCTGACACCGCATCCACTTCACCCCGAGCCCGAGTTCAGGATAAAAACGGACAATGTGTTTAATCTTGCCGATCGCCGCTTGGGCCGGATACCAGGGCGTATGCCAATTGGTCCAGGCGACCGTTTTGGGGAAATGGATCACGATCGCATGATAGGCCTTAAGGGCCTCATGAATCATCCCGGCCTTTTCAAAGGTCATCCCGATATAAAAAAGACGCACCCCCCAGGGCTCCTTGGCGACAGCCCACTTAAAAAAGGCCGCCTCAAGGTCATCGGTAAAAATAAAATCCCAGTGCGACCCTTCGAGCCGCCCCTCGTCAAGGGCCTTTTTATACGCCGGATTCTTCAGGACCGATGAGGTGTCAGGATAGATCCCTTCGCCAACGGCATTTTTCAACCCAACCGGATCCGTAATGTGATAGACATATTGGTCCGTCCCCACGTTCTCGAAGGTCCCATACCGTCGATAATCAATCACCTGCTCTGTCCCGGGATGCTCACGATTCGGGAGCAGACGGATCCGCGTCGGGCTCACATCCTCGACATGCTCCGTCACCTCGCCGAGGATCACATTAATGCTGTCCTGGCTCTTCTCAGCGATCGACCAAAACCACCCCCGAGGGTCCCAGGCCCGCGCGTACGGGTACTCAGCGATCAGTTTGCGAAAGGCATCGACGGCCTCTTCGGTCCGGCCATAATTCATCAGGGCCTCGGCCTGAACGAAAAAGATCGTCGCGAGGTCATTGAGGATCTGGTATTCCGCGTGCTGTGCCGTCGGAGGGAAATCCGTGAGCCCGGCCTGAAGCTCCTGCGCCTTGCTGCCGTAGAGCATCCGAGCCTCCTCGACCAATTGTTTAAGTTCGTCGAGTTTTCCCTGAGCCGATAACGCCCAGGCCTGGCGGACCAGTTCCGACGTCTCTTTGCCCGCGACCTGACCGCGCCCCTGCGTGACCACGACCGGAGCCGCATCGCCCCTCACCGTCTGAGACACCGTCTCCTCCGCCGAGCCCGACACGGGGCCAAGCGCCGCTCCGCCAAAAAGCAGAATCACTGCCGATAAAAAAATCGTAACTCCCCTCACGCCGCCCCCCTTTTCATTATCCTTTAACAGCTCCGGCCGCAAGACCCCTAATGATATGTTTCTGAATGAACAGATAGATCAGAATGATCGGCACCGCCGCCATCGTGAGCCCCGCCATCAGAATCGGATATTCCACATTGTGCACGTCCGCAAACACCATGACCCCCCGCTGGAGGGGCATGATCGTCGGTTTGCCGGGAATATCATTCAACAACAGCATCGCCAAAACGTACTCATTCCATACATTAAGCGCGTTATAAATAATGACGACCGCGATCGCAGGCCGGGCCAGCGGCAGCGCCACATGCCGCCAGATCCCCATCTTGTTACATCCATCGATCCGCGCCGCGTCCTCGAGGTCCTGCGGCATCTGATCAAAGAACGTCTTCAACAAAATAATGCTCAACGAGAGCCCGACATTGATCATGCACAGGACATACCCGGTCTGCCGGACCCAGGGATGATGCGAATTAATAAACCCCATCTTCGTCATCAACACCGTTAGGGGGACGAAGCTCCCCGGCAGCGGGATCATCATCGCCAGAACAAAAAGAATGAAAAAAACATTCTTCCCCGGAAAGTCAAGCCGCGAGAACGCATACGCCGCCCACGAGGCGATGATCACGATCCCAATGACGACAGTCGTCGTATAAATCACACTGTTCCATAAATACTGTCCAAACTGCCCCTGAGTCCAGGCCCGAACATAATTCTCCGCGTGGATAGTCCGGGGAATCAGAGACTGGTCTGTAAAGATCCTCTCCTGGGTCATCAACGATGACCGCACCATCCAGAAGAGCGGGAACAGGCACGTCAGGGTCACGGCGATCAAGACAGCCTGAACCAGCGCCGAGCTCACCATTCTCTGTGTTCGATATCGATTCAATCCCGCCTCCCCGCTCCGGCGCAAAAACGCAAGCCCCCAGCGGTCACGCCTTCCTCATGCGGCGCTCAACGCGTTTTAAGACCCCTGACATCGCGATCAGGATCGCACCAAAAACAATCCCCATGGCGCAGGCATATCCATATTCCCGTGTTCCGGTCATCGCCGCCAGGATCCGCGTCCCTGGAACCTCCGTGTGATATCCTGGCCCGCCGTTGGTCATCGATAGAATCAGGACAAAGGCCTGCATCGATCCGAGGATCGTCAGGATCACCACGACCACGATAACCGGCATCATGATCGGAACCGTCACGTGGACGAACGTTCGCCACCAATCCGCCCCGTCGACCTCAGCCGCCTCATAGAGCTGGCGGTCGATCGTCTGAAGCCCGGCCAGGAACATGATGAACCCCCACCCGAATCCTTTCCAACTGTGCACGATCGCGATACAGGCCAAGGCCGTCCTCGGATTCGACAGCCAATTCGTGATCAAATGATCCCAGCCGACCGCGTGGAGCCAATGATTCAGCAGACCGTAATATTCCCCATTCTGCATGCCGCCCTCAAGGATCCATTTCCAAATGAACCCGACCACGACCTCTGAGAGCACGGGTGGAATAAAAAAAATCACGCGATAAAAATTCTTCCCCCGGATCTCGCGGTCACAGGCCAGGGCGAGCATAAAGGCCAAGGCGTTCTGGAACGTCAGCGCGACGAGGGTAATAAAAACAGCGTGCCCGACCGACTGCCACCAGATCAGGTCCGCGCTCAGGCGAAGTCGCCCTGACCATAGGGCCGTCCACCACTGGCCGGCCGACTGCCACCACGACCCGGCCCCCCAACCCTCCGCGGGGATAACGCTCAGGAGGTCCGAAAAATTCCTGAGGCCCACAAACGGCCGCAGACCGCTGATCCCATTCCACTCGCGGAGCGACAGATTAAACGTCTCATAAAAGGGGTAAATGTAAAAGATCGTAAAGATCACAACCGCCGGGACGATAAAAAGAAAACTCGTGAACCGCCCCCAGCGGTGACTCACCACGTCTCGTTCAATCTCACGTTCTCTCATCAGGCGTCCCTTCCCTGTTCCGTCCCCCTTAAGGGACCCGTCTCCGGGCGCGCTCCATCTGCCGGGCCTTGACCTGCTGAACCTCCGCAGCCACCGCCTCGGGCGTCTTCTCCCCGATAATGATCGACTGGATGCCCTTTAAGAATTTTTCGCTCACCACGGCGTCCTCATCCAGCTCCCAGATCGATGGGTGCGTGGTCCATGCGAGTCCCCGGCCGAATTCCATGAGCTCAGCCGGCAGCGAGGCGACCGCGTTCTTATTCGCCGGGAGATTTTTCGTCGTCTCCGCCAAAAATGCCTGCTGTTCCGTTGCGGTCAACCATTTCAAAAAATCGATCGCCTTCTCTCGTCGGAATGATGCGGCATTCACGCGGAAGGCTCCACCCTCTGCCCCCCAGATCAAGAGCCGATGCCGAAGCGTGATCGGCGGAGGGATCATGACCCCATATGACAGATTCGGATTCATTCCATGATACACATTAATGCACCACGACCCATTAAAGGCAAAAGCCGCCCGCTCAAGGGCAAAATCCTGCTCGGCAAGCTTATTTGACTTCGTGACAATCCCCTCGGCAAGGACCCCTCGTCGAGAAAGAGTATCAAAGATCCCGAGGACCTGCACCCAGTCCGGATCGGTATACGGCACCTCGCCGCGAAAGGTCGCCATGATCTTTTCCTCACCCATGATATTGAAGGCGTAATTCGAGGCGAAACACCCGGCGAGCCAGAGTTCGGCCCACCCCGAGACAAACGGCGTGATCCCACGGGCCTTGAGAAGATCGGCCGCGGCCAAGAACTCATTAAAGGTCTCGGGAACCTTCTTGACCCCTGCCTCAGCCAAAAGACGCTTGTTATAAACGAGCTGAATATTCATCATGTCGACGGGGACACCGTATATCCCCTCGTCGACACCGTAGGAATTGCCCCGGCCGAAACGATTCCCTTCGAGCGCCTTCGTAAAAAAGACCCCTTCCCACGCCTTATCATCGGCCTCAAAATCAGACCGAAGATTCGCCACAAACCCGGCCTTGATGAAGTCGGCCACAACCTTTTTATTATCTAAAATACCGTAAATATCTGGGAGGATCCGGGCCTGAGCAGCTGCGACGATCTTTTGCGAATAGACGGAAGGAGAAAAGAACTGAAAATCGATCCAGATCCCGGTTTCGTCGTAATATCGTTCCGCGAGCTCCAAAAAGGCATTGTGGCGATCGGTCATCCAATGCCACACCGTCACCGCGTTGATGTCACCCTGCCCCTTACCGCATCCGGTCAGGGCAAGACACATCACCACGATCACGAGACACACTTTCTTGAGCACACAATCTCCTGGGGTTGAGAACCAGAACAGCCGCTTCTCTAAAGAATAATAAGAGGTCGTATTTTAACATGGGCCCGAGGGGTTGTAAATATCTTATTCGAGGAAAAAAGGGATGCCGAGAGATCTGGTAGACATGTAACTATTTGAAATAAATGGAGTTGCAGAAAGACGCGAGAAGAAAATGTTAGACATCGTCACCGGCAACCAATTTAAAAATCCGCTGGGTCTGCATAAAATTGACACGGTGAAATTCCATTCCCACATCCCACAAATCCGCCGACTTGGATTTCATCCAGACCACCCGCCCATTCAAGTTAAGGGGACTCAGACCGTCAGGAAGATCAACCTGAAGGGAGACGCTGTCATGAAGGAACATCCGCTGATGCGTGGTGAATCGCACCCCCTGGGCCGAGGCGTCGCGGAGAAAAACATCTTTCCCATACTCTTCCCTAGAATGCTTAAACTTGACAGGGAACCGGGCAGGGAACCGTTCAAACAGCCGCTTGTCTTTAACGTTCGCTTCTCGTTGCATCATGGAGTTTCCTCAAAATAATTTTTAAGACGGGTTTTTGAGCCCGGATACAAAATGCGCAGAAATTTGACGCCGACACGGAAGAGACCAGAAAGCCCTTCGCGCCGGACCCAGGCAACCTCGCCGAGAACAAGCGACGGCTCTCCGCCGACATTCAGATCGACCTCAACTGCGATCTGTCTCCGGATCGGGATCCGCTTGCGCGAGACAAGCCCGATCCCGCCCTGGCTGATATCAATCGTGCAGAGATCGCTAAAAACGCCCCGGTCAGGCGCGTCAACCGGAACGCGGCACGCATGACGAAGCGACCTGCGATGATTTATAACATGTTTATTCATAATAAGTTGTGTATTTTTTATTAATCCGTATTTATTCTATACCCACAAATCGAAAAATCAACACTTTTGTCATTTTGTTTTATAAAAAATTTTTCTTTATTCGCAAGATGTTCATATGTAGAATGCTTTTACTAATAATGACCCCCCACAGAAGGACCTCGTATGACGAACGATCGCGAATCAGAACAAATTCAAAATATCTACAAAGAACGCGGCTACCAAAAACAAACCTTCAAAGAATACATGGACGCCAAAAAGCAGGCCCAAAAGCCAAAGGCCCCGCTCCCTCTGCCGGTGAAGATCATTTTATACACACCGCTCATCATCATCGCGTGCGCCGGGCTCGTCTTCATCCCGTTCGTCATTTATCTCATCTTCGCATCGCCGGAGGTGAAGACCGACAAGCCAGTGAACACCACCGCATCATCCGTCTATAAAAAATAGGGCCCGCTCACCATGCTGAATATCGACATCATCGCGATCACCCTCCTTACGCTCTATTTCGTCGGCGGATGGCATTTTGCCCTCTTCCGGAGCCTCATTGGGCCGGGATCGTTTCTCCTGTCGTACACGATCGCGGTCATCAATTACGACCTCATGTCAAACCCCATCATCGCGACCATCGTCTGCGTGACTGGGACCGTCGGGCTCACGATCGCGCTCAACATCCTTTTTATCGCCGCCCAGATGTCCGTCGATAAAAAATACCGCAACTACACACTCTGGATAAACCGCCTCGCCGGCGGGCTGATCAGCGTCGCGTGGAACGGGCTCCTCACGGTCATGGCCGTCATCATCTTCATGATCCTTCCCGACAACGGAGGCCCCGTCAGCAAAATCCAGACAGAGATCAACACCTCATGGTCCTACGGATACGCCAACGCTTTTATTGTTCCCCGGGTCCCGAAGCTCAACACCCTCGCCCTCGGGCTCCTCGTCTTCAAAGACCCGAGCCATTTCGCGGCGGTCGCGGACACGAATGAATATCACGATTTCTTTAACAATCCCCGTCTCCAGGCGATCCTCACCGACAACGAGACCCTCGATCAGATCGAACAACGCGACATCCTGCGGCTCATGAAGAACCCCAAGGTCCATGCCGCGATCAACGATACCGGGCTTATCAACAGCACCTCGAGGCTCATTCTTCTGATGTACCATCGTCAGAAGGAGAGCCCTTCCTCGTAATCTCACAGGGATTATTTGCCGATACAGAACTGAGAAAAAATAGCCTCGATGAGATCGTCGTCGGCGTGGCGGCCGGTGATCGCATCGAGATGATCGATCGCCTGACGAATATGTTCGGCGATGAATTCAAGGGAGAGCCCTCGGCCCATATCGGATCGGGCCTGCGAGACCGCGGCCAGGGCCTGACGCAAGGCCTCGATGTGGCGAATATTCGTGACCTGAACCTTATGCGATTCCAGAGTCTGGCCCTGAAGAACGCGCTCGACCAAACACCGCCTCAGATCATCAAGCCCCTGACCGTGAAGGAGGTCGGTCGAGACCACAGGAACGCCGGGGATCCGTTCATGAACCGCGCTGCGGTCAAGGGCACACGGCAGATCCACTTTATTCACGACCACAACGGCTCTCTGCCCCCGCACCTCATCCATTAAGGCGGCATCGTCGCCCGAGATCGGCCGGCTTGCGTCTAAAACCAGGACCGTGAGGTCCGCGTGACGGATATGCTCACGGCTCCGCTGGACCGCCGCCTCCTCGATCACATCACGGGGTTGCAAGATACCGGCGGTGTCGACTGCATGGAACACGATCCCCTCGATCTGAAGGATCTCCTCAACCGCATCACGAGTGGTCCCCTCGATCGGAGACACGATCGCCCGCTCATGACAGAGCAGGGCGTTCAATAACGACGATTTCCCGACATTCGGCTTCCCGCAGATCACAAGGCGGACCCCCTCGCGGAGGACCCTCCCCTGGTCCGCATGCTCGAGAAGAGCATTCATATCGCGGATCGCATCACGACAGACATCCCCGATCCGTCCGGTGAGGCCATCCTCGTCGGCCTCACCCGGAAAATTCAAGGCGCCCTCAGCCAGGACATACCCTTCCATGAGACGGTCCCGTGTGCTCGCCAACTGGCGTGTCAGATTCCCGCGAAGCTGATCTTCAGAGACCCGAAGGGCGGCAGATGTCTGGGCCCGGATCACATCAAGCACGGCCTCGGCCTGAGCGAGATCGATCCGGCCGTGCAAAAACGCCCGCTTGGTAAATTCACCAGGGCCCGCGAGCCGCGCGCCTTTCTCCAACACAAGCGAGAGGACCGCCTGAACAACCGCGGCCCCGCCGTGACAGCTGATCTCGACGACATCTTCACACGTGTAACTCCTCGGCGCGCGCATCACAGTCAGGAGGACCTCGTCGATCAGTTGGGCACCGTGATCATCGCGCCTCACCACATGACCATAATGAACGGTATGGGATCCAAATTCCGCCGGTCTCGCCTTGGGCTGGGCTGGGGTAAAAATCTCATCGGTGATCGCGAGGGCCTCGGGGCCGCTCATCCGAACAATCCCGATCCCCCCCAATCCTATCGGGGTTGAGATCGCCGCGATCGTATCCGCCAAACTCGTCACCTTCGACACAGCGCCTCCCTTGCCTGGGCCACCGCAAACAGGGATCCCGTGACCGCCACAACCTGGTCCACCCCGGCCTCACGGACCGCCCGATGAAGGGCCTCTTGAAAATTCCCCGCGTGCTCGACCGCGTGACAATCCGTGAACAGGCCCGAACAATCGATCTCGTCCCAGCGCAGCGCCCGGCGATGATCGGCCGAGACAAGGGTGATCCGGCCGGCGGCCTGATCGATCTGCCGCGCGATCCCCGAAACATCTTTGTCCTTCGACAAACCCAACAAAATGTGCGCCTTCCGATCAGGAAAGACCGCATTCAGCGTCGAAAGAAATCCTTTAATGGAATCAACCGTGTGCGCTCCATCGACAACGACCATCGGATCACGCGACAAGATCTCGAATCGTCCGGGCCAAAACGCCCCAGCCAGTCCCGCAGCCGCATGCGACGGCGTAACGCTAAAGCCAAACTCATTAAGACGGCCCGTGACGCACAGAGCCATCGCAGCGTTATCGGCCTGAACGCGGCCGAGAAGGGAAAGGCGATAACGATAGGCGTGTCCGGCATAGCGCATCTCAACGGTCATTCCGTCCAGGTCTAGATGAACCGCATCAACGGTCACATCGCGCGGGACGCTGACGATCTGAACGCCTTGGGCCCATGCCATCTCTTCGATCACCGAGGCTGCCTCGCGTTTCTGTTCTGCGACGACCGCATATCGGCAACACGATTTAATGATCCCCGCCTTTTCTTTCGCGATCGCACCCAAGGTGTGCCCCAAAATATTCTGGTGCTCCCAACTGATCGGCGTGATCGCGCAGATCAAGGGCTCAACGACATTCGTGGCGTCAAGCCTGCCGCCGAGACCCGTCTCAAGGACCACGACATCGGTCATCTGTTCAAGAAAATAAATCAAGGCCACCGCGGTGAGCAATTCGAAATACGTCACGTCGATGTGGGCGCGGCGCTCAAGGACCGCCTTGATCCGACGGACAATATCCACAAAAGCCGCCTCAGGGATCTCATCAGGGAAGAGATCCACCGGCGAGGACGATGAAGAAGCCGAGGTGAGGACGCGGATCCGTTCACGGACGCCGTGCAGGTGCGGGGACGTGAACAGCCCGACCCGATACCCGGCGCATCTCAGGATCTCAGCGGCAAAGGCGCATGTGGACCCCTTGCCTTTCGTGCCGGCAAGATGAATGCATTTGAGCTGACGCTGGGGATCGCCAAAGGCGTGCAGAAGTTCTCGCAGGCCATCAAGCCGAAAATCGTCAGCAGAAAGACCGTCGAGGGCATGCTCATAATTCGCCAACTGCTCAAGATAACCGCTGATGTCCGAGGGAATAGCCATGGATCACCCCGCGCCTCCGACGTCTTCCAAGACGATCAATGTTTGAAGTGACGGCACCCGGTCATGACCATCACGATCCCGTGCTTATCCGCCTCAGCAATCACGGCGTCATCGGCCACCGAACCGCCGGTCTGAATAATACCGGCGACGCCTGCCCGAGCCGCGGCCTGAACATTGTCGACATGAGGCAAAAAAGCGTCCGAGACCATCAGCGCCCCGCGGGCCGCCTTGCCGGCCTTGTCGATCGCAATCTGGGCGCTCCCGACCCGGCTCGTCTGCCCGCAGCCAACACCGACGACGCGCCGCCCCTTCACGAGAATCACCGCATTCGAACGGATATGTTTGACCACCTTCCACCCAAATAAAAGGCTCTCGCACTGAGCGGCGGTCATCCGTTTTCTCGAGACCACGCGCAGCTCGTCCTTCGTGATTCCCTTCGTGTCGCGCTGCTGGATCAACATCCCCCCGTCGACCTGGCGCATATTATGAGGGGCCCCATCTCCACGATTCGTCTTCAGTTCGATGACCCGAAAATTCTGTTTCTGGCTCAAGAGTTTCAGCGCCGCCCGATCATATCCAGGCGCGATCACGCACTCCATGAACCCGCTCGCGGCAATCGCCTCAGCAGTAGCCACGTCAACTTTTTTATTGAATCCTATAATCCCGCCGAAGGCCGCCAGGGGATCCGTCCGATGCGCCGCCGTGTAGGCCTTGACCAAGGTCTCATCCTCGGCCACACCCGTCGGATTATTATGCTTAATAATGACCGCGGCCGGGTCCTGAAAATCCCGGACAACCTCAAGGGCTGCCTGGAGATCCAAAAAATTATTAAACGACAGCTCCTTGCCGTTCAACTGCTTCATCGCCGCCAGCCCATGGGTCGAATCGGAATCATAACGATAAAACGCAGCCTGCTGATGCGGATTCTCGCCATAGCGGAGGTCCCGCTCCTTAATCAGGCAGACCTGGACCTCGCGGGGGAACTCAGTGAACGCCTTCTCACTCCGACGAGATTTTAAAAAATGATAGATCATCGTGTCATACGATGAGGTGTGTTCGAAGGTCTCAACGGCAAGGCCCATGAGGATCGAATCCGAGAGCATCCCGCTATTGGCCTGAAGCTCATCGAGGACCGCGCGATATCGTTGCGGGTTACAGACAACGGCCACGCTCCTGAAATTCTTCGCCGCGGCGCGGAGCATCGTCGGCCCGCCGATGTCGATATTTTCGATCGCCTCGTCGAAATCCACGTTCTTTTTCGACGTCACCCGCTCAAAAGGATAAAGATTGACCACGACCATGTCGATGAGGCCGATCCCATGGTCCTTGAGGGCCTGAAGATGGGACGGATCATCACGAAGGGCCAGAAGCCCGGCATGGATCTTCGGATGCAGGGTTTTCACCCGCCCGGCCAGGATCTCCGGAGAGCCGGTATAATCCGCGACCTCAACGACCTCGATCCCGGCCTGGGCCAGCGCCTTCGCCGTTCCGCCGGTAGATAGGATCTCCACACCCAACCCCTTCAGACCGCGCGCGAAATCAACGATTCCGGTCTTATCAGACACGCTGATCAACACACGATTGACCTTGATCATCTCCCGCCTTTCTGTAACACCCCTCTCCCTGCCACCAAGAACAAATCCCCTCTTCCGTAATCAATGGAATAGGGGATTTGACATGCCGTTACCCGTTCATGAAGAGCCCGGATCAACCATGCTTTTTTCGTTTTCTCTCCGAGGGTTTTGTATAGTAGCGGCGCTCTTTGAGCTCGACAAGAAACCCCTCTTTCTGACAGAGTTTCTTGAATTGGCGCATCGCCTTTTCAAAACCGCCTCGGTCGTTGACCTTGACTTCAACCATAAATGTTCTCACCCGCCCTTCTTATGTAATCATCCTGATTAAAAATAGGTTTTTATTATAATATAGCTTCCTAAAAAGTAAAGGGCCACGAGCCCGATCGCCTTGAAAGGCGTTTATCCTACCACAGGTCCTTCGACCCGTCAATCGGGATTTTAGCGTGGTAATCCCAAAACAAATCTAACCCAACCGATTGGAAGAACTAAAGTTACCGCTTATTCGAAACGCCACGCTGCTGACAGATATGGGCCAACGGGCAGCGCGAGCACAAGGGCGATATGGGGCGGCAGACGTTCTGACCCCACATCACGAGCATCGCATTATAATCATTCCAGTACTGCGCCGGAAGTCTGCGGCGAAGGGCCTGCTCAGTCTCCTCGGGGCTGCGCGTGCGCACATAGCCGAAACGGTTTGAGATCCGATGAACATGGGTATCGACACACATCGCGGGTTTGCCAAAACCCTCGATCAGGACCAGATTTGCTGTCTTTCGACCTACCCCTTTCATCATCAAGAGGGTCTCGATCTCGTCGGGCACCCGGCCATCAAAACGGGACAGAATATCCTCGCAGATCCCGATGATCGTCCGCGCCTTAGTCTTATAAAAACCCACCGGATAGATCGCGGTCGCGATCGTTTCCGCCGGAAGCCGCACCATGGCCTCCGGGGTATCGGCCAGGGCAAAAAGACGTTGAGCCGCCGGAAGCGTGGTCTCATCCTTTGTCCGGAGGCTCAGGATGCACGAGATCAGGACCAAAAAAGGGCTGCGATACCGCTTGCCGACGAGCGTCACCGAAGGATCTGGGAGCGCCGCCAGGGCGGTCTTTAAAATTCTGATCACCACATGAATATTCTGATTATTCACAGCCATCGGATGCCCCCGAGAAGAATGACTAGGACGTCAGATGAATCCCGATATGAGAGACTAGGACGCGACCCGCGACCACGGGGCCCTGACCGCGCGCCAAACCCGTCTTCGGCTGCTGGAAGGTAACGGTCCAATCCGCCTTGACACAGGCCCCCCAGACGCGGCCCGTCGTCGCATCGAGCCCAGATGGGACATCCAGGGCAACGACCCGGCGGGCGTTCGAATTGATCGCCTCAATCACATCCACAAAAGGGGCTTCGAGCGGCCGCGACAACCCAATACCGAAGAGGGCGTCAACCACAAGGTCTGCCGACGATATCTGCCGCCGAACAACGTCCGACACCTCACCAACACATCCGCACGGGATCTTCGACCGCTGAACCATCTCTGCGTTCACCCGGGCATCGCCCTTGAGCTGGCTGACCGGCGCGACACACAAGACCTCGACGAGGATCCCATGAAGATAAAGGTGCCGCGCGACAACATATCCATCCCCACCGTTGTTCCCCGGCCCGCAAACGACAATGACACGGGGGTCCTGACGCCGCCGAAGGATCCGGATGATATGTTCTGCGGCGCCGCGGCCCGCGTTCTCCATCAAGACGATCGACGGGATGCCGAATTCCCTGCTCGCACGGCGATCCAGGGCCTGCATCGCCCGCGCGGACAGAGGACGCCCTGCTCCCGGCCGCACGACCCGCATCTTATCCCGCCTCATAACCCATCTCCATCAATAGCCGGTCATCATCCCGCCATCCCCGACGGGTCTTCACATGAAGGTCCAAAAAGACCTGACGCCCGAGCAGGGGTTCGAGTTCCGCGCGGGCCGCCGTGCCCACGCGCTTCAAATTCTCACCCTTGCGGCCGATCACGATCTTCTTCTGCGACTCACGTTCAACCACGATCACCGCCTCGATCCGAAAGGTGTTGCCGCGCACCGCGCGGAACCGTTCGACCACGACCGCAACAGCATGCGGGACCTCTTCTTTAAGGATTCCATATAATTTTTCTCGAATAACGTCCGCGATCGCCATCTTCTTCGGCATATCGCTCACGGCATCCTCAGGATACAAAAAGGGGCCCGTCGGCAAATAAGAAAAGATCGCCTCATAAAGCTCATCGAGATGGATCCCGGTCTTCCCCGACAGAGGAAGGATCGTAAAACGCTCCATCTGGTCCGCCGAGCACCCTCTGACCTGCTCCCAGAGCTTGATATAATCCGAAAGATATCGGGCGTTCTTATCCACCTTGTTGAGGCCAAGGATGACCGGTACGTTAAGACTGTTGAGACGTTCCACAAGGCGTTCCTCATCAAGCCCGACGCGGTCCATCGTATCAACGAGATGAACGATACAGTCAACCCCGTGCATGCTGTGTTCCGTGGATTTAAGCATATACGCGTGGAGCCGGTCATCCCCATGATGAAACCCCGGCGTATCGATAAAGACGATCTGGCCGCGCTCGTCGGTATAAACGCCCCGGATCTGCTGACGCGTGGTCTGGGGGATGTTCGAGACGATGGCGATCTTGCTGCCAACGAGACGATTCAGCAGGGTGGATTTCCCGACGTTCGGCCGGCCGATAATCGAGGCCATCCCGCTCTTCCGCTCGGCAGTCCCTGCCCCGGGATCCTTCCGTTTAGCCATCACCTCTCCTCCGATAGACAACCACTGTTAACGCCACACAACTAAATAAGACCAAATTGATAATATTAAACGTCCGCCAGACAACGTCCTCGGAGCGGAACCCCGACGGCGCCATGAGGACAATACAGCTCCAGACCCCGAGCGCCCACGAGAGGCTGATATCCGCTGACGATCTGCGCCGAATGATCCGCACAATGAGCGGGATGTTCCACAGCGGCAAGACGATCGCCGCAACCAGGCCGAGCGTTTCCCACATACGTCCCCCCTTATCCCGACGGACTAATGAACCGCTCGAGGACCGCGCGCCGCGCGTCAACATCGGCCATGGTCATCCGCGATGTCCGCGCAGCGCCGAACCCCTCGACATTGAACGAGGCGCACGTCGTCGCGTAAAGACAGGCCTTTCGGAACACCGCCTCGCTCAACCGGCCGGCCCGCGCCAGATACCCCATGAGCCCGCCGGCAAAGGTGTCTCCCGCCCCGGTCGGATCAACGACCCGCTCCACAGGATACGCCGGAAACGAGAACACGAAATCATCTGAATAAAAAACGACCCCGTGCTCGCCCTTTTTCACCACAATGAACCGCGGCCCCATACGCCGAAGCGCGCGGGCAGCCCGGATACAGTTCGTTTCACCGGTGAGCAGGGCAGCCTCGCCGTCATTCGCCACAAAGAGGTCCACTTTTTTCATAAGCCGCGTCACGTCCGCACGCATGGTGTTAATCCAGAGATTCATGCTGTCAAGACCCACAAATTTAGGCTTGCGCATCCGGGCAAGGAGCGTCTCCTGACCGAGCGGGTCTCCGTTCGCCAAAAAGACATACGGGATCCTCCGCTGCGCCTCGGTCACCTGGGGCTCAAAACCGGCCAGGACCCCTAATTCCGTCCCACGTGTAATCGCACAATTCCAATTCGAGGCGTCATACTCCCCGGTCCAATGAAAGGTCTGTCCCGACCGACGCTGAAGCGACGAACAGTCAACACCGCGACGCTCAAAAAGACGGATATATTTCACAGGGAAGTCCTCACCTACCACCCCAACGACATGGGCCGGACCGAAGAGCGAGGCGCTCATCAAAAAATGCGAGGCCGATCCCCCGAGCATATCTTTTCGGACCCCTCCGGTCGTCGCGACATCATCCAAGGCCACTGTCCCCATCACCAACAGACTCATAAATCCTCCTCCTATTCATTGAAGAGTAAACCGCTTCCCAGCACCTCTTTGAGCGAGGCATTATAGCGGAGAACCTCCCGCGGCGCAAACAAAACGCCCGGCCTATTCGCCAATAATCTTGACAAGGACCCGTTTCCGCCGCCGACCGTCAAATTCCCCATAAAAGATCTGCTCCCAGGGGCCAAAATCCAAACGGCCCTCCGTGACCGCGACCACGACCTCACGCCCCATGATCTGTCGCTTCATATGACCGTCAGCATTATCTTCACCGGTATTATGACGGTATTGCGACACGGGCGCATGAGGGGCTAAGCCCTCGAGCCAATCGTCAAAATCCGCGAGCAGGCCCGCCTCATCATCATTAATGAAAACGCTCGCGGTAATATGCATGGCGTTCACCAGACACAGCCCCTCCCGAACCCCGCTTTCGGCAAGGCATCGAAGGACCTCCGGCGTGATGTTGACGTAATCCCGCCGATGCGGGGTCGTGAACCAGAGTTCTTTCCGAAAGGTTTTCACGGCTGCGCCCCAGACCTATTGAACACCGATAAAGACAGGCAATACCGATTTTTCCATAACAAAAAGTTGATCGAGCTGCTTTCTTAACTCGGGATCCTGCACAACATCCCCATACTTGTTTAACACCTCACGGGCATCATCTTCCCGACCCGCAAGACGTAGGGCCTGGATCAAATAGCCGACCGCCGCATACCCGGGCTTGATCTGACAGGCATTCGTCAGATCGATGATCGCCTGATCGATATCTTTTTTAGTCAAGGCTAATCGTCCAGCCTGAATGTGTGTCGCAACAATGCCAGGGAAATCCTCAATTGACAAACGATATCGTGACTCTGCGGCATCCCTCTCACCTCTGGCCTCATGAGCCATGCCGATCGCAAAATCCAATCTCGGATCAACAATGCCCCGACCTTCTGCTTCTGCAGCGTATTTCAAAACCTCATCCGGGTTGCTGCCCAACTTACTAATACTCAATGCAGCATATAAATACCCTCGACCGTTCCGAGGAAAGTCTCGAATCATGTGCCGAGCAGAAACATAATTATTTCTCGTCATTCCTGTTCCAACAAAGGAAAATCCGGCACAAAGCACAAGAACAAACAAAAACAATCGTTCTGCTAAAAGCATCCGACGACGAGAAAAAAAACCGTCAAGCCTGTCCAGCAGATACACCCCAACGACAATCAGCCCCACTAAAGGAAGATAAATAAAACGATGGGCAAAAGGAGAGACAAGGGTGATCACATTTGAGACGGGGGCATAAAAAATGAGGGCCCATATCACCCCAAAAAACATCGACCGGCATTCGAGCATTTTTTTGAAATAAAAAATACCAGCCCCTAAAATAGCGAGACCAACAACAAGATCCATATTCGTCAAAATCGTATCCACATCTTCGGCAAAAACAGGGGGAAGATACTTAACAGACCACGGAAAACAAACCACCTTAAAATAATAGCCAGCAATATGGATAATAACCAAGGCGCGCGATAATCGGTCCTGCCCCAACGGATAAAGATAGCGCAAAGCCGAGTTCGGCAAAACGTAAAAGTAAACAAACAAATAAGATGACAGGATGGCCACATACCCAATGTATTCAAACTTAAATAACTTTATTCTTCTTGACGGGCCATCGGCCAACAACCAGTCATAAATAAGCACAAATAGCGGCAGGCCTATGGCCGCCTCCTTTGAAAAGACGGCTAAGAAATAAAAAAGCCAAGATAAGCACAACATTATCATTCCCTTGCCTCGTCGATAAGAATCGTACGTTAAAAAAGACGCGAGAACGAGACAGGTTGCCAAAAGATCAGCCCGAAACCCTACTGCACAAACCGCCTCAACCTGAATCGGATGAACGCCAAAAAGAAGCGCCGACCAAAAGGCCAGGTCTGGCTTAAGTGAAAATACGAGCACGGCGAGACGGTACACGAGAAAAACATTGAATAAATGAAAAAGAAGATTCGTTAAATGAAACCCAAAGGCGTCCTTCTTCCAGATAGCCGTATCCAAAAAATACGTCAACGATAATACCGGCCGGTAGGCCACCGAGCCCGTAATATCAGTCTCCTCATTAAAAACCCTTTCCCAATTAGATCCATACTGATTTGTAAATAGAAGCGGGATATTAGAAAGTGATTCATAAAATGAATTATTCCCGATAATCATCGTATCATCACCAACAACGCCGTTAAACAGGCTCGGCAAAAAAACAACCGCAACCACAATCAAGGCAACCCAAATGCTTTTTTTCATGATCACCTTCCCCTGGTTAAAAAACACTGTTCACGCGCAGCCAAAATCTAAGGTCATCTTCCGCGTCCCGGACCGGGCGGGCCGCATCAAGCTGAATCACCGCCTTTTCCAGGAACCCGAGAAGATCAACATGAAACCTCAGCCCGATCCCAATATCTTTCTTTAACGCGGTTTCCGACATCGAATCAAACCACGCCTGGCCTGCTTCAGCAAAAATCACCCCGTCAATCCGGCGAAGCCCCACCAAACGGTCAACGGCATAGACGCTCATCTCATTGATCAGGGGATATCGGCATTCAATGACACCAAGCGCGGCATTCGCTCCCCGAAGGGACTTGCGCTCATATCCCCTGAGGCCCTCGGCACCCCCGAGCTGAAAAAGGTCCTTATCATCCGGATACCCGGCGCCGATCTTCGCCCGGAGGGCCACCGTCCCCTGCCTCATCATACGGTGATACCCATGGATGTCAACCCCGCCCCGCGAAAAATAACTTCCCGCGCCGAACACGTGCCCGGCCTGTTCGGCAACGGCTGTGAGCCGATGCCCCTCCCGGGGATCCGGATACGGGCCCGAACGATTCCGGTGAAAGGCCATCCCAACAATGGATTCGTGGTCCCGACGGTATTCAATATTCCGAAGGTCTGACGCACCCATGAGCCCCTCATCATATTCATCGGGCCGCTGATTGTCGACCACATACAGGGTCAAATGGTCCTGGACGTCCAACATCCCATAGGCCGCCGGCCACAGGTCCTGGCGGACATACATCTTCGTGCTGATCATATCATCAGGCCCGCCGGTAACGTCCTTGACCCGCCGCCATTCCCCGCCAACATGGGTCGGTGAGGTCCAGAAATTTTTATATTGGAACCCGACCCGTGATGTGAAGAGCTCGTTCCCGATGTCATAATCGTTGCCGGCATAAAGATAATACTGATACGGCTTTTGCCAGCCCGCTTTTAGCCCCACCCCTTCGTTGATCTCCGGGCCGATCACGAGCTGATAGGCGTCATCCGGGACAAAGGCCGGATGATCCCAAAGCCCTAAATACAACCAGACCGGCCTCGCCCGATTCCAGCGGGGCCACACATTGTTGACCCGGTCCTGATCAAGCGTCTTCTCATCAGGGTCCAGACGCGCCCCCCGCAGTCCGCGGGCAGCCAGGTCGATCGTCGCGGGAGACGAGCCATCCCAGATAAAACGTTCGGTGCTGCCACTGGCGCCCACAGTCTCAACCTCAACCGGCGCGACAAGGTCTCCGTGCTGCGCGATCTCGAGAACCCCTGGGGCGACCCTCCGCAGACAGGGATCATAACGACCCGAACCATAGACCCAATTGCGAAAGAACGCATCAAGGTCCCGGCCCGAGACCTTTTCACACAGCGCCTGAAAATCCGGGATCGACCAGTTCTGATACCGATACCTCGCCATGGCCTCGGCCAAGACAGCGCGCATCGCCGCAGACCCGATCTCGGCCTCAAGGGCCTCGATCACCCGTTCGCCCTTGCCATAAATCAGCGCGAAGATCTGGCTCGGTTCCGAATACTCATCGAGACGGCGGGCGAGCGGGCCGTCATACCCCGCGCGGAGCCCTGCTTTATACCGATAATCGCGGAATCGGCGGAAACTCGGCCGCGGCAGGAGCGGTTCGATCCCTGACAGCCATCGCGGAAACTCGAGCACCGAGGCATCCTTGCCGTAGCGCTCTTCAATATACTGAAGGGTCAAAAACGAATTGATCCCCTCCTCGAGCCACATCTCGCGTGACGCATCGACCCCGATCATGTTGTACAGCCACTGGTGCCCGGTCTCATGCGCGATAAGAAAATCAAAATGCCGGTCAAGGATCCCCGGGAGTTTAAAGGCCCGCGTATCAATAAAAATCATATTCGCCATCTGTTCCCCGCCATAACCAAGATGGACCGCTGCCACGGAAAACTGTTCATAGGGATACGGGGCTTGAAAGATCGCCTCATAAAAATCCATCGCCGCCTCAGCCGACGCCAACGCGTCAGCCGCGCGATCCTCGTCGCCCTCAAGATAAAACACATACAGATCCGTCTTCCCCCGCCGCACGGAGAGGTGCTGATACTCTGGACTCGCGCTAAAGGCAAACGCCCGGATCGGCAGAGACGTCGTGATGATCACGCGTTTCTGCCCGCCCGAGGTCTCCTCCCGGGAACGGACACCCGAATGCGCGACCTGATAATCTTCCGGCACGGTCAACGTCACATCATAAGAGGCCGCGTCCGAATAAAAGGGCCGATGGAACGGATAAAATAACCCCTTGTCCCATCCGCTCGCCGCCTGAGCCGCGACGATCGGATACCAATACGCGGCACGCACGACCGACCCATGCCACCCGATCCGGCCATAGGCATGCGGGACCCGAAGCCTGAATTTGACCGTCACCTCGATCTGCGCCCCAGGAGCGACCGGCCCAGGAAGGTCAACCCGAAGGAGCGTCTGGTCCGCGCCCTCAACGGTCCACGGGACCTCATCCCCCGACGCCTCATCAACAACCGCATCAATATAAAAATCTCCGGTGTCAAAACCCTCAGGGTACGGATCGATTTTAAAATATCCAGCGTATTGAAAGAGCAGACGCTGTTCAGCAGACGTGTAACGGCGGTTCGGATAGATATGAAAATACACGTGATCGATCGGTCCCCCTTGACGATTGACCACAACAACACGCTCAACGGCAGAGATCGTCTTGGTCACGGGGTCCCATGCAGCAGAAATATCATAGTGGTGATATGCCTCAGCGCTGACTAAACGGACAGAACCGATCAACACGGCCGCGGCCAGCGCCACGACACAGCCGGTCCGGGAGATCAGATCATTCCGTTGCCACATTCTCATGCGACATCGGGCCCTGCGGCTGACGGAGTTTGGAGAGATATTCACGAAAACGCCTATCGGCTAAGAGATTCGTCAAATCGCGGTCCTGGAGCAGGAACTCAAAATCCTGATACCCTTTCTCGATCGCCATCTGCATCGCCTCAAAGGCCTGGTCCGTTTTCTTCAACAAGGCGTAACTGCAGGCAAGATTATAGAGGACGACCGGATCGTCGGGATAGAGCGAAGCGAGACGCTGATCGATGATAAGCCCGTCCTCAAACCGGCCGGCCTTGGTATATGTATCACCAAGCGCGGAGAGGGCCTCACGGAATTGCGGCCGATTCCGGACGACTCCTTCGAAAAAACCGATCTCGAATTCAAGATCCCTCGTAACTTTTTTTGCCATCACCCTCTCCGTTCCGGCGCCCCTCAGGACTCGGACAGATATTCCTTGATGCGCCGCACGGCCTCTTTTAAATTCTCATAGCTCGTCGCGTACGCCATCCGGACATAATGCTCCAGGCCCTGGCCAAAGGCCGTGCCCGGAACGATCGCCACCTTTTTCTTATTTAATAAATCCTGCGCAAACGTCAGCGCGTCTTTCCCCGTGGATTCGATCGAAGGAAACACATAAAAAGCCCCTTGCGGAAGGTGACACGACAACCCCATCTCGTTTAAGGCGTCAACCATAAAACGCCGACGGCGCATATATTCCCTGCGCATCTCCTGGACCGCCTTGGCCCCTCGGTGCATCGCCTCAACCGCCGCCATCTGACCCGTGATCGGCGCACACATGATCGTATACTGATGGATCTTGGTCATGGCGGCAACGATATCTTTCGGGCCGCAGACCCAGCCGATCCGAGATCCGGTCATCGCATACCCCTTAGAAAATCCGTTCAAATAGATCGTCCGTTCTTTCATCCCCGGCAGGGTGACAAGAGGAACATGATCAAAATCAAATGACAGCTCATCATAGACCTCATCGCTGATCACAAGAAGATCGTGCTGCTTAATCACCTTGATCAAAGCCATGAGCTCCCGGCGGGTATAGGACGCCCCTGTCGGATTACACGGATAATTGATCAGGATCGCCTTGATCCCGCCTCCACGGCAGGCCTCATCGATCTGCTCAGGCTGCAGACGAAATCCATGAGCCATCGACGTTCGAATAACGACAGGCGCCCCTCCGGCAAGCGTCGCCATGGGCGCGTACGAAACATAGCAGGGTTCCGCGATTAGGACCTTTTCGCCAGGATTGAGAATAGCCCGCATCGCGAGATCAATCCCTTCGCTCACCCCCACGGTGATCAGCATCTGCTCTTCGACGTCATAGGTCACCCCATACCGATGCTTGAGAAAAGCCGCGATCTCCCGCCTGAGCTCGATGAGCCCTTTGTTGGAGGTGTAGGAGGTGTAGCCCTGTTCCAAGGAAAAGATCGCCTTCTCCCGGATATGCCACGGGGTGACAAAGTCAGGCTCGCCGACCCCAAGGGAGACGACGTCCTTCATCCCCAAGACCAGGTCAAAAAATTTTCTAATGCCTGAGGGCGGCAGATCCCTCACGACACGTGAGATGCGTTCAGTCATAGACGTCCTTTATTACAACGAAATATTCAATCGGCGCTGCCGATCGCGCCTAACGAAAATGTGCCCATCCTCTTTGTATTTCTTTAACAGAAAATGCGTCGTCGTGCTCCGCACATTCGGCATCGGCGACAGCTTGGATGCCACAAAATCAGCGACGGTTTGGATCGACTCACCCTCGATGATCACAAGCAGGTCATACGCCCCCGAAACAAGATAGCACGTCGTCACTTCCGGAAAACTATAGACCCGCTCAGCGACATAATCGAAACCGACATCCTTCTGCGGCGTGATGCTCACCTCGATCAGGGCCAAAACAAAAGGCGCGGCGTCCTTTAATAAGGACCGGTTGATCAGTGTTTTGTATTTGGCGATCGTCCCGTTCTTCTCATAATTCTTGATCGCCTTCTTGACCCCGGCGACATCGCGGCCCGTCATCTTCGCGATCTCCTCCGGCGTGGTCCGAGCGTCACGGATCAAAATCTCCAAGATCTCATCCATACCCCTCTCCTCCTATGAAAAATTTCGTCCGGGCCGCCCTCATCAGCGGCCACCCATGATCAAATCCCCTATGCCGTCATCCGATCGACACGGCAGCTGAACACCCGTTATCCCCAGGGAAACCGTCGGCCCAAACCCATGGAAGGCTATTATAAGAGCTCGTCGATCCGGCTGCGCAGCTGCTGATTCTCTTTGTCCAGGCGCATGATCTCGTCCATCATCTGACGCTTCTTCTGAACAACCCCGCTCGTCTCCTGAACAGAGATCTTGATCGCCTCAAGCTCAGCCTCAAGCTTCGCCACCTGGGCCTCCAGGGCCCGCTGCTCCTGAACAATATCATCGGGAACAACCTCAGCGGACGCCGCCAAAGAATCCCGCTCTTTACTTAATACCTCATTCCTCCGGAGCTGCTGGGCCTTTTGCTGTTCGAGACGCGCGATTTGGGCCTCAAGCTCCTTGTTTTTCGCAGCGACCGATTCAGCCTCTTTGACCAGGTTTCGATTATCCGCCTTCATCGTATTGATCTTGGCGTCCAGCTCCTGCTCTTTCTGCTGATAGCCCTTCAGTTCTTTTTTAAGCTGATCGATCTCGTCATCCTGACCGCGCTCAAGTTCCTGACGGGAAATGTCCTGCAATTTCAATTCAAGGGAGAGCTCGCGCTTCTGGACCTCAAGCTCTGACAACTGCGTCTGCCAGAGTTCGGTCTTCTTCTTCTCGCTCTCGAGCTGCTGGATCATCCGCAGCTTTTCATTCTCAAGATCCCCGACCGTCTTTCGCGCCTGCTCAATATCCGCCTTGATCTTATCGATCACCTGGAGCTGGTCCTGACGGAACGTCTCCATCTTTTTATTCTCGCGCTCCTGAAGGTCCAGTTCATCCTTGACCTTCATCACATCTGTTTGGATCCCGCTCAGCTGTTCACGGAGCAATTGATATTCGGTGTTGAGCCGTTTGTTTTCTTCAAGCAGGTGACTAGTCTCAGCCTTGGCCTCATCGATCGCGGTCTGCCATTCAGTAAAACTCAAAGACTTTACTTCTGAAGGGGTTATGTCGCTCATCGCAGGCGCGGCCGAGACCGCCTGGGCAAGCCCGAGGAACAACACCGCCATAAAGACCCATGAGATTGTATGTTTCATAGGCCTCATTATAATAATAGATACGGCGGCTGGCAAATGGAAACTTAAGAATTTCGCCGAGAAGGACCCGTCTTTTTCGTCACGGTATAGACCGGGACCCGGACGGAAGGCCGGAACGATTCCTTGGCGCGCCTGAGGTCCGGATCGTCCATGTCATCCATCGTGTTCACCGTGTCATAGGCGGCCCAGCACGGGTCCTGACAAAACTGACGAAAAATATACGTGGCCAATTCCGGGAAATCCGGGTCCGCGACCTCCAGCATGACACAGAATGTCCGTTCGGTCAGCGGATAACCGGCCGTATACGCCCTGACCACGCCGTCCACAGTCACGACCGCGGCGATCACGCCGAGGGCCTCGGCTGAGGCCAGGACATTCGCGTGGACCCCCCGATTCTCCCCGATCATCGCGGTAAGATCATCACGCCGCGGCGCCCCGGCCTTTCGCGCCGCCCAGCGCGCATAGACCTCGCAGCACCCCCCGAAATGCTCCGGTCGATAACGCTCATAACGCGGGGCGTAGCGCGAGACGGCCTGATTATACTCCCCCCGACGGGATTTATAGGCACCCCCTTCAAGGGCGGCAATATCCGCGCGCCGGTAACAATACTCTTCACCCTTCTTGTAGATCTCAAAATCCTCGGCTGGGAACAGGGGACGGTGCGCCTCGGTGACGTGTTCCACCCGCGAAAACTGCGGCGCGGCGTTCACACGGTCCATCTTCTCAAAACACGCCTCAACGGTCTCGCGGTCAGCCCCATCTCCGAGCGGGGGAAAATACAAAAACGTCCCCAGCTCAGAATGGGCAAAGACACACGTGCTCCCCCGGATCCGTTCGACCTGAAAACCGAAGAAATCCTCCCACGCCGCCATCCCGGCAAACGAATACGCCGACACCTCCCGGGCCTCCTGCCCAAGGGCATCCGTACAGGGACCTCGAAGACTCAGTACCGACGAGGCGGTCCCAGGAGGCACGACGCCAGGGAACGGCTGAATGTAAACCAGCTCATCGTCAAAGGCGCTGTAATCATGGAACAGCCCTGGATTCCGGCGGATGAATTTTGTGACCTCGAGCGAGGAGAGATCGCGGATGAGCTCCTCGCAATATGCATTCATGGGCCGTGTGCCCCAGTGTTCCTGAACATACGGACAGCTCAGATGCGCCGCGAGCCACCCCGCCCCCTCATGCCAGGCAAAGACAAACGGGTACAGAGCGCATTCAAAGGGCCGGACCGGATAGACGCCGCAGGTGTTATCCCCGTCGCAGAGATGGAGACAGCGGAACCCCTCGCCCGACGCCTCGGTCTTGAGGAACCCCGCCGGGTCGATCTGCGCCCGCGGGGCCTGCGATGCCCCGCCGGTGTCAAGATTCGGCTTTTCTTCCTGGGCCACAAAGGGCCGCCAGAGACCTCCCGGATCCGGGAACCGGCAGCACCCCTTACAGGCGATACAGACCTCTGACGGAACAAGTTTTTTAAAGGCAGTGTTTAAATTCATTCTCCGAGACACTGAATGACAAGGTCGCGCTCGCGCGGTCGGTTATCAAAATCGATAAAAATGATCTGCTGCCAGGTGCCGAGGACCAACCGCCTCGCCGAGAACGGGATCGTGACCGACGGGCCGATGATCGAGGCGCGCAGATGGGCATGACCGTTGCCGTCGCCCCACGCCTGATCGTGATGATACGCCCACCGAGGAATGAGCCGGTCCATGACCTCCGCGATATCCGCGACAAGCCCGGGCTCAAACTCGCAGGTCGTGACCGCGGCCGTTGAACCGACCGCGCTCACCGTGACAATCCCGTCCCTGAACCCGGCCTTCATCACGGCCGCGGACACGGCCGTCGTCACATCAACGACTTCGGCATCGCCGCGTGTGGATATCGTCATCCGCTCTGTCACAACCGGCATGCCTTCCCCCTCCCAGATCCCTTTCCCTCCGGCTTAACGCACCCGGGCGCCGAGCGGGACCTCGCCGTCGGGAACAAGTACGACTGGTCCCCGATCACCCGATGCCGCAAGGAGCATGCCCTGCGATTCCTGGCCCCGGATCACCGCCGGTTCGAGATTATTAATCACAATAATGCGTTTGCCTACGAGGTCCTCGGGCCGATAGCTCAGGCGGATCCCAGCGACGAGCTGTTTAATCCCGCTCCCGGTATCGATCTTGAGCACATACAATTTGTCCGCGTTCGGATGATCCTGAACCTCAACAATCTGTGCCACGATCAATTCGAGCGCCCCAAAATCCTGAATCGTCACCATCCCCGGCTCCTGTCCGTTGTCATCAATAAAAGAACGGCCCTATTGTAACACAGCGCCCGATGATTACCAAATCCCGCTCTTGAAAAAGCCGCGGTTGCCATTATAATGACGCTATGACCATAAAAACACGACTCATCCTTCTCTTATTTATAGCCGGCATCATGATCCACCTACCCTTTTGGAACTACCATCACTTTATTTCCACCGGAGATACGGGCAGGGACCTTTATGTTTTTTCACGCACAGCCTTAGGCGACGTCCCTTATCGTGACTACTGGTGGTGCTATGGCCCTCTCATGCCTTATATCTACGGAACGATCATGCGGATCTTCGGTTTCTCGCTTAATGTCATTTTAATAACACAACATTTTTTTTATATTCTCAGCGGCCTTTTCTTTTTCGCGGCCTTGTCCTTCATCATACCGCCGTCCCTCGCGGCGGTTGGGTGCCTTTGGTTTTGGGCCTCTTTCCCAGGATTTTTTTATACGTACAATCACAGCGCCGGAATTCTTCTGCTCATAATGATCATGTATTTCTTCTTTAATTACATTAACTCAAAAACACTGCGTCACCCCTGGATCACCCTCCCTCTGTGTTTTATTCTTGCAATGATTAAAATTAACTCAGGCCTCGCGGCATTATGCGGAATTATATTGGCATTTGTCCTTATTAATATGACCGCACCAAATCACTCGTGGCGAGAAGATAAAAAATTTTTCTGGGTAGCAGGGCTGGTAGTCGTTGGTATTATTGGAACATACGGTCTTTTTCTTATAGGTATGCCGATATATGAAATCCGCCAATGCATTCCGTTTATCACATCAGAC
Organism: uncultured Planctomycetales bacterium; assembly: GCA_964450385.1. Taxonomy (GTDB): domain Bacteria; phylum Omnitrophota; class Gorgyraeia; order Zapsychrales; family JANLHA01; genus JAKLFA01. Next base: position 52,970 of record CAYVEC010000009.1, read on the forward strand.
CAGCCGCATGCTCAAGAGCTTCGCCAAACCATTTATGTCCTCATTCAAGGCATCACTATCATTGCCTACGACTCCTGGTCCAACCGTATTTTTTCCTTTGTATTGATCCTGAGCCTCATCCGCGTTCTTTACCGGCCTCCCTCCTCGTTTGATCAGCAAAAAAAGCAATTTTTCTATTATTCATGTTACCTAATAATTTTTATTCTTTTTAACCTGCATGAGTACCTGCTTTCAGGAATCGTCTATCGATTATTCTGGCCCGTTCCCTTTGCAATGGCCTTAACCCTCGTCTTAATTTTTCTACTGTCAGGATCTTCCAAGCTGACACGTATGACGCTTACTGGCGCCCTGCTCTGCTATTCTGGATCCATGTTCCTTAACAACTATTCTTTGGTCCAAAAAAATTTCGGCGATCGAAAAATAATTTCATTCAATCATTCCCAATCTATCATTACTAACGAACTAGACTGGATCGAAACTGTTAACAAAACAACAAAAAAACTTAGAACCATCCTGAAAAAAGACGAACTCTTCTTCGCCCTGCCCTATGACCCCCTCTACTATGCCCTAATAGGCACGCGAAGCCCAACGCGTCAGCTGATGCTTTTAGAACACATGAACATCCCGACGGAGCAGGATCAGCGCATTATCAAAGATCTGGAAAAAAACCACGTTAATGTCGTCCTAATATCGAACCGTTCCGAATCTAAAAATCCGGGAATTGGAGTCTTCGGCATTGATTACTGCCCGCTCTTGGCCGACTATATCAAACGCGAATTTGTTGTAATTGCAGAGTATGGAGACTGGAAAAGCATTCCAGGCTGGACCCGGAATCATGCGACACGAATCCTACAGCGAAAAAATCCTCTCTAAATTTTTCAGGCAAACTTGCCTTACCGCACCATCGCCTTGGCCCGTTCGATCTTAACGTCGCCCCCACAATGCGTCGCGGTGATCCCATATGGCGGAAAATCCCGTTGGCCCAAATTAAAACGCCCGACCTCGATTGCGAGATCCGTGCACGCAAGAAAATCTCGTTTCGCGTCGGTCAAGAGCTCGGTAATTTTTGGCGGGAGGCCTTCCGGAACAGCGGTCATGTGGAGATCAAGGATCGCCTGTTGACAGAGCCGAACCGACGCGCCCGGATTATACTCCGGTTCACGGTTCGCTTCAAAGCAGGCGGGAAAAACGCGATCGATGTCCGTCTCAAAACGCATGATCGCGAGACTCTGTTCATGTGGTGTGAGCCGAATTTCTCCACGCTGAGGCCCGCCGCAACCGACCGCAACCAGCATAGCCGCCGCGACGCATCCCCACACCCGTCCTACCTGTCGATGTCGTTGAGCGTCCATCCGAAGACCCCCGATTCTCGAGCGAGATTGCCGCCGGAGCCTCGTCGGCTAAAACACGCCGATCAAAAACACTACGCCTTATTTTTATCTTTCCATCCCGGACGTGTCTTCCCATGCGTCCCACGATAGATTTTTCCCTTGCGGGTCCTCTTATCCCCTTTACCCATTCGAACCTCCTATGACACACATGTTATACTGGTCTCGGCAGCCCCGACAACGAGGCCTCTAACGAACGCCGTAATTCGTCTTCGGGCAGCGCGTAACTGCTCAATTCCCCCTTCAAAAATCGGTCATACCCCAACAGGTCCATCATCCCATGCCCGCTGTAGCAGAACAGGATCACCTTCTCCTGCCCCGCCTCGCGCGCCCGGATCGCCTCGTCGATGGCGCCCGCGATCGCGTGGCTCGTTTCAGGCGCGCAGACCGCCCCCTCGGTCCGCGCCCAGAGCATCGCGGCCTCATAGCTCGTGATCTGATCATACGCGCGCGGCTCCATCAGCCCCTCGCGTACCGCTTGACTGACGAGGGGAGACATCCCATGATAACGCAACCCGCCGGCGTGGATAGGCGCCGGAACAAAATTGTGGCCCAGGGTGTGCATCGCGAGAAGCGGCGTCTGCCCGGACTTATCACCGAAATCATAGGTGAACGGACCGCGCGTCAGCGTCGGACACGCCGTGGGCTCGACCGGAACGATGGAGATCCGCGCCCCGTTCATTTTATCGCACACAAAAGGGAACGAGATCCCGGCAAAATTGCTCCCTCCCCCGGCGCAGCCGATCACCACGTCCGGCAGACGCTCGCCGATCAGGGCGAGCTGTTTTTTGGCCTCAAGCCCGATGATCGTCTGATGGAGCATGACATGATTCAGAACGCTCCCGAGCGAGTACTTCGTCGATCCGGTCGGGTCCTCAAGGGCCTGCTCGATCGCCTCGCTGATCGCGATCCCAAGGCTCCCGGGCGTGTCGGGCATCTCGGCCAGGACCTGCCGGCCGGTCGCCGTCTCCTGGCTCGGGCTCGCCACACAGGTCCCGCCCCAGATATTCATCATGATCCGCCGGAGCGGCTTCTGGTCAAAACTGATCCGCACCATAAAAACCTTGCATTCAAGCCCGACGAGATTGCAGGCAAAGGCGAGAGCACAGCCCCACTGGCCCGCGCCCGTCTCCGTCGTCAACCGCCGCGTCCCGAACTGTTTGTTATACCACGCCTGAGGAACCGCGGTATTCGGCTTGTGGCTCCCGGCGGGGCTCACGCTTTCATCCTTATAATAGATCCGCGCCGGGGTCTTCAGGTGCTCCTCAAGATACCGAGCCCGCCGAAGCGGCGCCGGCCGCCACCGATAGAGAATCGACAGGATCTCCTCAGGGATATCGATCCACCGGGCCGACGACATTTCCTGCTCTAAGAGATTGGTGGGAAAGATCCGCGCCATTTGCGCCGGCGTGACCGGCTTCCCGTCAGGCCCGAGAGGCGGCAGCATGGGCCCTTTTAAATCCGCCGCGAGGTTATACCACTGCCGCGGGATGTCCTTCTCCTGTAATGTGATCTTAATGTCCTTCATCGTCCACCCTTCTGTTCATCTGTCGCACACGATCCCGGTCCCCTACCGGGGAAGACCGACCGGCTGAGTCAGGATCACTTTTCGCGTCTCGTTGAGCCCCATTTTCGCGGCCAGGGCCGCATGATCAAACCAGCCGATCGCCACGGTCGCAAGCCCCTCGGAGGCACAAAACAAATAAACATTCTGGCTCACATATCCCGTATCCACAGCGATATAAAAATCACGGAGCCCCGCATCCTGTTTCATCCTCGAGGTCTCGGCGGCAAAGATCAAAACGACCGGGGCCTCGGCCACAAAATCCTGCTGACCGCACAAGGGCCGAACATCTTCCGCCAGGACCGTTTCAAGCGTATTCTCGCGGGGGTTATATCGATACACGGCCTCTGCGGTCGCCGCGTAGATCTCGATCTCCTGGGCGTTACCGGCCGTCGGGGCCGTGCGCTTGCCGTCGGGACGGTTGACGCCGGCGGCTGCCCATAAAAGATCCGACACAGTCTGAAGCGTGAGCGCCTCCTGCCGGAATTCCCGCCTCGACTGCCGCTGGCCCAATGCCTGCATGAGCGGCACGCCTGCCGATGTCTGCGGCGCCGGCAGTTCCGTGATCACCTCCTGCGCCGACGCGGCCGTGACGGCCATCATCAGCATCACGGCACAGATCACATATCGTCCCTGTCCCATCACGATCCTCCTCATGTCTTTTTAAAACACAAAATGATACCATCCCAAACGCCTCAGCGCCACTCCCGGATTTCATCGAGGGTCTTACGGCATTTATCCCTCGCGGATGGATTCATCGGATACCCGAGGCTCAGCATAACGTCAACCCTCGTGCGCCGCGGCCACCCGAATATCTTTTTTACGGCCCGGCCGTTAAACCACCCGAGCCAGCAGGTGCCCAACCCTTCTTCCGCCGCCTGAAGGGTAAAATGATCACAGGCGATTCCAAGGTCCATCAAACTGAATTCAACCCCGCGCAGGGTCGCCCCAAGCCGTGCGGTATAGACGGATGCCTCGCGCACAACCACGACGAGAACCGGAGCGGTCCGAGCAAACGCGTTCATCCCGAAGACCCCGGAAAACGCGGCCTCGGCAAGACGCGCCCGTGTCGCAGGATCGGCAACCACGATGAACCGCCACGGCTGAGAATTACAGGCCGAGGGCGCGAGCCGTGCCGCCTCAAGACACCGCTCGATCTTCTCGCGCTCAACCGGTTTGGGCAAATACGCCCGGCAGCTCGACCGCTGCCGCACAAGATCTAAGAACATCTCCGCTCCCGCTCCTTAAAAACGATCCACCGATTTGTCAACGCCCGATCCACGAGCCCATCGGTCCACCCGCGGACCCGGCGATACATCCTCCAGCCCCAAGGCATCCCGTCGACAAAGCCCAGCATCACCATCATGACGCAGCCCCCGCCGATCGCCGCGTCCCAAGCCATTCGTGTGGTCGGCCAGATCCATGAGGCGCACAAAAAAGAGCCGCGCCTGCCCAGACCACGATCACCCACGGGCGCCACTCGGTCGTAAAAGGATATTCGGATTCTGTCAGCTTCTCGCTCCCCACGGCTAAGGTCCCCGTAATTCGCGCACAACATCAACCGCCTCATCGATCCCTCGATTCACCTCGCGCACAAGCTCGCGGGCGAACGCGGTAATCTCGGCATCCGACCGATCCCGATACAAGCCCTCGTCATAACTGAGGAGAAAATTCTCGCATTTATTCCGAACAACCCCGAGCAGGTTCAACAGCCGATGCGCCGTCTCCCGATCAAGGGCCTGACAAGAGCATTCAGGAAGCACGCCTGGGCCGCGATCCGCCTGTTCAGACGGCAAATGAGCCGGATGCGTCAGCCGTTCAAGAACACCCCGAAGTTTTTCCAATTTAAGCGGCTTGATAAAATATTCCGCCACCCCCAGCCGGTAGATCCCTTCGATCTCGGCCGCGGACAAGAGCTGCCCTGTGATCACGACCACCGGGGTCACCTCACCCTTCCCCCGCAGGGTCCTTAAGACCTCCTGGCCGTTCATGTCCTCAAGGGAAAAATCCAGGACCACCACGTCCGGGCGTTCGACCTCGATGATGACAAGGGCCCGCTGCCCGCTCGCCGTGGTCAGGACACGAAAGCCGTGACGGGTCAAATACGACTGGAGCACCGAGGCGGTCTCGATCTCGTCCTCCGCGATCAAAATAGTCGGGGCCTCATGACTCATGGAAATCAGTATAACAAAAAATTTTTTGAATAAGGATTTTTTTAAATGGTTCTGCCGGCAGGTCCCGGACACGGCCTAGAGCCGGTCCTCAAATAACGTGACCTCGGGCAGATCACCGGCCGGATCTTCGGAAGGCAGACAATCAACCACCTGACCTTCACGTACCACAAGGTCAAAGACCTCACGCGGCCGGTCTTGCTCAAGAAGATCAATGACCTGACGGATGACCCGTTTCTTTGTCAACCGCACCATCACCCGAAGGTTCTGGATCTCCGTATTATTCAAGACAAGCAGGATCTTCACAGGCATCTCCGTTTCTGGCCGAAATCGACTCGAGCCAAAACATATCCCACGTCTGCCATGTGTTTCGATTTATTTATGAAGAACAGGGGCTAAAAGAATTACCATGTGGGGATGTATACGCTGTGTTGCCTTTTCTGCTAAAAAGATACCACCAAATATGACAAAAAACAATCTAGGTAAAATAATTTTGTCGTATTTAAAAAACCTTATAATTCTTTTATTTTCAATTATTTAAGACTTTGCTCTCATTTTAAAAAATTATTTTTTTATAAAATATGACAAAATAAGTCTAAAAGTGCCCTGCTTTGGCTTGACATTGAGTCAAAAATGCTCTACCTTTATAGTAAGGGGACAATGATGAAATTATATGAAAAAATCCGAAAGGTCCGCGAGGATCTCGGGCTTACCCTCCAGGATGTCTATGACCGAGGGGTGGCGGTTTTTGGCGCCGACAAGGCGATCAGCTACCGAACCCTGCAGCGAATCGAACAGGGACAGCTCGCCAAGTTTTCCTCAGTCCTCAAGATCTGCTGCGCCCTGGGCGTGACCCTGGAAGAGCTCATCCGCGATACCGAGCTCCAGGACCGCATGCTCATCCGTCAGGATGAACGGGTCGATGAGTACACCTATAACGACCAGGTCCGGGCCAGCATTACAAGCAGTCCGAACCGGAGCTTCCTTGCCCTCGAAATGACCCTGGACCCGGGCGGGTCAACGGGCCTGGAGCAGAGCCCCAAAAACAAGCCTTTTGAAAAATGGGTCTACGTGGTGGAGGGCGAGCTCACCTGCCGGATCGGCGATGAGTGTTTTGTCCTCACAAAAAAAGATGCGGTGTCCTTCGACAGCAGCATCCCGCACCGCCTCGAGAACGCCTCGCCCAAAAAGTGCGTCTGCGTCCTCATTCAAAATCCCAAACATTTTTAACCGCGCCCGGCACGGGGCGCCTTGTATTTTCCGATACTAATGAGAACGGCCTTGAGCTTTTCATTCAACGCGGCAAGGGAGACGGGTTTTTCAAGATAATCCGCGGCGCCCATGGCCACCGCCTGGCTCACGACCTCGGCGCTCGTCCACGCGCTGATCACCACGATCCGTGAAAGAGGGCTGATCCGGCGCATCTCGCGGATCACCTCCATCCCGCCGAGCCCCGGCATCTTAATATCAAGGAGGATCACATCCGGCGGGCAGTCGCGAGCGCTCACGAGGGCCGTCTCGCCGTCAGAGGCCTGATTGAGCACGCACTCATAGCGCGGCGAAATGAATTCTTGGACCGTGGACCGAAAGGCCGCATCGTCATCCACAATGAGGATCACCGGCATCTCGCCCCTGCCGCCTTGGTTCAACAAAGCCCCGATCTTCTCAACAACGACATCGCGAAGGTAATTCCGGCTGAAAGGCTTCCGGATCCATTCATCCGCCCCGGCGAGCGCCGACGACGACCGCGCCGCCTCTTCCGATTCGGCCGTGATCATGATAACGACCGCCCCCAGATCTCCCGCCTTGATCCGTCGGATGAGATCGATCCCGTCACCGTCGGGCATCGCGCGATCGACAAAAATGATCCGCGGACGCTCCTCCCCTGCCATCCTGAGCGCGCTCTCGGCATCCTCGGCGGTCAACACCGAAAAACCGATATACGTGAACGTAGTTCGGATCGCGTCACACACGCCCGATTCCCGGCCGACGACCAAAATCTTGATCATCTCACAACCCCCTCATCCCTAGCCCATCCACATCCCATCGCTCACGTACCCGGTGTATCGTTCTGCCGATCATGGTACTTCGTGTGAAGAAGATGATGGCTTTTCGGCCCGCACGGGCCTTCGGTCAAGAACTCGTCATAGAGTTTCTTGATCGAGGGATTCTCATGCGACTTGCGGATCGCCTTGCCTTCGTCTTCCTTATAAATGGCATTGATCCTGGCCTCGCGCACCGAATCATCCGTGAACCTCGGCTGACCTCCGCCGCCGATACATCCGCCGGGGCAGGTCATGACCTCGACAAAATGATACGACGCCTCCCCGGCCTTGATGCGGTCAAGCAGGGCCGCCGCGTTTGAAAGGCTATGCGCGACCGCCACCCGCATCTCAACGCCTTCCAAAAACGACCAGGCCGGTAACGCCCCTTCGATCTTCAGACTCGCCTCTTTCATCCCCTTCAGCCCAGCGAGAGGACGCACATGGAGATTCTCCATCGGCAGCGGCCGGCCCGTGACGATTTCATAAACGGTACGGATCGCAGCCTCCATGACCCCACCGGTATTAGCAAAGATATCCGCCGCCCCGGATGAACGCCCCAAGGGATCGTCCATGGTCCCGTCGGGAAGACGCTCAAAATTGATCCCAGCGGCCTGGATCATCCGCCCGAGCTCGCGGGTCGTAAGGACATAATCCACATCCCGGAATCCGCTGCTCGTCATTTCCGGCCGCGCCGCCTCAAACTTTTTAGCGGTGCACGGCATGACCGAGACCACGACCATACGCGCGGGATCGATCCCCTTTTGCTGCGCGTAAAACGTCTTGGCAAGGGCACCGAACATCTGCTGCGGCGACTTGCACGACGAGAGGTTCGGAAGGAATTCCGGATAAAAATGCTCGGTGAATTTAATCCACCCCGGCGAACAGCTTGACAACTGTGGCAGGGCCACCGGCTGATGATCGACCAGCGCGCGCTTGAGACGAAGCAGGAGCTCCGTTCCCTCCTCAAGGATGGTGAGGTCCGCGGTGAAATTCGTATCAAAAACCGCGTCAAATCCCATCTGCCTGAGGGCCGTGACCATCTTGCCGGTCACGAGGGTGCCCGGCGGCAGTCCAAAACACTCCCCCAGGGCCGCGCGGATCGCCGGCGCCGTCTGCACAACAACGAATTTTTCCGGGTCGTCAAGCGCGGCGAGGACCTGCTTCTCATGGCTGCGCTCGATGATCGCGCCCACCGGACAAACCGCGGCGCACTGCCCGCACTGGACACACGCGACCTCATCAAGTCCTAGCGCAAAGGCCGGACCGATCACGGTATCATACCCGCGGTTCTGAGGAAAGAGAACCCCGACGCGCTGAACCTCATTGCAAACAGTGACGCACCGCCGGCATTTAATACATTTTCCCGAATCCCGCACCAGGGCCGGAGACGAATCATCGACGATCCGCTCAGGCCGCTCACCCCCATACCGCGGCTCACGGATCCCAAGCTCATTCGCCAAGGCCTTGAGTTCGCAGTCTTCACTACGGTCGCAGTATTGACAATCGCCCTCATGCTCGCTCAGAAGCATCTCAACGACCATGGTCCGCGCGTCGCGCACCCGCTTGCTGTTGGTGTGGATGACCATCCCTTCGCTCACCGGGGTCGAACACGAGGCCGCCAAATTCCGCCCGCCCTCAACCTCAACAACACAGACCCGGCACGCCCCAAGCGGAGGCTTCCCCTGCAAAAAACAGAGCGTCGGAATCTCGATACCGACCTGCCGGGCTGCGTCCAGGATCATCGTTCCAGGAGGGACCTCAACCGTCTGCTGATTGATGATTACCTTGGTCATGATTCATCTCCCCCTTTCGCAGACGGGCACTTGCCGTAATCGCACCGCAGGCACCGCCGGGCCTGACGCCGGGCCACGGCCTCATTCCAAGACTGTTCGACCTCATCAAAATTGTGGCGGCGCCGGCCAACGTCCAAGAGCTGCATCTTTTCGCGCGGATATGGAACCGGGTCCGCGTCAGGGTCAAAATCCGTTTTGACCTCCTGTGCCTCCCGCCAAAAGGCGTGTTCCGCACCGGTAAAATACCGGTCGATCCCGACCGCGGCGCGTTCCCCCGAGGCGATCGCCATCACGACCGACGACGGCCCCATCATCGCGTCCCCTCCGGCAAAGACCCCTTCGATCGAGGTCTGACCGTAGACCGGATCGGCCTCGATAAACTTTCGGGAGGAAAGACGGATATCCGTTCCTCGGCTCAGGGTCTCCGTCCGGATCGCCTGCCCGATCGCGATGATCACCTGATCCACCGGAACATCGATCATGTCTTCCGGATTCGCCGTCGGACGGCGGCGCCCGGTCTGGTCAAAATCCCCAAGCCGCATCCGGACACAACGGAGATTCGAGACCCGGCCCTCAGCGTCTTTTTGAATCTCAACGGGATGGGTGAGCGGCTGGATCCGAACCCCTTCATGGACCGCCTCCTCCACCTCCTCGGCATAGGCCGGCATCTCATTCTGGCTCCGTCGGTACATCACCGTCACCTCTTCGGCCCCGAGCCGCAAGGCGCTGCGCGCGGCATCAATGGCAGCATTCCCTCCGCCGATGACCACAACGCGGCGGCCCACCGGAACAGACCCGCGGATATTATACGTGCGTAAAAATTCCAAGGCATCAACAACGCCCTGGGCATCCTCCCCGTCAACACCAAGGCGCGTGCTCTCCGGAGCCCCGACACCGATAAAGACCGCCTCATAACCCTGGGCCTTCAGGTCCTCGATCGTAAAATCCCGCCCGAGGGCCTTGCCGGTCTCGATATCAACGCCAAGCCGCTCGATCATCCGGATCTCGCGCGCCAAAGTTTCGCGCGGCAGACGGTAGGCCGGAATCGTCTGAACGAGCATCCCGCCGGGCCGAGACTCCTTCTCAAAGACCTTGGGCCGATACCCAAGCCGCGCCAAAAAATACGCGCATGCGAGCCCGGCCGGACCCGCGCCCACGATCGCGATCCGCCGCCCCGCGTTCTTTTCGTCCTGACGGACCTCGGGAAGCTGGACCACGACCTCCTGGTCCACCATGAACCGTTTGACCCCGCGGATCGAGACCGCAGCATCCAGGGTCGCCCGACGGCATTTATCCTCACAGGTATGAAAACAGACACGCGCGCAGACAGCAGCAAAGGGATTCCGCTCACGATGGAGCTTGAGGGCCTCGGCGTAGCGCTGTTCTCCGGTGAGCCCGACGAATCCCGGGACATCAACCCCTGCCGGACAGGCGCTCTGACACGGCGCGCGGACGAGGTCCGGACACACCCCGGCCTCGCAATGCTTGTCCCGGATATGCTGTTCGTATTCTTTCAAAAAATACCGCAGCGTGGACCGGACAGGGTTCGCGGAGGTATAGCCGAGCCCGCAGAGCGAGGCATCCTTGATCTGCATCCCGAGCTGGAACAGGCGTTCAATGTCCTCCGGCTCCCCCTTGTCCTGACAGATCTTCTCCAAGATCTCAAGCATCCGCTTCGACCCGACGCGGCACGGCACGCATTTGCCGCACGACTCCTCCTGAACAAACTCCAGAAAGAACCGCGCCACGTCGACCATGCAGGCATCATCGTCAATCACAATGAGTCCACCCGAGCCCATGATCGCGCCGAGCTCAACCAGGGTGTCATAATCAAGCGGGACGTTGAGGTGCTCGCGAGGAATGCACCCCCCCGACGGGCCTCCGATCTGGGCCGCCTTGAAGGATTTACCGTTTTTAACGCCTCCGCCGATATCAAAAACAAGCTCGCCAAGCGGCGTCCCGATCGGGACCTCAACAAGCCCAGAATTATTCACCGCACCGGCGAGGGCAAAGACCTTGGTCCCTTTACTTTTCTCACTCCCCATCAAGGCGTACCATTCAGGCCCGTTCAAGATAATCGCCGGGACATTGACATAGGTCTCAACATTATTGAGCAGACTCGGCCGTCCCCACAGACCAGACTGCGCCGGAAACGGCGGACGGGGCCGCGGTTCACCGCGCCTCCCCTCGAGCGAGGCCATGAGCGCCGTCTCCTCCCCGCAGACAAAGGCCCCGGACCCCATACGGATATCGAGATCAAAGGCGAATCCAGAACCCAGAATGTTCTCACCAAGAAGCCCGGCGGTCCGCGCCTGCTCGATCGCGGCCGTGAGCCGCGAGACCGCGAGCGGATATTCTGCACGGACATACACATACCCCTGCCGCGCGCCGATCGCAAAGGCTGCGATCGTCATCCCCTCAATGACGCTGTGAGGATCACCTTCAAGAACGCTCCGGTTCATAAAGGCGCCGGGATCCCCCTCATCCGCATTACAGATCGCGTATTTGACGTCCCCCTTGGCCGCACGGGTGAATTCCCACTTCACTCCCGTCGGAAATCCCGCCCCGCCCCGGCCGCGGAGCCCCGAACGCTTGACCGCATCGATCACCGCCTCGGGCGACATCCCGCCGAGCACCCGCGCGAGGGCATGATAACCGTTCACACGAATATAATCACGAATATCGTGGGGATTGATCGTCCCACAATTCCGCAACACGACCTTGGTCTGACGCTTAAAAAAATCCACATCCTCCATCGCGCGAACCACGGCCCCTCCCTCGGCATTCCGGTGAAGCAGCCGCTCGACGACCTGGCCCTTCTGGAGATGGCTTTCAAAGATCTCGTCGATATCTTCAAGTGTGACATTCTCATAGAAGACATGACCGGGATTGACCACGATCACCGGGCCCTTGGAACACGGGCCCAAACACCCGGTCTCGACGATATCAACCGCCGCGCCCGCCGCCTTGACCCGCTCCTCAAGGCGCTGTTTCATCTTCAGGGAACCACTCGCGATACAGCCGCCGCCGGCGCAGATGAGCACCTCATGCTGACGCGCGCGCTCGGCCTTGACCGCGGCCGCCTCATCCCTGACCCTATTCAATTCATCGGCTGAAGAGATCCTCTGTGTCAGCATGCCGCGCCCTCCTTCGTGTCAGTCCCTGCGTCGCGATAACGGCTCAATAATTCACGGATCCGGGCGGGCTTGACCCGCTGATGCACCTCGCCGTTGATCATGACAACCGGCGCGAGGCCGCAGGCCCCGAAACACCGGCCGACCTCGAGCGAGAACAAGCGGTCCTCGGTGGTCTCGCCGACCTTAATTCGGAGCGCCTTCTGCATCGCGGCCAAGACCTCTTTGCCGCCGCGGACATAACAGGCCGTGCCGAGACAGACCCGCACAACATTCTTGCCCTGCGGCGTGGTGGAGAAAAATGAATAAAAGGAAACAACCCCCGTGACCTGACTATAAGGAATCTTTAACCGGCGGCTGATGTGTTCTAGGACCCGCCGGGGAAGGTAGCCGAATAAGTTTTGAGCGGATTGAAGGACCGGGACCAGGGCCCCGTCAACAGGAAGGTATTGATCAATGATCTCGTCGAGGCGCGGCATGAGCTCGTCTTCCGTTGCCCCGCCGCAACAGCAGGCCTCCGGCACGTTGGATTGAGCGGACGCCTGCACATGAGGTATCTTCACCGGGTCCTCCTTATGTTAAAACAGGTACAAAGAACGCTTGCCTCCTTGATCCTCTGGCCGTATCCAGGCGACTCTGCGCATCATCTTTTAGAACCACGACGTCTTAAGTTGCAGGTTATAAATCAACGGCTAACGATCAGAATATTAATATTATTGTACCGTACAATTATCCCGTGACAATAATAATCTCCGGATTCGGGCCGGGGCTGTCGGATCTCATGCGTCTCCCCAAAAAAACGGGGGGTCAGCCAACGGCTGACCCCCCTGTCATCACACGTCTATGAACCCGCGATTAATACACGAACGTGGATTCTGTTTCCTCAACATCCCGACCGAGCTGATCGCTATTCATCTTGACCTTAAACCGAAGGTCGCCCGACTTGGTGGCACGGACCTTCACGTCCCATGTCGCCTTGTCCTGAGCGGCCAATCGCGGCAATGCCTTCATCGTGATCACAGAGCCCGATGCCTCGGCAGTCGTGGCCCCAGTCGAAGACACATATTCCATATCCTCGAGCATGGCCTCAACCTTAATATTCGTGGCATCCGCAGAACCTTGGTTCGTCACCGAGATCCGGTAAGTCTCCATCCCTCCAACCTCAACCGGGTCCGCGATATCCACTACCTCAAGCAAGAGGGCCGGGATCCCCAGGGCCAGCGCCTTCGCTGACGCCGAAGCGGCCTCCGAACACGCCCCCATGACATCAATCCGGGCATCCACCGTTCCAGCCGATAACGGGACCACCGTCACAGCAAACGATTTTGAGGCGTTCGCTGCCATTGTCCCCACGTTCCATCGAACCACCCGGCCTGAGACCTGTGCATTCGCGGCGCTGGTGACCTTAACATTGGGAGACATCGTGATGTCCACCACCGCGTTTTCCGCTGAGGCGTTGCCGGTATTCTTGGCGGTAAAATTAAACACAACCTCACGACCAATATAAACCTCTTTTTTATCGCTGGCAGCCGTGACCGCAAAGACCGGCTTAATAACCGATACGCTCTTCGCTGCTGCTGATGCCGTGACATTCTCCGCAGCCGTTGCCGTCCCGGAGAATGAGGCCGCGCCCAGATTCTGAGCCTGAGCATACGTCGTCACCGTCTTCGACTGACCGGCGGCGAGAGTTCCGACATTTAACGATCCAGCCTCCATCCTGACACCCGCAGGAACATTCGGCTGAATCACGACACCTGTTAAGGTGCTGTCACCCGTATTCTTAACCGTAAAATTCACCGGGATCCGATTACAAACAAGCATCGAAGCCGGAACTTCAAGATCAAGGGCCACGGCTGGCTGGATCACGCCCGTTGTCGAACACAGGGCTGGAACATCATAATCCACGCTCGTGCAACAGGGGACATCGGCCTGTGATTTCGCCACACCGCTGATCGTGATCGTTCGCGTCTGGCCAGGAAGAAAATTGCCCAAATTCCAGGTCAAGGCATTCCCGCTCTTAGCTGAGGCCTCTGGGACCGCCTTCTCAAGCGTAAATCCCTGCGGCACCGTCTCTGAAACAGTCACGCTCTTCAGTTCCAAGTCCGTAAGGTTGGTCACGTTGATCTTATAATCATAGGAACTGCCGATGCGGACCACGTTCGGCACAATCTTCTCCAAATTCATCGTACTCGTGTTCACGCGGCCTGTAGGATAGGCGACAGACGTTTTGGTGTACCCCGTCTTAACCGGCGCGCTTGTTTTAACTGCCTTTCCTGTCTCTGTCTTTGCAGCATATTCACCTTCAAAATAACCTTTTTCCCCCACCCCGCGGTTTCCATCAGAATATGCCTTCTCTGATGAACCGACGTGCGCGCAACCAACTAAGGATGCCGCGGCCACAACCAATGTGACCCATCTTAAACCCCCTGCTGCATTCATGTGCCTCTCCTTGTAACTGATTTTGTGTATCTGATTCAACAATCAAAAACGCTCTACACCTTTACACACGAGCGTAAAATTATAAAATGTAGTTAGTTATAACAAAAAAGCTCACGTTGTCAAGCAGTCTGTTTGCGCGAGACGAGGCATCCCAGTTAACAAAGTGCAGCACGCGCAAGACCCTGTCCGCTAGCCATCTTCGACTAAGATCAGTCTCTCTTCGACAACCATCAGGCTCACTGCCGGTCGGAGCGGTACAGCGCCCCCCTGCGCTCTCACACAAAAAAATCCCCTCCCTTTCGGGAAAGAGGATTTTTGTATTGTGGAAGACTGGCGGGGCTGACGAGACTCGACGCCGAACCGGGGACGGTTGGGCACTTCCTCGGACATTTCGTCCTCGGTCGCTCTTACACCTGCGATTCGGCAGGCCAACCCCTC
>CAYVEC010000010.1:0-66052 GCA_964450385.1 uncultured Planctomycetales bacterium
TCCCGATCCTGTCCTGCCTCCGGAACGGATCCCCGTTCCCGCGCCAGTCCCGACGGCTCCGAAGCCTGATCCGTCGCCCCGGCGGATCGATCCGAGACGCTATCCTGAGGGCTTCGCCTCATGCCTGGCGGAGCGCGCGACTCAGGACACGGCGATGCTCGCCGAGACCTTACGCGATGTGGGACGGATTTTGAAATGGGATCAGCCGGCCCTGTTTTCTCTCCTTCATCCGTGGGAATACGTGAAACACGTGTATCGTGCGCGCTGTTTTGAACGCTGGGTCATCTGTGCCGACAAGGCAGCCGTGCGCAAGCCCCTGTCGAAGCGCGAGCGGGATTTTGTCATCCGGTTTTCCGAGAATTACGGCGCGTCCGATGATCATGAGCGCACGGCCGTGGTCTTGGCCCTTGACGCGGCCTATCCTGATACGGGGCGCATGAAAAGGAAGTTCAATATCAGGCTTGTTAATGGCGAGATCGTGCACACCTTAAAACATGTCAGTTATTTATTTCAGCATGTGGCTTATTTTCTAGACTACCACCCGGATCCGGATTTGAACAAGAAGGTTAAAACATTCTTTTTGTTAACACGGGGGTTTATGGGTGTCCTCGAGGCGGCTTATGGGGAGGAGCGGTTATCTTTTAAGGCACTGTGTTATATGAGGCGGATCGCGGAGATGTTTTTTTTCCTGGTCGATGATGTTAAGGCATGGATGGAGACGATTGATGAAGCCGAGTCCGCGGACGCACGGGAGGTCATTGAAGATATTTCTCATGCGATCCCCCGTTCCGTGGCTGCGGCGAGGTTCCTCATGTTTGTCACAGAATGTTGCGCCCATAGGCGTGACGGGTTGTTGAGCGGGGATGTGGCGCAGTCGCTTGATGAGGTGCTCCAGTTGTACCGTCATAAAGAGGATGCCTTGTTTGACCAGCTTTGCTGGAAACGGCCTGAGGGCAGGTATCGTGTCGCGTTAGGGAATACGGAGCTGTCGATGCTGTGGATCAATATTCTTCTGAATGCTCATGACGCGTCCGAAAAAGACGAGGCGTCGCAGATGACGGTCTCGGTATCGGCGAGGACCGGTCAGGGTCGAAGGCGGTCCGTCGTGGCCAGGTTTGAGGATACCGGGAGCGGGATCGAGTCCGCGATCCTGGACCGGATCTTTGATGACGGGTTTTCAACGCATAAAGAGAAAGGACATGGAAATGGAAAGGGCCTGTTCCTGGTCCGTCAGGCTGTTGAGCAGTCTCGAGGGAAGGTCCTCGTCGACACCTTGACGCGGTCAGGCGAGGAGGCGTTATATCATGGGTGGACGAACGTCAAGGCCGATATGCTTGAACTGCAGGCCTTGCTTCATGCCCGGCCCGAGATGGTTTCCGAGGCGTCTGTGGCAGCCGGTGCCCTCGAAGAGGCGGCCGCGGGTCTCACCGATCGGTCCGGCGCGGCCCGGGCGATCGAGATCTACGACGGTCTTGTGTTTAAGAGGAATGATTCTGCCGAGGGGGAGCTCGCTCAGCATATATTAACCAAATATGGGTGCACCTTGGTCGGCGGGCTCGCGCGGTTGATCGCGGCATCTGAGAGGGGTGATGACGGTTTGCGGCAGCTTGCGGAGCGGTGGCAAACGTGGGCGGTTCTATGGCGGCGTCTGGCCGAAGGGAAACGGCTTGAACATGGGAAGACCTTTGAGATCGTGCTTCCGGCCTGTGCCCATGATTCGGATCCTGCGATGTTGGCCCAGGCGATGGGCCGTCGTACCGCTCAAGATGATATTGAGGACCTGAGCCGGGTCCTGCCTGAGACGCCGCGGGAGGACATCGCCGGGTGTGTTCATGCGATGGATGAGCGTCTTGAGCGGATGGCCGCGCTGAGCGAGGATGACTTTAGAAGGGCGACGGTGATCGATCGATTCCGTTTTCGAAAGACGGAGATCACACATTACCGCATTCCGTATAGCGGTCATGTGACGGCAATCGGATATGGCGATGGCGCTGAGCGGAGGCACACGCTGATCGATTCAGGGATCGGGGTTTATTATGCGCAGATGAGGAGGCTTTTTGCTCGTGACGGGATATCCCCGGCGAACATCGAGCGGATCGTGGCCACGCATTTTGATATGGATCACAACTCGGCTGCGGGATATTTTCAGGAAGAGGCGAGGTCCACGGGTCGCGAGATACGGATCATCGCGCATCCGAGATGGCGCGAGGTCATCGATAACCGGCAGCCCCGGTCAGCGGAGAATCAGGCGATCTCCCGCTTGATGGTAAGGCTTTTTGGATATCAGGACCCGGCGTCCGTGGATGAGTTCCCTTCAGCGGCAGGGTCCGTCGAGATCGGGCTCCTGCCTGCGAGGTGTCGCCTTCTGCAGCTCGGGCGTCAACCGATCGTGTGCGGGGATATTGCCTTTAGCGTCCTCGAATCTTCGACGCATACCGTGGACTATGTCCACCTTGTCGATGCCGTGAGCGGCCTTCATGTCTTTGGCGAGTGTATCCGCCATCCGGTTCAGACCGAGGAGGACCGGTTGTTTTGTAAATGCATGGTGCGGCTTCACCGGGGTGGTGATGTCAATCTCGATGCGGGGCTGTTCAAAGCGCACAATCACGCGTTTAAAACCGATCCGGGGTTGACTCTGCATCTTTCCGGCCATGATGAGCCGATGATTGACGGTCTTGCCGATGAGGCTTTTTGCGATCGGTGGCAGAGGGTGCCGTCAGATTCCGGGATGATCGCTGGAATGACCGGCCTTGTGTGTCCGCCGAGGTATCTTCATGAGACCCAGATCCAATATCCAAGCGGTGTTGCGCGGCTCCGGGTCGGGCAGCGGGGGTCCGTGATCCCGGAACAGATGGCGATCTATTGTAATTATGTGATCGTCCATGATATTGAGCATCGGTGCGCGGTGGTGATACATACGGATATCCGCGCTGAAGGCGACGCCGCGAAGGCCTTGACGCTGGGATTGATGATGCTCGGGCTTGAGCCTCACACGCTTGCCGCGAACCAGCGCTTTCTTCGGACAGCGATTGCTCGGCCGACTGGCACGGCAACGACTCGGCATTGGTCTGTCGAGACCCAGCATGCGTTTGAGGCGGCGTTCACGATGTTAGAGTTCCCGAGGCCGGCGATTTCAGTTGATGCGGCCTGGGGAGGGATTTCGATCCGGTATCTTGAAGATACGGCTCTTCTGATCGGGCTGCTCGATTCAGAGACGGCATCGGTTGTGCTGTCCGTCGACCCTGAGGGATATTATGGACCCCTTGAGCCGGGGCCTGACTCGGGATCGGACCCCGCGATGTTAACCGGTGCGGCCGAGGCGATCCTGCTTGAGCCCGAGCAGGGCGAACAGGTGAGGGACCAGGAGCGAGTCGGAGAAGACAAGGGCGGGATGACGTTCGGCCTTGAGATCGAGACCGTTGAGAGTGATGATGATTATAGTCAGGGGATGCTCGAGACGGTGACGGAACACGACTCGTTAGCGGATGAAGGGCGATATCATCCAGGGCTTCGTCTTGTGCCGGTTGATGGGCGGCTCGAGACATGGTTTAAAGAGTATCGGACGAGCCCTTCATGGAGCGTCTATGCTCAGGCAGTGACGTGGGCGGCTCTGCGCCGGAACGGGCTCGCGCTGAAAGATATTATTTCGGTTCAGGTGAATGTTGGGATGCCGTTCGCGGATCTGCCGGATGAGATCGCGCATAGGATGCTTAGCGACGCGCGCAAGGCCATGTTTTTTATTGCCGCGGCTTTTGTGAGTGACGATCGGATCGAGACAAAAAAAACATGGAAGGTCGTGGAGAGGTCGCCAAAGCATTGCCGGTCAATCGGCGGCCGAGCGTTCGTTCGATATGAATATGGTTTTGCTGACGGGATCAATCTCTGCGCGATCCTCATGGCGGTCCAGAGTGCCCACGCGGTCCTTGGAGCTGTCCATCTTTCCGATCAGGGCCCGATCCGTGATCCCGCGCTCGCGTGTCGCTTCAAGGAGATCTATGCCGAGAGTCTGGCGCCGATCCTATCTCGATTCTATTTGCCGTATCAATATAAGAACGCGAGCAGTTTTGAATTCTTGGTGCGGTGGCGGCCTCGTCATCAGCCGGAGATCGCGGATCTTCGCCGGTCGTTTTTCTTGATTATTCAGGCGGTGAATGAGGCCATGGGGACGCTCGTCCCTTGGGAACGGGTCCGGGCGCTCGATCCGGTCTCGGCATGGGATACTGGTTCGTTGGATCAGTCTGTTACGGACATGAGCACAACTGCCGAATGGGTGCCTTCGAATTCTCTGGTGGCCGATCATGGGATGCTGACCCGGCGCGTCGTGGATCGTCGTATTGCGCGGGCATACGCGGCGGCACAGGGCCGGATCGAGACCGGAGATGAGTGCTCAGAGGCGGTTCAGTTGTCGCGGATCTTTTGGGGGCATTTTTTGAGGGTTATTCCGAGCGGGCCGGTCACCCGGATCGCGCGCCTCTTGGAACAGACCGAGATCTGTTTTTATATTGTTCCCGGACTGCCCGATGCGGGGTATTGGAAGATTGGGCCCGGATCGAACGAAAGATATCGGCTTCAGATCTTTGTTCGTGAGGGGACAAACAAAATGATCGTCGTTGTCCATGAGATCGCGGCAGGGATGAGCGCCTTGGCCGGGACGCCGTTTGATCATCGGACGAATAAAGAGATCGGGGAACATTGTTTGAATTGGTTGACATCTGGAGAGATCGATTCGCATCGGTATACCGACCATGCGAGCGGACAGATCCTCGGGACCACGGCGGGATCCGTCGACCTGTCAGCGGAGCAGGTGCGGAGCGAGAGGGCAGCGGTGGGCGTTTTTTCTAAAATACGGATCGCGTCAGCCGATGTCTCGCCGCTTCAGAGGATGCTCGCCGATGCGGTCGCACGGGCCGTGGTGTGTGAGGTGCCGGGTCAGGGGACGTTGATTGACGCGAAGGCCGCGGTCAGAACGCGCTATGAGCGCGAGGCTCTTGTCTGTGCCTTGTCGGCGATCGAACAGAGGGTTTTTTATAACAGCGCCACGATCCGTTACGATTATGTGGTGAGCGGGTTGTGGCGGCAGGCCTTGAATGAAGAGGGCCCGCGGGAGAGAAGCGTTTATCTCCTCGTGAGCGCTCGAGGGGCGGTGTGCGGGGCGCTTCAGGGATTCATGACCCGCAGTGGGTCGGCGGTCTTGGAAAAATTATTTGTTGAGCCGCAGGGGAGGAGGACGGGGCAGTTCCTGTTCCGGTGGTATATCACGGAATTGATCCGGCGGGGGGTGCGCCAGCTTATTTTCCATGCCGATGAGAAGATCGATGCGCGTTCGACACGGCGCGTGCAGGCTTTTTATGAGCGAGAGCTCACGGCCTTAATGGGAGAGGGTGTCATTGCTCGTTGGAGCCCGCCGCTCCCGGAAGACAGCTGGTACCGGGTTCAATTCCTTGATGATGGACGCGGTCACGATCACGGAATGATGACGGAGGCAGCGTCTTTCTCTTCCTTTGGTCAAGCGACGCGTTCAGACTGTTATGACAGAGCTGATACGGCGATGTTGGCCTGGCGTCAGCCGGTCGATCTCGCGTCCGGGTCTCCCACGGGGGATTTTTTACGTCGCGTGATTAAGGACACGGGCCTAACGAAACGCTTGAGCAGAGCGAGATTAAAACATCTTCAGCGCGCGGCGGATTGTATGGACGCGCTTTTGGCCGGCGATCCCGAGAGATTTTTAAATGGGAAGGCGCCTCGAAGGACGCGCCTTGAAACGATCGGAGCATCTGACGTTTTGCCGCTCATCACGGCTGTGCGCGGGTTGACAGTGTTTGGAAAAATGAGCGCGGTCATTGCCGTGGTCCTCCATGATGTGGGATGGGTTCAGAACGGCGTCCCTCATGCTGACGCGGGTGAGGGCGTTGCCGCGGCACTCCTTCAACAATGCCTCAGGCCTATTCGCGAGGCTGTGCCGAAGATCGTTTTGGCGCATTCAGATCTGCTGGATTTTTTGAAGGGGCGGCCGATGGTCGACGGCCATAATATGTTCATCTCGGACCGGGAGGACCTGATCTCTCCCTGGGTTGACGGCCTCATCGCGCAGGGTTCACTCAAAGAAGAATTGACGGTCCGGTTCTTGAAAGATATTAAGACGGTGTTGGTGTTGGTTCAGGTGATTGATATGTATTCATCGGAGAGCCGTCTTCTGGCGCCGGATGACGCGCCGGATCATCTTGCCGCGGCCGATGATGTCTGCCGCCTGCGGGACATCCGTCAGATGGCTGATCGGATCTTTGATCCGGCTGTCGCGCGGCGTGAGCGTCCTGAACCAGCCGCCGAGCCGACAGTTAAGAATCTGCCGTCACCGCAACCGTCAAGGCCCATCGAGCCGCAGGCGCGGTGTGTGTTACCAACGGAGTTCGCACTTTCCGCCCCCCAGGGGATCGGCGAGGAGATGGTGGTGGCTCTTTCGCTCGACGGTCAGGGTCGGCTCAGATTTCCATCCGGGATAAAAGACGCATTCCCTAATGGCCTTCTTCTCGTCGCGTTTCATGAAGAGCAGAGGATCGCGCTGTATCGCCGTGACGAGATCGAGCATATTTTGAGCTCGGTCTTTTCAGAGGGGTGGTTCCTGAGCAGAGAGGGGCTGCTGGCCCTTGGTTCGATCGGGGCGGTGAGCCAGTATGTCGAGGCCCTTGATCGGCAGGGCCGGTTTACTATTCAGGATTCGATGGTGAGGGCGCTGAGGCCTCATGATTATGCGTTTGAGATCGTGCGGTATCGTGACCGCCTGTGGCTTCGTCCGGCGCGGGTTCTGACAGAGACCGTTTCGGATAAGGGGATGATCGGGAACGAGCGGGTCGGGGAGGCGGTGCCTTATTTTGGGCGCCTTGGATCGCGGCTGCCATCACCGGACGGCGCGATCGATCTGCGGTTTTTATCTGTGGTATCCCGCTATATTAAGGAAGCCGCTTCCAGGCATGAGATGGTCTTGAACGCGGAGAATGAAAGCGCGGTGACCGCCGTGATCCCGGCGATGATACGGTTGATCGATATCTATGTTGGGGCGTTGCGGCAGCTGAACGTTTTCTACGAGGGGACATCCTTTTTTGAACGATACACGACGCAGGCCTTGGCCTTTCGGAATGAGCTGAATGAGTTGCGAGGGCGATTTGACCGCTCTATTTTTGATGGATTCTTAAAGGATGGGAGAAAGAATAAAGACGCTTGTTTTGTTTTGATTGGCGACATATCTACGGAGCTTCGCGGTATCGTTCAGAACCGGTCTGCGCAGCGTGTCCTGACCGAGCTGTATCGCGCGTTTTTAAAATACGCGCTTCTCTTTGAGCATGCCCGGAGTATCTATGTCTCGGGTCTGCGGGACGGGATTATTGACAGCGAGATCGATCTCCTGGCTGCGTGGGAGGGAATATGGTACAGCGCGGTCGAGAGGGTCGAGGGTCTTGGATATGAAAATCGTATCCATTATTCGATCGATGAGGAACATACAGCAGCGGATGTGAGGATACGACATGCTCCCGTATCGACGATCGAGTTGATGATGCGGGAGCTTTGCAAAAACATCATCAATCATGCTCCAGGGAATCGGGGGATGATCCTGGAAGGCAAGGCCAGCTTGGCCATTGTGCGGGAAAGAGATCGGCTGCGGTTTTCTATAGCCAGTGATACGGCGCCCTTAAACGAAGGCGAGATCGCTCGCTGGATGGGCGTGGGGTATACCTCTCTTGCGAGTAAGGGTTCTTGGCCGCTTCCCGGGGGGTATGGACTTGGGTTGGTGAAAATTAAAGGGCTCGCTGAATTCCTGGGTGGAGACTTCACAATCGTGAAAATCGGTGATCGTTCAGTCAGGTTCGACATTCTTCTGCCCAAGGATTGCCTGGCCGGGGCCACGAGCCGTTTGGCGCGCGATCCTGTGCCCGTCGTGTACGCGGAGGGAGCTCCAGCGTCTACCGATCAGGTCTCGGGTCGGGTCAGGGCCTTGGATTCGCAAAGAAATGCCGACCCGGCGATGGTAGGTCAGGCTGCCGAGGCTGCCGAGGGCGTTTCTGAAGGAGGCTGTGCGCGCGTTATCCTTCCTGATGGTCAAATAGCGGAGGTCTCATCTTTTTCGGAACGGCTTTTTGCAGCGGCTGAACGGGTATGGCCCGGCGGAGGTCTCGGCGACTGTCTTGAGAAGATCGGTGGACGG
This sequence comes from uncultured Planctomycetales bacterium, assembly GCA_964450385.1. Lineage (GTDB taxonomy): Bacteria > Omnitrophota > Gorgyraeia > Zapsychrales > JANLHA01 > JAKLFA01. The sequence goes on from CAYVEC010000010.1 coordinate 8,198, forward strand.
GCGTACCGGGTGGTGCGCGGCAAGACATATTGGATCCTCGGTGATTATATTTTTATTGATGAGACTGTCTGGCCGTCTGTCGCCGAGGCCTGGGCGGAATATCACGATGCCGTCATCGTGGCGCATTTTCAGGCGCGCCAAGGTCAGACATTTCCGGATTTTCCCCATGGAGGCTATACACGCCAGGCGATCCTTCTTATGCAGGAACTTCGGGGGCTGTTCCCGGGTCGGGCCGTGTTGGATGCGGGCGCCGGGGACGGGGTCCTTAGCTTCCTCGCTTCGAGGCTCGGGGCGGCGCGTGTCGTCGGGATTGAATGCGTTACAGGCAAGGTCGATCGGGCACAGCGGCTTTTATCGTGGAATCGGGGAAGGATCGTATTTTTTCATAAGGACTTCCGTGATCTTCAGGATATTGCGTGCGAAATGCCGATCGATGTGGTCGTTGCGAATTTGGGCGTAAACGGCATGAAAGAGACGTACAGCGGTGTGACCGCGAATTGGCATGATGAGATCGCGGCGCGGATCCAGCCAGAGGTGTATTGCGCGTTTGGGTTGATGGGGCATGACGTCCGGGCTGTCGAGATGACGCAGAGACGGTTTGAACGTTCGGGATGGCGGCCGGTGATGCGGCACGACAGCGTCATGACGGTCATGAATACGAGCGCCCTGATTTTTTCTTTCAGACAGGCTCCCGTGAGGCTGGAATGTTTAAAGAAGGATAATCCTGATCAAGGGATGCTGGCTCGCGGCTGCAGTGGGGGCCAAGATCTGCGGTTTGACCGGAGAGGTCCCTGGGTGGTCACAATCGATGGCCCGTCGGGGACCGGCAAGGGCACAGCTGCTAAACATCTTGCCCGGCGTCTCGGATTCATGCATGTGGACCTCGGCATGTTTTATCGGGCCTTGACCCAGAAGGCCTTGCGCCGCGGCATCGATGTGAATGACGCGTCCGAGGTCCGCGCGTTGCTGTCTTCAACAAAGGTGTCGTTGAGCCTGAATCTTGGTGAGACGCGGGTGTTGTGTGACGGCGAGGATGTGACGGAGCGGATCCGCACGCCTGAGGTGGATCGGGCGGTGCCTGATCTGGCGCGGCATGGCGAGGTCTCGGGGTTTGTCCTATCTGCGGCACGGGAGATCGGGAAGCATCATAATATCGTGATCGAAGGCCGGAATGCCGGGACAGATATTTTTCCCTCGGCCAGTGGAGGAAAATTTTATTTGGTGACAGAGATCCATGAGCGGGCCCGACGCCGGTGGGAAGACTACCGTTGCGAGAGGCCGGGACTTTCCCTGGAGGCGGTTGAGCGTGATTTGATCGAGCGGGATCGGAAAGATATGGAACGCGCGGTTGCGCCGCTCCGGCAGGCCCCGGACGCGGTCGTTATTGACAACACGCACCTCGAGTCTCGTGATGTCGTAGATAAGATGGAGGCCGTTGTCCGGGATATGATGTCTCGGAGACAGCAGGATTCGGCGATGGTCTCAGTTCCGACTCCTGAGCAGTATTCAAGTGATGACGCGATGAAGAGGATCGATCGTGCTCCCTACGACGGCGCGGAGACGGCGGATCTGGGGTATTGTTCTCTTCCCCTCGATGAGACGCTCATGCGGCTGTTGCCTTCCATGACGTTGGGCCAAAGGATCTGCTGGATCCGTCTGGCGCGCGGGATGTATCAGAAAAAGGAGCTCCTCACCGTGGCAGGGATCAGGTCATCGACATACGCGTACATTGAAAGCCGGCCGGATCCTCCTGAGCCGAAACGGTTGCTCGCGATCGCGCGCGTCCTCAAGGTTGATCCGATCCTTATTCTTGCCGGAAAAGGGATGGCTGCGGCGATGGCAGAACTGGATGACGCGACGGCGCTCAAAATGTTGCGGATTCGTCGGGGATGGACGCAGAAGGATCTGGGCGAGGCGCTGATGGCGGCGGGATTTCCTTTTACTGGGGAGAAACAGGAAAATGTCCGGACCGCGGTTCATTACTGGGAGGAAGGCGCGGTCCCCTCTAGTCGTGAGAAAAGGGAGATCATTCAACGAGTGCTCGGTTCGTGTGCAATATTTAAGGAGAAGACAGTGGCGGATCAGGCGGTGACGCCGATAACGGAACGCCTTGGCCCGGGTCAAGGCGATGAGCGGCTCATGATTCCGGCAGACCCGCGATGGAGCCGGTTTATTGATAGTCATCCCGAGGCGACGGATGAGGCGCTCGTCTTCGTGATGAACTTGTTGATCCGGCATCGGGCGCAAGGATTATCGATTGAGGATGTTCGTCGTCTCCGTTTGGGTCAGGGTCAGCGATCGGTGCGGAGCGAGGCCGAAGGGTTTTTAAGCCGGGCAGATTTTAAGGTGATGATCGATGGGGTCAGGGGAGCTCCGACACAGGAGGCGCGGCAGCGGGTCCAGACAGGGATCCGGCAGGCCTTGGGCTCATGGGAGGTTTATCTTCGCCGGAAGTCCGGGGAGATTGAAAAGGCCGAGGATGTTCTGAGCGCACCGGTTGCGTTCGATACCGTCGTTCAGCGACTGGGTGACGATGGGGAGAGCTCGTGGGCCATCAGCCTGATGCTTGATCATTACAGCTATCGTTTTTATCCTGTTGAATGGTATGGGATCCGGATCTTTTTAAAGCGGCGCCTTGAGAGCGCGGTCGTGGCGCCGACTCTGAAGAGCGTGTTGCCGCCGGTGCTTTTTATGGCGGCGGGACTCGTGGCTGAGAGCCCGATGGCGTTTGGGGCCGGCGGATGGGTGGCGGCAGGGATGATGGCGTATTCAGCCTGGAGAAAGGTTTCGCGACGGCGAGCGAAGGGCGGGATCTCTCGGTGGTCGGAGGATGCCTGTGTTTGCTCTGAGCCTCATGTTGAGGCGGTGATGGGCTCTATTTTTGAGGAAGAAATTCAGGGGATTCCTTTTCATACGTCAATGGAACACATCGAGTTCTGCGAGTGGCTGGATCGGAGTTCGGAACGGTTGGGGTCGAGACCGCATCTGGTTTATCTCGATAGCCATCATGATGCCGCGCCTTTTCGATCGCAGCCGAATTCAGCGAATTGGGTCCGGACCCGTCGGGGGCTTTTTTCAAAAGTGGTTTGGTATATCTCGCCGCTGACTATTAGATATTTTATGAGACGGACAGGCTTGCTGTATCGGGAGGCGCTGGTTCGGCTTCAGGGATATTATCGGGAGTTTGATATCGAGGTGGTGGCCCATGTTCATGGCCTGTCTTCTTTAGAAGGGCCGACGGTCATGAGTGTGGATATGGATTTTTTTGATTGTGAATTCGGCGGCGTGGGTGGGGTTCCGGTCACGCGTCAGACGCTGCAATTGGCAGATGGGCAGAGAATTCTTCGTCGGATCATCAGAACGCTGAATCGCGGCAAGGCTCAGATTGTGGGTGTTGATCTGACGTTAACAGGCCGTCCCTTTTTGTCGATGAAGAGCGCACAGCAATGGCGCGGGATGACGAGAGAGGTTTTTCGTGAGAGCCTCCGCCGAGGGGGCGGCCGGGTGAAGGCCGGAGGAACGGGACGGACGGGGTCCTTATTCGGATGGTGTTCGTCGGCGCTGCGGTGGCTTAAGGTGCGGCTGCGTGTTTTTGGAAGGGCCGATCGGATCTTGGAGGGGCAGACGCCAGGGGCGTCATGCGAGCAGGCGGCGCCGGCGGCGGTCGGGGTTCGGGGTTCTGTGGTGCGGGTGACTCGCTCATCGGTTCAGGACCCGAATAATACGACATGGCGCGGGTATTTTGAAGGAAAACTCTTGATGGAGGAAGGCTCCCGTGACCAGGCCATGTTGGCCCGGTCGGATTACGAGCAAAAATATCTCGAGCGGTTCTTAAGGCCGGAGGAATATCCGGAGTGGGCGGTATTCAGGACTGCGCTCGTGCGAGACCCGGGCGCGTACCATCCGGTGTGGCGGACGTTGCTCGATAACGTCGTCGCAGTTGAGATGGCCCTTTATGATGATGGAGGGCAGTACGATTCTGAAAATATTCACACTGTGATCCCCGACGGGATCATCTGGCCGACAGATCCTTTGATCCCGATCTCTCGGCCACCCAAGGCCGATATTTTATTCTTTCCTCTGGCCCCTATGGGGTTCTTCAGGTCCCGCCAACGGATCGGTATGGCGGTCATCTAATCGTATTATGTTCGTAAAAATTGTTTGTCAAGAAAGGCGGTCGTGAGTTCGACGACGATCGGCCGGCCGTGGGGGCAGGTGAACGGGTCACGGCAGGCGAGGAGCTGGGTGCGTTGAAATTCAACCTGTTGCGCGCTCATCGGGTCTCCGGACATGACCGAGGCCCGGCAGGCGCGTCGGGCAAGCTGCTGGTGATCGCATCGGGCGAGGTCCCCGCCGGTGAGGAGTTCATGAACGGCCCATTCTGCGTTGGGGATGAGGGCCGGATGGGTGTGGATCGCGAGGGTAGTCTCATCAAATTGTGTTGTCGAGAATCCCATAGCCTCGAGCACCGACTGGGATGTGGCCCAGACGACCTTTTCCTGGGGGGTCAATGTTAAGGTAAACGGGGTGAGGAGGTGCTGGATCTCGACCCGGCTGTTCTGCATTTGTTCAACGAGGCGTTCAAAGGTGATCCGTTCTTGCGCTGCGTGCTGGTCGACCATGAGGAGCGAGGTCGCGCTCTCAAAGAAAAGATATTTGTAATGGAAGGCACCGATGAAACGCGACGCGATAAATCGTTCTTTCATGGAGAGGTGGCGGGCCTGGAGGGCGTGGTCCGCGAAGAGAGAATCAGGGGCGTTTGCCGGATAGGCGTATTCGTTTGTCGCCGGGCGCGCGGTCCAGTCAGTCGGATGTGCGGCACCCTGCACGGGTTCTTCGGATGAGGGTTCGGTCAGTTCACGATCGAGGAAGCCGGACACCAGACGCCGGATGTTGAGCGGCGGATCCGATGGGGCCGTCGCTGGGCCGTCGCTGGCCTGCCGGGCGGAACCCCCTTGCATGAGGGACTGTTCCGTCATGCGCCGGAGGGCCTGGCAGAGACCGGCCTCATGATGGATCTTGACCTCGCGTTTTGTCGGATGGATGTTCACGTCGATATCGCGGGCCGGGAGATCGAGGTTTAGATAAAAGAACGGATAGTGCCGGGGCGGCAGGATGAGCCGGTAGACGTTGTTCATGTGGAAACGGATGGCGGCATTCTCGACCGGCCGGCCGTTGATAAAAAGGAATTGGAGGTCGCGTTTGGTGCGGAGGATATTGATGTCGCCGAGGATAAAGGAGACTGTTGTGCCGAGGACCTCGAATTGTTCCTCGCCTTGGATGAAAAAATCTTTATTGAGGTTGAGGACCTGGCTGACCCGGGCGGCGGCGTCCGATGACGGCGCGGCATCGATGAGGGTCTTTCCATTATGCGTCACCTTGAACCGCTTTTCGGGAAACAGGAGCGTGTAAGGGATGATGATGTCCAGGACCTGATTCAGTTCCGCGGCGTCGGATTTTAAGAATTTCCGCCGGGCCGGTGTATTAAAAAAGAGCTCCTGGACCTGGATCTCGGTGCCGGGTGTCATGCCCAGGGCTTTCACGCCGAGCCGCTCCCCGGCGCGGAGGTGGATCTCGTGTCCGGCGTCATGCTCGCGTGTTCGGCTGCGGAGCGTGATATCCGAGACTGCGGCGATGCTGTAGAGGGCCTCTCCGCGGAATCCGAGCGACTGGATGTCCCAGAGATCATCGGCCGATTGGATCTTGCTTGTGGAGTGGCGCTGAAAGATCGTTTCAAGATCGTCGGGATCGATGCCGCTGCCGTTATCACGGATCACGAGGCGCGTTTTTCCGGCCTGCTCGAGCTCGACCTCGATCCGGTCCGCGCTGGCATCCAGGGCGTTCTCGAGGAGCTCCTTGATCACGGAGGCGGGCCGGTCAACGACCTCTCCGGCCGCGATCTTGCTCACGATATCGGGGGGCAGGACATGGACGCGTTTCATGGTGTCACCGTTTCTGTTTCGATCCTTGTCTTCATCTGATGGAGGACCGACAGGGCCTCGAGCGGGGTCAGGGTATTGATGTCGATGCCGGCGAGTTCTCGCCGGATCGTCTCCGTCGCGAGGGCCATGTGCTGATGGAATAATTCCAATTGCGGGGAACTCGGAACCGTGGCAGGCGCCGTGGTGAGGGCCGCGTTCATGTCCTCGTGCGCCTCGAGTTCGCGGAGAACCTCCTGGGCCCGCGCGATGATCGCCTTCGGGATGCCCGCGAGTTGGGCCACGTAGATACCGTAGGAGTCGTCCGTGCTTCCCGGCACGATCTTATGGAGAAAGACGACCTCGCCGCCCCAGTCTTTGACCGCGACGTGATAATTTTTGATGCCGGGGATCTCCTGAGCGAGAGCGGTCAGTTCATGAAAATGGGTTGCGAAGAGGACCCGCGCCGGTGTCCGCCCCAGGTGCTCCGCAATCGACCAGGCCAGGCTGAGCCCGTCAACCGTTGATGTCCCGCGGCCGATCTCGTCGAGGATCACGAGGCTGCGGTCGGAGAGATTGTTCAGGATATCGGCCGTCTCGTTCATTTCGACCATGAAGGTGCTTTGGCCTTTTGAGATGTCGTCATGGGCGCCGATGCGGGTGAAGATCTTATCCACGACCCCGATATGGGCCGCGTCAGCGGGAATGAAACTCCCGATTTGGGCGAGGATGACGAGGATCGCGATCTGGCGGATGTAGGTCGATTTCCCGGCCATGTTCGGGCCGGTCAGGATGACGAGGTGCTGGTCGCCCTGGTTGAGCCGTGTGTCATTCGGAACGAAGGGCAGGGTGCTGGTGCGTTCGACCACGGGATGACGTCCGGCGGTGATCTCGATCCGGTCATCATCCGTGATCTCGGGCGCGGTGTAGCCGGGCTCCTCGGCGAGCCGGCTTAAGGCGTAGAGGGCGTCGATCATGCTCACCTGATGAAAACATTCATGGAGGGCCGCTGTCTGGCTGAGGATCGTCTGTTGTAATTCTTCGAGCAGGGTCTGCTCGAGGGTGAGGATCTTTTCCTGGGCGGTGAGGATCCTGTCTTCATAGTCTTTGAGTTCAGCCGTGATAAAGCGTTCCGCGTTGACGAGGGTCTGTTTGCGGATGTAGTCCGCGGGGACCCGCGCGAGATGGGTTCGTGTGACTTCGATATAATAGCCGAAGATCCGGTTAAAACCGACCTTGAGCGATCCGATCCCGGTTCGGGCCGCCTCACGCGTCTGGAAATTTTTGAGCCATTCATGCCCATGGGCCTGAAGCTCTTTGAGGCTGTCGAGTTCCGCGTGGTAGCCGGGGCGGATCACTTTCCCCTCGTGTTTGGTGAGCGGCATCTCGGGATTCATGGCCCGGTCGAGCAGGGTTCGGAGGTCCGGCAGGTCCGAGACCGAGATCAGCGGCGTGTGCCCGAGGAGGGGGCCGATCGCGGCGGAAAAATCCGGGAGCAGGTTGAGGGCCGTCCGGATATTAAACACGTCGCGGGCGTTTGTGTAGCCGCAGGAGAGCCGTGAGATGCTTTTTTCAACATCCGGCATGGCGCCGAGAAGTGGGGCCAGGGCATCCTGGACTGCCGGGGCGTTGAGCAGACACCGGACCGCGGATTGACGCGCGAGAATGTCTTCAGGATTTTTGAGCGGGTGAAAGAACCAAAAGTTGAGGAGGCGGCGGCCGGACGCGCAGAGGGTCCGGTCGATGGTTTTAAAAACTGTCGTCAGCTCGAGCCCGTAGATTGCGGCGGGTGAAATATAGGCGAAATCTCCGTCGGCAAAAAGACAGATCTTATCAATGTGGCGGAGCGGCTGGCGGTTCATTTGCTTCAGATATTCGAGGAGGGCCCCGGCGCTTGCCGTGGCCGCCGGAAGGTCCTGGACCCCGAACCCTCGGAGATTCGGGAGCCGGAAATGTTCAGAGAGCGCCTTTTGAGCGAGCTCGAGGTTAAAACACCAGTCGTCGTGCGGGTTAAAGGCGATGTGTTTGGCCTGGATCAGGGGATGCCGCGCGAGCCGGGCGATCCGCTCGTGGTCGCGGGCCGGATACACGCATTCTTGGACCGAGAGCCGGCTCATGATCTCGAGGCACTGCTCAAGAGACCGATATTCATTCGTCTGGAGCGTGCCGGTTGAGGGATCGATCAGGGCAAGCCCGATCGCGTCCCCGAGGGGGCAGAGACAGATGATGTAGCGGGCCTCGCTTGAGGATGTATCTAGAAAGGTTCCCGCGGTAATCACCCGGATGACGTCGCGGCGCACAATGCCCTTGGCGTTTTTGGGGTCTTCGACCTGTTCGCAGATGGCGATCTTTTTTCCGGCCCGGATGAGTTTGGTGATATAGCTGTCTGCGGAATGGTATGGGATCCCGCACATCGGAACGTGGTTGGCCGTGCCTTTGCCGCGGGAGGTGAGGACTAGGTCCAGGATCCGGCTGGCCACGGCCGCGTCCTCGTAAAACATTTCGTAGAAGTCGCCGAGGCGGAAGAAGAGAATGCAGTCTTGATACCGGTTTTTGATCTGCCGGTATTGGACCAACATCGGGGTTTCGGGGTCGTGGGGCATACCGCTATACAGTTCAGGGGTCAATAGGGTTTTTTAGCACGACCATCATAGCATAAAATGAAAAAAAAGGACAACAGGTGATTTTACTCCGCCAGAAACACCATCGATTCGTTGACAGCTTTTTATGTGAGGTTTATAATCAAAGTGTCTTAATATCCGAATACTCTTATCTAAAGGAATATCTATGCGCATCCCCCTGGGTCGTAAGATTTTGTGGCTGATCATGTTGTGTGTTTTTTTCAGCCTGATGGGCGCGGCGGGTCCGGCTCCGGTCATGGCCAAGGGGAGTATGGTCGCTGGCCATTTAGTTCAGGAAGGAATCCAGGCATATAAAGAAGGATACCATCGTGAGGCGATCCACAACTTCAGCAAGGCCCTTCTTGTTGAGCCGGGTCAGGCCGAGGCCCTTCGGTATCTTCGATTGATGGGGATCCCTGAGGGGATATACGGGACCGGCGAGTCTTCGATGACTATGGAGATGAAATTAGATCAGGCCGTTGTTGAGTATGAGTCCCGGATCGCGGAGCTCCGTCAGGAAAATGAGCAGCAGCGCTTGGATAAAGAGCGATTGATCGCGGAACAAGAGCAGCTGCAGCAGATCGTCGCGGCGAAAGAGGAAGAGCATCGTCAGATCTTTGATGATGTTGCCGAGTACAAAGAGGCGGTCGATGGAGAGCTCCGGGACCGCGAGGCGGCGATCGCTCAGCTCAAGGGAGAGAAGGATAAGCAGGCCGAGGCCGTGGACACCCTGCATCAGCGGCTTAAGGATTCCCGTGAGACGATGGTCGAGCAGGACGCCCTGGTCATCAAAAAGGAGCAGGAGATCGAGACCCTGAAGGGGGTCTTGTCAGAGAAGGATCAGACGTACCGAAAGGAAGTCGCTGATGTTGTTGAGGTCCTTGCGGCCACGGACCAGGTCGCCCTTGAGAAGGAAAAGGAAGCGGCCGGACTTCAACGGCGTTATGATCAGGAGACCACGGTGCTCAAAAAAGAGGTCCGCAATAAAGAGACGGAACTGATGATCCAGGGTCAGCGGCTTGCCTATACGCAGCAGCAGGCGGTCGCGGCCGAAAAGGCCCTTGTCTCGCGTGACCAGAGGATCCGCGATCTTGAGGCCCAGGTGACGGGACTTCAGCGTCAGTCTCAGACCCTGTTGAATGATGTCACGGCGCTCAAAGAGGAACAGCGTTTCCGTTTTGCCCAGGGGGCTCAGCGGGCGGACGAGGCCCTGGTGGCGCGCACGAAGCGGCAGGATGGGCTGATCCGGGAACTGAAGGAGCAGCTCGTGGCGGACCGGCAGCGCCTTGAACGGTTTGTCCTTTTGGATCAGTCGAATACCGAGGAGGCCTGCGCCTTAAAGACCCGCATTGACGAGATGGCTGCGGACCTTGAGCAGAAGGAATATCAGCTTGTGTTATTGAAGGATGACAATTCGATGCTCGAGACCCGGGTCAACGACGCCCAGGAGCGTCTGCGGACCGTCGAGGCCCTTCTTGAGCAGAAGGAGGCGGAGATCCTGCGGATGGAGAAGGAGCAGGGGGCGATCATTGTTGAGCTCAAGGATCAGCTGGTCTTATGCAAAAATCAGCTCGACGGTCTTGCCGCCTCCGGCCAGGCGAGCAGTCCCGAGGCGGTGGTCCTGAGAAAACGCATCGATGAGCTCATGACAGAACTTGAAAAGAAGGAATATCAGCTCTTGTTGTTGAAGAACGATCATTCGACGATCGATGTTCGGCTCAGGGATGCTCGGGAACGCCTTCGCGCGGTCGAGGCCATGCTCGAGCAGAAGGAATATGAGCTCGAGCGGATGGAAGGTCAGCGCGGGGCAGGCGCTCCGTAATCGTTGTACCACGATCAGGGAGATACGGTCCGATGGCAAAAAGGATTTTGATTATTGAGGATGATCCTGATCTCGTCAAGATCATCGAATATCGTCTCACGAGCCAGGGGTATGAGGTCCTCGTCGCCCGCGACGGGTACGCGGGGCTCATGATGGCCAAACGCGAGCGGCCGGACCTGATCACCCTGGACCTGAACCTGCCGGAGCTCAACGGGTTCACGGTCTGCAGTATGATCAAGGGCAACCGCTCGTATCGCGACATCCCGATCATCATGCTCACGGCCCGGGATGGCTTTGCCGATCGCGTCTTTGATGACAAGATGAAGCCCGAATTCTACATGACAAAACCGTTCGAGGTCGACGATCTCTTGGCCAAGGTCCATGAGCTGGTTCATGATGATCGGAAAAAATGAAGCCTTCTGATCGAGGCGCGGGCTGGAGGCCTCGGGCGTTCATGATGGTTCCTTTCGCATTGTTCGCAATTCCCTCATCGGGAAAAATTCGCTGAGTTTCATTTCGTGATTCGATATGGGCACGAGGCATCGAAGGCGCTGCTACGGCGAGGTTCTTTGATCTTCAGCCGCGCGGGAGGGGAGGTTCAGAAGGACGAGGAGCATGACGCCAAGGGGGAAGAAATGGAGGATCATGCGAGAGAGTCCCAGGTGCGTTGTGACCAAAGCATAATGTTGTGTCAATGAGAAGCCCAGAAAGTGCACTCCAAAGAATCCTACGAGGCTGATGAACAAGGCCCAGGCCTCAGCCTGGTAGCGGGTCCGCAATATTTTCGGCAATGAGAGCGCGAGCAGAAACCAGATGAGGCTCCAGTTCCAGGACAGGAAGAGGTCCTCGAAAAAATATTGAAGGACCACAAGCCCGCGGCTGACCGTTGCCCAGGACCAATCGATCAGAAGCGATTGAAGTTCAAAATGACCACAGGCGGTGACGCGTTCGGCCCGCGGGGGGAACGCAGTCATCTTAAAGACAAGATAGAGCGAGGCGATCCCGAAGCTGACGATAAAAAATCGGATCAGCGAGAATAGTTTTTTACTAAAAGAGATTTCGCCGTGGTGCATTAACAGGACGAAGAACCCCATCAGGTGCATCATCACATAGCCCACGCCTTCCAATTTGACAAACGAGCAGCAGGCTGAGAAGAGGGCCGCCAGGACGAGCCAGCCGTGTTCACGCCGGTGATGCCACAGGAAGAGGGAGATGAAGACGGCCGCGTTGTAATATCCCATCATGAGGTCTCGATATCCGTTCGACGCGTGATTGATCAGGAGGTTCGACGATAACAGAAAGACAACGGCGATGAGACCCCATCGGCGGTTCGTCGTCCCTGAAAAGAAATAATAGAAGAACGTGATGAGCGATAAGAACATGGGGAAAAAGATGGATTTGATCAGCTGGTCGTCCCAGTGGCCTAAATTCAAGGCCACCCACATTTCTAGCAAAGGGACCTGGAGCGGGTAGGCCCGAGTCGGGAAATTTTTGACAAACGCGAGGGATTGTTCATGAAAAAGGATCTTCGCGTTGAAGGCATGTGTTGCGATCACGTCCCATTTATAGACGGGAATGAAAAAGGTCTCCCAAAAAACGAAAATGATTTGATAGATGATAAAACCCATGAGCGCACAGTCGACGGCTGAGAGAGGGGTCCGGTGTTCTGTGCGGGGGGTGTTCACTTGACTGTCGGGATGGCGGAGCTTGTACCAGGATGCGATTGTGATGATGAGGGCGACAGGCGCGCTGATCGATCCGAATGTATAAGGGATATGGAGGATGCCTAGGATGAGCATGAGTTGGGCAAGCAGGCCGATGCCTAGACCATATCCCATCATCCAGACAACCAAGGAGGGAATCCGATGCGGCAGCAGCATTCGGATGATAACGACCCCGAAGGCCGCGGGGAGTAAGAGGCTGTTTAATAGGGAGAAGAGGGACATGGTTGTTTTCCTTTGAAGGCGACGAGGCATGATTCGCCGCAGCTGATCACCTGGGTGAATTCATCCCCGACGGATGCCTCGGGGTTGTCTTTCGGGAAGATGATCAGGGCGTCGATCGGCTCGGGTTTTCTGATGCCTCTGATATCGATCGGATAGAGAAAGTAGGCCCAGGCCCGGTGGGTGAACATCCCGGGGTCGCGCGTCATATCCATATCGGTGATCAGTTCTGCCCGGTAGCGGCCGGGGAAGGTGTCAGTGATAAAGCGCGGGAAAAGATACGCGTCTTTAAAAAGATATTTTTGTTTTTCCGGCAGCGATTTCTGGGCAAAGACAGAGTACGAATAACGAAAGTCGTCGATCTGGCTGATCAGGTTCAGGGCCGTCATGCTGCCGAAGACGATGATGCCGGCAGAGATGGCCGCCGGATAGAGCCGGCTCGTGGGTTGATCCTCGAGGCCTCGTCGCCGAATGGCAAGAATGAGGGTGAGCACGCCCCATACAAGGTAGACGGCCCAGAGAAAATTAAAGGTTCGGATGGTTGGGGCCGGGACAAAGTTGTGCGCCGTGTGCACAAACGAGATGGGTGGCGTCCGTAAGATGGCCGCCATCGGGGTCCCGGTCCTTACTGAGAGGAAAAAGAGAAAAAGGATGACGGCGAGGAGGATGCTGGCGATAAACACGACGGAAGATTTTGAGGGATGGTTCATGTTTTTCAGCGGGCCCTTGAAAATTTAGACATTTTATATATACCATATCGTGTCATGGGGGAGAAACGAAAAGATAGAATTGTGACGGCATGGTGTGGGTGAGCCCGGAGATCTAAGCGCGCGTTAAGGGTTTGGTTTGTCTGGTGGGCGTCCTGGGTATGGCGATGATGGAAGGGGTCCTGTTTGAGGGGTATTCGATGAATGAGATGGGGGATGCGCTGGTTAAGCCGCAGTGGTTAGCTGTCCTGGCATGTCCGCGTGTGTCCCATTGACGAGTTTAAGAAATGGTAGTAGAGTGTCGTCCAATTAACTTGAGTGACAATAGGTTATATACACTGAAGGAGAAGACACCATGAAGACGCGTAACGATTTTGTCCGGACCCGGTTGCAGCGGATAAGCATGGGGCTGACCGTGCTGACTGTTTTGCTGATGGGCGTTAGCCAGCCGGCCTTCGCCGCTGTGTACGACACGTACCGGAGTTGGAGTTATTATACCGACCGGAATAATAATACCACTCAGGATGACCATTTCTGGTCGGATGAGAGCTCGTGGCAGGGCAGCAGCTCTGTTGTTTACAATGAAAATAATTACGCAAAATCTTTGGTTGGATTTGAGGGTGTCGGCAGCCTCGGGGCCAAGATCGGAGTCAGCGTTGACGACAGCTTGAATACAGTCTACTCATCGTCTTATTATCGCGATGATGGGTTCCGGTGCGACGCGACGACATGCGGGGCAGGGATACCGTTAGGGGGCAGCTTTGAAACGCAGCTGCAGCAGGACGGCAGTTTTACTCTAGGCAGCGCGAATTATAGTCTTATGTATTACCTCCGCACGCCGTCAATGGCCTACAATTTCCACTTCGCAGTGCAGCAGGGGGAAATGGACCTGGAGCCCTATGGGTGGTTCTCCTCGGAGAATCTCGTCACCGGCGGGTCTACGGTAAAAGATCTCGGAAGCGACCCGTCGTTTTTTAATCTGGTGTGGGAAGACAATAACAATGACGGGGTTTACAATTTCGCCTATGATTTTAGTTTCGTAGGATACACGAATGGTCTGGATCTCGGAGAAGAGTTGAGCGTGTCCGCCTATGCGTACAGATCCGGCGAGGGACTTCAATTCGTTGACTCGTACAATTCTTTCCATGCGAACATCACTCCGGATGACGGGGTTTCTTTTTATCGGGGCGGTCAGCTCGCTGTCGGAAGTTCCGGACCGCAGGCAGTGCCTGAGCCGGCGTCGATGATGCTCGTCGGCGGCGGCCTGGTCGGGATGCTCTTCCGCCGAAGATTTGTTTAATCGATTGACCTCAAGGGGCACGCGGTGATACGGAAGCCCGGTCGTGAGCGACTGGGCTTCTTTATTTGCGTAAATCCCCCCATAGAGCTGGGCTGAATCTCTATCCGACATAACCTTTTTACCTCTGACGATGAAAATTTTATTTTGGATCATTTTTTCTGGTATGGGCAGGTGTGACATGATGAATCCTTTTTGTTCAGGTTCTATCCAGGCACCGGTATTGGATCGCCTCGGCGAGATGCCCTTCGCGGATCTCGGCCGATCCGGCGAGGTCCGCGATGGTGCGAGCCACTTTAAGGATCTTGTCATGGGCGCGGGCCGAGAGGCCGAGCTGGTCGATCGCGTTTTTTAACAGATGCTGACTCGTCGACGAGAGAGCGCAGTGTTGTCGGATCTGCCGGTGCCGCATGAAGGCGTTGGCAAAGACAGGGATCTGGTCCTGGGCGAAGCGCTCGTGTTGGATCCGGCGGGCAGCGCAGGTCCGGGCCCGGATGGCGGAGGAGGGTTCTCCCGGGTCGAGCGACATGAGGTGATCCGTGGGAAGGTGCGCGACCTCGAGGTGAAGGTCGATCCGATCCAGGAGCGGGCCGGAGATCTTCGACATGTAGCGCTGGATCTGGAGCGGTGAGCAGCCGCATTCGCGGCGGGGGTCAGTGGCGTACCCGCACGGGCAAGGGTTGAGGCTTGCGACGAGCATGCATTGGGAGGGAAAACGGATCGTCTTGGTCGCGCGTGAGACCGTAACCCATCCGTCTTCGAGCGGCTGGCGCAGGGCCTCGAGCACCCGGCGGCTGAATTCCGGCAGTTCATCTAAAAAGAGAATCCCGTGGTGCGCGAGGGTGACCTCACCGGGCTTGGGGTGGGACCCGCCGCCGATGAGCGCGATATCAGAGCTCGTATGATGCGGGGACCGGAATGGCCGCGCCGTGAGGAGGGCGGTTTGGCTCGGCAGGATCCCAGCCACCGAATGGATCTTCGTGATCTCGAGCGCTTCTTCGAGCGCCATGGGCGGGAGGATCGACGGGAGGCGCCGGGCCAGCATGGTCTTACCGCTTCCGGGCGGGCCGATCATGAGCACATTGTGTCCGCCCGCGGCAGCGACTTCCAGACCGCGTTTGATCAACGCTTGCCCGCGGACATCGCTGAAATCCGCGTGGTCAGCCGGGTGGTCGTTGAGAAGGGTTGCGCTGTTGATCGTGAACCGGGTGAGCGTTGATGGCGAACCTGACAGAAACGCGGCGATCTCTTTAAGATGACGCGCTGGGAAAACCGGGCACCGCCCGGCAATGGCGGCTTCATAGGCATTCTCCTGGGGCAGGATCACGCCCTCAAAGGCCTTGGCCGGGATGCTGAGGCTGATCGGCAGGGCGCCATGGATCGGCCGAAGGGTCCCATCAAGGGAGAGCTCGCCCAGAATAATAAATTTTTTAAGGGATTCGGAACAGATCTGTCCGGTTGCCGCGAGATATCCGAGGGCAACGGCAAGGTCATACGAGGCCCCGCTTTTTTTGGTGTCGGCAGGAGAGAGGTTGATAATGATCCGATTGGAGGCGAATTGAAATCCGCTGTTCTTGATCGCGGCGCGGACACGGTCCTTGCTTTCTTTGACCGCGTTATCAGGAAGGCCGACGATCGTGATTGATGGAAGTCCTCGCGCCACATCAACTTCAATGCGAACGGGATAGGCCTCGATTCCTTCGATACCGAAACTTACAACATGTGAGAGCATAGGGACCCCTAGGTATGAGGGGTGATCCAATAGAAGGGATGATCGTTGTTTGGGTGGGGATGCCCTGTGGGGGTCAGGTTGTTCTTTGGGGCAAGCAAATGCCGGAAAACACCTTGCTTTTTAAAAGACCCCTATTTATAATGTAACGTAACATAAAAAGAATATTAGGTCAAATAGTAGTATTTTCGTCTCTTCTTGGTGTTTTTTCATAAAGGAGATCCTGTTGACCCCTGGGAACAAGGTGTTTGCGATCACGATCGTCACGTGGGCTGTAGCCCAGTTCATAAAGGTCATTCTGGGGGTGATCCAGGAAAGGCGTTTTAATTTTCGGTGGTTCATCGGGACCGGGGGCATGCCTTCGAGCCATGCCGCGGGGGTCGCAGCCCTGGCCACTGCCTGCGGGCTCCAGGAGGGTTTTGATTCGGTGCTTTTTGCTGTGGCAGGGGTTTTTGCCTTGGTCACGATGTTCGACGCCCAGAGCGTCCGGCGGGCCACGGGACAGCAGGCCGAAATCTTGAACCAGATCATGGATGATATTTATTGGCGCGGAAAAATTGAGGGGGACCGCCTGATCGAACTGATTGGGCATTCTCCGTTTCAGGTCTTTGTCGGGATGGTGGTCGGCTGCGTGTTGGCGGTTTGGCTTTTTCATATTTGGCAATAATAGACAGGCGAGAACAAGGAGAGTTCAGGTGAATCGAAATCTGTTGATGGGGGTGGGCGTTGCCCTGGCAGTCGGTGTCGCGGTCATTGTGGTGAGCCGCGGGGGGAGGGACAGTGGCGCGGTGACGGTGTCGGCCCCGAAATCTGCCGAGGCGATGAGACTGTATGATCAGGCAAGCAAACTTGCCAAGAGCCGGAAGCCTGTTGAGGCCAAGATGATCTATCAGGAACTTTTGGAGCAGCATCCCGACGCGGAAAATATTGTTCAGATCCAGCAGGAACTCCATCAGCTGAATATGGACCTCTTGTTCTCGAAGCAGCAGGTTCCGGAGAAGACCCTGATTCACGCGGTCGAGCCCGGCGACACACTGGGGAAGATTGCCCGACGGTATAATACCACGGTTGAGTTCTTAAAAAAGAGCAATGACCTGAAGAGCGACACGATTCGTGTTGGCCAGAAGCTCCGCGTCTGGAAAGGCAATTTTAATATTTTTGTCGATAAGTCGCAGAACATCTTGATCCTGAAAGATGGGGAGGAGATGCTCAAGGTCTACACCGTATCAACGGGAGAGAATAATTCCACGCCGGTCGGGACCTTTACGATCACTTCATTGCTTGAGAACCCGGTCTGGTTCAATAGCGGTGTGATCGTGCCTCCGGAGAGTCCGCAGAACGTTCTGGGGACGCGCTGGCTGGGCTTTGAGGAGGCCCCGGGCTATGGCATTCACGGAACGATCGAGCCTGAGACGATCGGCCGCCAGGTGACGGCGGGCTGTGTCCGGATGCTGAATGATGAGGTTGAAGAACTGTACAGCCTTATTCCGAGGGGGACGAAGGTTGTTATCGTTGATTAACTGAGGGCCGCGCTGGACGCCGGCATCGTTATCGAAAGGTCATCTGTATGGAAGTCCTGAATTTTGAAAAACCGATCGTTGAGCTCGAGGTCAAGATCGATGAGCTTAAGAATTTTGGCACGGAGAAAAATGTAGATCTGTCGTCGGAGATCAAGAAGCTCGAGCAGAAATTGAAAAAGATGAAGGAGGATGTCTATGGCCGGCTGAGTGACTGGCAGCGGGTCCAGATCGCGAGGCATCCCGCCCGGCCGTACACCCTTGATTATATCCATTTGATCACCTCAGAATTTTTGGAGCTCCATGGCGATCGGCTGTTCGCTGATGACGCCGCTCTCATCGGAGGCTTTGCGAAGATCGGGTCGTTCCGTGTCATGGTCATGGGCCATCAAAAGGGGCGCGACACCAAAGAGAACATCCTGAGGAATTTTGGATGCGCTCATCCCGAGGGGTATCGCAAGGCGATGCGCCTCATGCAGCTCGCGGAGAAATTTAAGATCCCGGTTGTTGTGTTCATTGATACCCCCGGCGCGTATCCGGGGCTCGGCGCCGAAGAACGCGGTCAGGCGCAGGCGATCGCGATGAACCTCCGCGATATGGCGGGGATCCGCACGCCCATTATCGCGACTGTTATCGGTGAGGGCGGCAGCGGCGGGGCCTTGGGTGTCGGGGTCGCGGATCGGGTGTACATGCTCAAGAACGCGTATTATTCGGTCATCTCGCCTGAGGGGTGTGCCTCGATCCTGTGGAGGAACTCTGTCCGCGCCCCGGATGCGGCGAAGGCGTTAAAGTTGACCGGTGAGGATCTCCTGCGGTTCGGGATCATCGATGGGGTGGTTCCGGAGCCCCTCGGCGGCGCCCACCGCAATCCTGAGGCGGTCGCCGATGATCTGAAAAAGATTCTGTTGAAGGACCTTGAGGCCCTGACCCGTCTTGATCCGGCCGCGCTCATCGAACGGCGGTATCAAAAATTCCGTCAGATCGGCGAGTTTGAACAAAAGGTGGCTGCCAGTGGCGCGGACGCCTCCCTGTCATAATCCCGCCGCGCGCGGGGATGCTCCCGGGGGCCGGCCTGGCAGGCTGATGTTTGATTGTACCCTTCCGATGTTGGCGGCCTATCTTAAAGAGACCGGGCAGCCGTCGTTCCGTGCCCGTCAGATTTTCGAATGGATCTATCAGAAGAATGCGATTTCGTTTGATGAGATGACGAACATCCCAGCGGCCTTGCGTGAGCAGCTCGCCGGCGATTTTGAGATGGCGCTTTCGGACCCTGCGGAGACCTCACGATCGGCTGACGGGGTTGTGAAGTTCCTATATTGCTGCCGGGACGGGGAGCGGATCGAAACCGTTGTGATCCCGACGGACACGCGGGTCACGGTCTGCGTGTCCACCCAGGCGGGATGCAAATTTGGATGCGGGTTTTGCGCGAGCGGTATCGGCGGCTGGCGGCGTCATTTAACCTCCGGCGAAATCATTGCCCAACTGCTGTTGGCCCGGAGGATCACCGGTGTCGATCGGATCAGCCATGTCGTCTTTATGGGGACCGGAGAGCCGCTTGAAAATCTCGAGGCGGTTCTCCCCGCGATCGAGATCATGAATGATCCGCAGGGGCTCCATATCGCGGCCCGCCGGATCACGATCTCGACATGCGGGATCATTCCCAAGATCAAGGAGTTCGCCGGCTTCGGCCGTCAGGTGGAGCTCGCGGTCTCGCTGCACGGATTTGATGACCGTTCCCGCGGAGCGCTCATGCCGGTCAATACGGTGTATCCCCTAAAAGAGCTTGTGGCTGCCTGCCGTGAGTACACGCGCGGCACGGGTCGGCAGATCACGTTTGAGTATATCGTCATTCCGGGGGTGACCCTCTGTCCGGAGGCGCCGGCGGCCCTGGCGCGGCTTCTGAGGGGGATCACGTGCAAGATAAATCTCATCGCGTATAACCGGGTGGAGGAGTTTGATTATGATCCTCCGTCGGAACAAGAGGTGCGGGAATTCTGCCGCCGGCTCAAACAGGCCGGTGTGCACGCCACGGTCCGGGTGTCGCGGGGACAGGGGGTGGCAGGGGCATGCGGTCAGCTGCGTCATCAGCGGCCGCGGGACGAAAGGGGACGACATGAGACAGGGGCGTAGGATTCATTATTGGCTGTTGGGGTCTGCGGCGGTCTTGGTGTTCGGGCAGACCGTTACCTTTGGGATCTTGCCTGAAGAGATGTCTCTCTTTTTTGAATGGGGCCTGCTCAACAGCCTGACGAATATCCTTAAATTTTTTGTTCATGTGGTGCCGCCGCCGGTCATTGTTTATGGCTACACGCCTCTTCGAACACTCCTCATGGCGATGATGCGTGTCAATATCGGAGACATGTGGATGCTGTATCACGCGGCGGCCTTGGTTGTCCATATTGTCGGGGTCATGGCCGTGTATCGGCTGGGCCTGCGGTTTCTTCAGGACAGCCGCCGGGCGTTCTTTGCGGGTCTTTTATTCGCTGTTCACCCTCTGCATGTCGGGGCCGTCGGCTCGATCGCGGGGTCGTTCGACCTCATCGGTATGACGATGATGATGTGGGCCCTGGAACGGTATGTCGTCTACCGCCGGGACGGTGTCCGATCGGCCCGCGTGATGATGTATGTCTTATCGGCCGCGGCGATGCTGATCAGCGAGGCGACCCTGATGTTCCCATTGATCCTCTTGGTTTATGAGCTCTATCATCCGTATCCTCATCGCCGGCTCCGCGATGTCGTCTATTTTGGGTTGATCGCCGTTGTTTATCTCGCGCTCCGCCAGACTCTGGCGGTTGCCCCGGCCCTGCCGGTTGTCTCGTGGCCGGGTTCGCTCGTCATGGTGATCGAAGGGGTGTGGATGTTTCTCGGTATGATCTCCTCGATGTATATGACACCGAGCCTGGTCTATATCTGGTTTGTGATCTTTTTGTTCCTTGCTGTCATGGCCTATCTGAACCGCCGGGGCGTCCATCGGGAAGAGGCCTATATGTTGTCAAATTCTTTTGTCTGGATGACGATCGGCCTGCTTCCGGTCCTCGTGTGTGTCCGGTGGCCGGTGTATCTGTATTCGCGGTATCTGTATTTTGCGTGCTTTGCCTGGAGTCTTTTTGTTGTCTTGGTTGTGTTTAAAAAAGTTCCTGAGGGAGAATGCGCGATTAAGGCTGACGGCATCGTAAGTATTGTCGGGGTGTCGCTTGTGATTGGGCTCTATAGTGTGGCCGCGGTGTATAACCTCGGGTTTTTTAAAAACAGCGTCGCGTTTTATGAGCAGTTAGTGCGGCTCAATCCGCTGCGCACGGATTTTCATTTGACTCTGGGCGGGCAATATTTGCGTCAGGGCCAGTTCGACCGGGCGATTGCCCAGTATCAGACAGCGTCGAAGATCAATCCATCTGATCCGGCGATCTACTTTGCGATGGAGCCGGCCTATCGCAACCAAGAGCGGTGGACTGAGGCTGAGGCGGCGCTTCAGACGGCGATCGGCCTGCGGCCTGATTTCGCGGAGGCGCATTATAATTTAGCGGTGCTCTACGCGTATTTGGGTAACGAGCCGGGCGTCTCACGCCACCTCGGTGAGGCGACCCGTCTTTGGACGGCGCAAGGAAAAGTGGTGGAGGCGGCAGAGGCCGAGGATGCCGTGGCCGGGTTTATGATCGAAATTCAAAAGGAACGCGAACGGCAACGCGCGAGCGATTGATGGGGCTCGGGATCTCGATGAGATTGGGGTGTGTCAAGGAGGCGTGGGATGCCCACTGGTGAAAAAAAGTGCTGGAGGTGGGAGTCGAACCCACGCGTCCGGGAGGACACTGGTTTTTGAGACCAGCGCGTATACCAATTCCGCCACTCCAGCAGGAAGATCGTGTTTTCCGGACCGGATCACCTTTCGGTCCTTCATGCGGTTAACGGAAATCATCAAAAGAACAGATATTAATAAACGGCGCCTTCTGTGTCAGGCCGCCGGGCTTTTATTATGAGGAAAAGTGGTGGAGCCGAAGGGATTCGAACCCACGACCTCTTGAATGCCATTCAAGCACTCTCCCAGCTGAGCTACGGCCCCACGATATGCTGAGATTGGCAAATTGTATCAGAGGCCATAGTATTTGTCAATTCGTCTTTGATTGTAAACTAAAAAAGCTCAACAAGTTGACAATTAAGGGTCTTCTCGCTATGATGCGCAAGGAGCCGGGAGGGTGTATGCTCGAGAAGATCATCGAGATGCTACGAAAACAAGAGGGTTTTGTCTCTGGCCAAGAGATGAGCCGTTGTCTCGGTCTGAGCCGCGCTGCGATCTGGAAATATATTGATGAATTAAGAGGCCTGGGCTATGGTATCACCGCGGTCAAGAACCGGGGGTATTGTCTCGCCGGGAGCCCGGACGCCTTATTTCCATGGGAAGTGGTCCGCGGCTTGAGTACGAGTTGGCTGGCGCGGGTCTATGAATATTATGATGAGGTCTCGTCCACCATGGATATTGCGGCGGAACGAGCCGGGGCCGGGGCTGTTCACGGCACGGTGATTTGTGCGGATACTCAAACGGTCGGCCGCGGGCGAATGGGCCGGCCCTGGGTTTCGCCCGCAGGGGCCGGGGTCTACGTCTCGTTGATCCTCCGTCCGGAGATCCCGCTCGTTGATCTGCCTAAAATGACGCTCATGGCCGGGGTCGCCGTCGCGGAGGCGATCGCTGATGTGTCCGGCCTTGAGCCTGAGATCAAGTGGCCGAATGATCTTCTCGTATCAGGAAAAAAATGCGCGGGGATCCTCACGGAAATGAGGGCCCAGTCTGAGCGTGTGGATTTTTTTATCATCGGGATTGGCGTGAATGTTCATGGGGCGGAAGCCGGGCTGCCGGCCGGGGCGGTTTCGTTGAGTGAGGCGAGCGGGCGAACGGTCTCGCGGGTCGTCTTATTTCAGCGGATGATGGCGGCCCTTGAGGGGTGGTACGGGCGCGTCTGTGAGCAGGGGTTTGATGAGGTCATGGAGACATGGCGGAAAAAGGCTCGTCTCTGGGGCCGGCGGGTCCGGGTGGACACGGGTCAGGGACCGTTTGAGGCCGTGGCGGAAAGCCTTGCCGGTGATGGGGCCCTTGTGGTTCGATGCGATGACGGGGCCGTGAAAAAGATCTATTCTGGGGATGTGGTGAAGGTGCTTCGTTGAGGAGAACGGGATGGCGGAGATCGAGATCGGGGACATCCGATGGCATTATGTCTGTGAGGGAGAGCGAGGGCCGTGGATGGTCTTTCTTCACGGATGGGGCGCGGACCTTCGGGTCTGGCGTCAGCAGGTCCGGGCCTTTCAGGGGGAGTATCGCATCGTGTGCGTTGATCTTCCGGGTCATGGCGAGACATCCTGGCAGGCGGTGTCGTTTGAAGAACTCGGCCGAGGGGTGTGGGACCTGCTCCGTCGATTAAGCGCGGATCGTGTTCATCTGGTCGGGAGTTCAATGGGCGGGCTGGTCGCGCTCCAGATGTATAGCCTGGCTCCGGAACGCGTGGCGTCGTTGGTCCTTACGGGCTCAGCCCCGCGGTTATGCCGGACCACGGGATATCCGTTTGGGCTCGGGGAGCAGAGGGTGCTTAAGCTCACCGAGGCGCTGAAGAAGAATTATCCGCGATCCGTGGGCCGTTTTTTTGTTTCGCTGTTTAGCCGGGCGGAACGGGAAAGCCTGGTCTATCGATGGTTGCGGCGGTTTAAAAGTTCAGAGGGGTTTGCCTCGGTTGAGGTCTTGGCGCATTTCTTTGTTCTTCTTCAGACCGCGGATTTTCGTCCGATGCTGCCCGCGATTACGGCCCCGGTGCTCGTGATCAACGGGGACCTTGATATTGTCTGCCCGCCGGGAGTGATGGACGTCTTTCGGGCGGGGGTCCCGTCGGCGCGGTGTGAGATCTTTAAGGACTGCGGACATTTTCCGTTCTTGGTGTATGCGAGGGCGTTCAATGACGCTCTTGAGGTTTTTTTGCGTGATTCGACCGGAGGATCGGAGGGGTGCGGCGATGGGCGGTGAGATGGCGGCGGGCCGTATCTGTGTCGCCTTGAGCGGTGGGGTGGACTCGGCGGTGGCGGCCCTTCTTTTAAAGCAGGCGGGGCATGAGGTTATTGGGGTCACGATGTCGCTCGCGGGGTTTGGAATCGAAACGGAACGCAGAGCGGCATCGGTCGCCGCGGCGCGGGCGGTTGCAGAATATCTGGAGATCCCTTTTGTGGTCGCGGATGTTGATGAGGCGGCCCGGACCCAGGTGATCGGGAATTTTATTGAGGAGTATACGAGCGGACGCACGCCGAATCCCTGTGTTCGCTGTAATACCTGGGTAAAATTTGACGCCTTGTTCAGGCAGGCTGAGGCCTTGGGCGCCGACGGGTTGGCCACAGGACATTATGCGCGGATCCTCGGGGACCCGAGTTCCGGATGGGGTCTTTATAAAGCCAAAGATGCCCAGAAGGACCAGTCGTATTTTTTATATGGGATCGCGCGAGAGCGCTTGGGCCGGATTCGGTTCCCTCTTGGGGACCTCACGAAGGCAGAGGTGCGGGCGATCGCGGCCGAAGCCGGGCTGCCTTCAGCGGATCGGGCCGAAAGTCAGGACATCTGTTTTGTTCGCGATGGAGGATACCAGGATTTTTTGAGACGGCATGCGGGGGAGGGGGCCTTCCGGCCTGGTCCGTTCTTGGATCATAAGGGTCAGCGGGTCGGGGATCACAAAGGGATCGGGCAGTATACGATCGGTCAGCGTGAGGGTCTGGGCCTGGCCTTGGGATATCCGACGTATGTGTACGCGATCGACGTGGAACAGAATACGGTTTATGTGGGGCCGCGTGAGCGCCTCGTGACGCGCGGGCTTGTCGCGTCGGGATGCCGGCTGCTTTATGGCGAGTTGGCCGAGCAGGGGCTGGACGTGGAGGCGTGTATTCGTTATAATGCCAGGGCTGTTCCGGCGCGGGTGCGTCCGGTCAGCGAAGGGGAGGTCGAGGTCGTTTTTTCGGAGCCTCAGTATGCGGTCACGCCGGGGCAGTCTGTTGTCTTTTATCAGGGCGACCGGCTGTTGGGCGGGGCGGTGATCGAGGCGGCCTTGGGGAACAGCGAGACGTGAGGGAGAAAGGAATCGGTCTATGGGGATCGTCGTGCATCAGGAAAATTTGAAGGGGTATATTGACTCAACGGACCTGGAGGGGTTAGGCTCCCGGGTCGAGGCCGCTCATCGGTCCCTGGAAGCCCGGACAGGCGCCGGCGCCGAATATACGGGGTGGCTGCATCTGCCGTCGTCGATCGATGACGCCTTCTTGGATGAGCTCGTGATGTTGGGCAAGGAGGTCCGCGCGCAGTCGGATTGTCTCGTGAGCATTGGGATCGGGGGGTCCTATCTGGGGATTCGTTCGACGATCGAGTTCCTTCGCGATGAGGCGGCTCTTCCTGTCTATTATGCCGGCCATCATATGAGCGCCGATTATATGAACAGCCTCATGCGCGAACTCAAGGACAAGCGGGTGACCGTTGTTGTGATCTCGAAATCAGGGACAACGACGGAGCCGGCCCTGGCCTTTCGTCTTTTGAAAAAGATGATGGAGGAAAAATACAGCGCCCCTGAACTCAAGAACCGGATCATCTGCGTGACGGATGCCGCGCGTGGGGCCTTGCGGAAGATCGTGGGGCAGAACGGATACCGGAGTTTTGTGATCCCCGACGATGTCGGAGGGCGGTTCTCGGTCCTGACCCCGGTCGGCCTTGTGCCGCTCGCGATCGCGGGCATTGACATCAAGGCCCTGGTGGCCGGGGCGCGCCGCGGGGAGGCCGAATACGGTGTTGCGGCGTTGGGGAAGAACGCGGCCCATCAGTATGCGGCGGCCCGCTATGGCCTTTTTCAGCAGGGCAAGGTGATCGAGGTCCTCTCGTCGTTCTATGACAATATGCTTTATGTCCATGAATGGTGGAAACAGTTATACGGTGAGAGCGAGGGCAAAGACGGGAAGGGGATCTTTCCGGCCTCAATGGTTCTGTCGACGGATCTTCATTCAATGGGCCAGCTCATGCAGGATGGGGTCCGCAATCTGTTCGAGACCTTTATTGATATTGAAAAGGTCCGGCACACGGTCCGCATCCCCGATGACCCGCAGAATATCGACGGGTTTAACTGTGTCGCGGGCCGCGATCTGGACTTTGTCAATAAACAGGCCTACAAGGCGACGGCCCAGGCCCATTATGAGGGCGGGGTTCCGAACATGACGATCGGGATCGGAGAGGCAGATGCGGCGCATTTGGGGCAGTTATATTATTTCTTCGAGAAGGGTGTCGCTGTTTCTGGATATCTGCTTGGGGTGAATCCCTTTGATCAGCCCGGGGTCGAGGCCTACAAAGCGAAAATGTTTTCCCTGATCGGAAAAAAATGATCGCGGTGTTCGCCCTGTGTTTTTTGAATATTGAGACAGCGAGAAAATTTTTTGTGATAGAATACACATCGAGACGGCCGGACATCATAAACCTGTCTCGCGTGGAATATGACACATAAAAAGCTCATCGTTATCGGCCTCACCTGTATTTTCATCGCGTTTATCTGCGTCGTCGGGATCCTCTATGTCCTCTTGGGCCATCAGCAGGTCGCGGACCAGAAGGTCGAGGAACTTCAAAACCATGTGACCGTCTTGAACAGCGAGAAGGAACAGGCCGAATCGAAGATCCAAGACCTCGCGGCGATCGCGGGGAAGGAGCTCAATCTGACCGTGGATCCTGATACTGTGGCGGATGAGCTTTCTGGAGACCCCGCTCGTCAGGAAGGCGACCTCTGGATCGACCGCGCCAACGGCTTGTGGGTCATCACCCTGGGGGCGGCCCACCGGATGCAGGAGGGGCAGCGCCTCGTTGTCTATGACGGCAACAACCGTCAGGGGGTGGCCGTGGTGGAGAAGGTCCTCGATGTGATTTCGTATGTCCAGCCGCTTGAAGATCCGTCCCTCTATACAAAAGATGTCTATCGTGTCATTTCGTGGTAGCGTTATCGATACCGGTATTCAGGAAAGGAGTAGGATATGGGCCGCTTAGGATGGGGTGAGATCCTGGTTGTGGCAGTGCTGGTCATTCTTTTGTTCGGCGCAAAGAATTTGCCTAAGATTTTTAAGGCCTGCGGGGAAGGGATCCGGGAATTCAAGAAGGCGATCAAAGATGGCACGGACGGAGATTCAGGCGGGTCAGGCGCGGGGAGCGGGATATAACCCGGGATGGCGCGATGGGTGCGATGCCGAGGCGTTCTTACGGGGATCATTGGGGGGTATTGCAGGGGCGAATCGTGATGTCGTTCGCTGCGTGGGTGGCGTGTGCCGTCGCTGTTTATCCGCTGACGGATGAGGTGCTGGGGTTCATGATCCGTCCTGTGGAACGGGTCGTTTTTCTTTATCCTGCCGAGGCCCTCGTCGTGAGGCTTCGATTGGCCGGATGGCTTGGCGCGGCCTTGGCCCTGCCGGTTGTGATGTATCAGGCATGGTCTTTTGTCGCTGAGGGGCTTCGGCCTGATGAGCGCAAGAACATTGTTACGTGGACCGCGGCTGGAGTGGCGGCTTTTGCCGTCGGGGCGGTCTTTTCGGCGGGACTTCTTGTCCCTGCCGGGGTTCGTTTTCTCATGGGGTTCGCGTCTGATCGGTTACAGCCCATGATCACGGTGTCCTCGTATTTTTCGTTCTATTGTTCCTTCGTTTTTTTTACAGGGATTGTTTTTGAGTTTCCAGTCGTCGCCGGGGGGGTGTCGGCCCTCGGACTCGTTCGAAGCGCTCAGCTGAGGGCGGGCCGGAAGAGCATGATCGTGCTGATTTTTGTCGTCGCGGCCATCTTCACACCGCCGGACGTTGTTTCTCAGATCATGCTGGCCTTGCCGATGTGGTGCGTTTATGAGATCGGGATCGTGGTTGCGGCCTCGGTCGAGAGACGGCGCCGTTCAAATGTCGAGGCATGACGAAAAGGACGGGGGATTTCAGAAAAAAGTATTTGGAAAAAAATCAAATCAGGATATAATCATGGTGCACATGGCCATTAAAAGAGATGAGGAGGGATTGTCATGAAAATCGATGATTTGAGGGAGCTCTTAAAGAATAAAGAAGTCATCGAGGAAATTAATCGACATCTGTGGATCGAGAGTCAGAAAGCGGGCTACAGTATCGGGATTGAACGGGCAACGGATGAATGGCTGTCGCTTTATGCCGAGGGATGGATGAAGTATCATATGCCCGAAAAGTTTAAGCAGATGCAGGAGCGCAAGAAGCGCGAGGCGGGGAAAGAGAAAAAGGCGAAGGCCGCGGTCAAGGCCAAGCCGTCGGAGAAGACAAAGAAGTAAACGAGCGGTAGGGGTTGATTTAGAAAAGGCGGGTGATGGATATCACCTGCCTTTTTTCTTTTTTCGGGACGGCAGGTTACGGCGGAAAAACAGGACGATGATGATCGCGGTCGCGGCGGTTGTGGCGAGTCCGAGATAGAATGACAACGGGTGAAACACGAAGCGCACCGAGTGTCGCCCGGCCGGAAGGAAGACCCCGCGAAGGAGGTGGTCCGCGGGATAGATCTTTTCCCGCCGGCCATTCACATACACCCGCCATTCTGGGTGATAGGCCTCGCTCAAGATGAGGACGCCGTCATGGTCCATTGAGACCGTGAGGTCAAGCGTATTGGGCGTCTGGCGCGTGATTCGGGCGGATGACCCATCGATGAGCGGAGCGGCGTTGAGCCGGTCGATGATCGTCGGATCATCGGGTCCTTCGAGTACGGCGAATCCCCGGAGACGGTCCTGGGCCTGTTCCAGGAGCTGAAAGGTCCTCATCGGATCTGTGGAGAAGGCGGCCCGGTGAACGATAAACGCCCGGGGCATCGGATGCGGCCGCTCGTAGACCCGGACCTCTCGGTGATAAACCTGTCGGGCGTATTTGTCCGCCGGATCGAAATGCGGGAACGGCCGGATAAAGGCGTCGGTCGCCGGCAGGATCAGATAATGGACGTTGAGGAGATCGAGAAAGTTCTCTCGGCGCTGAACCGGGATTGTGCGCAAGGCAGGGGACCGAAAGTCATTTCGAAAATGGTCGCGGATCAAGAGATTGTTAACGAAATCGACAAAACGCTGCGGCGCCATGCAGAGAAAATATCCGAGATCATCAACGCCATAGGCCGAGCCCGCGTTAGGGTAAAAGGCCCAGTAGTTTCCGTAGCTCCGTACCGGGACCGGTGAGGTCTTTAATAATTCGATATAAGGGATCTTGGGGAACGAATCATATCTTGTGGGCCGTTCGCGGTGGATATAGGCGACAAGCTCGAACCACAGCAGGGCGATCAGGCAGACTGAGGTCACAACGCGGCCTTGTCGACGGGCTAGGGCGATGATCGTCAGCCAGGCGATCAGGATCCCGGCGGAAAAAATAACGGCTCGGACGCTCAGCTCCACATGTTGTGCCTGACGGTAGATGAAGAGATGTCCGAGTGCGACCGCCATGAGGATGGCGCCGAATCCCGCTGCCTGCCAGAGGGCGGGTCGGGGTCGAGCCAAAATGGCGCGAACGCCCATGCCGGCCGCGACCGCGATGCTGAAGGCCGCAAACGGCGGGGTATGGATCGCGTATCGCGGGAGATTGAAGAGAGGAAGGTATCCGATCCAGTTGATGAAGGCGAGCCCATAGGCCTTGCTGATGAGCAGAACCGCCATGGCTATAAAGAACAGATTGAGGCGGCGTTTGTGATTTTGGAAAAGGGCGACGGCACTGAGCCCGATCGGGAGGATCCCGAGGTAGCCGCCCCACCAGCCCGCGAAGACCCATTGGTAGGAGATCGCCTCGCGCTGGAAAAAGTGCGGCAGGGCGAGGGTGATCGCGCGGGCCCGTTGTTCTTCCATCATGAGGCCTGTGCCGCCGGGATGGCTGTGCCAGAATTCGGTAAAGAGGTTCCGCAGGAATGGAAAGAGGACCATCGCCGAGAGGCCGATCCCCAGGATATATGCGCTGGCGATGGATAGGCCGATGCCGCGAGACGCCTGTCTGGCGTCAGGGAGCGCGAGGAAACGGAAGATGAAGAACGCGGCGCCATAGGCGTTCACGAGAAAAATATGTTCAGGATGCCCGCCGAAAAAAGTGAGCCCCACCGCGACGCTGACCCACGCGATCGATCGGGGAGACCGTTCGCGGATGAGGCGTTCCAGGGCGATGAGCAGGACCGGCAGAACGATATCGACATTAACGGTCCAGTATTGGAGCAGGACCATCGGCCCGCTCAGCATAAAGGCGATCGCTGAGGCGACCGACGGGGTTTTGTTAAAGCCCATTGTCCGCATGAACCAGAACGTCAATATTCCGGCGAGGAGGAGGCGGACGAGGATGAGGATGTCCCAGGCGATGATCGAAGGGAAGAGATACATGATCCATGTCAGCGGGTAGAACATCGCGGTCTGGATCATCCCGATGAGAGGGTAGCCGCATGCCTGGTGAGGATTCCAGAGAGGGAGGACGCCTTTCCAGAGCGAGTTCTTGATGAATTGATAGAGGGGCTCTTCGAGGACCGATGAATCGGTCCCGTTGACCGGGATGAACCGCGGGCGGTTGAATTCCTGACCGTAGACGCCATACGGCATAGCCTGGGCATTCGCCGTCGAGACCTTGAATGTTTTGTTGAGGAAAACGACGTCAAAGAAGGCAATGGCCAGGAGGACGGCCAGTGCTGTGGGAATAAACCATTTAGAGCGCAGGAACCTGTTCATGGCGAGGATTATTGTAGGGGGAATTCGGGGATTGGGCAAGGAAAAAGGGAGGGGGATCTGTGGTGCCGCCGGCTCCTTGAGGCGCGGCCGAAGGGGCCGGAACGACAAAGCCCCCGGAGGCATCCGAGGGCTTTGTTAGAACTGAGTCGCTGAGAAGCTTATCTTTTTTTTGCGACTTTCTTCTTTGCGACTTTCTTCTTTGCAACTTTTTTCTTCACGACTTTTTTTGCTACTTTCTTCTTAGCAGCTTTCTTCTTGACGACCATGGCCTCTCTCCTTTGTTTTTGTTTTTGCCACTTACGATTTAATAATAACACACTGCCCCACCGATGCAAAAATTATTTTATTTTTTTTATATATTTTTTAATTTTCTTCACATATTATGAAGGTGGAAAAAGAGACGTTGCCCTGTTGCGTTATCTCTAAAATCTCGTCGAGAAATTTAAAAAATAGTACAGATCGTGAAGCGAATGATGCCGGATGGTCATGGATCGATGAGCGGACTTTACATCCACATTCCGTTTTGTCAAAAAAAATGTTTTTATTGTTCCTTTGTTGTTGCCGTCAACAAAAAAAATTGGATTGATGGGTATCTCGATGCGTTGGCGCGCGAGGCCTCGCGATATCGCGGAAGGCAGTGCGCGACAGTGTATATCGGAGGAGGCTCGCCATCGTTTTTAAGCGTGGAAGAGTGGGCGCGTCTTGTCATGATCCTTCGTGAGAATTTTTCTTGGGGGCATGGAGCCGAGGTCTCGGTCGAGTGCAATCCGGAAGACGTCACCCGTGAGAAGGCGCGGGCCTTTGCTGAGGCGGGGGTGACCCGGGTGAGCCTTGGTGCCCAGACCTTTGACGACCGAGCGCTTGCGGCCCTGGGTCGGTGCCACGACCGGGCGGCCGCACTTCGCGCGGTCGAGACGCTCCGGACGGCGGGTTTTGAGAATATCAACGTGGATCTGATGATCGATATTCCCGGCCAGACGCGGGATGGTCTTGACACTGATATCGCGACCCTCCGATCACTTCAGGTGGAGCATGTGTCGTGTTATTCCTTGACGGTTGAGCCTGGGAGCCGGTTTTTTGTCCAGGGGGGTCAGCAATCTGGAGACGAAGGCGCGCCTTCTCTATATATAAACGCGGTTGAGGGGTTGGAGGCCGCGGGCTGGCGGCAATATGAGGTGAGTAATTTTTGTCGGCCCGGGTATGAGTCAAGGCATAACCTGAATTATTGGCAGGGAGGGAATTATCTGGGGCTCGGGGTCGGGGCCCATTCTCATGAGGAGGGGCACCGATGGTGGAATATTGTGCCCACCCGAGAGTACATCGCGGCCCTGCGGGACGGCGCCGCGGTCATTGCGGGTGAGGAGAGGCTCACGGGTTACGCGCGGCTTTGTGAGGCGGTTGTCTTTGGCCTGCGGATGTGTGACGGGATCGATCTGGCGGGGCTCGGCATGCGTTTTGGGGTGTCGTTAGCCGGCGATGAGAAGGGAGCGATCGAGCGATTTGTTGAGGAGGGGTTCTTGGCACGGGAGGGCGATCGTGTGCGGACCACGCGCAAGGGCCTTTTGGTCCTTGATGAGATATCATCATCGCTGGTCTCGGTTGGGTCATAAGAAGGAGCGATGGGAAATGAATACACGGATTGTTTCAAATGTTCTTAACAGTTTTCACGGCAGAGGGAAAAAGGGCGTATATTTTCTGAGCGTTTTTTTGCTGCTCCTGATGACGGCCGGGGTGACGTTCCATAACAGCATTGATAATCCGTTTTGTATTGATGACCACGGGTTGATCTTTGCGGACAAGATGCTGCAGTCATGGAAATATTTAAAGTATTATTTTTTTCCAGACGCGCAAGGCTTAGTTGGCACATCCCTTAGGGGGTCGTCCTCATATTATCGACCGTTAGCTCATGTTATTCCGGGTATC
The DNA here is from genome assembly GCA_964450385.1 of uncultured Planctomycetales bacterium. Classification (GTDB taxonomy): domain Bacteria; phylum Omnitrophota; class Gorgyraeia; order Zapsychrales; family JANLHA01; genus JAKLFA01. The sequence goes on from CAYVEC010000010.1 coordinate 40,382, forward strand.
TGTTCGTGGTTTTTTGAAAAAAATCCGCGTGGGTATCATTTAATCAACATCATTTTTCTCGCAATGGCAGGGGTCTCGGTCTTTGCCTGTGTGGAGGAATTAACGAAGAAGCGCGGGATCGCCTTGATGGCTTCTGTTCTGTTCGTGGCGCATCCGATCAATGGATTGATGGTGAATTATATTACGGCGAGCGTCTTTGCGTTCCAGATCATGTTTATGTGCTGGGCTATTATTTTTCTTTTGAAGTGGGCAGAAGGGGAGGGGTTGGCGGCATTTGTTTTTACGATCATATCAACGATCGGAGCGATATGGTGTCATGAAACAGCCGCGGCCCTTCCTATTTATATGTTTGCGGTACTTATGGTTGTTTGCAAATGTCGTTTCATCGAGGCCCTGAAGAGATTATTTCCATTTTTAATTTTTTGGGCGGCCTATGTTTTATTCCGAGTTTATGAGGGAAGTCTAGGGGGGAGTGTTTTTGAAAAAATAGGGTGGCATCATATTTCTTTTTTTGAATATTTAGCGACATTTGGGCGACTTGTTTTCGGCGTCTTGAAAAATTTAGTGTTTTGCCAAGATGTTGTATTGGGTTGGGCGATTATGCCGGTTAAAGGTGGCGTTTTATGGTGGGCCTTGTTTTTTATGGGATTTTTTCTTGTTGGTATGTTTGTGCTTCTTTATGCATATTTTAAAAAATACGCATGGGGGCTTTGGGTTTTCTGGTTTTATATTGGTTTCTTTCCTGTTTTTTTAGGATGTTTGATTGAGCCTCAGAGCGGATTTTTGTTTGAACCCCATTGGATGTTTTTTTCATTTTTAGGGTTTTTTGTTTTAATCGCGATATTTTTTGAGACCGCTTTTAAACCCAAGGCGATCCGCGTAGGCGCCTTTGTCGCGTTTGTGTTTTATTTGATTGGAATGAGTTGGATTTATAACTGGGTATGGGGTGATGAGATCAGATACTGTTCGTTTGCTCAGGTTGTGAGCCCGTCAAAAAAGAGTATGAATTTTCATATTGCCCGAAGTTCTGATCAACGTGGGACCTCGAAATATTCGGAGAATTATTATGTACGGGAATTGACAGGGACATGGCATGATTGGGATGTTTTTAATAATCTCGGGTTGTTGGCCTGGGAACAAGGGGATTTGGAGAAGGCAGAGGCCTTGTTTCATAGGTCCCAGGATCTCGGCGGCGGAACTATTATCCCGCTAACTAATTTAGGCGCGTTATTTAAGGAACGCGGGGACCTTGATAAGGCAATTCATTATTTTGAGCAGGGCATTCAACTTGACGCCTTGGCCTTCGAGGCCCGGCTCGGTGCCGCGGCGTGCTATGAAGAACAGGGCAGGATTCGGGAGGCGGAGCGATTGCTTCTTGAAGCGCATGGGATCACCCCTCGGGACGTCGCGGTCTTGAGTGAGCTGACGCACTTTTATCTTCGTCAAAAGAATCTTGAATTAATGGATGTTTATGCGCGGCAATGGGCGAGGCGGTTGTCCTCGGCAGAGGAGTTGGTGCTCGCCGGGAATGAGCTGGCAGGGGCCTCGAGTTGGGCTAGCGCTAGGATCTTTTATGAGCGGGCCCTTAAACGGCATCCGAAGGATCCGTTGGTGTATCAGGAGCTCGGCAAGGCGCTTGGGAATTATGGTCAGTTTGATGCGGCGATCCAGGCTTGGCAGGAGGGAAAGAAGTTCTCACAGGATGACACTGCTTTTGACCAGCTCATTCGTGAGGCCGACCGATTAAGGCGCGCGTCTGGGGGTGCGGCATTAAATGTTGAGTGACAAGGGACGGTCATAAAGCCCCGCGATATGCTCGCTATGCCGGAACAGTTCGGCGAAGGTCTGCCAGACGAGGTCTCGTGAGGCCGGGGCCAGGGTCAGTTTTTTGATGATGCGGGAGCTTCGGTCGATGCGCGTTCTGATATGCTCGAGGGCATAGTCGAGGCTGCCGGCGTTGAGCAGCGCGGTTCGAACGGCCTCAAGGTCGCGGAGCGTAGTGCGCGGCCGGGAGAAATGCCGGAGAAACCGTTCCTGCTCAGTCTTGTTCAGGGTCCGCGCCGCGTGGCAGACCAAGATGGTCTTTTTTGATTCCGCGATATCGCTCAAGATCGATTTCCCAATATTTTTTTCCGAGTCAAAGATACCGATAATATCGTCTTGGATCTGGAAGGCCTGGCCAATGAGAAGGCCGAGCTCGGCTAGCAGGGAGGTTTGGTGCGCGCTCGCTCCCGATAAGAGGGCCCCGATCACGAGCGGGCAGTCAAAGGTGTAGCGTGCCGTCTTTAAGGAGTAATTGAGGAAGACGTCATTTTCTGAGACCTGATCCATGGGGAGGACGCCGTTCAGGGTGTCGACGAATTCTCCCATGGCCGTGAAGGCGGCGGTCTGGACGAAATATTTGAGGGCCTGGTTCAGCCGTTTGGGAGGGGCCTCGAACGACAAAAAGGCATCGATCGCGAGAGCGTAGACAATGTCTCCCGCGATGATGGCGAGGTCTGTCCCGAGCTTATCCGGTAGCGATGAGGGCGCGATCTTCTCGAGCATACGGTGCATCGTGGGTTTGTTCCGTCGGAGGTCTGACTGGTCAATGATGTCGTCATGGATCAGCATAAAATTATGGAGGAGCTCGATGCAGACCGAGGCGCGGTAGATCGCCTCGGTGAGACGGAGTTCGTTTTTGGAATATCCCTGATACGAGAGGATCAGGAGCAGGGGACGGATACGTTTTCCGGGCCTCAGCACAAAGTCGCGGATACTTTCAAAAAGGAGAGGGTTGATGGTCTCGAGATGATAGTCGGCGCGCGCCTGGTCCATGAAGGTCTCGAGACTGTGATCGATCTGTCGGCGGATTTCCTGTAACATAATGCGGGTATCGTAGCATAGAAGAAAAGCGAATTCAATGTTTTTCCGGCGGGGAACGATGAAAGTTGACCCGTTCAAACGGCTATAGTGTTATAATCGGACATCACAAGGAGGAGGGGTATGAACATATATGGGCGATGGTTGGCGGTTGTCGGATTCGTGGCCGCGGCCGCAGGGGTCTCTGCGGATACGGTCTATTTAGTGAATGGCGGGACCGTTCAGGGCACGGTCCTTGAGGAGACGCCGTATTCGGTGAAGGTCGAGGCGGCGGGCCGGACCCGCGTTCTCTACCGCGATCAGATCGACCGGGTGGAACGCGACGGGGCGCCAGCCCCGGAGCGAATTGCGCTGCCGGGGGTGGATCAGGTGCCTGACGCTACCCGCGACATGATCCTCGGGATCTTAAGATCGAGCGGGGTCCGGGAGCTTGTTGAACAGCGTTTTTATGAGATGCTCAGCCGTCTCGATGATGCCGAAAGGACCCGTATGGAGGCCCTTGTCAATGTTGATGAGGTGATGCTCCAGATGGTTCCGGTCTATGCTGCGTATTTCAGCCCGAGCGAGCTGGAAGCCCTGTCTCAGATGTATCAGTCTGAGGCCTTTCAGAAACACCGTGCCATGATCCCTGAACTTGGAATCCGTTCTGTTGAGGTCTTGGCAGAGTATTTTTCCCGAAAGATGGGCCCGGACAAGAAATAAAATATTAATTTCTATCATTTTTTAAAAAATATCAACAGATTTTGTTTGATTTTTTTGACAAAAGAAGCCAAACTTGTTGATTTTAAAAGAGTTATGAATAAATTCCTCTGTTGCCGCCTTTTCCTGTGATAATTTTAATTGCACCTAAAAGAAGTTTTTGATATAGTACTGGAGTTCTTTAACTTAAGAAGGCATCCTATTTAGAGAAGACGGGGGCAGCCCACCTTTAGTATCGACGCAAACCAGAAGGAGCACGAGCATGATTGAACGTTACACATTATCAAAAATGGGGGATATTTGGACCGAGGAGCACAAATTCTCCATTATGCTCAAGATCGAGGTCCTGACCTGTGAGGCAATGTGTAAGCTCGGTAAGATCCCGAAAAAGTCGATCGAGGCCATCAAAAAGAACGCGAAATTCGACATTGAGGAGATCAAAGAACTCGAAGAAAAGACCAAACATGACATCGTTGCCTTCATTAATAATGTCGGCAAGTATATCGGCCCGGACGCCCGGTATCTTCATATGGGGTTGACCTCGTCGGACCTTCTCGACACGACCCTTTCGGTCCAGTGTGTCGAGGCCTGTGATATCCTTTTGGCGGACGTCAATAAGTTCCTCCTCGCTTTGAAAAAACAATGCAAGAAATATAAGGACACCCCGTGCATCGCGCGGACGCATGGGGTCCATGCCGAGCCTACGACGCTCGGGTTAAAACTCGCGACCTGGTATGACGAGATGCAGCGGAATCAGGCGCGTCTTGAGCAGGCCCGCGAGGGGATCCGTCTGGGTAAGCTCTCGGGGGCGGTGGGGACCTATGCGAACATCGATCCTTACGTCGAGGAATTCGTCTGCGAGAAATTGGGGCTGAAGCCGGTCAATATCGCGACCCAGATCATCGCCCGGGATATCCACTGTCAGTTCATGGTGACCCTGGCCCTGATCGGCTCGTCGCTCGACCGTTTTGCGACCGAGGTCCGAGCGCTTCAAAAGACCGAGATCCGCGAGATCGAGGAGCCGTTCTTTAAAGGTCAGGTCGGCTCATCCGCGATGCCGCACAAGAGGAACCCTGTGACCTGCGAACGGGTCTCGGGACTCGCGCGGCTTCTGCGCGCGAACGCCCAGGCGGCCTTTGAGAACATCAATCTTTGGCATGAGCGCGATATTAGCCACTCGTCTGTGGAACGGATCATTATCCCCGACAGTACGCTTGCGCTTCATTATATGTTTAGCAAGTTTACCGGGATCGTTGAGGGCCTGCTCGTGTATCCGAAAAATATGATCGACAGCCTCACGAAGACCAAGGGTCTGATTTATTCTCAGCGGGTTCTGTTGGAGCTGATGAACAAGGGTCTGACCCGTGAGGATGCTTATGAGATTATCCAGCGCTGCGCTATGCAGGTCTGGGATGAGAATTCGGATTTTCGCGACGTCCTCCTTCGGGACCGAAAGGTCCGTAAGTATCTGAAAGAGAGCGAGATCAACACCTGTTTTGATATAAAATATTACACCCGTCATCGCGACCTGATCTTTAAGCGGGTGGGACTTAAATAGGACGCGGTTTTAAACGAAAGGCCCGGGGATGCAGAAACGAGATAAGCTTTACGAGGGGAAGGCCAAGATCATTTATGCGACCGATGATCCGACGCTCGTGATCCAATATTTTAAGGATGATGCAACGGCGTTTAACGCTAAGAAAAAGGGGACGATCGTGGATAAAGGGATCGTCAACAATTCGATCTCATCCAAGCTCTTTGAATATCTTGGCGCGAATGGGATCCCGACGCATTTTGTGAAAAAACTGAGCGACCGCGAGATGCTTGTGAAAAAGGTCAAGATCGTGCCGCTCGAGGTGATCGTGCGGAATGTCGCGGCCGGGACCTTGTGCCGTCTTCTTGGGATCGAAGAAGGCCGCGCCCTTGCGTGCCCGACGTTCGAGTTCTGTTATAAAGAAGACCGGCTGAATGATCCCTTGATCAATGAGTCGCACGTGCTGGCGCTCGAGATCGCGACTCAGCACGACGTCGATACCATCAAGGCGATGACGCTGAAGGTCAACGAGTTGCTACGGAGTTTTTTCAAGGCCCTGAACGTCAATCTGATTGACTTTAAATTGGAGTTCGGGCGTTTTGGCAAGGATATTATTTTGGCTGATGAGATATCTCCCGATACCTGCCGCCTCTGGGAAATGGGGACGAATCGCAAGATGGACAAGGACCGTTTCCGTCAGGATTTAGGTCAGATCGAAGAGGCTTATCAGGAAATCATGGCAAAAGTAATCGGTTAGCACCTCCGTAGGGGTCCGGGCGCGCTGGCAGGGATCATAGGGGTCTCGGTGTTCCTTCTGCCCGGTCTCAGGTGTCGAGTGCACACGAAAAATTATGTTTTGGCGCATTGAGGTTCGAGAAAAATCCAATTCGTTCGATGCCTTGGGTGAGAGCATCCATAAGGGGATTTTGGATCTCCGGTTGACGTCTGTTGACCAGGTCCGAGTGGTCCATGTCTATGTCTTAGAGGGCGATATCGTGGCCTCTGAGGTCGAGCGAATTGCTCGGGAGCTCTTGACCGATCCCATTTCCCAGGAATTTGTCTCGCGTGAAGGCCAGGCCCCGGCCCGTGCCGATGGAAAAACCGGGTATGATATTATCGAGATCGCGTTTAACCGCGGGGTCATGGACCCGGTCGAGGGGTCGACCCTTAAGGGGATCGCGGACCTCGGGATCCGTTCGGTCCGCTCGGTCCATACTGCGCGTCAGTATCACGTCTTTGGGCGTCTCTCCGCAGCGGAACGTCAGCTCATTATTGATAAAGTCCTATCGAACAAATTGATCCAGCATGAGGTCAATCCGACGAGTACGACCTATCAGCCGCGCCCGGCCGCCGTGGTCAAGCCCGAGGTGCGGGTGGTGTCGGTTGACATCCTCCAGGCCGATGATGCGGCCTTGTTGGAATTGAGCCGAAAGGGGCAGCTCTTTTTGAATCTTAACGAGATGCGCGCGATCCAAGCGCATTTTCGCGGCCTTGGCCGCAATCCCACGGATTGCGAGCTTGAGACAGTTGCCCAGACGTGGAGCGAGCACTGCAATCACAAGACCTTTCGGGGAAAGATCCGTTATGAGGAGGTCGGGGACGGCGGGCGGGAGGTCGAGGAGATCGACAGCCTGTTTAAGTCGACGATCGCGAAGGCGACCCATGATTTGAACCGCCCCTGGTGTGTCTCGGTCTTCCATGATAACGCCGGGATCATCGAGTTTGACGACGAGCATGATGTCTGTTTTAAGGTCGAGACGCATAATCATCCCTCGGCCCTGGAACCCTTCGGCGGCGCGAATACCGGCATCGGTGGGGTGCTGCGCGATACGATGGGGACCGGGCTCGGTGCCAAACCGATCTGTAATACGGATGTTTTTTGTTTCGCCCCGCCGGATTTTCCTCATGAAGAGCTTCCTCCCGGGACGCTTCACCCCAAACGGGTCATGAAAGGCGTCGTTTCCGGGGTCCGTGATTATGGCAATAAGATGGGGATCCCGACGGTGAATGGGGCGATCCTGTTCGATGAACGTTTTGTCGGGAATCCCTTGGTCTATTGTGGGAACATCGGGATCATTCCGCGAGGCAAGGAGAAGAAAAAGGTCGGCCGTGGCGAAAAGATCGTGGCGGTCGGAGGACGGACGGGGCGGGATGGGATCCATGGGGCCACGTTTTCATCGGGGGAGCTGACGACAGCGTCGGAACAGGAATCGTCCGGGGCCGTTCAGATTGGAGACCCGATCCAAGAAAAAAAGGTTCTCGATGTTCAGCTTCAGGCCCGGGATGCGGGGCTGTATACCGCGGTGACTGACTGCGGGGCCGGCGGATTTTCGAGCGCGGTGGGTGAGATGGGCGCGGAATTGGGCGCGCGCGTTGATTTGGATCGGGCGCCGCTCAAGTATCACGGCCTCTCGTATATGGAGATCTGGATCTCGGAATCGCAGGAGCGCATGGTCTTTTCAGTCCGGCCGGAGCGTGTCGAGGCTTTTTTGTCTCTCTGTGCCAAGGAGAACGTCGAGGCGGTTGTGATCGGGGAATTTACCGGCACCGGACGGCTCGAACTGTTCTTTCATGATGTGAAGGTCTGCGATCTGGACATGGCATTTTTGCACGACGGGCTCCCGAAGATCACAAAACAGGCGACATGGGTTCAGCCGAAAATTCAGGAAGCTCGACCCGATTGTCCCAAGGGGAAAGACCTCACGCCGGCGCTGGTACGGGCGGTGTCGCATTATAACGTCTGTTCGAAAGAGTGGGTTGTCCGGCAATATGATCATGAGGTGCAGGGCGGGAGCGTGGTGAAACCGTTTGTTGGGGTCCATTGCGACGGCCCGTCGGACGCCGCTGTGATCGCACCGAAGATGCGTTCGTCGAAAGGGTTTGCCGTCTCGAACGGGATCAATGTTCGCTACGGGATGATCGATCCTTTTTGGATGGCGGCCGGATGCGTTGATGAGGCCGTCCGGCAGATCGTGGCCGTGGGAGGCAATCCCTCGAGGATCGCCTTGTTAGATAATTTCTGTTGGGGAAATCCTGACAAACCTGATCGTCTTGGCGGCCTGGTCCGCTGCGCCAAGGGATGCTACGAGGCGGCGGTCGCGTATGGGGCGCCGTTCATTTCCGGGAAGGACAGTCTTTATAATGAATATGCCGACGGGCAGGAATCGATCGCGATCCCCGGGACGATCCTGATCTCGGCCATCGGGATCATGGAGGATGTTGAGAAGAGTGTCACAATGGATCTCAAGCGGGCCGGAGACCTTATTTATGTTGTTGGGATGACCCGCGATGAGCTTGGGGGTTCGATCTATTATGATCAGGCGGGGCTGTTAGGGTCCGATGTCCCGCGTGTTGATTTTGCACAGGGCCGGAAGATTTTTACGGCCTTATTTCAGGCGGTCCAGGGCGGACTTGTTGCCGCGATGCATGATTGTGCCGACGGAGGCCTCGGCGTAGCGATTGCGGAGATGGCGTTCAGCGGGATGCTCGGCGCCACGCTGCGGTTGGCGGATGTGCCGTTTGAGGGGCGGGAGCGTCGGAATGATGTGCTTCTTTTTTCTGAATCGCATTCACGTTTTCTTGTGGAGGTCGCGCCCTCGCACCGCACGGCCTTTGAGCGGCTCGTGTCCGGGGTGCCGTGGGCAGCTATTGGTGAGGTCTCGGCGACAGGAAAGGTTGTGGTTCAGGGGTGTCATGGAGAGACATGCGTTTCTGTCCCGGCGCAGGATCTGAAAAAGGCATGGCAGGCGCCGCTAAATTGGTAAACCTCAAGACAGGGGGGCCGGATGGTCAATTCACAGAAGCATATCGCTGATCAATTGAAGTTCGAAGATCCGTGGCGGGTCTTCCGAATCATGGCGGAATTTGTGAGCGGATTCGATCAGTTCGCGGAGATCACCCAGGCGGTCACGATCTTCGGTTCGGCCCGGACCAGCCCTGATGACGAGATGTATCGACGGACCGAGGAGACGGCGCGGTTGTTCGTTCAGGAGGGGTACGCGGTCATCACCGGCGGAGGACCTGGGATCATGGAGGCAGGGAACAAAGGCGCCAAGGAGGCCGGCGGCAAATCCGTGGGGCTCAACATCGATCTGCCTTTTGAACAGAAGCCGAATCCGTATATTACGACCCTGGTGAATTTTCATTATTTTTTTATTCGCAAGGTGATGTTCCTTAAATATGCCAAGGCCTTTGTGGTCTTCCCGGGAGGGTTCGGGACGCTCGACGAGCTCTTTGAGTGTATCACCCTGGTCCAGACCCGTCGGGTGGAGTCGTGCCCGATTGTGCTCGTTGGCAGTGATTTTTGGAATGGTCTTGTGGACTGGATCCGCGCGCGCGTCTTGGCCGGGGGAAAGATCTCAGAAAAGGACATGGAGTTGTTCCACGTCGTTGACCGGCCGGAGGACGTGGTCGCGATCGTGAACACGTTTTATTCATTGAGGAATGGACGATAAACATGGGCAAGCGGGTTCGCGTCTTGGTCTTGAGGACCGCGGGGACGAATTGTGATCAGGAGACCGGAGAGGCCTTTCGGTATTTCGGGGCTGCGCCGGACTATGTCCACGTCAACCGCCTCGTGACCGGCGAGGTGTCCCTCGACGCGTATCAGATCTTGGCGATCCCCGGAGGGTTTACCTATGGGGATGATATTATCTCCGGACGGATCTTGGCTAATGAATTGCGTCTTCGGCTCGGCGATGCCCTGAGCCGGTTTATTCGCGAGGGGAAACTTGTGATCGGGATCTGCAACGGATTTCAGGTGCTGGTTCGTGCCGGGATCCTGCCGGGCGAGACCCGTGAGGGGGCTGTGTGGGGCCCCACGACCCCGCAGACGGCGACGCTCACATATAATGACTCTGCGAAATTCGAGGATCGATGGACCCATCTGAAGGTGACCGGCAGGTCCATCTGGACCAAAGGATTGGATGCGGTCCTTTATATTCCTGTCGCCCATGCCGAGGGGAAATTTTTGACGGATCCAGCGACCTTGAAAGGGTTGCGCGAGAAGGGTCAGATCGCTTTTTGTTATTGCACTGCCGAGGGAGAGGCTCCGGCCTATCCGGAGAATCCGAACGGCTCGATTGAGCATATCGCGGGTATTACGGACGCGACCGGCCGGATTTTGGGGATGATGCCGCACCCGGAACGGCATTTCCTGAGCCGTCAGCATCCGTCCTGGACCCGCCTGCCCCGACGGGGGGGGCTCGGCGATGGGGCACAAGTTTTTTTGAACGGCGTTGAATATGTCCAGAACAACATCCTTTAGACGGAGACGGGCATGAAAAAGCTCACCTATAAATTAAGCGGGGTCGATGTCGATGCGGGGAATCATTTTGTGCGTGCGATCCAGCCGATCGTCAAAGGGACGTTTTCTCCCGAGGTCATGACAACGTCTGGCGGGTTCGGAGGCCTCTTTGCCTTGGGGCAGAAACAGATGACGGACCCGGTCCTTGTTTCGTCGACGGACGGTGTCGGGACGAAGCTTCTGATCGCCCAGGCCGCCGGAATCCATGACACGGTTGGGATCGATCTTGTGGCCATGAATGTGAATGATATTTTATGCATCGGGGCGCGGCCGTTGTTTTTTCTTGATTATATCGCCTGCGGGAAGCTTCATGAAAAGGTCCTGGTTGAGGTCATGAAGGGGATCGCCCGCGGCTGCCGCCAGGCCGGATGCAGCCTTATTGGCGGTGAGACGGCCGAGATGCCGGACATGTACAAGAAGGATGAATATGACCTTGCCGGATTTACCGTCGGGGTGGTGGAGCGGGCCAAGATGGTCACGGGCGCTGGGATCCGCGAAGGCGATGTTGTCCTTGGCCTGCCGTCGAGCGGGATCCATTCGAACGGATACAGCCTCGTGCGGAAGGCCTTGTCGCGCGCCCAGCAGCGTGAACGGATCACGACCCTGTTGACGCCGACCCGTATTTATGTGAAGGATGTTCTGCCGGTTCTTGAGCGGTGCGCGGTGAAGGGGATCGCGCATATTACGGGCGGCGCTTTTTATGAGAAGATGACAAAGATCCTTCCGAAGGGATTGTGTTTTGAGATCCGTAAAAAGAGCTGGCCTGTCTTAAAGATCTTTCAAGAGATCCAGGCCTTCGGCGGGGTGCCTGAGCATGACATGTATAAGACGTTTAACATGGGGATCGGGATGATCCTCGTGGCCTCGGCGGACGATGCCGCGCGGATCCGCGAGGTCTGGAAGGCAAGACGGGTGCGGCACTATGTCATCGGTCGCGTTGTCGCAGACACACGGCATCGGGTTGTGTTTGTTGAATAATGAAGGAGAGCAGGATGAGGGTTCTCATTATTGGATCCGGTGGTCGGGAACATGCCTTGGCATGGAAGCTCTCGCAGAGCCCTCGATTGACAGAGCTGTATTGCGCGCCGGGGAACGGCGGGATGGCGGGGATCGCTGAGTGTGTGCCGATCAAGGCGGATGATATTGCCGCGTTGCTTGCTTTTGCGAAGGAACGGAAGATCGATCTTACTGTGGTCGGGCCTGAGGCGCCTCTTGTGGCCGGGATCGTTGATATCTTTGAGGAGGCGGGGCTTATGATCTTTGGCCCCAACAGGGCGGCGGCCCAGCTTGAAGGGAGTAAGGTTTTTGCCAAAGAATTCATGCATCGTAACGGGATCCCGACGGCATCGTTCATGTCATTTGACACGATTGATGAGGCGCGGGATTTTCTTCAGACCACGCAGTTCCCGCTTGTGATCAAGGCCGACGGTCTTGCCGGGGGCAAGGGGGTGTTTGTTTGTTTCAGTCTTGATGAGGCCGCGCATGGATTGAATGAGATCGAACAGCATATGCGTGAGGCCGGCCGCCGGATCATTATTGAAGAATGCCTTCAGGGTGAAGAGGCGTCGATCCTTGCGATTTCGGATGGTGAACGCTACGTTGTCCTCGAGAGTTCTCAAGACCATAAGCGGATTTTTGACGATGATTTGGGGCCGAATACCGGCGGGATGGGGGCGTATTCGCCGGCGCCGGTCGTGAATGACCTGATGCTCGCGAAGATCGAATCGCAGGTGATCGAACCGACGATCCGGGGGATGTTTTTAGAAAAGATGCCGTTTAAAGGGGTGCTTTATGCGGGCCTGATGATGACGGATGAGGGGCCGTTTGTGCTAGAGTACAATGTCCGTTTCGGAGATCCTGAGACGCAGGTCGTGTTGCCGCGACTCAAAAACGACCTTCTTGAGGTTCTCGTCGCGGCGTGCCAGGGACGGATCGGCACGGTGGACCTGGAATGGGATCCCCGGTCCTGTGTCTCGGTCGTGATGACCGCGGGCGGGTATCCCGGCCGATATGAGACCGGGGCGGAGATCAGTGGGTTGGGTGCGGTCCGCGGCTCCGACGGGGAAATGGTCTTTCACGCGGGGACGCTCCGAAAGGGGGATGCGATCCTGACCGCCGGCGGGCGGGTGCTGAATATCACAGCCTTGGGTGATGGCATCGAAGAGGCCATCCAGCGCGCTTATGGGCTTGTCGAACGGATCTCGTTTGATCATTGTTTTTTCCGGCGGGATATTGGGGCCAAGGCGGTACGGCGGTTGCATAATGAGGCGCGGTAGCACACCAGGAGGGTGAGATGGGAACGACACGTGTAGCGATCATGATGGGGAGTGCATCGGACATGCCGACGATGCAGGCGGCGGCGGATGTCTTGAAACAATTCGGCCTTGACGCGGAGGTCAAGGTCTTATCGGCCCACCGGACGCCGAAGGAAACCGCAGCCTATGCCGAGGGGCTCCGGGAACGCGGGATCGCGGTTGTGATCTGCGGGGCCGGGATGTCGGCGGCCTTGGCGGGTGTCGTTGCTGCGCATACGACGCTCCCGGTGATCGGCGTTCCGTTAAACGCCTCGGAGCTCAACGGGATGGATGCCCTGCTTTCGACGGTGCAGATGCCGCCCGGGGTTCCGGTGGCATCGGTGGCGATCGGGAAGCCTGGGGCGAAGAATGCGGCCTTTTTGGCCTTGCGGATATTGGCGGTCCATGACGCGGTGATCGAGAAAAAGCTGCTCGCCTACCGCGAAGAGGAGCGGGGTAAGATTTTGGGGAATGGATGATCCCTGTATTGAGCGCGCAGGCGCGGATATCGGTCATGCGGTGGCCCGAGACGTCGTGACTATGAAGACAAAAATCGTTAAAGTCCATGTGGATTTTCCAGAGCGGGCGGCGGTCATTCAGGCGGCCGAGGTTTTACGCCAAGGCGGTTTGGTGGTTTTCCCAACGGAAACTGTCTATGGTATCGCGGCTGATGCCGCGAATCCAGACGCCCTTGCTCGTCTGAGGCAGGTCAAACGGCGGGCTGAGACCAAGCCGTTCTCGGTCATGATCGACCGGAAGGAACGGTTCATCGCGTATACCCCCTATGGTCGAACCGACGTTTATAAGGTGATCGACGCGTACTGGCCGGGTCCGGTGACGGTTGTTGTGCCGTCCATGGTACCGGGGCAGACGATCGGTATCCGGATCCCGGATCATCGGGCCGCCTTGATGTTGTTAGAGGAATTCGGAGGTCCAGTCGCGGCCCCGTCAGCGAATATTGAGGGGCGAACGCCGCCGCGGTCTTGTGAGGAAGCGCTGCGGGATCTCGACGGGCTTGTGGATATGGCGATCGATGCTGGTCCGGTCCGGGAGGGGGCGGCCTCGTCGATTGTTGATTTTACGTTGGGGAAGCCGGTGATGTTGCGAGAGGGCGGGGTCTCGCTTGATGCTATTGAGGCTGTCGCCTCGAAAAGGACCGTTCTTATGGTCTGCACGGGGAACAGCTGTCGTTCGGTGATGGCCGAATATCTGTTGCGTCATAAGACCGGGGACCGGCCGGATGTCGAGGTGATCTCGGCTGGGACGAGCGTCTTTGTCACGGCACCGGCGAGCTCCGGGGCCGTCGAGGTCCTGAGACGGCGCGGGATCGATGCCTCGCGGCACCGTTCTCAGCCGTTATCGCCGGTCGTAGTACGAAAGGCCGATTTGATTTTGGTCATGACCGGGGCGCATCGCGATGCAGTTCTGCGCAGTGCCCCAGAGGTTCAGCCGCGGGTCTATTTATTGCGGGAGTTCATTGAGGAAAAACCCCAAGGGGTGACCTCGGACATCTCGGACCCGATCGGCCAGGATCGTTTGGCCTATGAAGAGTGCGCGCAGATCATTGAGCAGGCGGTCGATAAGGTGAAGACGTTACTTTAGAACCGTGAAGGAGTTGATGTGAAAATTTTTATCGGAGCGGATCACCGCGGGGTCGTTTTAAAGGAACGCATTAAGGAGTTGATTGTTGGTCTGGGGCATACCGTCACAGATGTTGGGACAGCGAGCGAGCGGCCGTGTGATTATCCGGCGATCGCGTACCGCGTCGCGCGCGCGGTGGCGGCACACCGCAACAGCCGTGGGATCCTCCTGTGCATGAGCGGGATCGGGGTCAGTATCGTCGCGAATAAAGTGCCTGGGGCCTATGCGGCCCTGTGTTACAATAAGGAAGTCGCGTTATTATCGCGGCAGCATAATAATGCGAATATCATGGTGCTCGGGTCGAAATTCGTGAGCCCTGAGGAGATGGCTGAGATGATCCCGGCCTGGTTGGCTGAGGGGTTTGAGGGCGGCCGGCATGAGCGGCGGGTTCGTCAGATCAAAAGGATCGAGCAGCAGCTGCGTCAACGCGAGGGATAGGAGAGAATAATGGACCATTTAAGGACGACGGATCCAGAGATCTATGAGGCGATCCATAAGGAGTTGATCCGTCAGCAGAATAATATCGAGCTGATCGCTTCGGAAAACATTGTCTCTGAGGCCGTCTTGGAGGCCCAGGGAAGCGTCATGACGAATAAATATGCCGAGGGGTATCCTCAGCGGCGGTGGTATGGCGGCTGCGGTTTTGTGGATGTCGCCGAGGACCTTGCGATCCAGCGGGCCAAGGAGCTTTTTGGCGCCGAGCATGTTAATGTTCAGCCGCATTCAGGGTCGCAGGCCAATAATGCGGTTTATAACGTGGCGATCGCGCCTGGGGACACGATCCTCAGTCTGGATCTCGCCTGCGGAGGGCATCTAACGCATGGCCATAAAATGAATTTTTCCGGCCGGACGTATCGCGTGGTCCATTATGGCGTGGATGCGACGACCGAGACGTTTGATTATGATCAGATTCGCGCCCTGGCCCGTGAGTATCGGCCTCGCCTGATCCTGGCCGGGGCCTCGGCGTATCCACGGACCATCGATTTTGCCGCCTTTCGTTCGATCTGTGACGAGGTCGGAGCGGTCCTGTTTGTGGACATGGCCCACATTGCCGGTCTCGTCGCCGCGGGTCTTCATCCGAATCCGGTGCCGTATGCCGAATTTGTGACTACGACGACACACAAGACGCTTCGCGGCCCGCGCGGGGGGATGATTTTGTGCCGGAAGGAATTTGCCAAGGCGATCGACGCCCATGTCTTTCCCGGGATCCAAGGGGGACCGCTCATGCATGTGATCGCAGCCAAGGCCGTCGCGTTGAAGGAGGCCCTTGGTCCGGAGTTCAAGACCTATCAGGGTCAGGTGGTGCGCAATGCCAAGGCCATTGCCGCAGCGCTGACAGACCAGGGATTCCGGATCGTTTCGGGAGGGACAGATAATCATTTGCTGATGGTCGACCTGCGTTCTAAAAAAATCACAGGAAAGGACGCATCGAGCGTCCTGGATGAGGTTCATATCACGGTGAACAAGAATCTGATCCCGTTCGATCCCGAGAGTCCGATGGTGACGAGCGGGATCCGTATCGGGACTCCGGCGGTGACGACGCGCGGCATGAAAGAGGGCGAGATGACGAAGATCGCCGCGTGCATCTGTCAGGCGGTCGAACACCGGGATGATAAGGCGGCTCTGGAGCGGATCAAGAAGGAGGTCCTAGCCCTCACGTCAGCGTTCCCGATCTATCGCGACCTTCGGATGTAACCAAAGGCGTCAGCATGAAATGCCCGTTTTGCGATTATAAAGAGACCAAGGTGATCGATTCGCGGATCTGCGGCGAGGGCGGATCGATCCGACGCCGTCGAGAGTGTCTCAAGTGCGCGAAGCGGTTCACGACATACGAGTATGTGGAACAGGTCCCGCTCATGGTCGTCAAGAAAGACGGCCGGCGCCAGGCCTTTGACCGGACAAAGATCATTACAGGGCTTGTGAAGGCCTGTGAGAAACGCCCGGTCTCGATTAGCAAGATCGAGGAGATCACGGTCGAGATCGAACGGATCATTCAAAAGCAGTTCGACCGTGAGGTCGATTCGAGCCTGATCGGTGAAGAGATCATGAAGAAGCTTGCCGGCCTTGATGAGGTCGCCTATGTCCGTTTTGCGAGCGTTTATCGCCAATTCCGAGATGTGAACCAGTTCATGAACGAGCTGCAGCACATCTTGGAAAAAGAAAAGACAAAAGACCAGAAGAGAAAATAAGATGATCAGGGTCGAGCTCAACCGTATCGTCATTGACGAAAAGCGTCAGGATCAATTTATCGTTCTCAAGGAGATCGATGGAGAACGGCGGTTCCCGATCATGATCGGCCTGCTCGAGGCCTCGAGCATCCGGATGCGCGTATCGGATATCCAGCTGCCGCGGCCGCTCACGCATGACCTTCTGTTATCAACGATTGAAGGGCTGGGCGCCCGATTGGAATATGTCCTCATCGATGATCTGGTCGACGGGACGTTTTACGCGAAACTCATCATCAAAAACAGCGGCGGACAGGAACAGCGCATTGACGCGCGCCCCTCTGACGGGATCGCCCTGGCTGTGCGCGCCGGCTCACCGATCTATGTTGCGGAACACGTGTTCCAGCTTGCCGCTATCTCAGGCGCAGAATAATCCATGGGAAGGGTCATCGACCATACAGCGTATCTTATGACGATTCGACGGCTTGCGGATCGCCGGGGGGTCTCTGTCTATTTGGTCGGGGGGTTTCTCCGCGACGCGGTTCTGGGCCGGGCGTCGATGGATATGGATTTTGCCGTGGAACGCCGGGCGGTCGCGTTCGCCCGATCGTTCGCGCGGTCGATCCGCGGGGCCTTTGTCCTGTTGGATGAGGAACGCGGATGCGCCCGTGTTGTCAAGAAACACGAGGGCCGTATCGCGACGTTTGACTTTGCAGATTTTCGGGCGGCCTCTTTTCGTGAGGACCTCCGTCATCGTGATTTTACGATCAATACCCTTGCCGTTTGTGTGAATGACCTGACAGCGCCGGAGTCGTTCTTGGATCGGCGCATGGATGGTCGGGTAGCGCGGGCGGATCTTGAAAACCGCACGATCCGGATGGTGACGGCGTTGGTGTTTCAGGAGGATCCCTTGCGGCTTCTGCGCGCCTTCAGCCTTCGCGCGCAGCTCGGATTCCGGATCGAGGCAAAAACCCGGCGGCAGATCCGGGCGGATCGGGGTCTCCTGAGACAGGTCTCGCCGGAGCGGGTCCGGGAGGAATTCTTTAAGGTCTTGTCGGCCCCGCGTGCGGGCGAGATATTGAAGGCGATGCACAGCCTCGGGCTTCTTGAACAGGTCCTGGTCCAGACCCGGATCATGTTCGGGGTTCACCAGGGGGGGTATCATCATCTTGATGTCTGGAGGCACTCTCTTGAGAGCGTTGTGACGTGTGATCGGCTGATTCGGGAGGCGGTGAGGGATCCTGACATGGCCGCGTATTTGAACGAGCCGGTCGCGGGCGACCGCCGACGGGCCGCGATTCTGCGGCTCGCGTGCCTGCTCCACGATATCGGTAAACCTGATACCCGGCGGCGTGAGGGCGAACGGATGTCGTTTCATGGCCACGAGCACGTCGGGGCCAAGATCACGGGATATATTGCGCGGGACCTGCGGCTCTCTCTGCGGGAGCGCCGGATGCTGGCCGATATGGTTCGAGGGCATCTGAGACCAGGCTATTTATCAAATTTTAAACGGCCGAGCGAACGGGCCTTCTTTCGATACTTTAGGGACACTGGCGCAGAGGCGGTGAGCATCGCCCTGCTCGCGCTAGCGGATCAGCGGGCGACCCGCGGACCCATGACAACGGCTGAGGACCAGCGCCACCACGAGGCGATCTGCCGTGAGCTGATCGAACGGTATTTTTCCGCTCAGCGGCAGCCGGTGATTCGTCCGCTTATCAATGGACACGATCTGATAACGGCGTTAAAATTAAAACCGTCGCCGCTTTTTAAAGAGATCCTTTCCGCGGTTGAGGAGGCGCAGGCCCTGGGCCGTGTTCGCGACCGGGAAGGGGCGCTCTGCCTGGCCAGAGACATCGCCGTGGACCGGAGCTCAGCGACGAACAAAGGACGGGCGGATGCGCGTACAAAACGTTGATGTTGAGATTATTAAGGGCAACGGTGAAGGGCTTCGCGTCGATGCCGTGGCCTCAGAGTCGATCGAGAATTTTCCGATCGATCATGGGTATCGCGTCACGGTTCAGCCCGGAGAAAATCATCAGTATACTATTATTGCCGAGCTCTCCTTTGCCCATGCGATCGATGATGTCGAGCGGGTCCGTGAGGGATATCGGGCCGTCCTTGAGAAGGCCGCAGAACTGAATGTCCAGGCCCTGCTGCTCATTCCGTTCGGTTATGAGAAGGGGGTCATCACACCGGTGGCCTCGGCAAAGGTGCTTGCCCAGGAGCTATTGAAGTTCGTTCGTTTCGCGCGGCACGCGTTTCGCGTCATCTATATCTGCGTCACGGACATCGATCACTTTGAGACCTTTCAGCAGCATGTGATCGGCTACCTTGTGCACGTCCAGGATACCCTGGGGATGGGGCCGTACGTGACGGTTGATGCGATCGTCGAAATGCCGAAAGGCCTTGTGATCATTGAACGGACCAATCCTCCGTTCGGATGGGCTCTGCCCGGGGGTTTCGTTGATTGTGGAGAAAGCCTTGAGTACGCGGTCGCGCGAGAAGTGAAGGAAGAGACGGGACTGGATTTTGTTGATTTTTATCAAATGCACACCTTTTCCGGGCCGCAGCGTGACCCTCGTTTCCATACGGTCTCAACGGTCTTTATCGGCAAAGGGGAGGGCGTTCCGAAGGCGGCTGACGACGCGCGGGCCCTTCAGGTCGTTGAGTATGATGAGCTGTTAAAACGCGATTATGCCTTTGACCACAAAGAGATCATTATGAAGTATTTAACCCAGCGTTCGTTATGAGATGAGGTGCCCGATGGAATGTATGAAGGAAAAGAATATCGATCAATGCAACTGCTCGTACGGCGGATGCCCGCGCCACGGGATTTGCTGCGAGTGCCTGCGGTATCATCGGGCGAAAGGGGCGCTGCCGGCCTGTTATTTTCCCGACGACATTGAGCGCGGATATGACCGGTCGATCGCGAATTTTGTCCGGGTCTGGCAGGAGCGGAAGCATCTTTAATAAGGGTGACAAGGAGGGGATCATGAGGATGAGGATCAGATATGGGATGGCGGCGGTAGGGATTATGTGCCTGACTGCGGTCGCGTCGGCGGAGCCGAATGCTTTGTATGAAGAGCAGCTTTCGAAATATTCCCGGTTCCATGATGAATATCTTGTCGAGCGCCAGCAGGAACTCGAGCGCCGGCAGGTCGAGAATCAGCGCCTGCGCACCCGGTACGAAGAGCTTGAGAATGAATACGCGGCCCTTCAGGCAGATGCCGGGGCCAAGGAGGCGAGCATTCAACAGCTTAAAAAACTGAACACTGACCTGCAGCAGGCTTATAAAGAGACGATGGATCAGTGTGCGAGGCTGGAAGCGGATCTGGCCCGCCAGGAGGAAGAGAATGCCCAGCTGAAACAACGCCTTTTCGAGGGGCACGCGACATTCCGTCAGAAGATGCTGGATTTTTTTCAGCAGGAGGACGAGGTGCTTCGCGAGCGGATCGTTGAGGATTCGTCTCGTCGGGAAGCGGTTAAGGTTATTATCAATGAGATCGAAGAGGAGTTGAGGTCCCTTGAGGGGGCTGAGGAGGACACGGACGGCGCGGGGGATCTTTAAGCGGAAGAAGTTGTGGTGTTGTGATGAGCGCCCTGCCTGACGGCAGGGCGTTTTGTTATTTTTGAACGGGTCTTTTTGTGGTACGATAGTCCCGCCGAGGGAGGGGGCAAATGACTATCGTTTTGATCGGAATGGCGGGGGTCGGAAAAACGACTGTTGGGCGCGCGTTGGCACAGCGCCTCGGCTGCCCTTTTGTGGATACAGATGATCTCATCCGCGGGGAGACTGGCCAGGCCCTCATTGAGATCATTCAGGCGCGCGGTGAGAAGGCATTTCTTGATCTTGAGGCCGGAGTGATCTCGCGGATCGACATGAGCCGCTCTGTTATCGTGGCGACGGGCGGGAGCGCTGTTTATTCTGCGACAGCGATGGCGTATCTGAAGCGCTATGGGACGATTGTCGAGCTTCGCGCCGCGGCGAGTGACATTAGGACATGGATCACCGACATCTCCCATCGGGGGATCATCGGGCTTGCGGGGAAGACATTGGAAGAGCTCTATGAGGAACGCACAGTTTTATATGCCCGTTATGCGGACCACGTGATCGAGATCCGTCCCGGGATGGGCCTCGAGGAGGTGGTTTTGATGGTCATGAAGAAGGTGGGCACGGCATGAGGCAGGCGATCTTAAAAAATTGCATGATTGCTGTTATCCTTCTGTTTGTTATAGGTCAGGCCTCGGCACATCAAGTTGTGCTGAAGAACGGGGATGCCCTCACGGGAGTTATTGTTTCAGATACCCCGACGTCGATCGTCCTAGAGCATGATGTCTTAGGTACTGTGACGATTAACCGGGCGTTTGTTGAGAGCTCTGCGTATCATGGAGTCGATTCGCGGGAGGAGGGAGCGTCCGTTGTGCCGCCGCCTCTGTGGGCGAGGAGCCTTTCGCTGGGCTATGGGCACACCGGAGGGAACACGGTCAAGAGCCGGGGGATGGCGGGCCTGGCGGGATCGCGGGTCACGGATCGTGATGAGTGGAACCTAAAGGGGTCGATCCATTATGCCTCTTCAGATCAGAAGATGGATTCTCAGAAAAGTTATGGGATGGCCCGGCACGCCTTTTCTTTTGATGAACATAAACGATGGTATAATTTTTATAAATCAGAAGCAGATCATGACCGGTTTGGGAATATTGATTATCGGCTTGTGCCTGCGGCCGGGCTCGGGTATTGGGCCGTGAATCGCGAGACGCATCGATTTAATCTGGAGTGCGCTCTTGGGTATGAGTATACGCGCTATCGTGAGGCGCAGGACAGCTCGCGTTATACCGTCGTGACGCCCCGTCTCGTTTGGCAGAAACAGATCATGGCCCCGTTCCGTGTCGAGGAGGACCTGACGGTCTATCTGGTGACGGATGATGTGGAACAATACCGCGCCCGGTCTGAGGCTGCGTTGATCCACCAGGTGAATCAGCAGATATCGTGGCGGTTGAGTCTTGTGAATGAATATAATGCCGCGGTCTCTGCCGAGGCGAAGAAACACGACTATCGGCTGCTGTATTCTTTGGATTATCAATTCTAAAAAAGGGTAGGGCATTCGGTGTCGGGTTCAGATGAGGCGCTCTCACGGAATTTGATAGGGCATGCGCAAGGCGAGTGGCGTATGCGTGTCGCCGGGTACGCAATATCGCGGTGACGGCGGAAGAAGGGACGGGAACGACGTGGACGATCAATCACGGGTGGTCTTTTTAGGCGGGCCGACAGGCGTGGGTAAGACGGCGGTCGGCGTGGCGCTCGCGCGGCGGTTGAATGGCGAGATCGTTTCGTGTGATGCGATGCAGGTGTATCGCGGGATCGATATCGCGACAAATAAACCGAGCCCTGAGGAGAGGGCCGTCGCGCACCATGTGATTGACTGTATTGATCCGAATGAATCGTTTGATGTTGTTCGTTATCGGGACCTGGCCCTCGCGGCGACCAGCGACATCCTTTCCCGCGGGAAGGTGCCGCTTGTTGTGGGGGGGACGGGGTTATACATGAGGGTGCTGCTTGACGGGATCTTCGATCAGGGGCGTGTTCCCGTAGAGGTCCGGCGGGCATTGGAAGAGAAGGGCGCTGCTGACGGCGGCGATGCCCTGTATCGGGAGCTCGTCGCGGCAGATCCGGTCGCGGCCACGGCCATTCATCCGCATAATGTCAAACGGGTCATCCGGGCCCTTGAGGTCTTTTATGCCAGGCGGCGGCCGATATCGGAACTTTGGCAGGAGAGAAGCGGGCTTTGGGGACGGCATAAGATTTTCATGTTTGCTCTTACGATGCCGAGGTCAGAGCTTTACAATAAGATCAACGAACGGGTCGAGGTCATGGTCCGCCAGGGGCTCGTTGATGAGATCCGGCGGCTGGATGGTTGTTCCCTCAGCCCTACGGCCCAGGCGATTATCGGTGTCAAGGAGATCCGCCGGTTCCTGCGGGGTGAGTCGACCCTGGAGGCGGCGGCCGAGGAGATGAAGCGGAATACCCGTCATCTCGCGAAGCGGCAGTGGACGTGGTTTCGCGCGGAGAAACGGATTGAGTGGATCGAGCGGGGGGGCGCGGACGCGAGCGATCTCGCCGCGTCGAGGATCGCTGAACGGATCGAGCGGGGCTCGGAAAGGGGCGCATGATTATTCAGGGGACGGCCGAACGGGTGATGATCGTTGTGGTGGACACAAAGGGGGCCCATGCCTGGCAGCCGGATGAGGTCGCCCAGGAAATGCGAGAGCTCGTGCGGACCTGCGGGGCCGAGACGGTCGAGTCGATGCTCTGCCTTGTCGAGAAATTCTCTCCGTCGCATCTCATTGGAGAGGGGAAGGTCAACGAGCTGTATGTCCGGTGTATGGCCGGGGATATTGACACGGTGATCTTTAGTCAGGATTTGAAAGGTGTTCAACAGCGGAATCTAGAGGATGCCCTGAAGGTCAAGGTCATCGACCGGACCCAGCTGATTCTCCATATTTTTGCCCGGCACGCGTCGAGTCTTGAGGGGAAGATGCAGGTCGAGCTCGCCCAGCTTGAATACACGCTGCCCCGGCTCGCCGGACACGGCCGCGAGATGTCACGGCTCGGCGGCGGGATCGGGACGCTCGGTCCCGGGGAAACGAAACTCGAGACCGATCGGCGCCGGATCGCCCTGCGGATCGTCCAGCTCAAGAAGCGCCTCAAGGAGGCCGAGGCGAGCCGCGCCCTTAAACGGAAAAAAAGACACGATCAGGGGATGCCGCTCGTGGCCCTCGTCGGGTATACCAACGCCGGAAAATCCACCCTCCTGAACGCCCTGACGCACGCGGGTCAGGTCACGCGCGACGGGTTGTTTACGACCCTTGATTCTCTCGCGCGTCAATACACCCTGCCGAACCGTCAGGCCGTGATCCTTTCGGACACCGTCGGTTTTATTCACAAATTACCGCATCATCTTATTGAGGCGTTTAAGGCGACCCTCGAGGAAGTGGCTGAGGCTGATCTCCTGCTTCATGTCTTGGATGTGAGCAATGTGAATTTTAGGAATCTGCATGAGGCTGTTCTCGAGGTCCTATCAGACCTGGGTGTTGCAGAGAAGCCGCGGATCACGGTGCTTAATAAGATCGATTGCATCGAGGATCGGGGCTGGTTCAAGGCGGTCTATGAGAAGATCGACAATCCGGTCTCGGTATCCGCGAGGACTGGCGAAAATCTTGATGTCGTGGCGCATAAGATCGCCGAGGATCTCTCGAGCGTCATCGTTGAGGTCGATCTGTATCTTCCGATCACCCGGATGGACCTTATTCACCTGGCCCATCGTCAGGGTCAGGTCCTTTCGGTCAAATATTACAACGACACGATCAATCTTCGCGCCACTCTGCCCAAACGCGTTGTCGGTGTTTTTGAAAAGGCGCGATGTGCGCCCCCTCAGGAGTGATCAGGCTGAGTCTTCTCGCCGGCTCAGGAGATATTTCTTGACCAGTCGGTTTCGTTCGCGTCGTCGGGTCGTCCATTCCCAACATTGGTCGTCATTCCATACGAGATCTCGGACAGGGTCATAGCCCGGCAGGAAGTGCGCGTATCGATTCGTGTAATTCCGCCGGAGGGGAGCGCCATGCCAGAGATGGAAGACTGTCCCATGGATATAACTTAAGCGCGCTGTCATCATCCGGCGCGTTTCTTGCCGCCAGGTTTCGGCATGGTGGGTCATGGCTGGACTGAGGTGCTTATAAAAAATATAGGGAAGGTCAGGGATCTGTCGTCGGGTGAAGGCACAGGCCATGATGGAGTCGGCGCCGCCGAGCACGGCGCGGTCGTAGAAGCGGATGCGTTCAATAAATCGGCGCTGGGCGGCCCACGCGCATCCATGGTATCCGACTATATCTGTTTTATGGCTGGATTCGTAAAAGGCGAATGAATGGTATAGGCGCTGCTGGCTTGGGGTGCCTGACTGAAAGATTGTGTTGGGACCGAGGAGGATGGCCTGCTCGTAAAGCTGAATGACCGCGTGGCCCGTGAGTTTGTCTTGCGCGTGTTCGATCCATCGTTCATTGTCAAAGATAATATCCGAGTCAAGCCAGGCCACATTCGTGCATCGGACCGGGAGATATTCCAGGGCGATGTTGAGGAGGCGTTCTTTTTGCCACATGAGCGATCGGCTTCGGCGTTGGATGAGGATGTCGGAGTCAGACGGGCTTAATTGAAACGGGTCATCGCCGAAGGCCAGTTCGACAGTTAGCAGGGGCAGGCCCTGGCGCTGGCTCGCGAGCCGGAAGAGTTGGTAGTTTTGAAGTCGGCTTTCGTAATGACAGGGGTTAAAAAAGGCGGTGATGCCCCAAAAGGGTGAATCGGTGATCGATGATGTTCGCGACGGTATCATCATGGGAAAAGAATTTGCCCCATAGGGTTTTATGATGCGTGATGGCTATATCATATGATGAGATCGGTTTTTTTTCTAGTTTTTTGTAATGATTTTTGGTTTGACCCGTCTAATGGTTAGTTAAACTAACTAAAAAAATTATCAAGGCTTGACAAAAAAATTATTTCGTGATATATTTTTGGTGAACCTGGAGAAAAAGAATGGGGCTAGACGAGATCCAAAAATATGATGTTGAGATCGATCCGCAGGAGCCGGTCTTTATTATAAGTGTAGTCAGCCGTATGGTTGATATTCCGATTTGGACGTTGCGCAAATTGGATGACATGGGAGTTGTTCAACCGCAGCGGCTAGGTAAGAGTACTCGATGTTATTCAAAAGAACAGGTGACATTGTTGAATTATATTCATTATTTGATGGAGGAAAGAAATGTGAATATTAGCGGGATTAAGGTGATCTTGGAGATCGAGGCGTGAAATTTTTTTACCTTAAAGTTGGCACTCACAGCTGGTAAGTGCCAAGATGTTATTCATAGTCACATTAACTTTTTAACAAGGAGGGGGAAGATGTCACTCGTTAAATGGAGAAGGCAGGAAGGGGATCCGTTCCGCGAACTGTTCAACTGGGATCAGCCGCTCTTGGGGCTCTCACTGTTCCCGCTTGCGGATATGATGCCGAATGCGTCTGCGGGCGGATGGTATCCGGCGATCGATGTCTCGGCCGATGAGGAGAATGTCTACGTGAGGGCCGATGTCCCGGGCATGAAGAAGGAGGATATCGCGCTCGCTGTTGA
>CAYVEC010000011.1:0-64463 GCA_964450385.1 uncultured Planctomycetales bacterium
CGTCCTCACGATTCGAGGTGAGCGGAAAATCGAGAAGCAGGCCAAAGAGAGGGGCTTCCATCGAATCGAACGGGCGCAGGGAGCGTTTGAACGCCGATTAGATCTCGGGATCGATGTTGATGAGAGCCGGGCGCAGGCCTCGTATCATGATGGCGTCCTTGAGATCGTTTTGCCACGGAGTACGCAAACCCAGCAGAAGAAGATCGCGATTCAATGACACGATGAATCGAAAGTGTCCAGGGCGCCGACAAGGCGCCCTGGATGTGCTCAAGAGGGGGGAATAAAATGAGACGGATATTTATTGTAGGGTTCATGACCGCGGCCGTCGGTGTTTCGCTTGCCGTCGGGGGGCCTGTTTGGGCCGCGGACGAACCGACTGTCGCGGAATTAAAGGCAACGATTCAAAGCCTTGAGGCCCGGGTCGCGGAACTTGAAAATCGTCTTAAGGAATATGAGGGCGGCTCAGCCAATGAGCCGGATCGGTGGGACCCTTTTGCGGAAATGCGGCGTATGCAGGATGAGATGAACCGGCTTTTTGATGATTCTTTGGACCGCAGTCCTTTTGTGATGCCGGGGGTTCATGTGAACGCGGCCGAACCGCACATCGAGGATGCTGGCGACGCGTATCGGATCCGCCTTGATCTGCCGGGGATGGATGATCAGAGTGTGTCCGTTGAGGCCCGGCAGGGGGTGTTAATGATCGAGGGAAAGAAGGAGTCGCGCACCGAGGAGGCGGGTCCGGGCCGGGTTTATGCGACCCGCGCATCGGGTTTATTCCGTCGGAGCATTCCGATCCCCAAGGATGCAGTCGGGGAGGGCATGCAGGTGCAGTATGCGGATGATGTGTTAACGATCACCTTGAAGAAGAAATGACAAGGATAGGGAGCAGCGATGGATTTTCAAAAGTTTACAATGAAAACGCAGGAGTCTCTACAGTCCGCGGTCGCGCTTGCGCAGTCGCAGGGGCACCAACAGGTCGATGTCGAGCATGTCATGCTCGCGCTCATCGATGATGAGCGTGGCGTGGTCTCTGTTTTACTGACCCGTCTGGGCGTCGCTCGGTCGGAGGTCCTGGCCCTGTGCCAGGCCGAGTTGGCCAAGCGTCCGAGAGTTGAGGGCCAGTCGGCCTTTCTCTCGGCGCGGGTGCATGGGATCTTGACTGCCGCGCAGCAGAGGGCCGTCCGGATGAAGGACGAGTATACTGCGCAGGAGCATGTTTTTCTTGAGATCCTTCGCGAGGCGCATAATACGGTCGCCGTGTTTCTTCATAAACGGGGCGTTACTGAGGCCGGCGTGACCGCGCTGATTCAGGAGGTCCGTCATGGTCAGCGCGTCGAGGATAATAATCCGGAAGAGAAGTATCAGGCCTTAGAGAAATATGGCCGTGACGTGACCGCTCTTGCGCGCGCCGGCAAACTCGATCCTGTGATCGGCCGGGATGAGGAGATCCGGCGGGTGATCCAGGTCCTGTCGCGGCGGACAAAAAATAATCCTGTCTTGATCGGCGAGCCTGGGGTTGGAAAAACAGCGATTGTCGATGGCCTTGCTCAGCGGATCTTTTCCGGCGACGTCCCGGAAGGGCTGAAGAACAAGCGGGTCGTCACCTTGGATATGGGGGCCTTGATCGCGGGCGCGAAGTTCCGCGGCGAATTTGAGGAGAGGTTGAAGGCCGTGTTGAAAGAGGTTGAGGCCCGTGAGGGCGAGGTGATCCTGTTTATTGATGAGCTCCACACGATCGTGGGAGCGGGTAAGGCTGATGGTGCGATGGACGCGGGGAATTTGTTGAAGCCTGCTCTCGCCCGTGGGATGCTTCGGTGCATCGGCGCTACGACACTCGACGAGTACCGAAAGTATATTGAAAAAGACGCGGCCCTCGAGCGGCGGTTCCAGCCTGTTGTCGTTGCCGAGCCGGATGTCGAGGCAACGATCGCGATCCTCCGCGGCCTCAAAGAGCGCTATGAGATCCATCATGGGGTGCGGATCCAGGATGCAGCGCTCATCGCGGCAGCGACGATGTCGCAGCGCTATATTACGGAACGATTTTTGCCGGACAAGGCCATTGACCTTATTGATGAGGCGGCCTCGCGGCTGCGGATCGAGATCGATTCGATGCCTCAGGAGCTTGATGTGACCGAGCGCAAGATCCGTCAGCTTGAGATCGAGCGTCAGGCATTAAAGAAGGAGAAGGATCCGGCCTCTCAGGAGCGTCTGAAGAGATTAGAGGAGGACCTCTCCCAGCTTCGCGAGGAGAATACAGCGCTTTGCGCTCGTTGGCAGGGCGAAAAGGAGGTGATCCAGCGGATCCAGCAGATCAAGGCCGGGGTCGAAGACCTGAAATATCAGGCGGCACAATTTGAGAAACAGGGGGACCTCGGCCGCGTCGCCGAGATCCGTTATGGGCGGATCATTGAACAGGAGCGAGAGCTCACGGCTCAGCAGAGGAAGCTTCAGAAGATTCAGGCCGGGCGGCCGTTATTGAAGGAAGAGGTTGATGACAATGATATCGCGGAGATCGTCGCCAAATGGACCCACATTCCGGTGTCCAAGCTTCTTGAGGGCGAGACGGAGAAGCTGACACATATTGAGGAGAGCCTGAAGACCCGGGTGGTGGGCCAGGATGAGGCGATCGATCTGATCGCCTCCTGCATCCGCCGTTCGCGGACGGGATTGAGCGATCCCAATCGGCCGACGGGATCGTTTATGTTCGTGGGGCCAACCGGGGTCGGGAAGACCGAGCTCGCCAAGGCCCTGGCCTGGTTTTTGTTCGATGACCCCGAGGCGATGGTCCGGATCGATATGACCGAATATATGGAGAAACACGCGGTCGCGCGCCTGATCGGCGCGCCGCCCGGGTACGTCGGATATGAAGAGGGCGGCCAGCTCACCGAGGCGGTGCGGCGCCGGCCCTATTGTGTCGTGCTTTTGGATGAGATCGAAAAGGCCCATGGGGATGTCTTTAACGTCCTTCTTCAGATCCTCGATGACGGGCGACTGACCGACGGGCAGGGGAGGGTGGTGAATTTTCGGAACACGATCATTATCATGACGTCGAACATTGGGTCTGAAGAGGTCGCGGCCCTTTCCGATCATGACGATATTGTCCGTCGGATCGATCAGGTCGTGAAGACCCATTTTCGACCGGAGTTCCTCAACCGGATCGATGAGCGGATCGTGTTCCGCCGGCTGGGCCCTGACGACATTCTCAAGATCGTGGATATTCAGCTTCGCGGTCTCGCCGGACGTCTTGAGGCGCGTGGGCTGTCGATCGATATCAGTGATGAGGCCCGTCGGTGGATCGCTGATCAGGGATATGATCCGGTCTATGGGGCGCGACCGTTGAAACGCGTGATTCAGCGGCGGCTTCAGGACGCGATCGCCTCCCTTTTGCTGAGCGGGTCGGTGCCAGATGGCGCGACGATAAGAGTCGCGCGCAAGGGAGGGGGCCTTGATGTGGCGGTCGTCTGATCGCGCTGCTCTTTGAAAATTCAGAAGGGCGTTCTGCCGGGCATAAAAAGCCGTTGTCAAACACAGCGGCCGGCGGTATACTCTTGTCACACGAACTCGCACGGAGGAGAGGGAATGAATCCTGTTATTCTGTTGATGATCCTCATTTGCGTCGCCGGGATCATCTTTCTGAGCAGCGATTTCTTGAGCCAGAAGGATAAGCGTAAACGGTATTTGGCTTCTCTGATCAAGCTGCTGAAGGCCGACGTGACGCCGATTGAAGGGATGCCAGGGTCGGTCCGCCTCTCGTTTGTCTATCGCCAGGAGTCGTTCACCTATGAAGATGTTGAAGACAAGATCGCGGACCGGACGCTCTACCGGGGGTATCTGCGGCTGGCAACGCCCTTGGCCTTGACCTTGAGTTTCACGGAACGCCTTCGAACGAATATCCGTTCTAATAATCCTGCCTTGGCCCCTGAGGATCGATCCGCTGCAGGCGGCGGCACTGCGATCCAGCTTCCGGAGGTTCTTAAGGAATTCGCGGCGTATGCCAATAATGAATTTTGGGCGAATCGATTATTCCAGAACGAGGTCGTTGGTAAGGTCTTCAGCCGCTATAAATACCGTGACGGCCGGGGGAAGCCGATGCTGTCGCTTGAGATTATCGATGGGGTGATTCTATTGCGGTTTTCCCCTCCGGGCGAGCTCGAACCGTCGATCCTGAACCTGTGGAACGACGTCGCCCGCATCGAGAATTATATGGAAGACATGATCCTCCTTGCCTATCACATGCATCGGATTTATCGCGATCAGCAGTGATCCCTCCGGGTCCGTTATGGGGCCGTTGCGTTTTCGTCCATGAGCGCCAGAAGCCATTGACAGAAAAGGTCTTTTTGTTATAATACGACCCTTAGCAATCACAATTGATGAGTGCTAATAAACATGATTTGACCCGTGGGTTCCCAGAGACAACATGACAGTGGGAGGCATTGATGACACCCAGACAGATCAATCTCAGAGAACGAAAAGACACTGTATTAGGGATCGTTGTTAATGAGTATATTAACCACGTAGCGCCCGTGAGCTCGGGCCATATTGCCCACAACCATCTGATGGAGCTCAGCACCGCTACGATCCGCAATATCCTGGCAGAGTTGGAGGATGACGGGTATTTGACGCATCCGCACACCTCGTCAGGCCGGATCCCCACGGAACAGGGGTACCGGTATTACGTGAACCATTTGATGAACGAGATCTCGCTCCTTGAGGAACACAAACGGCAGCTTAAGGAACAGTATGACCGCCAGGTTCGGGACCTCGAGCAGCTCCTTGAAAAGACAACAGAGATGATCTCGGGGTTTACGCATTACACGAGCATCGTGACCGTGGACGGCAGTGATCAGCGCATCTTTTGCAGCGGGACCCGTTATGTCGTCGAGTATCCGGATCATCCCGATATCCAGAAGATCCGGGATATCCTTGCCCTTTTGGAGCAGAAAGAGCAGCTCTTGACCCTGGTGAATCGTGAGCTCGAGCGGCGGGTCGACGTCTTCATCGGGCATGAGCTGGCCTGCCGGGCGACCGATTCGTGTTCGATGGCCGTGTCGCGCTATCGGCTGAATAATGGCTGTACGGGCCGGCTCGCGGTCCTGGGACCGACGCATATGGATTATCAAAAAGTGGTTTCAACGCTCGAATATTTTTCGAACGTTATTCAAGAACTAATGTAGGACGCGTGACAAGGAATGATGTGATGACAAAAAAACATTCAGAAGACGCATCGTCGAAAGAGCCCGAGAAGGCGTCCGAGGCAGATGTCCCTTCCGAGCAGGGGGTCACCTTGACACGGGCTCAGCACGAGGCCTTGGTGGCTGAGGCGAAAGAGCATAAGGACCGGTATCTCCGGATCCTCGCGGAGTTTGAGAATGCCCGCAAGCGCCAAGAGCGGGAGCGCCAGGAATTCATCCGATATGCGAATGAGGGATTGATTCTGGATTTCCTTCATATCGTTGATGACCTGGAGCGGACCGTCTCGGCGGCACGGCAGCGGCATGAGGACGATGAGTCGTTCATCAAAGGGATCGAGATGGTGCTGGGGCGCGTTCATGAGTTGTTAAAAAAACAGGGGGTTACGCCCATCGAGTGTCAGGGCAAGATGTTTGACCCGCACAGTCACGAGGTCCTGATGCAGGAGCCGCGGACCGACTGTGAGAGTGGGACGGTGGTGGAGGAACTGCAGAAGGGGTATCGTCTCGGCGAGCGCGTGGTGCGCACCGCCAAGGTTAAAGTCGCGATGGCTCCGGCCGGCGCCAGGGATGCGGGCGGTCCCGGCGACGAGGCCGCGTCATTGGAGAATGAATAAAGGCTATCGAATTATTATTAATTGAGGACATGATCGAGCGGTTAGGAGAAGGAGGGGATTATGGCAAAGGCAATCGGGATTGACTTAGGGACATCGAATTCAGCGGCATCGGTGATGGAGGGCGGCCGTCCGGTGATCTTGCCGTCGGCGGAAGGGGCGGGGGTTGCGTCGGGCAAGGCCTTTCCGTCATTTGTCGGATTTACTAAGGATGGACAGCGGCTTGTGGGTGAACCGGCCCGCCGTCAGGCGCCGATCAACCCGGAAGGAACGATCTATGCGGCGAAGCGCAAGATGGGGACTGAGGAAAAATTCAAGGTCTTCGATAAAGAGTTTACGCCGCAGCAGGTGAGCGCCTTTATTTTGCAGAAGATCAAGGCCGATGCGGAGAAGTATCTCGGCGAGACGGTTGAAGAAGCCGTGATCACGGTGCCGGCCTATTTCAATGACAATCAGCGTCAGGCCACGCGCGACGCGGGCGAGATCGCGGGTCTCAAGGTCCTGCGTATCATTAATGAGCCGACGGCTGCTTGTCTGGCTTATGGGCTGGACAAGACGGGGAAGGACCAGAAGATCATGGTCTTTGATCTCGGCGGCGGGACCCTCGATGTCACGATCATGGAAATGGGGTGGGATGAGGCCAATAAGGCCGCGACCTTTGAGGTCCTGGCCACGAGCGGCGACAATCATCTCGGCGGAACGGATATGGATAATATCCTGATTGATTTTATTTGTGATGAATTCAAGCGCGAGAGCGGGATCAACCTGAAGGGCGATAAGATGGCCTTTCAGCGTCTTCGTGAGGCCGCCGAGAAGGCCAAGGTGGAGCTCTCGAGTACGATCTCAACGGAGGTGAATCTCCCGTTTATTACGGCCGACAGCTCCGGCCCGAAGCATTTGACGATGACGATCGACCGCGCCCGGCTCGAGTCGCTCGTCGGTCCGATCATTGACCGCTGCCGCGGCCCGATCGTTCAGGCCGTGAAGGGCGCCTCGGATAAGATCGGGGAGACCGTGAAGATCGACCGCGTGATCATGGTCGGCGGACCGACCCGGATGCCGATCGTCCAGGCCTTTGTGGAAAAAGAGGTGGGACAGAAGATCGAGCGGGGGATCGATCCTATGGAGTGCGTGGCCATGGGGGCCGCGATTCAGGCCGGGATCATCCGGGGTGAGGCCAAAGAGGTCCTCCTCCTTGATGTCACGCCTTTGTCGCTCGGGATCGAGACCATGGGTGGGATCTTCACGAAACTGATCGAGCGGAACACGACGATCCCGACGCGAAAGAGCCAGGTCTTTTCAACCGCTGAAGATAATCAGCCGGCTGTCACGATCCGCGTTCTTCAGGGAGAGCGTCAGATGGCGAACGACAACACCGAGCTTGGCCGTTTTGACCTTGTCGGTTTGCCGCCTGCACCGCGCGGGGTGCCGCAGATCGAGGTCACATTCGACATCGATACCGACGGAATTGTTCATGTTTCGGCCAAAGATAAGGGGACCGGCAAGGAGCAGAGCATTCGGATCACCTCGCCGCACAAACTCTCTGAGGCCGAGATCGATAAGATGGTCAAGGAGGCAGAGAAATACGCGGATGAGGATAAGAAACGAAAAGAAGAGGTTGAGTTCGTTAATCAGGCGAATGTGATCGTCTATTCAACCGAGAAATCCCTTAAGGATTATGGGGACAAGGTCTCGGCAACGGATAAGGCGAACATCGAAAAAGAGCTCGCTTCCCTCAAAGAGGCGATTCAGGCGAAGGATAGTGGTAAGATTAAGGCCGGCATGGAGTCCTTGCAGAAGGCGGCTCATAAATTGGCCGAGGAGGTCTATAAGGCGACGGCCGCCGAGCAGGCTGCCGGCGCTGCCGGCGCCGGGGACGGGGCGCAGTCGTCCGCGGGCCCGAGTCAGGAATCGGCACAGCCCAAGAAAGACGGGGGCAAGGATGATGTGATCGACGCGGATTTCAAGACCGAATAAACGCGTGGCACCACGGCCGGAGAGGATTCCGGGCCGTGAGAGAAGGAACCATGAAGAAAGACTACTATGAAATTCTCGGAGTTGCCCGTGACGCCTCGGTGCAGGATATTAAGAAGGCGTATCGGTCCCTCGCCTTAAAATATCATCCCGATCGGGTCCCTGCTGAGGAAAAGAAAGCGGCCGAAGAGCGGTTTAAAGAGATCTCCGAGGCGTATGGCGTTATTTCGGATCCGCAGAAGCGGAAGCTCTATGATCAGTATGGTCATAGCGGGATCGATCAGAATTTTACCGCCGAGGACATTTTTAAGGGCGCGGATTTCAGCGGCTTTAACGACCTCGGGGATATCTTCAGCCAATTCTTTGGCGACGGCTTTGATCTCTTCGGTGGCGGCCGCGGCGGCTCCGGGTATCGGGCGCAGCAGCGCGCGGAGCGTGTGCAGCGCGGCCGGGACATTCAATATGAACTTGAGGTCTCGCTCGAAGAGGCGTTTCAGGGGGTCAGCAAGAAGATCAAGGTGCCCCGCCATGAGCATTGCACGGCCTGTAACGGCTCTGGGGCGAAATCGAACGCGCATAAAAAAACATGCGCCTCGTGCGGTGGGTCTGGACAGGTGATCATGTCGAGCGGATTTTTCCGAATGGCCCAGACGTGTTCCGCCTGCGGGGGCCGGGGTGAGACCATTACAGAGTATTGTGCGACCTGTCAGGGTAAGGGCGTGAACCGTGTCGTGCGTTCGATCGATGTGACCGTGCCGCCGGGAGTGGATAATGACACCCGGTTGAGGGTCCGTGGAGAGGGCGAAGTCGGAAGCGGAGGCCCCGGGGACCTGTATCTGTATCTTCTTGTTAAAGAGCACCCGGTCTTTAGGCGCGCGGGTCAGGATATTGAACTGGACCTGCCGGTCCATTTTTTGTTGGCGGCGCTGGGGGGTGAGGTCACGGTCGCGACCCTGAGCGGTGATGTCGCGATGAAAATCCCCGCCGGGACGCAGAGCGGCAAGGTCTTCCGTTTAAGAGGCAAGGGGATGCCGTCTCTCCGCGGGGGCGACGCAGGTGATCAGTATGTGCGGGTGATGGTCTCGGTTCCGACCCGGTTGTCACCGGAGGAACGTCGGCTCCTTGAGGAACTGGCCGAGGTGTCTGATGTGAAGGGCGTCCTGAAGGGCCGAGATTCCGCGCTTGATAAGGTGAAAAAGATCTTTAAATGAGGGGCCTGGTTTAGAGGGAGACGCGCGATGCCGACATATCAATATGAATGTGATGCCTGCGGGCATGCCTTTACGCAGATGCAGTCGATCACAGAACCGAAATTAAAAGAATGTCCCGCCTGTCACGGCCAGACGCTTCAGCGTCTCATTGGCACCGGCTCTGGGGTGATCTTTAAAGGCAGCGGCTTTTATGAGACGGATTATAAAAATAGATCATGCGCTGATTCGAAGGCCTGCCCGGTGAAAAAAGACCAGGCCGGGGGAGGGTGCGGGTGCCCTTCAGGCGGCTGCTCTCATTGATCGATAGCCGGTGTTGTGAACGCTCAAGGATGACAAAGAAGACGCCTTGGGCGTTCTTATTTGTATGGGAATAAATAGGTTATAAGCCGCTTTGATTTTTTGAAGAATTCATTTTTATAGATAAGGCCCTTTTGTTATTATTGTGTGGCATTTAAAAGGATAATTTTTAATATTATAAGGAGGCTCCCGGGTTCTTCGGGCCTGGGGTATCGTCTATGACTGAGATTCGACCCTTTCGCGCTGTGCACTACAATCAGGATAAGATCAAGGACCTCAATCGCGTGATGTGTCCGCCGTATGATGTGATCTCGGAAAAACAGCAGGATTTTTATTATTCCCAGAGCGAATGGAATTTTATCCGGGTCATGCTCGCTAAAGAGAAGCCGTCAGATTCGAAAGACAACAACCGCTATACTCGATCCAAGCACGAATATGACAAGTGGATCCAGGACAAGATTTTGGTCCAAGATGATCAGCCCTGCATCTATTTTTATCGTCAGGAGTATAAGGTTTTGGGCACGCGGCATTCCCGGCTTGGTTTTATCTCCCTGATGCGGATCCAGGATGACGGGAATTCGAAGGTATATCCTCATGAAAAGACCCACTCCGCGGCTAAGGAAGACCGGTTTAAGCTCTGGAGCGGGCTGGACGCGGCCTTAAGCTCGATCTTTGTCTGCTTCTCGGACCGGGAGCGCGCGGTCGAAAAAGCCTTCCTCAATGATGTATCAAAACAGCGGCCGTTTATTGATGTGACGGACCAGGACGGGGTCCGGCATATGGTCTGGCGTGTGGCGGATGAGGGCATTATCCGTACGATCGTTCAGGCTCTGCATGATGAAACGTTGTTCATCGCCGACGGACATCACCGCTATGAGGTCGCCCGTGAGATCAAGCGCCAGCGCGAGGCCTCGGCGCACAAAAAGGACCCTGATGCTCCGTATAATTTTATTATGACCTATTTTACGAACATTGATTCGAAGGATCTTCAGATTTTTCCGATGCACCGGATCGTGAAGACCTTTCCCCACGACCTGGGCTTTCTTGAGGAAATGTTCCGTGTCGATCGGGTCAAGACCCCGGAAGAACTTGTTCTGCTTGCGGCCAAGGCCGGCCAGAATGAGCATGCCTTTGGTCTTTATATGAAGAATGGGACGTGGCTCCTTCGGCTCAAAAACAAGCTGTTGATCGACAAGGTTGTGACCGAGGGGTCTCAGGCTTATAAGCGGCTTGATGCCTCGATCCTCAAGTATTTTATCCTCGATCCCGTTGGGGTTCAGTCCGAGGACATTATTTATACGAAGGACCTCACGGATGTCACGTCCATGGTGGATTCGGGAAAGGCCAAGGCGGGCTTTATTATGAACGCAGTGAGGATCCAGCAGCTCAGGGACGTGGCCTTGAACGGCGAGAAGATGCCGCCGAAGACGACCTATTTTTATCCAAAATTATTGTCCGGGTTGACCGTTCATAAACTGGGTTAAGGCAGTAAGGGCGATCGGGATCACGGCAAAGGGGTGGAGTCATGGCCTTATTCGGTGAAAAAAAATACACGCTCGTCAGGGTTAAGAAGAAGAACATTCCTGAGGGCATCTGGTCGAAATGCCCGCAGTGTCAGGGCCCGGCTTATGTGAAGGCCCTTCGGGACAATCTGAACGTCTGTCAAAGTTGCGGGCACCATTTTACGCTAACGGCCCGTGAGCGGGTTGCCTTGCTCATTGACGCGGGTTCTTTTCGTGAAATGGATGCAGACCTGCACTCCAAGGACCCGCTCGTCTTTGAAGGTCCGAAGACCTATTTGACCAAACTCGATGAGGACCAGCAGAAGACCGGATTGACCGACGCGGTGATTACGGGGCATGGCCGGATCGGGGGGCATGAGGTCTTTTTGGGGGTCACGGATTCGCAGTTCATCATGGGATCGATGGGGTCTGTTGTCGGCGAGCGGATCACCCGTATGGTCGAAGCGGCCACAGAGGCCCGGCGGCCGGTGATCATTGTCTCGGGATCTGGCGGCGGGGCGCGGATGTATGAGGGGATGTTCTCGCTCATGCAGATGGCGAAGACCTGCGCGGCCCTTCGGCGTCATCATGAGGCCGGGGTGTTGTATATTTCGGTTTTGGCGGATCCAACCATGGGCGGGGTTATGGCCTCGTTCGCCGGGGTCGGGGATGTGATCATCGCTGAACCCAAGGCCTTGATCGGGTTCGCGGGGCCGCGGGTGATTGAGCAGACGACGCGGCAGAAGCTGCCGGCCGGGTTTCAGCGCGCGGAGTTTTTGTTGGCCCACGGATTGATCGACATGATCGTGGAGCGGAAACAGATGAAAACGACCCTGGTCTCCGTGATGGAGTCCTGCGGGTATTGACGGCGGTGACGGATCGGAGCGAGAGGACGGTTGGGGGGCGGGCGGACGGCGCGGCATGGTGGATCAATGAGGGGGCTGTATGGCGCAGATCAGTTTGAGGAATGTCACGAAGGTTTATAAAGGCGGGACGGTCCGCGCGGTTGATGATGTCAGTCTTGGTATTGAGAATAAGGAATTTCTTGTCCTTGTCGGCCCTTCGGGATGCGGCAAGTCTACGATCCTCCGGATGATCGCGGGCCTCGAGGAGGTCTCCTCTGGCCGGATATGGATCGGCGATCAGCTCGTCAATGATGTCCCTCCGAAAAATCGTAATATCGCGATGGTCTTTCAGAATTATGCCCTGTATCCCCACATGACGGTTTACGAGAACATGTCCTTTGGCCTCAAACTGCGGAAGTATCCGCGGGCGGAGATTGAGCGACGCGTGACTGAGGCGGCCGAGATCCTGGGGATCAAACAGTTTCTTGATCGCAAACCGCGGCAGCTTTCCGGGGGGGAGTGCCAACGGGTCGCTCTGGGCCGCGCGATTGTGCGCAAACCGAAGGTCTTTTTGTTCGATGAGCCCTCGAGTAACCTCGACCCCAAGATGCGCCTTCAGATGCGTACCGAGATCCACCGGCTTCGGACCCGGCTCCAGACGACCTTTATCTATGTGACGCACGATCAGACAGAGGCCATGACCCTCGGCGACCGGATAGCGGTCATGAAGGATGGCAGGATCCACCAGTGCGCCGACCCGATGACGATATATCAGAAACCCGTCGATAAGTTCGTGGCCAGCTTTATCGGTCTCCCGCCGATTAACCTCATGGACGGCCGGATCATCAAAAAAGAACGGAAGTATTATTTTGATGAGGGCCGCTTTCAAGTCCAGATCGTCCAGGGCATGTATCCAAAGATCGCCGTGTATGAGGGCCGCCAGGTCTGTCTTGGGATCCGCACCGAAGATATCTATGATAAATTGTTCAGCTCCGACGTCCCGCCTGAGAACACCGTGCGGGCCACCTGTGAGGTCGTGGAACCGATGGGGGCGGAGGCCTACCTGTATCTAAATTCCGGGCGCCATGTCTTTATTGCCCGGGTCGGGGCGCAGCATCGTCCCGAGGTCAATCGTGATATGGACCTGGTGTTTGATATGAACAAGGTGCATTTCTTTGACAACGATACAGATGAAACAATTGTTTAGGTCGCCTGGACGTGTCGGCGCGGTTCTTGTTCTGCCGTTGATCGCCTTGTGTGCCGCTGTCCGCGGCCTTTCTCCCGCGATGTTTCTTTATCTTGTCCTTGCCGCTGGGGGCGTGGCCGCGGTGGGGACGTATTATTATTTTCGGTTCGTTTGGTTCCGCGCGGCGGCGGAACTCCGGCTTCAGGACGTCCGGGAGAAGGCGAATCTCCTTGAGGCCGAGATCAAGCGCCAGTGGGGTGTTCTCGAGGCCGCGCGCAAAAAATTGATCGATTACTCGCAGCTCAAGGTGCTCGCCGAACGCCTCAACCAGTGTTTTTCCTTAGAAGAAACCTCTCGCCTTTTGTCAGGAGAGGTCAGCCGTTTGTTCGGTCAGGAGGAGATGACCGTCATCCTTTATTTGTTCCATTCGAAGACCGGCGAGCTCGGGATCTCGGCGTCAAAGAAGGGCCAGATCGAGGTCAATCTTAAGGCTAAGAAAGGCGACGCCTACGATCAGTGGGTCGTGAAGAACATGACGCCTCTGCTGATTGAGGATGCGAGCCAGGACTTTCGGTTTGATCGTGATAAGATTCAGATCGAAGATGCGCGGCCGATCGGTTCCCTGATGAGTGTTCCGCTCCTCATTGGCGATCGGGCGATCGGGATCCTTCGTCTCGACAGCCCGGTCTCGAACTATTTTCAGACTGAGAGCATCCGCTTTCTGTCCACGATCGGAGACCTCGGCGCGGTCGCGATCGAAAACGCCCAGCTCTACGAGCGCGTCGAGGACCTCGCGATCCACGACAGCCTCACCGGGCTTTTTTTGCGCCGGCATTTCCTTGATCGGATGGCGCAGGAGATGAGCCGCGAGCTTCGAAAGAACCAAGAGATCTCT
Organism: uncultured Planctomycetales bacterium; assembly: GCA_964450385.1. Taxonomy (GTDB): domain Bacteria; phylum Omnitrophota; class Gorgyraeia; order Zapsychrales; family JANLHA01; genus JAKLFA01. The sequence continues at coordinate 13,714 of CAYVEC010000011.1, forward strand.
TTTTTGATGCTGGATCTGGATCATTTTAAACAATACAACGATCAGTTCGGGCATATGGCCGGGGACATTGTGCTGAAGGCCCTGGCCATGATGCTGCGTGACACCTTTAGTCTCCCGGGGGATTGCGTCTGCCGCTACGGCGGAGAGGAATTCGCGGTCTTTCTTCCTGAGTGTTCTCAGGCAAAGGCGGTGGAGCTCGCCGAGGGATTCCGTGAGAAGATCGAGGCCCAACGGTTCCTGATCCGCCGGAGCAGCACGAGGATCACGGTGTCGATCGGGGTTGCCACATTCCCTCAGGACGCGACGGTACGGGAGGAATTGATCGAGCGCGCGGACCGTGCGTTGTATCTGGCTAAACAAGAGGGACGCAATCGTGTGCGCGCGGCAGGGCCCGGCGGCCGCGCTCAAGGAGCCGAACGATGATCGTCATCGGGACATTGTTGGTCATTTATATCGGGGTCGCGGTTTGGGCGATCGACCGGTATATCCGGATGCGCCGGGACCTTATTGAGCGCGAGATCCTTGAGGCCCAAGGCGATTATCAGAAATATATCCTTCAGGAAGACGCGATCCGTCAGGAGAAGGCCGCCCTCGAGGACGAGGTCGCGGAGGTCTATACGCTTTATGACATGACGAAAGAGATCACGAAAGTCGTCAACGAGACAGAGGCCGCGGATATTTTTCGGGAGCGCCTGAGCGATCATGTCAGTTTTGAGACCTGCCGTTTGCTGGGGCCGCTTGACCCTGAGGCCCGGGACGCCAAAAAGCAGCCGGGGCTTTTTGTGTTTCCCCTGCGCGGCAAAAAAGAGCTTCTGGGTCATGTTGTCATCGGCGGCGCCCAGGCCTCGGACCGCGATCAGATCGAGATTCTGACGCATCAATTCGGTCTGGCCCTCCGTCGGATCCGGCTCTACAAGGAAGTCGAGCATCTCGCGATCACGGACAGCCTTACCCAGGTTTTTACCCGGCGGTATCTCATGGAGCGTTTTGACGAAGAGGTCCAGCGGGCGAAGGTCAAAAAGACCTCGCTCGCGTTTTTGATGCTTGATGTCGATCATTTTAAAAAGATCAATGATAGGCACGGGCATTTGGCCGGGGACCATGTCCTGCGGGAGATCGGGCGGGCGATCAAGGAGGCGGTTCGGGAGATCGATATTGTCGGGCGCTATGGGGGCGAGGAATTCTGCGTCATTCTCCCTGAGACCTCGCGCGAGGGGGCCCACTATGTCGCGGAACGTGTACGTCTCGCGGTCGAGCAGCGGTCGATCAAGGCCTATGACGCGGTCTTAAAGGTGACGGTGAGCATCGGGTCAACCTCATTTCCTGAGGACGGCCGCAAGATCCCGGAACTGATTGATAAGGCGGATTGGGGCTTGTACCGTGCCAAACGCATGGGCCGGAACCGCGTCTGCCCGTTCGGGGTTTATGAGGAATAATTTCGTTTCCATATAGATGATTTCCGCCTTGCAAGGCCTGTCTTTTTTAGTTACAATAAAACAAATTTCTAATACTAATCTTAATAATCAAATATGAAAAAATTCACGATTGGCGTTGATGTGGGGGGCACCAATGTTAAATTGGGGCTCCTGGACGCGCGCGGCACGATTATTGCTCGAAGTCGCTTTGCGACAAAGGCTTATGTCTCTGCTCCTGCGAAGCTGATCGCTGCCCTCGCGGGTGAGATCTCGGCCCTTATGACAGCACAAGGGGTCCGCGCCTCTCAGGTGGACGGTATCGGTATCGGGTTGCCTGGACTCGTCGATCCCGAACGTGGGGTCGTGATCTTTCTTCCGAATGTCCCGGGCTGGCGCCAGATTCCGCTTCGGCGGCGGCTTGAAGCGCGGCTTGGAATCCCTGTGTATCTTGAAAATGATGTCAATCTGATCACCCTGGGTGAATGGGGTTTTGGCGCGGCCGAGGGATGCCGGAATCTGATCTGTATGACCTTGGGTACCGGCGTCGGGGCCGGGCTCATGATCGAAGGTCGGCTCTACCGCGGGGATGGTTTTGTCGCCGGAGAGATCGGGCACATGCCGTTGAATTTTAAGGGGCCGGCCTGTAACTGCGGGTCGTTTGCCTGTTTTGAGACGTATGTGGGTAACGGGCCTCTTCAGAAAGAGGCCGCCCGCGTGTTTAGGGACCCGGGGATCACCTTTGAGGATATTTTTTCCCGCGCCCGCAAAGGGGATGCGGCCGCGATCGGATTTTGGGACGCCTTTGGCGAACGGGTCGCGGCGGGGTTGATCGGGCCGGTGAATTTATTGAATCCGTCGCGGGTGGTCATCGGCGGAGGGATTGCGAACAACTTTCGTTTTTTTGCCCCGGCGGTGAGGCGCGTCCTCCGCCGTCGGGCGATGCCTGTTCAGGCAAAAATGGTCCGGGTGGTGCGGGCCCGATTGGGCGATGACGCGGGCCTCCGGGGGGCCAGGGTCCTTGTAGACAACCAACAAAAGGTTCAACACGATGCCTAAGATCGGTATGTCCTGGAGAGGGTTGCGATGCCTGTGGGTGGTCCTTGGGATCGTCGGGTGTGTCGTGGCACGCCCTGTCTGGGCCCAGCAGGAGATCTCGGCGGTCGAGATCAACGGGGACCAGGTTGAGTATATGGTTAAAGAAAACAAGGTGGTGGCGACCGGGAACGTCGTGGTCTCGAAGGCGGATGTGCGGCTCCTGGCGGACCGGATTGAATTTTATCGAGGGAGCCAGGATGCGGTCGCGATCGGGAATGTCGTCCTCGAGCGGGGGGAGAGCCGTGTGAGTGGGACGAAAATGACGTTTAATTTTCAGACGATGAAGGGTGACTTTGATCAGCCGAATCTTGTCTCGCCGCCCCTGTTTGGCAAGGGCGAGTCGGTTGAGCGGATCGATGAGGGCCATTATCTGATCCGGAATGGGTATATCACGACGTCGGATTTTGATGAGCCCGAAACCCGGGTCACGGCGCGGACTGTTGACGTCTATCCGAATGACCGCGCGGTCTTGCGGAACGTCTCGTTTAAGGTCGGCCGGGTGCCGGTCTTTTATCTGCCGCGGTACACGTATGATCTCGATAAGCGCAAACCCACCTTGATCCTGACCCCGGGGTATAGCGGGGACTGGGGCGGGTTTGTGCTCGGGCGGTATCATTATACGGAGCCAGAGAATTATGATCTCGTGTTTCACGCGGATTATCGCGAGCGAAAGGGCATGGCCTGGGGCGTGGATGACGCCTATCGCACGGATGATTTCGGCTCCGGCCTGCTCCGGACGTACTATATTCAAGAGCGGGATATCGGCCATACCCATTTCTGGGATGAACATCCGTCGGTGAATGAACGGGACCGCTATAAGGTTGATTGGCGCCACAAGTGGCAGGCGGATGAACGGACCATGGTGATCGCCCAGGCCTCTAAGATGAACGACCGCCAGGTCCTGAAGGATTATTTTGATGAGGAGTACGATGATGACGCGCGTCCGGCGAGCTATGTGGTCGCGACGCACCGGCTCCCGTACGGGACGCTGATCGGGCGCACGGATTATCGTCTCAATGATTTTTACAGCGGGGTCGAGCGCCTCCCGGAGGCCGGATATGTCCTGACGAGTACGGAACTTTTGGACTCGGGCCTGTATTACCGGAATTCGACGACTTATAGCCGGCTCGTCGAAAAAGAGGCTTCTCCGAGCGATGTCGATTATCGGACTGACCGCCTTGATCTCAATCACTCGGTCTCGTATCCGATGAAGGTCTCGGTTGTCGAGCTCTCGCCGTTCGTCGGGGCTCGGCACACGTATTACAGTCGTACGGCCTTTGCCGAGAATAATGACGCCGTGCGGGGGATCCTTGAAACCGGCGTGGACGCCAGCACCAAGTTTTATCGGGTCTATGACGTTGAGAGCGATCTCTGGGGGCTTGATATCGATCAGCTGCGCCACGTGATTACTCCAAGCGCGGCCTATCTATACCGTCCGGATCCGACGGTATCAACAGAAAACCTCTACCAGATTGACGGCGTCGACGCCCTGACGCATCGCAATCGCATTCAGCTCGCTTTGGAGAATAAACTTCAGACTAAGCGCGACAAGGCGAGCGTGGACCTCCTAAGGACAACGATCGCCACGGATTTTCGATTTCGGGAGGAGGAACAGAATTCGAAGAATTCAAGCTGGGATAATGTGACGCTCGATGTCGAGGTGACCCCGTATCGCTGGCTCGGGATCTATTTCGACGGGGAATATGACGTCGCCTTAGAGGACGTCGAGACCGCGAATTTTGATCTCTATATCAACGGAGCGCGGGATGTCTGGTATCTGCGGTTCGGGAACCGGTATGCGAAGGACGTCGACAATCAGGTCGATGCGGAGTTTGGTCTTAAGATCAATCCGAAATGGGAGGCGCGCGTGCGTCAGTGTTTCGATACTGAGGGCGGCAGGAATCAGGAGCGGGAATTCGGTCTGCGGCGGGACCTGCACACCTGGTTCATGGACATGACGTACACGAAGACCAAGTTCGATGGGGAAGAGGTCTGGCTGATGTTTTCATTGAAGGAATTTCCTGATCTGCGCCTGAGCGGAGGCACGAGCTGGGCCGGCGGCGCGGAGCGTCCAGGGGACCAACCTTAAGACGGATAGACACCGGGTGGGGAGGGGTGGTTTATGAAGATTGCAGTGATCGGTTCGGGATATGTGGGTCTTGTGACCGGGGTCTGTTTTGCGGAGATCGGTCATGAGGTGATCTGCGTCGATAATAATCAGGCCAAGATCAAGCGGCTGCAGCGCGGTGAGAGCCCGATCTATGAGCCGGGGCTTGATGAGATGATGGCCCGGCTTCTAAAAAAGAAGCGGCTTGTTTTTTCGACGGATATCCGTCAGGCGACCCGCGGATCTGAGGTGATTTTTATCGCGGTTGGCACGCCGGCTAAAAAGAACGGCGAGGCGGACCTGACCTATGTTGAGAATGTCGCGCGCGAGATCGCGATGAGCATGAACGGGTATAAACTGATCGTCGAAAAATCGACTGTCCCGGCGGAGACGGGCCAGCGGATCAAGAGGACCATCCGGATGAACCTCCCGAAGAAGTATCGGACCGGCGGCAAGGACGCTCTCGGCTTTGATATTGCCTCGAACCCTGAATTCCTCCGCGAGGGAAGCGCGATCCAGGATTTTATGGACCCAGACCGCGTGGTGATCGGGGTCGAGTCAAAGCGCGCGGAGCGGCTGCTCCGGGAGATCTATCGCCCGATCAAGACCAAGATGATCGTTACCGATATCAGCTCAGCCGAGATGATCAAACACGCCTCGAATTCCTTCTTGGCGATGAAGATTTCATTCGCGAATGCCGTCGCCCAGATCTGCGACCGGGTCGGCGCGGATGTCCTGAAAGTCACCGAGGGCATGGGGTATGATAAACGGATCGGGGCCGCCTTTCTCAATGCCGGCGTCGGCTATGGCGGCAGTTGTTTCCCGAAGGATGTCGATGCCTTTATCCGGTTGAGTCAGAAGAGCGGATATGATTTTGCCCTGTTGAAGGAGGTCCGCGCTGTTAATGATGAGCAGCAAGGCGCCTTTGTTCGGATGATCGAAGATAAGTTGTGGATCCTTAAAGATAAGACGATCGGTGTGTTGGGGCTTGCCTTCAAGCCTGATACCGATGATATGCGTCAGGCCCCGTCGATCGGGATCATTCAGACCCTTCTTGCGGAGGGGGCCGAGGTGAGGGCGCATGATCCTCAGGCGATGGACAACGCCCGGAAGATCCTTCCCCGGATATCCTACATGGATGACGTGTACAAATTGGCCCGGGGGTGCGATTGCCTGCTCCTCTTGACCGAGTGGGCCTGTTATCGGGAACTTGATTTTGTTAAGGTTGCTCGCGCGATGCATCAGCCGATGATCTTTGACGGCAGGAATTTTTTGCATGATAGGGATCTGCCGGGGTTGGGTTTTGAATATTATGGCGTTGGACGGGGCCATTGAACGGGAAGCGAGGACGTATGCGGGAAGAGCTCGAACGGAAGATCCGTCGCCGTCAGGCAAGGATCGCGGTCTTGGGTCTGGGGTATGTGGGGCTGCCCCTGGCCGTGAGTTTTGCCAAGAAGGGGTTTCAGGTCCTGGGGCTCGACAAGGACGCGGACCGGGTGATGAAGGTCGTCGCCGGAGAAAGCTATATCCTCGATATTCCGCAGTCCCTTTTGACCGGGGTCGTCAGCTCAGGCCATCTTGATGCCACCACGGATTTTTCGCGGCTGGGCGCCATGGATGTCGTGATCATCTGTGTCCCGACGCCGCTCAAGCGGAAATATACGCCGGACATTTCCTTTATCATCAAGGCCGTGCGTGAACTCGCGCGGCACGTAAAGCCAGGCACCCTCGTGGTCCTTGAGAGCACCACCTATCCGGGAACGACACGGGAATTGATCAAACCGGAACTCGAGAAGTCGGGGCTGGCCGCCGGCCGCGACCTTTTTTTGGCGTTCTCTCCGGAGCGGATCGATCCGGGGAACACGTCCTTTGACGTGACACGGATACCGAAAGTTGTTGGAGGCCTTGATGAGGCAGCAACCCGCTTGACGATGCTCTTGTACCGGACGATCATAAAAAGCGTCTATCCGGTCAGCTCGCCCGAGGCTGCGGAGATGACGAAACTGCTTGAGAATTCGTTCCGGATCATTAATATCGGCTGGATCAATGAGGTCGCGATGATGTGCGAGACCCTGGGCATTGATGTCTGGGAGGTCATTGAGGCCGCGAAGACAAAACCGTTCGGGTTCATGCCGTTCTATCCGGGGCTCGGCGTCGGGGGGCACTGTATCCCGGAGGACCCGCTCTACTTGTATTGGAAGGCGAAACGGTATGGATTCGATTCGCGCTATATCAAATTGTCAGCGGATACCAACGCCCGTATGCCCGCCTATGTGGTCGGCCGGGTGGAGAGGCTCATGCGCGACCGCGGTCGGCCGTTGTCAAAGTCAAGGATCCTGGTCGTTGGTGTCACGTATAAAAAGGACGTGAAGGATCTGAGAAAATCCCCGGCGTTAAAACTGATCGCCCTTCTTGAGGAGAAGGCCGGAGCGGTCGATTATCATGACCCGCTGATTCCGTATCTTGAGATCTTTAATATCCATCAGAAGACATCGGTCGCGCTCACGCCGGCACGGATCCGGGGGTATGACTGTGTGGTCATTGCGACGGACCATTCGTCGGTTGATTACGCCCGGCTCCTGCGGTCGGCCCGGTGCATTTTTGATACGCGGAATGTTTACGGCCGCGCGAGGCATGAAAAAGTGATTAAACTTTAAGGCGGGCAGGAATGGCAAAGAAAACGATTGTGATCACAGGCGGGGCAGGTTTCCTCGGGAGTCATCTCTGTGACCTTTTTTTGGCCGAGGGGTACGCGGTGGTCTGCCTCGATAATCTGATCACCGGGTCGATGAAGAACATCGCCCATCTTGACGGGTGGCCCGGATTTTCGTTCATCCGGCATGATGTCTCGAAGCCGATCGAGATCAGCGGGAAGGTCCATTATATCCTTCACTTCGCTTCTCCGGCGAGCCCCGTCGACTATCTCAAATATCCGATCCAGACCCTGAAGGTCGGTTCGCTCGGAACGCACAACACGCTGGGTCTCGCGAAATCCAAGCGGGCGCGTTTTCTCCTGGCCTCAACCTCTGAGGTCTACGGGGATCCCCTGGAGCATCCGCAGAAGGAGACCTATTGGGGCCATGTGAATCCGATCGGCCCGCGCGGGGTGTATGACGAGGCGAAGCGTTTTGCCGAGGCGATCACCCTGGCGTATCACCGGTATCACAAGGTCGACGTCCGGATCGTGCGGATCTTTAACACCTACGGACCGCGGATGCGGATCGATGACGGCCGGGTGGTCCCGAGCCTCATCGACCAGGCCCTGCGCGGGAAGCCGCTCACCGTTTATGGGACGGGCCGGCAGACCCGGTCGTTCTGTTATTATTGTGATCTCATCGAAGGGATCTATCGGCTCCTCATGTCGGATTACGTAGGGCCGGTTAATATTGGCAATCCCGACGAGTTCACGATCCTTCAGTTCGCCCGTGTCCTGCTGAAGATGTCAGGATCGACGAGTCCGATCGAATTCCATCCCCTGCCCAAGGATGATCCTAAGAAACGTCGGCCGGATATTACACTGGCGCGGCGGGAGCTCGGGTGGTCTCCGGCTGTACCGCTCGCTCAAGGCCTTGCTGAGACGATCGTGTGGTTCCGACAAAAGGGCGTGGTGTAAATGAAGACATCCCTGCCTTGCCAGCATTTTGAGAATTTCCAGTTGTCGCGTGACCAGGCGGTTGCTCTGTATCGGACGATGTGCCTCATCCGACGGACAGAGCTCGTGATCGAAGAGGAGTATCCTAGCGATGAGATGAAGACCCCGATCCATTTAAGCCTGGGCCAGGAGGCGGTCGCGGCAGGGGTGTGTATCGGCCTTTTGAATGACGACATGATCTTTAGCAATCATCGAAGTCACGCGCATTATCTTGCCAAAGGCGGGGACCTTAATGCCATGATGGCTGAGCTGTACGGCCGGTCTACGGGATGCGCCCGGGGCCGCGGCGGGTCGATGCATCTCATCGACACCCGTGTGGGGCATTTCGGATCGTCAGCGATCGTCGCAGGAGGGGTGCCGCATGCGGCCGGCGCGGCCCTGGCCATGAAGCTTCAGGGAAAACGAACGGTTGCGGTCGCGTTTCTCGGTGATGGGGCTTGTCAGCAGGGGGTTTTTTATGAGAGCCTGAGCTGGGCCGCGCTCAAAAAGGTTCCGGTGATCTTTGTGATCGAAAATAATTTTTATTCCGTGTGTTCGCCGCTGTCTGTTCGAGAACCGAATGAGGCCTTTGCAGAGAGGGCCGGGGTTTTTGGGATCCCGTCTTGTCGCGTTGATGGAATGAATGTCATCGACGTCTTCGCCTCGGCGCGTGAGGCCATTGATCAGGCGCGAGATGGCCGGGGGCCGTTCCTTCTTGAATATCGTGTTCAGCGCTGGCGCGGCCATGCCGGGTCAGGCGATCCCAACGCGGCGCAGTATCGGAGCGCTGAGGAGCTGGCCGAGGGCTATCGGCGGGACCCTGTTGAGGAATTTAAGGCCGGGATCGGCGGCATCGTTGATGCCGAGGTCCTGCGGGAGATCGAGGCCGCGGTCGAAGAGAGGGTGCGTCAGGCCGTCGCTTTTGCCAAGGAGAGCCCGGTCGCTGACGGCAGCGATGTGGGGCGACATGTTTTTTGTGATTGAGATGGATGAATGAAGGGGTTGTGACCGATGCCGTGGACAAGGATTCAGATCGAGCGTGAGGAGCCGGCCTTTGATGAGCATGCCGGAGAGGATGTGCGCAAGCTTGAGTTTGGGCCGGCCCTCCGCGAGGCCTTGGACCAGGCTCTAGGCTGCGATCCCCGCGTCATTGCCATGGGCCAGGGGATGAATGATGCGAGCGGTATTTTTGGATCGACGACGGATCTCTACAAAAAATATGGGGTCGAGCGGGTTTTTGATACGCCGCTCAATGAAGAATCGACCGTCGGGATCGCGATTGGCGCGGCGATGGCCGGGATGCGCCCGGTCGTCATCCACAATCGGCCGGATTTTATGATGATGGCGATGGACCAGATCGTGAATCACGCCGCGAAATGGAGCTATATGTTTGCGGGTCAGGTCCGGGTGCCGATCGTGATCCGGGCCTGTGTCGGCCGCGGGTGGGGGTCGGCGGCGCAGCATTCGCAGAGCCTTCATGGCCTGTTTCATCATGTGCCGGGGCTGAAGATCGTTCTTCCATCGACGGCATATGACGCGAAGGGGCTGTTGCTTGCGAGCATCGCGGATAATAATCCGGTGCTGTTTTTTGAGCACCGATGGCTCTATAAACACCGGGGGCATGTTCCGGAGCATATGTACGCGGTTCCGTTGGGCCAGGCCTCGATCAAACGCGAGGGGCGTGACGTGACGATCGTGGCCCTGTCGCATATGGTGATCGAGTCGCTGCGCGCGGCCCATGAGCTCGCGGCGGACGGGATCTCGGTGGAGGTCGTCGATCCCCGGACGATCCGGCCGCTTGATTGGCCGGTGATTCTGCGTTCGGTCGCCAAGACCGGCCGGCTGGTTGTGGTCGACCCGGCCTGGCATACCGGCGGATTCGCGGCCGAGGTTATGGCGGGCGTTGTCGAACAGGGGTGGGGGTCGCTGAAGCGGCCGCCGGTCCGTGTGACCCTGCCGGATGCGTCAACTCCGGCGGGATATGCCTTGGAACAGGCGTTTTATTTCGGCGTTCCTCAGATCATTGCCGCGGTCCGCGGGATGTTGGGGGACGGTTGAACTGGCGTGAGGGACCATGGATCAGGCTGATCGCGTGCTCATTATCGGGAGTGATGACGGAGGGCAACGGGCCCTGGTCCGTCACTGCCGCGCCGCGGGATACGAACGGGTTCGTTCGGTGTCAGCGGCGGAGATCGATTTTTTTCAGCCCGACTGTGTCTTTGAATGCCTCGAGCAGACGCGTCCTGATTATGTCTTTTTGACGCCTGTTTTTCCGGTCGGCCCGGTTGTGTGGCAGCGCCGGCCGGCTGACGGGCTCCGGGCCCTGCTCGCCGCGCAGATGAACGTGATCGAGGCGGCCCATCGGGCCCAGGCAAGAAAGCTGATGATCGTCGCGGATACGAGTGTGTATCCGGTCGGGTGCCCCCAGCCGATGCGTGAGGAATATATTGCGACCGGTCAGCCGGTCGGGGGCGAGGGGTTCTGCTCCATGGTGAACCTCGCGGCGGTGGCCATGTGTCAGGCCTATCGGCGGCAGTACGGGTTCTCTGCTATTGTTGTGGTCGCGCCCGGCATCTATGGCCCGAGCCACGATCTTGATCGGTCGCACCGCCACAGCATTGACGCGATGATCCGTCTTTTTCGTGAGGCGACCCGGTCGGGACGGGACACCGTCGTTGTTCCTGAGGCCGAGGACCATCGGAGGGAATTTCTTTATGAGGATGATTTCGCCGCCGGGTGCCTTCATCTCATGAGGACCTATGATGAGGAGGCCCCGATCAATCTTGGGACCGGGGTTGATGTGGCGGTCGCGCAGCTGGGCCAATGGATCCGAGACCTATCGGGATTCGCGGGAGGCATTGAATATGACGGGTCGTCGGCGGGCATGAACTTTCAGCGGGTCCTGGATGTCAGCCGGCTGACGGCGCAGGGATGGATGGCAACGGTCGTTGTCCGTGACGGGTTGGAGCGGACCTGGCGGGCTGTTGTCGAACAATCAAGGGAGAGATGAGACGATGAACATCTTAGTTACCGGCGGAGCCGGCTACATCGGTTCGGTGCTTGTCCCCCGGCTCTTGGCCGAGGGGCACAGGGTCACGGTCGCGGATAATTTTATGTACCGGCAGGCGTCGCTGCTTGACTGCTGCTGCCATCCGGACCTTACGATCGTGCGCGGGGATACCCGTGACCGACGGGTCATGGAGCCGCTCATCGCGGCAGCGGACGCGGTCTTTCCGCTCGCCTGTCTGACCGGGGCGCCGCTCTGTTCGCAGGACCCGGAAGAAGCGAAGAGTGTCATTGTTGATGCCGTGAAGATGATCCTCTCGCTTCGCCGGCCCGAGCAGATCATGATCTATCCCACAACGAACAGCGGTTATGGGATCGGGGCTGAGGGGATGTGCACCGAGACCTCGCCCCTTCGGCCGGTGTCATTGTACGGTCGGCTGAAGGTCGAGGCCGAGACGATGATCCTTGACAGCGGCAACGCGATCACCCTGCGGCTGGCCACGGCCTTTGGGATCAGCCCGCGGATGCGGCTTGATCTCCTGGTGAACGATTTCACGTATCGGGCGGTCTATGACCGATATGTGATCGTTTTTCAGGCGGCATTCCGTCGGAATTTCATCCATGTGCGTGACGTGGCGAAGGCCTTTTCGCATTGTCTTGATCACTTTGCCGCGATGAAGGATCAGGTCTACAACGTCGGACTGAGTGACGCGAATTTGACGAAGTGGCAGCTCTGTGAGGCGATCCGGCAGGAGATCCCTGATTTTTATTTTGTGGAATCGGCGATCAATGAGGATCCGGACAAACGGGACTATCTTGTCTCAAACGCGAAGATCGAGGCGGCGGGTTTTCGGCCGGAGTTTTCGCTCCAGCGGGGGATCCAGGAACTGATTAAGGGATATCAGGTGATCAAGCGGAATCAGTACGCGAATGTTTAAACAGTTTTAATCGTGGTGAGAGAAGGCATGTCCGTCGATATTTTATTTGTTCATCCGAATGCGAGCGACGTGATCTATCAGGATCTCGGGAAGGACTTTTCGGCCATCGAACCGCCGATCTGGGCCGGGATGCTCGCGGGGCATGTTCGGGCTCACGGCTTTTCGGTCGAGATCCTTGACGCTGAGGCCTTGGGGCTGACGGATGAGCGGGCCCTTGAGACGATCGCGCGCGTCGCGCCGCGGTTGGTAGCCTTTGTGATCTATGGACAGCAGCCGAGCGCCTCGACGCAGAACATGACCGGGGCAGTACGGCTTGCAGAAAAACTCCGGGATCGGGACCGTGATCAGCGGATCCTTTTCGTCGGGGCCCATGTCGCGGCCCTGCCGTGCGAGGTCATGACGCGGCATGCCTGTGTGGACTTTGTGTGTCAGAACGAAGGGGTCTACACGATCTCGGCCCTGCTCGGGACCGACCTCCATACGCGTTTGGACGCAGTGCGGGGTCTTGGATGGCGGCGCGACGGTGAGATCGTGCTCAATCGTCCGTCCCCGATCGTAGCCCAGGCCGACCTTTCGCGGGAGCTGCCGGGCGTGGCGTGGGACCTCCTGCCGATCGAGCGGTATCGGACCGCGCTCTGGCATTCATTGCCGAACGGGTGTGTCCGCCAGCCGTTCGCGGCCATCTATACGAGCCTTGGCTGTCCGATGCGCTGCGCCTTCTGCATGATCAACATCATTAACCGGCAGGAGAATGAATTTGCCGACGGAAGCGCGGTCTTTCGGTATTGGAGCCCCGAATGGATGATCCGGGACCTCGAGCGTCTCGCCGCGATGGGGATCAGAAACCTCAAGATCGCCGACGAGCTGTTTGTGTTTAAGACCGAACATTTTCTGCGGCTCTGCGAGCTCATCATCGAGCGCGGGCTGGTCTTTAATATCTGGTGTTATGCCCGGGTCGATATGACCCGACCCGAGTACTTGGACGTCTTGAAAAAGGCGGGGGTGAATTTTTTGGCGCTTGGGATCGAGAGCGCGAGCGCCCGCGTCCGGCGAGGGGTTGTGAAGGGGCGGTTTGCCGAGGGAGATGTTCGAACGACGGTTGCCGCGATCCGCGCGAGCGGGATCCATGTCGCGGCGAATTATATCTTCGGACTGCCTGAAGATGATCGCGCGAGCATGCAGGAGACCCTGGACTTGGCTATGGAGCTCAATACGGAGATGGCCAATTTTTATTGTGCCATGGCCTATCCCGGCAGCCCCCTTTACGGGGAGGCCGTGTGCCGGGGATGGCGGCTGCCGTCGTCGTATGCCGGGTTTTCGCAGCACGCCTATGAGACAGCCCCGCTCCCGACGGTGCATCTGAGCGCCGCCGATGTCCTGGCCTTTCGCGATCAGGCGTGGCACGCGTATCATACACGCCCGGCATTTTTGGACATGCTCGGCCGGACCTTTGGACCCGCGGCGGTGGAACAGACCGTAGCGTCGACAAAGATCCGTTTGCGGAGAAAACTTTTGGAGGAGGCGGGACATGATCATTAGTCGAACACCATTTCGGGTGTCGTTTTTTGGAGGCGGGACGGATTATCCCCAGTGGTTCGCGGGTCATCCGGGCGCGGTCCTCGGGACCACCATTGATAAATATTGTTACATCACCTGCCGGTATCTGCCGCCGTTCTTTGACCATCGGTCGCGGATCCTCTATTCTCAGATCGAGACCGTCAGGGAGATCGATGAGATCGATCATCCGGCGGTGCGCGAGGTCCTTCGGTTCTTGAATATCCATGAGGGCGTTGAGATCCATCATGACGGGGATCTGCCGGCGAGGACGGGGCTGGGGTCGAGCTCGTCGTTTACCGTTGGGCTTCTCAATAGTCTCTATGCCCTGCTCGGCAAGATGCCGACGAAAGAGCAGTTGGCCCGTGAGGCGATCCATATTGAGCAGGAGAAGTGCCGGGAGCATGTCGGGTGCCAGGACCAGACCCTGGCGGCTTACGGGGGGCTCAACTATATTGAATTTGGCGGGGATCAGCATCTGAAGGTCCAGCGGATGACGATCGATCCCGCGGTCGTGCAGGATCTGCAGGACCATTTGATGATGTTTTTTACCGGGTTCTCGCGGCTTGCCTCGGAGATCGCGAAACAGCAGATCGATAATATGGATCACAAGACACGCGAGTTAACCACGATGTATGAGATGACGCGCGAGGCCGTGGAGCAGTTAAAGACCGGCCGCGTCACGGGTTTTGGCCGGCTCCTCGATGACAGCTGGCGGCTCAAACGATCGTTATCCGACAAAATTTCAACACCAGAGATCGATCAGATGTACCAGGCGGCGATCGAGGCCGGGGCCTTGGGCGGCAAGGTGCTCGGTGCCGGCGGCGGGGGGTTCGTGCTTCTCTTTGTTCCGCCCGAGCTGCAGGCCCGGGTCCGTGAGCGGCTGAAGAAATATTTAGTGGTCCCGTTCCGTTTTGAGAATCTCGGGTCCCAGATCATTTTCTATCAACCGAATACCGGGAAGGTCTCTCCATGACAGGTGAGTGGGGGCGTGAGACAGATGTCTTGATCCTCTGCGGCGGGTTCGGGACTCGGATGAGGCCGGCCATTGGGGTGCGTCAGAAGGTCGCGGTGGATGTCGGCGGGCGGCCTGTTCTTGTCTGGCAGCTCGACCGGCTCGCAGCGGCCGGGGCCTGTCATGTGGTACTTGCCGCAGGATTCGGCGCCGATGAGGTAGGCCGGATCGCTGAGGGGCATTCCGAAGGGCTTGAGATCGATCTCTCGATTGAGCCGCGACCCTTGGGCACGGGGGGTGCGATCAAGTTCGCTCGCCGCCTCGGCCGGTCAGGGCGTTGGCTGATCCTTAATGGTGATTGCCTCTCCGAGGTCGATTTTGCGAAATTCGTCGAGTATCATCGATCAAAGGAGTCGGCCGTGACCCTCACAGTGACTCGGCGGGATGATGCCCATGAATACGGCACGGTCGCCTTTGAGGCGGACGGCCGGATCACGGCCTTCCGCGAAAAGGAGGCGGCCTTGACAACGGGGTTTGTGAGCCTGGGCGTCTATTGTTTTAATGATGAGGCCTTTGACTGGATGCCGTCGAGAGAGGCCTTTTCGATTGAAAAGGATTTTTTCCCCGAGGTCTTGCGCCATCCGGTCTTTGCCTATCGTGAGGAACGGCCGTTTGTGGATGTCGGGACTCCGGAGCGGCTCAAGGTCGCGGATGACCTTATGCGAAAGGATCGATCGACGTGAGAGAATCACAGAAAAATAAAAGCGTAGAGGACAAGGCGGGATATCGTGTCCCGTTCGGGACCGTCTCGATCACCGCTGAGGCGCGGGCTATGATCGACCAGGCCCTCGCCACCGGTTTTGTGACGAACGGCCGGTACGTCCGTGATTTTGAGCGGGCCTTTGCCGATCTCTTCGGGGTGCGCGAGGCCGTCGCGGTATCAAGCGGCACGGACGCCGATGCCCTGGCGCTTGCCGCCCTCTATGACGACGGGGCCCAGCGGGGGGACGAGATTATTATTCCAGCCCTGTCTTTTATTGCGACCGGGAACGCGGTCTTCCAGGCCGGATTCCGTCCGGTCTTTGTCGACATCCGCCGGGAGACCCTGAATATCAATCCTGATCAGATCGAGGCGGCGATCACCCAGCGGACGCGCGCGATCATGCCGGTTCATCTGATGGGAAAACCCGCGGAGATGGATGCGATTATGGCCATCGCGAAGCGGCACGGACTTGCCGTCATCGAGGATGCGGCCGAGGCGCACGGCGCGGTCTATCGAGGCCGACGGGTCGGGACGATCGGTGAGATGGCGGCCTTCAGTCTTTACGCCGCGCATATTGTGACGAGTATCGAGGGCGGGATGATCACGACGAACGATCCCGCGCGCGCCGCGGCGCTGCGGTCGCTCCGAAATCACGGGATGGAGAACAAATTTGACTGCCGGCGTATCGGGTTTTCATCAAAGATGAACGAGCTTGAGGCCGCGGTGGGTCTGGGAAATATTCGGGTCTTTGATGAAATCCTGGCGGCGCGCCGTCGGAATCTGCTCTATTTGAGCGAACGGTTCGCACGGTTTTCCGACTATTTTCTTTTTATCCTGGAAGAAGAGGGCGAGCGCATCGGGCCGCACGCGTTTTCCATTATCTTGAAAGAAGGGTGCCGGTTCACGAAAGACGCCTTTGTCGATTTTCTCGATGCCCGGGGGATCGATTCGCGGAACTTGTTTTATTCGATGCCGACGCAGTGCCCGAGCTATGGGTTCTTGGGATACCGCCTCGGCGATTTTCCTGAGGCCGAATATTCTGCGGACCACGGGACGCATATCGGGATCCACCAGGACATCGGACTCGCGCAGCTTGATTATGTGATCGAGACCGTCCATGAATTTTTGGGGGGGCATGCATGAGGACGCTCCGCCCTTGGCGCAGGACCGCGATCGGGTTTTTGGCGACGGTGCTCGTTCTGCTCGCCGCCTATCAGTGGTGGCTCGTTCCGCGTTATACTGTTCCGATTTTTATGTACCATTATATCGGCCAGGGCGGCGGGCTTTCGGTGACTCCGGAAAATTTCGAGCGTCAGATGGCCTTTCTTCACCGGCACGGATACCGGGTGATCTCCCTAAACGCGCTCGGCGCCGGTCTTCGGCGGGGCGAGACCTTCCCGATGGGAACGGTCGTGATCACCTTTGATGACGGGACCCGCGATAATTTTGAGTATGCCGCGCCGGTGCTGAAGCGGTATGGGTTTCCGGCGACGATCTTCATTCAGACCGGGCGGATGGCCGGGGCGTATGACGGCAGTTCGCTTCTTTCCTGGGAGCAGACCCGCGAGATGCGGGACGACGGGATCCTTTTCGGGAGCCACACCCGGCGGCATGCCTATGTGCCGGAGCTCGACGAGGAAGGCCTTGAGCTCGAGATCGCCGGATCCTACAAGGATCTAACGCGGGAGCTCGGGCCGGGAGAGTATTTTTTTTCCTATCCCGTCGGCGGGTTCACGCCTGAGGGGAAAGAGGCGGTGCGCCGGGCAGGGTACGCCGGGGCGGTCACGACCAACCGCGGCCGGGACCGGTTCAATCGCGACGTTTTTGAGCTGAACCGGGTGAAGATCAAGGATTCGGATCGGAATCCGGTGCTGTTGTGGCTGAAGGCCTCGGGGTTTTTTAATATCCTGAGAACCCTCCAACCTCCGGCGTGAGCGGGCGAGAGGCGGACGGGCATGACAGAGAAAATTTTGATCATGAATACGTTTGGGATCGGCGACGTTCTTTTTACCACGCCCTTGATCCGGAATCTGAAGCGGCAGCGGCCTGGTGTCAACATCGGGTATCTTGCCAACGCGCGCACGGCGGAATTTCTCCGCGGGTATCAGCTCATCGATGATGTCTTTGTCTATGAACGGGATGAGTTCGTTCGGCTCTATCGCGAGTCCCCGGCTGCGTTTTGGCGGAAGGCGCGGGGCCTTTTGCAGGAGATCCGTTGCCGGGGTTATGGAACGGTGATCGATCTTTCCCTGAATCGGATGATGGGGTTCTTGACCTGGGCAGCGGGGATCCCCCGACGGGTCGGGTATGATTATAAGGGGCGGGGCCGGTTATTAACGCATCGTTTACCGCTCCGGGGGTTCGAAGGCCGTCATGTCGCGGAGTATTATCTTGATCTATTGCCATTGCTCGGTGTGACCCCGGAGGTCCTGCCGGTCGAATTTCCTTTGAGCGATGCCGACCGGGCCTGGGCCGCGGATCTTTGGCGGTCGCATGGGCTGGAGGGCGCGGGGGCCGTGGTTTTGGCCCCTGGCGGCGGCGGCTCCTGGGGTCAGGCGGCATCGTTGAAACGTTGGCCGGTCGATCGGTTCGCGGAATTGGCCAATAAAGTCATTGAAAAATTCAATGCCCCGATTATACTGGTAGGCAGTTCCGAGGAGAAGGCGATCGGCGAGGCCATCACCCGCGAGACGCGCGGACGGGTCATTGACTGTATCGGAAAAACGCGCCTCGGGGAAATGGCGGCCCTCTTTGCCCGCGGTCGTCTTGTGGTGGCAAATGACGGCGGGCCGCTTCATATGGCCGTGGGCGTCGGGGCCCGGACCGTCTCGATCTTTGGCCCGGTTGATCCTCTCGTGTATGGCCCGTTCCCGAGGGGCCGGCATGAGGTAGTGGTTCGGCCGGTCGCGTGTCGTCCGTGTTATCGCCGGTTCCGGTCGGCCCGGTGTGCGCACCGCGCCTGTCTTCGCGACCTCCCGGTAGCGGATGTCGTTGAACGGGTGGCAAAGATTTTGAGTGAAGGAAACAACGAAAGGCGTAACGATGGCTGTCCCATTTGTTGATCTCAATCGCCAGTATGCCATGATCAAGGACGAGGTCCAGTCGGGGTTTGATCGCGTCTGTGAGGGCGGCGGATTTATTTTGGGAAAAGAGGCGAAGGATTTCGAGACGGCCTTCGCGGGCTTTTGCCAGGCCGAGTATGCCGTCGGAGTGAATTCAGGGACCGACGCCCTGTATCTCGCGCTTTCGGCCCTCGGCATCGGTCCCGGGGACGAGGTGATCGTCCCAACGCATACCTTTATTGCGACGGCCCTCTGTGTTTCCTATACCGGCGCTCGGCCGGTGTTTGTCGATGTCCAGGCCGATACCTACGCGATCGATCCTGATGCCTTCGCCCGGGCCGTGACCCCGCGGACCAAGGCGGTCCTGCCGGTACACATTTATGGTCAGCCTGTGGATATGGACGAGATCTCGGCGGTTGCCCGGCGACACCATATCAAAATTATTGAGGACGCGGCCCAGGCCCATGGGGCGGTTTATCATGACCGGCGCATCGGCTCATTGGGGGATATTGCCTGTTTTAGTTTTTATCCGACGAAGAATCTCGGGGCCTTCGGCGACGCGGGAATGGTCGTGACCTCGGACCGCGAGATTTATGAACGGGTTCTGATGCTGCGGGATTACGGCCGTCAGGGACGGTATGAGCATAAGATCAAAGGACATAACAGCCGGCTTGATACGCTTCAGGCCGTGGTCCTGTCCGCGAAACTGCCGCATCTTGCCGAGTGGAACCGCCTTCGTCAAGAGGCCGCGGGATGGTATGCCGAGGACTTGGGCGGAGTCGCTGGAGTCCAGATCCCGGCGGTGCGCAACGATCGTACGCATGTGTATCATCTCTATGTGATTCGGGTGAAGGATCGTGAGCGGGTGTTGTCCGCGCTCAAGGATGCTGGTATTGGGGCGTTGATCCATTATCCGATTCCGATCCATCTTCAAGAGGCGTATCAGGACGCGGGGTATCATCGAGGGGATTTTCCCGTGGCGGAGGCGGCGGCCGACGAGATCGTGTCACTGCCGATGTTCCCGTATATGACGCGGGCGCAGGTCGATGAGGTCGCGCGGGTGGTCGCAGAGGCCGTTCAATAGAGGAATGATGATCTGAAAGAGGTCGGCATGTCGGTCCCGGTATCGGTGGTGATCATTACAAAGAATGAAGAAGGGCGTCTTCCCGATTGCCTCGCGAGTGTGGCAGAATGGGCGGCGGAGATCGTTGTCGTGGATGATAACAGCACGGACGCGACACGGGCCATTGCCGAGCGGGTCACGGACCGGGTCTTTGTCCGGGCCATGGATATCGAGGGCCGGCACCGGAATTGGGCGTATGCCCAGGCGCGCCAGCCTTGGGTCCTGAGCCTCGATGCCGATGAACGCCTGACCCCTGAGCTCAGAGACGAGATCGCGCGCGTCCTCGCCGGTCCTGAGGCGGATGTCTACACGATCCCGCGCCGGAATTTTATCGGCTCCTATTGGGTGCGGCACGGCGGTCAATATCCGTCGGCCCAGCTCCGGCTCTTCCGTCAGGGCGCATTTTCGTACGAAGAGGCATCGGTCCATCCCCGCGCCTTCGTGAACGGCACGACCGGTCATTTGACGTCGGACATGATCCATTACAGCTATCGCGATTTCGCGCATTTCCTTCAGAAACTGAACGGTCAGACCACGCTCGAGGCCCAGAAATGGGCCCAGGACGGACGGCGGATGTCCTTCGGCAAGGCCTTCTGGAGATCGTGTGACCGTTTTATCCGGACCTTTATCCGGAAGAAGGGATATAAGGACGGATTCATCGGTTTTATGGTCGCGTATTTTGCCGCTCTGTATCAGATCATCAGCTACGCCAAGTACTGGGAGATCTGCTGTCAGAAGGAAAAATGAATCGGTGCGGCGGGGTGAAAATTTCTTGCTTTTCGGTTGATTCCCACCAGACGTTCCCGTTATACTAAATACGTTTTTGTTCAGGAATTCAGGACTACAAAGGGTTGGGTCATGGCGCTCAAGGCGGTCTTTTTGGACCGGGACGGGGTCATCAACCGTTTTCCCGGCAACGGACTTTATGTCACCAAATTAAAGGATTTCCATTTCTTGCCGGGGGCCCTCGAGGCCTTAAAGGCCCTGACGGACGATGGGTATGAGATCTTTATCGTTTCGAATCAGGCCGGCGTGGGTAAGGGGGTCTATTCGCAGCACAAGCTCGACCTGATCACCCGCTATATGATGAAGGAGATCCGGGCCGCGGGCGGCCGTGTCCGCAAGGCCTTTTTTTGCACCCACCATCCGAAGGACGGCTGCGACTGCCGTAAGCCCGGGGTCGGATCGATCCGCCGGGGATTGGCCATGCTCAACCGGACGATCCGCTCGGCCGGGCACACGTATTTTATCGGCGACACAAAAAGCGATATCGAGGCCGGGCATAACGCGGGGTGCCAGACCGTTTTTGTTCTTTCCGGGAGAGAAGATCGATGGTATGCTGCCCGTAAATGGGTTGTCAAGCCAGACTATATTGCCTGTGATCTTAAGGATGCCCTGCGCATCTTGATCCCGAACGGCAAACCATTACCGAAGAGATATTATTATCGTCCTGTTCGATCATCACAAAAGAGTTAAGACATGAAAATTTTGGTTGTCTACGCAACGGCAGGGGCTGGTCATAAAAAGGCGGCTGAGGCGGTCTATGACGCGCTCCGTCTGAGGTGCCCCGAGACGATTTATGCCGATGTCCTCGCGTACACGAACAAATTCTATGAGGCCTCATATGCCTCGGGTTATGCCTTTTTGATCAAACACCTTCCCACGGTCTGGGCCCTGTGTTTCGCGGTCCTCAACTTCCGGTGGATCGGGCCGGTGATGGCCGTTTCCCGCCGTCTTTTTAACCGGATCAATGCCGCTGCCTTTGAGCGGTATCTGAAGGCCGAGCAGTTTGATTATATTATCTCGACCCATTTTTTACCGAACGAGGTCGCCGGATATCTGAAACGGACCGGCCAGATCCGTTCGACGGTGATCGGCTGTGTCACGGATTTTGATGTCCACCGGATCTGGTTGGCCCGGGGGATCGATCAGTATGCCGTGGCTTCGGACTATACCCGTGACCGGATCGTGTCGCTGGGGGTGAGGCCGGATCAGGTGGCCGTGACGGGGATTCCGACGCATGAAAAATTTTCGAGTCATCCGGACTCGGGCGCGGTCCGCGACCGGCTCGGGCTGAGCCGGGACCGGTTCACGGTGCTCATTGCGATGGGCTCGTTCGGGTTCGGCCCGATTGAGCGGGTTGTTCAGGCCCTCATGGGGTTTCAGGTCATGGTGGTCTGCGGGCATAATCAAAAACTGTACGCGCGTCTTCATCACCGGGCGATCGAAGGGGTGACGGTGTTCGGCCTCGTGAATAATATGGACGAGCTCATGGCAGCGGCGGATGTGATGATCACGAAGCCCGGAGGGCTGTCGATCTCCGAGGCCCTGGTCGCTGGGCTGCCGCTCGTGTTTTTCAGCGCGATCCCCGGCCAGGAAGAGAACAACGTGCGTGTCCTCGCCTGCCAGGGAGTTGGGGCGAGTGGCCTCTCGATCCCCGGGATCGCGGCACTTCTCCGGCAGTACCAGGAGCGGCCCGAGGTCTTCACGCAGGCCCGTGAGCAGGCGCGCCGGCTCGGCCGTCCCGGCTCGGTCAAAGATATCCTCGCCTTAATTCGATAACCGGGTATAATACAACCATCGTGTGGTCTGGGGCCGGCGGCGTTGGGTTCGACGCTGATCGCGGGGCATCGTGAATATGAATAAAAACGTGGCACAGGTGGTGGTCGGTCTGCCGGTCGCGGGGCCGTTTGATTATGCGGTTTCACCCGAGGATCGGGCGGTCCTTGCGCTCGGGCAGCGTGTTGTGGTGCCATTTGCGGGCCGTCAGATGACCGGCTACGTCGTCGGATTCGCCGAGGCCAGTGTCCACAAGGAATTGAAGACCATCGGCCGGATCCTTGATGACGGTCCCATTCTTTCATCACAGCAGCTCGTGTTGACCCGTCGGGTCGCGGAGCGTTATGGATGTTCTTGGGGGGAGGCGATTGAGGCCTCATTGCCCTTTGCCATTCGCAACCGAAAGAAATTGGCCCTTGGAGCGGCAGGGGTGGGCGCAGCAACTCCGGTCTCGCCGCCGCCGATTCTTATCGTAACACCGCCGGAGAACCCCTTCCCGGAGGCGGTCGCCCGGGAGGTCCGCGACACCGTCGCCCGCGGGGAGACGGTCTTATATTTGGCCCCTGACGGGGTGAGGGCCGGGTTTCTTGAAGTGCGTCTTCGGGCAGGGTTGACCTGCCGGGTCGCGCGTCTTGATCCGGCCCAGGGAAAACGATATATTGAATCCTGGCTCGCCGCCCGGCGGGGTGAGGCGGATGTTGTCCTCGGGGTGCGCTCTGCGGTATTCACGCAGCTCCCGCGTCTCGGGCTCATCGTTATTGACGAGGAACAGAGCTACGGATATGTCGAAGACCAGGCGCCGTTTTATCATGCCCGTGAGGTCGCCGTGATGCGCGCGGCCCTTGAGGGATGTCGGGTCGCGGTTGTTTCGTGTGCACCTACGGTGGAGGCCTGGGAATGGGTCCGGCAGAGCGGTGAGGCCGTTCGCCTGCCTTGTGAGCCGCCGCCGGCGGGGTTGTCGGTCATGGATCTCGGGAATTATAAGCCTCAGGGGGCCACGTATCTCGTCGATCCCTGCCGTGAGGCCCTGCGTCAGGTCCTTGAGCGGAACGAACGGGTCCTCGTGCTGCTGAATCGACGGGGTTTTAGCGGCTGGGCCCGGTGTTCGGAGTGCGGGGCCGGGGTCTCGTGTCCGCGGTGTGATATCGGGCTTGTTTACGTTCAGGAAAAAAAGAAGGCGGTATGCCTGCGGTGCGGGCATTCCCAGCCGGTCGATCAGCGGTGTCCTGAGTGCGGGTCTGGGCGGCTTGTCATGGCCGGCAGCGGGGTTGAGCGCGTGGCCCAGAATCTCGCGAGGGTGTTCCCTGCGGCGAGGGCGGCATGCTATGAGCGGGAAAGCGAGGGGATCGCCGATGGGGTGACGCTCCTTGTCGCGACACAGGCCGTGTTCCGCGAGACGGGGCGGTGGCGGCCCGACGTGAGCTGTCTCCTTGACGCGGATGCTCAGTTGGGGCGTTTTGATTTTCGCGGCGGTCAGAAGATCTTTTCTCAGCTCATGGCCCTGCGGTGGTGGACGCGGCAGACGGTTTTTGTCCAGACCGCTCAGCCGGGTCATCCGGCTTTTGTCGCGGCACGGCAGGGGAACCTTGAGGGGTTCTATCGTCAGGAGGCCGATACCCGGCGAGAATTGGGGTTGCCGCCGTTTGCCTGTCTCGGGTCGATCGTTGTCCGCTCGACGAATATCGATCACGCCCGTGACCAGGCCGAGGCCGTGGCCGCGGCCTTGGGCGGCGAGGCGGAACCGGGTCTCGAGACCCTTGAGCCGCAGCCTGACGTCCAGGCCAAGGTGAGGGACCAATATCGTTTTGTGGTGACGGTCAAGGGCCCGAATCCCGGCGCCCTTGTTGCGGCGTATCAACGCGCGCGTCAGGCCTGCCGGTGCCGCCGGGGGACCGTGATGACGATTCAGATCGATCCGTGACCTGTCGAAAGGGGGGCTATGCGTATTATTTTTTTCGGTTCAGATGAGTTCGCCGCGTCGAGCCTCGAGCGGTTGATCCGCGACCGGTTCTCGGTTGCCGCGGTCGTGACCCAGCCGGACCGGCCGCGCGGCCGCGGGATGAATGTCTCGTTCTTGCCGGTGAAGATGATGGCCCTGGAGCAGGCGATCCCGATTCTTCAGCCCGAGACGCTTCGTGATCCTCGGGTCCATGAGACCCTGGCCGGGTATGAGGCGGATCTTTTTGTGGTGATCGCCTATGGGCTTTTCCTGCCGAAAGAGATCCTCGAGATGCCACGGCATGGCTGCGTCAATGTCCACGGCTCGCTTCTCCCGAAATACCGGGGCGCGGCGCCGATCCAGTGGGCGATCATGAACGGTGAGACCGAGACCGGGATCAGCGTTATTCGCATGTCGGAACGGATGGATGCCGGCGACGTTCTTTTTCAGCGGGCCGTTCCGATCCCTTTGGACGTT
The DNA here is from genome assembly GCA_964450385.1 of uncultured Planctomycetales bacterium. Lineage (GTDB taxonomy): Bacteria > Omnitrophota > Gorgyraeia > Zapsychrales > JANLHA01 > JAKLFA01. The sequence continues at coordinate 38,338 of CAYVEC010000011.1, forward strand.
GATGCTGTGACGCTTCGCGAACGGATGGCCGATGTCGGGGCCGCGTGTCTTGTCGAGACCCTCGCGGCCATTGACCGGGGGGAGGCGGCCGCGGTGCCGCAGGACGAGGGGGCGGTGACCCTTGCGCCGAAATTGACGCGCGAGGTCGCGCGGATCATTTGGGAGTATCCGGCATCCCGGATCAACGATAAGATCCGCGGGCTTGTGCCTTGGCCCGGGGCCGAGGCCGTGTTTCGTGGCAAACGGGTGAAGATTTGGAAGGCCGAGCCTTGGGCTGGGGAGGCCTCCGGCAGTGCCCAGCCGGGGTCCGTGATCGCGGTTTTACCGGAACGGATCGTCGTGGCCTGCGGTCAGGGCGGTCTCGCCTTGGAGACGCTTCAGGTTGAAGGCGGTAATCCCATGGATGCCCGGAGTTTTCGAGCAGGGTATCAGGTGCGGCCAGGCGACCGTTTTGATGACGGTGCCTGATCGGGGCTGGTGAGCGGCTCTGGGCGGATAAAATTCTGTTTGCACATGGAAAGGGCTATGATATAATCCAACGTCTCAAGCGGGCGAGTCAGGTCGTGATCTGCCGTTCGTGGGGATTCCCGAATATCTTTTGATGTAAAGCTCAAGTGACAGAGGCGGTTATGCCAGAATTACGTAAAGATCCGGTGGTCAGGCGTTGGGTGATCATTGCCACGGAACGCGCGCGGCGGCCCGGAACGTTGATCGATTCTCAGGAGAATGTCTTTGGCGACCCGCGCGAGTGTCCGTTCTGCCGGAATGCCGATCCTGAGATCTTTGCCGTCCGTGATCAGGGGGACGGGGCGCCCTGGCAGGTCAAGGTGGTCCCGAACGGGACACCGATCTTCACCGGCGAGACAAAATTTAAGCGGCATGGATCAGGGCTGTATGATGTGATCACCAATCACGGGGCGAATGAGGTCGTGATCGAGACCCCGGACCATATCGCGAATATGGCTGATCTTTCTCAGGAGCAGATCGCCCGCGTGATTCGGGCGTATATGGTTCGTTTTGTTGATCTTGAAAAAGACACAAATCTGCAATATGTCTTTGCTTATAAAAACTATGGCGAGGCCGCCGGGAGCCGGCCGATCGGTCATGCGCGGTCGCAGATCATCGCGACCCCGGTGAACCCGCTCCGGGTCAAGGAAAAGCTCGTTGGCGCCAAACAGTATTTTGATTATCGAGACCGGTGCGTCTACTGCGATACGCTTCAGCAGGAGATCGCCGACGGGAGACGCCTGATCTGTCAGAGCGATCATTTTGTGGCGATGACCCCGTTTGCCCCGAGGTATCCGTTCGAGATCCTTGTTCTTCCGAGGGCGCATTGTTGTGATTTTACCGTGGGGATCGCCGGCAAGGAGCTGGACCTCGCGCATCTGATGAAGATGATCCTCATGAAATTCAAGATCGGGCTCAACGACCCGTCGTATAATTACGTCATTCACACGGCACCGATGCGTAAGAACCGGCGCGGGGTGAAATGGACCACGATCGAAGAGGATTATCACTGGCACATCGAGCTCGTGCCGCGGCTGGCCAAGGTCGCGGGGTTTGAGAAGGGGACGGGATTTTATATCTGTTCGATCCCGCCGGAGGAGACTGCGGAATTTTTGCGAAGGGTGGACGTGTCATGCCAGAGCTGAGACGGGATCCGATCATCGGTCAGTGGGTTGTGGTCGCGGGCGACCAGGAGTCGCTCACGCCGAAGGCCTATGAACGGCAGGCCCAGCCCCGGGTCGAACAGGCGATCTGTCAGTTCTGTCCGGGCCGGGAGGGGAATACCCCGCCGGAGGTCGATGCGGTCCGTTTTGACGGGTCCGCGCCGAACGGGCCAGGCTGGCGGGTGCGCGCGGTGCCGAATAAATTTCCGGCGCTCAAGATCGAAGGGGCGCTTGATAAGCGGGCCGACGGTCTCTATGATATCTCCAACGGGATCGGGGCCCACGAGATCGTGGTTGAGACCGACGATCATCAGCGCGACCTGGCGGACCTCAGCCCCGAAGAGATCGTGTTTGTGCTTCGGCTTTACCAGAACCGGGGGAATAACCTGGCCAAGGACAGCCGGTTTAAATTCATGATGGTCTTTAAAAACTACGGAATCGCGTCAGGCGCCTCGATCGAGCATGCCCATTCGCAGATCATCGCGCTCCCGATGGTCCCGAAGCTGGTGGGCGCGGAACTTGACGGCGCCCGGAACTATTTTAAATTCCGCGGCCGGTGCCTGTTTTGCGATATCCTCGAGCAGGAGATCGAGGACGGGGACCGTGTTGTGGTCCAGAATGACCGGTTTATCGGGTTCTGTCCGTATGTGCCTCGGTTCCCGTTCGAGCAGTGGATCCTGCCGAAGGAGCACAATGCGGATTTCTTCTCTCTGGCTGAGGGCGATCTCCTGCCGCTTGCCGGGATGTTGAAGCAGATGTTGGTGCGGATGAAACGGGTGCTGAACTGCGCCTATAATTTTTACATTCATACCGCGCCGATCGGGGATAAGGATAAAGAGATGTACCACTGGCATATTGAGGTCGTGCCGCAGCTCGTGCGCGTCAAGGGATATGAGTGGGGAACAGGTCTTTATCAGGTGCTGACATCGCCGTCGGTGGCCGCCGGTTACCTGCGGGATGTTGAGGTCTAGGACAAGGAAGACAACAGTATTGAAGGAGGGGGAAGATGGCAGTAAAAATCGGTATCAACGGGTTCGGCCGTATCGGACGCATGGTGTTCCGCGTTGCGGTCGCGAACAAAAATGTCGAGGTCGTGGGGATCAATGATCTGACCAACGCCAAGACGCTGGCGCATTTGCTCAAGTACGATTCGACCCAGGGCCGTTTTCAGGGCACGGTCGAGGCCAAGGAGAATTCGATCGTGGTGAACGGGCGCGAGATCCCGATCACGGCGATCAAGAATCCGGCGGAGATCCCCTGGAAACAGTATGGGGCTGAGGTCGTGATCGAATCCACGGGCGTGTTCGCGAAGAAGGAACAGTGCCTGGAGCATCTCAAGGCCGGGGCCAAGAAGGTCATCCTCACGGTCCCGCCGAAGGACGCGATCGACAACATGATCGTCCTGGGCGTGAATGCCGGGGCCTTAAAGCCGACCGATCAGGTCGTATCGAACGCCTCATGCACGACGAACTGTCTCGCGCCGATGGTGAAGGTCCTGCACGAGAATTTCGGCGTGGTGAAGGGCCTCATGACCACGATCCATGCGTACACGAATGATCAGCGGATCCTGGATTTCCCGCATTCGGACCTGCGTCGCGCGCGGAGCGCCGCGGTCTCGATGATCCCGACCACGACCGGCGCGGCTAAGGCCGTTGGCAAGGTCATCCCGGAGTTGAGCGGTAAGCTCAATGGCATGGCGGTGCGCGTGCCCACGCCTGACGGGTCATTCACTGACTTTGTCGCGGAGCTCAAGCGTGAGGTCACGGTCGAGGAGATCAACGCGGCCATGAAAAAGGCGGCGGGATCGAGCCTGAAGGGCATCCTTGAGTATACCGAGGACCCGATCGTCTCGATCGATATTGTCGGCAATCCTCATTCATGCATCTTTGACGCGCCGTCCACCATGGTGTTGGGCAACATGGTCAAGGTGTGCGGATGGTACGACAACGAGTGGGGTTATTCCAACCGCGTGGTTGAGCTTGTGGCTCATCTTGCGAAATAAGTCTTCGGTTATGAATGGGTTAGATAAGGGCAGATTCTTCGGAATTTGCCCTTTTTTTTATGACCTCTATATGTTATACTTCTATTATCATAGCTGAGGAATCGACTTTTTGATTATGCTCCCTGCCCGCTTTTTGAAAGGGGCCCTATTTTTTGATGAAAGGACATCATGATGCAGAATGAATGGCGATTAACCCGTGCGGGCCAGGTGACGCTTGAGAACGCGGTGTTGGGGATCCTCGTGACTATGGGGGTCGTGATGATGGCGGGATATCTGACGCGCGCCATTAACGCGTATTTTCAGACCGGGAGCGAGCAGGTGCGCGAGTCGTTCGCAGAGCGGATCACGCAGGCCCCGGCGACCGGGGAGGGCGAGGACCTCTGTCTTGGCTGTAAAAAGGTGGATGAGGATCAAGGTTGCGCCGGAGAGAGCCATGCTCAATGCCAGCCCTACCAGTTGGTGAAAAAAGAGTGGGATTGCGGGGACATGCCGGAAGAGTTTTGTGGAAAGACGGAGTATGCTTGTAGCGATGAGTCTGCGCCGAAGAGATTATGGTCAGAGTGTGTTGCCCAAAATCAGGGGGCCTTGCCGTTCGGGACGAGGATCCCGATCAATCCCTATTTTTCAGCGGACGATTCCAAGAATCGTTATGATGGGTGGGCTGGTTGCGGATATACGTGTTGTACAAAGCCGGTTCGGGGATCGAATGCTGATTGTAAAAAAGTTGGTAAGACTTGGTACCGGCTGATGACGCGTTATTGCGGAGGGACCGCGCCAGAGAATAACCAGTCGTTTTATGAGGAAGATGAGAGCTGTGGGTTCGCATGCGGGACAAAAATTGCTCGCTCGGTCTGGTGTCCGGGGTCGCATGATTTTGATGCCTTGACAGATTCAGAGCTAGCGGCCCTCACCCCAGGTCAGGTGAGCTATTTGCCCAGCCAGGGGTCTTTGGCGAATGAGTCTAATATTGACGATGCATCTGCATTAGGAACGATCTGTGGAGAGAGGCCGATTTGTAAGGCGGTGTGCATGGAGCCGATGGTGGTAAAGGGCGTGGATAAATGCACCTGCTCGCAATGGGTCAAGGCAACGCGCTCCACCGAGGCGCATTGGAAGATCACTAAAGTGAGATGCGCCCCGAAGGAGAAGAATGACTGTGAGAAGGGCAATAAGACGTTTACCAAAACAACTACAGGGATCTGCGCGTGTCCGAACACCTGTACGGACGAAGATGCGTGTTCGGGGCTCATTGCCTCGGCCTCTTTTCAGAGCAAAGATTATTGTGAAGAAGTCGCAACAGTCTATGATGGGATTCTGCAACCGTGCAGTGATAGCGACGCAAAGCCTGCTATGCCGGGATGGGTGACTTCCGGCCAGGGTGTGACGGGGGTGTATTTAAATGATTTAAAAAATCCATCGAATCATAAGACAAAGGGCGTTCGATTTGATTTTACCCGGCCAGGGTATTTTTCTTTTGCGCCGTGTTTGCATAAAGAAGATGATGGATGGGCAAAGAAAGAAGCAAGTATTGATTATCTTCGTAAATGTCAGGGAGAAAAATATAGCGGGAAGACCGTGTTAAAAGATTCCGTTCGGCTGTATTTTACTCCTTTCGGAAAGCCCAAGGCTGGTAAGGCTTGGTCTTCGGATTTTTTTGAACGACGTGTTTTTTGTTCGCGTAGCAATTCAGGGGACTGTCGTGGGGACTTCGAACAATACTTTCCCGTGAGCTCCCATAAAACAAAACCGGTCTCGCCTGATTTATTTACGCGTGTCCGGATCGGAGGAAACAAGTCGGCCTTTTTCTTAAGCGGGTATGATGGTGAGTGTAATGAGCCCGGCACGATCGCGGACCTTGTCATCGAGAGCGTGATCAAGATGGACAAGATCGGCGACGGCCTCGGGCCTATGGACTTAGAATGACGGGGGGCTGGAACGAGTTGCCGCAGACGTTGCCTTTTGCGGATCTTTTCTGCGTCGCGCGCGCGAGGCGAGCACCCCGAGCAGAGCGAGCAGGTTTAGGCTTAGGCGTGAGGGTTGAAATTTTCCTCGGTCATGCTATAATGCGCAGCATTCATCGGCTGTGCAGATCCCAGTAATAAGTTCCGGGGCTTCATCAGCCGGTGTTCACGACACATCGTATTCGGGAAGTAGCGCAGCTGGCTAGCGCACGTGCTTTGGGAGCATGGGGTCGGGGGTTCGAATCCCCCCTTCCCGACCAAATTTTTATTTGAACGTCCGGCGTTCTTAATCGAGGGGGCTCCTCGCGAGATGTTCATTGATCATTATTCATCATGTTCATGAACCGTCAACGGTGGGACGACATTCAGCGCTTGTTCCGCGACCCTGAAACGCGGCGCCGGCTCCGAGGGGATCCGGTCCAGGCCTTCAGGCTCCTGCGCCTGATCTGTTCGGCCCCGGTCATCATCGGCGGCTGCGGACGCTCCGGGACGTCACTTTTGCTCTCCATTTTGTCGAGCTGTCCGTCTTTATTCACCATTCCTCACGAAACCACGGCCCTGTGCCCGACGGGGTATGGCCGACGCATTCGGGAGTATCGTCCATTGAAGGTTCACCACATTTATCAGCTCTTGGCGGGGCAGAAGATCAGCCGGGGACAGCGGCGGTGGTGTGAAAAGACACCGAAGAATGTGCTTTTTTTCGGCCGTATCCTTTACTATTTCGGTCGGGGGGCGAGGATCATCCATATCATCCGTGACGGCCGGGATGTCGTGACCTCGCGCCACCCCCAGGCGCCCGACAGGTTTTGGGTGCCCAAAGAGCGCTGGATCGATGATGTGACCGCCGGTCTGGTTTATGAAGGGCACCCGCAGGTCTTGACGATCCGGTATGAGGACCTTGTTCTCAGGCAAGACGCGACCCTGGGTCGTATCATTTCTTTCATTGGTGAAGAACGTTATGCGCGCTATATTCTTGACTGGTATGAGCATGCCCGCATCCGTCAAACCCCTTCGATCTCACATCCGGCTCTCGAAAAGATCCATGAGCGGTCTGTCGGCCGCTGGCGGGATCCGCGGTATCATGCTGTGGTCCAAGAGATCATGGGTGACCCACGGGCGGTCGCGCTTCTTAACCGGCTCGGATATCTCGACGGTTGAGGCCGGGCAGTTTGAGCCTTTTTGACCGCGGCCGAGAGCGTTTTTCCGTTGTAAGCGTTGAGACTTTGGTTTATAATACCCCTCACTTATAAATAATATTATTAGAATTTAGCCTGTTTTCTCTTTGAGCTGTATCTGCTCAATTACTAAGGGTTTGTGTCCTGTCCTGTCTGATAGAGGGGAGACCATGCGTGACCGAAGACTGATCATGATCTTGGGTTTTGTTGAGTACACCGGCACGAATTATCTGCGCGATCTCCTGTGTCTTCACCCCGAATGTTTTCGAACCCAGGCCGTGGAAGAGGATCGGGTCCTTTTGGGCGCGGATCTCCTCGAAGAATATCAACATCGTATCTATGACCGCCCGGTCAAGGCTGTTGCGGAGCAAATCTGTTCGGCCCTGCCTCCTGATGAATTTTTTTTAAGCATGGGCGAGGGGCTCTGTGATTTTCTTCTGAAACAGCCAGTGCAAAAAGGACTCGTTCCGGGGCAGGAGGGGAAGCAGGACCGTTTGCCCCCCGGAGCGCGGCTTGTGACCAAGACCCCATCAACCCGGAATCTCGGGTTCTTTTTTAAATTGTTTCCCGAGATGCCGCTCTTGATCATTGTCCGGGACCCGCGTGACGTGGCTGAGGCCGGGGCCGTGGGGTGTGGCTGGTCCCGTGAATGGGCGTTGCGCACATGGGCGGCTCGGGCTCGGGAATTTCAGGTTTTTGAGGAGGCGCATCCCGAGTATCGGGATCGATATCGCGTGATACGGTATGAGGACCTCGTTACTGACCCTAAGTCTGGAATGAGCGGGGTGTTGGATTTTTTAGGGCTTGATGCCGCGGTCTATGACATGGACCAGGCCCGCGCCCTTCCGGCCGAGGGGGTGTCTTTTTTTAAAGGCGAGGGCCGACCCGATTCGGCCGCGACTGGTAAAGACCCGAGATTCGATCCGGGAAATCAGTATGGCGGCTTGACACGGGCCATGCATGAGCGGTGTGATTGGATCGCCGGTGACGAGATGCCCGTATTTGAATATGTGCCTAATCCGAGGACGAGGGTTCGCGGTTATCGTCGATTCTATCAGCGCATCCTGGACTTTGGGTGGGATCTTTGGCAGGGTTGGCACCGATGGCATGGGGCCTGGGATCGAAAAAAGAGGGCGATCCTGTCATCGCTTCGAGGGATGGCGAGCGGAAAAACAGAGGGGGGGCGATGAAACCGATTGTTTTTATTTTGGGGATCTCGGCACGCAGCGGGACCAATTATCTTTTTGATCTATTGTCGCTTCATCCGGGGTGCCTGGCCGCGCCGATCATTTTTGAGGACTATGTCTTTTTTCATGCCGACCTGTTGCGCGCCTACGCGAGGGAGACGATTAGTCATTGGAGATCCAAGACGCCGCGAGAGGGATATGCCCGGATCGCCAGCGAGAATAATCTCTGCCTCTGTCTTGGCGAGGGGATCCGCGCCTATTTATTATCACAACTGTCTCCGCAGGAACGGGATGCCCTTGGGGAGAGGATGTTCGTTACCAAAACGCCCGGGGTGGTGGGGTTAAGCGAAGTCTTTCGTTTTTTTCCTGACGCCCGGGTCATCCTCGTGATTCGTGATGGCCGATCAGTGGTTGAGTCGAGCCGGCATCTTCTACAAAAAGGATTTGATTGTTTGGCCACGGGTTGGAATTGGGCGGCGGGCGAAGTCCTGCGGTTTCAGCGTGATTATCAGGGGCGTGCGGACCAGTTCCGTATTGTTCGGTATGAGGACATCTTCCGTGATGTTGAGGGCGAGATGAGAAAGATCTTTCAGTTCTTGGGTCTTGACGCCGAGTGCTATGATTACGGCAGGGCCAGGACGTTGCCGATCCGCGGGTCGTCTTTTGCCCTCGGGGATGGGAAGACAGAGATCCATTGGGTCCGTGTTCCGCGCCCCGCGGATTTTGATCCGATCGAGCGGTGGTCTGGGTGGTCTCGAGCCGAGCATGAGCGGTTCAAATGGTTCGCCGGCCGTCATCAGCTCGCGCTCGGTTACGAGCTTAAAGAGTTCCCCGCGGCCCGGTGGCGATGGGCGCTGTGGAACGCGTGGCAGAATACCCGGCATTGGAGCGGGTTTAAGGCATTATGCCGCGAGATAGGACGGCGGTTCCGTCAGGGCGACTGGCGGTAGCGAGGAGAGAGGGGCATGATGAGTTGGTGGGAATCCCGGCCAGTGTTTCGGGCGCGGCAGGCGGTTAAGACCCGGTGGGCGCACATGAGGATGCGGCATTGTTGCGGCCCGGAGAAGGTCGGTTATGGGCCCGCCGAGGCCGCGGTGTGCTGTCTGGTCCGAAATGCCGAGCCGTGCCTCGATGAATTCCTAGATCACTATCGGCGGATAGGGGTCCGGCATTTTTTCTTTTTGGATAATGGTTCGGACGACGCGACGTTGGCCGTGCTCGCGCGGGCGGGGCGCGATGTGACGGTGTTCGAGTGTCGACTGCCGTTTAAATATTTTGAGTGTGAGATGCGCCGGGCCCTCATGGAGCGCTGTTGTCCGGGCCGGTGGTGTCTCAATGTTGATTGTGATGAATTGATCGAATATCCTTATTCAGACCGTCTCGGCCTCTCCGGACTTCTGGGCTATCTGAATCGTCATAGGTACACGGCTGTTGTCGGCCATCTTGTGGATATGTTCGGACCAGGGCCGTTGAATGAGGGGGGCCCTCAGGCGTGGCGGCAGAGGGCGTCGTGGTATGATCTATCGGCGGTGCGTGAGCAGCCGTATATGACGCATCGGTATTATTGTGGAAAGAATATCATGCCTTCGGAGACGCTTCCGTTTTTTGTCGGCGGGATCCGAGAACGCGTTTTTGATGGCGCGGCGGTCTGGCTGACGAAACATCCCCTGGTCAAGGTCGGTTCGGTGCGATTGGTCACCAACCCTCATTTTGTGGATCGGGCGCGTGTTGCGGATATCACCATGGCGATCCGTCACTATACGCTTGTGAATGGGTTTATTGATAAAGTCCGGAGGGTCATGGCGACCTCGGCTGTGGCGGATAGTTATCTTTGGGAATATGAGAGATATTCTTCGTCGCTGTCGCAGCGGGTTCCGGAGCCCCTGGATCCTTTGACTGCCCGGCCCTGGGCGGGCTGGCGGCCTCTTCGTGAGAAAAAATTTCTAACCGTTTCGCCGGCGTTTGAGGCATGGGTGGCTGTGCATGGAGCGTGATATACGAAAACGAACGATCGTGGTCGTTTCTCTGGTCCCAACGCATCCGGTGATCTCAGGCAACCGTCAGCGGGTCTATTATATGCTGAGGCACCTTCAGGCCGGCGGTTATCGGGTGTGTTTTGTCTATCTCCAGAGCTGTCAGGAGGAGCAGCCAGGGCATATTGAGGCGATGAGGGCCTGCTGGGATCGGGTCGTGGTTGTGCCGTACCGCTGGCCATGGGAACGCGAGGCGGACCGGCGATGGCACCGGGGTTTGAGGGGGCTGTGTCAGTTTTTGATGTATCATGGGACGATCCGGGGTACAGATTTTTTGAAATGGCTGCTGGGTAAGCCGGTCTATTTTTTCTGTCGAGATCTTTGGCGCAACGGCTCGCTTGACCTGTGGTACGATGAACGGATCTCGGCGGGGCTGGCGCGCGTAGCTGAGGAGGAGAGGCCTGAAACGGTGATTGTTGAATACGCGGCCTTCGCAAAGGCCCTGGACCATTTTCCCGGGGCACGCAAGTTTATTGACACGCATGACATCCTCGGCTTTCGAAATCAGCGGATGCTGTTAAAAGGCGCGCCTTCGTTTTGGTTGTCGCTCTGGCCCTGGGAGGAACGCCGCGGGATCCGTAAGGCGGACACTGTGATCGCGATCACGCCGGCGGACGCCCGATATTTTAGGCGCCAGGGGGCACCGGACGTCACCGTGATCGGGCACCTTGTCCCGCCGCAAGCCAGTTTGGAACAGGGCTCAGAGAATCGGCACCGCATTCTTTTTTTGGGCTCGATGAATCCGAACAACGCACGGGCCCTTCGATGGCTCGTGAGCCGCGTTTGGCCGAGGGTGATCCGGAGGACCCCAGACGCCCAATTGGTGATTGCCGGTGGTGTCAGTCGAGGGGCCGCAGGGTTGCCTGATGGCTGCGAGATCGTAGGCCCCGTGGATGATCTGGCAGGTCTTTACAGGCGTTGTGACATTGTGGTGAACCCCGAGATCTGTGGCACAGGGGTCAGTATTAAAAGTCTCGAGGCTGCAAGCTTCGGTTGCCCGCTTGTGACGACACGGATCGGCGCCCGAGGACTCGAGGCCTTTGAGGAGGCCGGGGCCATCGGTGTCGTTCGGTCGTCGGGGGCGTTTGCTCGACGGCTGTCCGATCTTATTCTGGATCCTGCGGGGAGAAAAAGCCTGGGTGCGAATGCGGCGAGAATGGCGGCCGTATATTATACGGATCAGGCGGCAGAGATGGATCGAGTCTTTCCACCGGCGGGCCGAACCAGGGACCGTGATGACAGGGGGCAGTGTGCGGATCGATATCATTACACCGGTGTATAATGGGGCCGAGTTTTTACCGGCGTGTCTCCGCTGTGTCGCGGATCAGGCCGCAGACGGGGTGCGGCATGTCCTTGTGGTTGAAGCCTCATCGACGGACGCTACGGTCGATTTGGCCCATGAGGCTGTCGAACGTTTTGCCCATGTGGGGTGTATGGTGGTTTCGAAGCGGGAGCGACAGGGGCCGTATCACGCGCTCAATCAAGCGATTTCGGCAAGCGATGCCGACGTTATCGGTATCCTCAATGTTGATGACGCGTATGAACCTGGCACCCTTCGTCGGGTTAAGGATGTTTTTGCTGGTGTCGAATCTCCGGGTCTGGTCGTGGCAAATTGCCGGGTTGAGGATGGGGGAGGTCGGCAGATCTATATCAACCGGCCATCGCGGCTGCGGCTTGCGGATCTTTTGCTGGGATTTGCCGTGTGTCCGCATCCGGTGAATCCGTCGGCATATTTTTATCATCGCCGGCTCCATGAACGGATCGGCATGTATGAAGGGCATCCTGCGGCCGATCTGGAATTTATTCTCCGCGCGGTTCAGGCGGCGCATGTTGTACACGTCGATGAGGTGTGGGGTCGGTATCGTTTTCGTTCTGGCACGATCACGCATGATGACGCCGCATCGGGTGTTGGGGCAGAGAGGTATCAGGAGATCTTGGAGCGATATCAGGCCGCACTCATGCCGTGGGAAAGGGCCCTGCTCCCTTGTCGGCTCGTGTGGCATCATCATGCCGTTGCGGCGTGGCGTGAGGCCGCGGGGACCGGACCACTCGGATCCAAGGCGGGCCGGGTCTGGAGACGGGTGAGTGACTATCGGCCGTTTTATCAGCGTCACCTCAGCGGCGAGGGCGCAGGGAGGCGATCATGGGATTAGGTAAACGGGTGCGGTTATTGGCACGTATTTATAAACGCGCCGGGGTGACCCCTTGGTTGTTCGGGATCCAGATGCTCGGTAACGCCGTGACGAGCGCCCTCGAGGGGGTCAAGGTCGCGCTTCTTCTTCCCCTGGGGTATGGGCTGATCCGTCATGACTTTTCGTTTCTGCGCGGCCTGGTATGGCTGCGCCTGCCCGGGCCGTTTCAAGAGGCAGCCGCGTCTGGTGGGGACCGGCCCTTGTTCTTTGCCCTTGCCGGGGTTCTGGTCGTTGTTGTGATCGCGAAGAGCGCCTTTCTTTTTGTGTTTCTGAAATATTTTTCTCTCCGGCGGATGGAATATCAGCACCGGCTCAATGCGGAAATTTTTGATCGTTATCTTACCTATGGGAAACGTTTTTTTGATCAGCGGTCGATGGGCGAACTTCGTCAGGCCTTTGGGTTTGTTCATCAGGTCTTCCAATTCCTCGAAGGGATCAACGGGTCGATGAGGGACGCCTTGACGCTCGCGGTCTATGCCATCGTGATGTTCATTGTAAGCTGGCCGATGGCGCTTGCCGTCGGAGCGGGCATGACTGTTTTATACATGATCTTTGAGCCGGGGATGCAGCGGATCCGGCGGATCTCGAAGGACCAGGTCCGGGCGGGCCGCGCTTGGGAACAGCATCTCTACGGTTTTTTTACGACGCATGAATTAACCCTTGCCTACGAACAGCAGGATTTTGAACGCCAGCGTTTTAGCGGCCTGCTGAGAGCCGAGGAGGCGCTGGGTCTCCGGACGTTTATGGAGCGGTATCGAATGAGGCGTGCCCAAGAAACGGGAGCGGTCTTTTTCCTCCTCGGGATCATTTATATGATCGCCTTTGTTTTTGCCCCGTCTTCGGATTATGAGACAACGGTGTATCTGCTGTTCTTATATCTTGCACAGGGGGTGATGGCCCGGACGGGTTGGATCCTCTCGAGGTTTGCGTCGTTTGCCGAACTTGACGAGCCGATGCGGCAGTTGATGGAAATCCTCTCCCGGCGTCAGGAATACGAGGTGACGGGCGGGGCGCGGCGTTTTGAGGGATTGCGCGACGGGATCAGGATCCGGGGGTTGGACTTTTCCTATACGTCCGATCGGCGGGCCCTGAAAGGGTTGGACGCGGATTTTTTGAAAGGGAAGGTGAGCGCGCTCGTGGGGCCGACGGGTGCCGGGAAATCAACGATCGCCGCGCTCCTCATGCGTTTTTATACATGCCCCCGGGGGATGATCTTTGTCGATGGTGTGGACCTCTGTGATCTTGAGATCGCCTCGTGGCGGCAGAGGATCTCGTTCGTGAGCCAGAACGTCCTTATTGCCCCCGGGACCATAGGGGAGAACATCACCTATAGCGTTCCGTCACCGGTCTCGGATGCGAGGATCCGTGAGGTTCTCCGCCAGACACAGTTGCTCGACTTTGTGGCCGGCCTGCCCTTGGGGCTCGACACGCCGGTCGGCGATGTTGGGACCTTGCTTTCCGGGGGGGAGCGCCAGCGGATCGCGATCGCCCGGGCCCTGTTAAAGGATCCTGAGATCCTCATTCTCGATGAGGCAACGAGCTCTCTAGACAGCCTGACGGAAAAGGAGGTTCAGGCTGCGATCCGTTCTGCGGTTGTAGGGCGGACCGCGATCGTGATCGCGCATCGACTTTCAACAATCCAAAATGCCGATTGCATTTACGTAGTTGAGCATGGACAATGTAGAGAGAAGGGGGCGCTGGGTGAACTCCTAAAACGTCAGGGGACATTTTATCATTTGTGGCAGGCCCAGCAGTTTGATTGAGATGAAAGTTCTTCATATTACTACACAGTTAGAGGGCGGGGCCGGTCGCTCGGTCCAACGTCTCTGCCTTGCGCTGAAGGCCCAGGACGTTGAGGCGGCGCCGCTCGCGCTCGTGAATCAGTCCTCAGGGATTCTCCGGCGGCCGCTATCCGTATTGGCCCGGTGGAAGATTGGCGCCGAGCAGGCCCACATCAGGCGGCGGGCGCTGGACACCTCGGAAATGTTCTCGTCTGATCAGGCCCTTGTCGATGTCGCGCATCATCCGGGGATCCGGGAGGCCGACGTCATTCATCTCCATTGGGTGGTGGGGATGATTGATTATGTGCACTTTTTTAGCCATGCGGGGGATCGTCCGATCGTTTGGACGCTCCATGACATGAATCCCTTTACAGGGGGATGTCATTACAGCGCGGGGTGCCAACGTTATATCGAAGGCTGCGGGGCGTGCCCGCAGTTGCGTCGCCGTCAGGCTCATGATGTCTCGTTCGCGATCGCGCACAGGAAACGAGAGGCCCTTCTTCGGGTGCCACATCTGCATCTTGTCGCACCGAGCCAGTGGATCGCTGACGCGGTCCAACGCAGCGCGGTCATGGGCCATCTGCCGGTCAGCGTGATCCCGAACACGGTTCCGACCGAGGCCTTTGTGCCGGCCGATAAGGCGCGCGCCAAACGGATTTGCGGGTTAGTGGAAGAGAGTTTTGTTATTTTATTCGTGGCGGATTATGATACTCCCCGGAAGGGATTCGGGTGCCTTAAGGAGGCGATTGAACGGCTCGTGCGTCTTGAGGGCGGGTCACGGGTCTGTCTCATGACGCTCGGCCGGGTTGACCGGTCGTTGATCAAGGACATCCCGTGCCAGGTGAAAGAGATGGGGTTTAAAGAATCGGATTATGATGTGGCCCGATGCTACGATGCCGCTGATGTGGTCGCGGTGCCGTCCGTCGAGGATAATTATCCGAATGTCGCGCTTGAGGCCATGGCCTGCGGCCGGCCGGTCGTGGCGTCGGCGGTCGGGGGATTGAAGGAAATGATCGTTGATGGGCATAACGGATTCCTCGTTCCGCCAGGCGATGCCGGAGCCCTTGCCGAAAAACTCTCCCGTTGTCTTCATAACGCTGTTCTCTGTCAGACCATGGGTGAGGCCGCACGTCATCATGTGACCGCGTGCAATGCGCCGGATGTCTGCGCCCAGACATACGCCGCGTTATATGACCAGTTGATCCGTCAGAACCATTAAGATGATCGAGACGCATAGATCCAAAGGGGAATGGCCGCAAACGGGCCGCCGGGGGTGGCCGTGGGATCTGCCCGTTTATCCGGAGGTGGTGCCTCCCCGGAATTCGGACGTTCGGCCCGTGATCAGTATCGTTATTCCGAATTATAATCATGGCCTTTTCATTGAAACGGCGATCCGGTCGGTTCTTCTCCAGGATTTTCCAGCTGAACTGATTATTATCGATGAGGGGTCGACTGATGACTCTTTGGAAATTATCCGCAGGTATGCTCCACGGCTTGCGTTTTGGTCAACCGGTCCGTGGCGCGGGCAGACCGAGGTCCTTAATGAGGGTTTGGCCCGAGCCTCCGGAGAGATCGTCTCGTGGCTCTGCAGTGATGATTATTTTTTGCCTGGAGCGTTCCGCCGGGTCGCGGACGCCTTTGCTGCGGACCCGGCCGCGGGGATCGTGGCTGGTCGAGGGCTGTATCGCAATAGCCGAGACCCCGCGGAGCAATGGACTTTTGTTCCGCGGCTCTGGGAGGCGGTACCCGCGGCGACGCCGTTCGCCCAACCGAGTTGTTTTTTTAAGAAGGCGCTGGTGGGCCGTGATCCGATTCTCGATAGCCGGTTCGCGTATGCGATGGATGTCGAATTGTGGGCGCGTTTAAAACATCAGGGAGTTCGACCGTTGTATATTGATGATCTTTTAAGCGTGAGTCAGGTCCGGCACGGGAATAAGACGAGCCGGAATCCCGAGGCGGTTTTTTGTGAGTTCCAAAGTATCTATGAACGCTACGCGCCGGAGAAGGCGGGGCTTGCCCGCTGGCATCGGCGGTTGCGGTATCCTGTTGAACGGTTTTGGCAGGCACACCCTGGGTGGGGCTGGAAGTTTTTGTTTGGTCCGTGGTGGGCGGTCGTGACACTGGTCCTGATGGCCGTTTACGGCCGCGATGCCTGGTGGATGCGCTGGATGAGGTGGGGATAATGCGATTTTCAGTGATCGTACCTTTTTTGAATGAGGAGCCCTACATATCGGCATGCGCCCGCGGGATCTTGCATCAGCATGGCACCGCCGGGGATCATGAGGCGATCTTTGTTGATAACGGGTCAACAGATGGCTCGTGTGATCAGCTTGCCGCGTTTCCTCGGATCCGGGTGATCACCTGCGCCCAGGGTAACGTCTATCACGCCCGGAACCGGGCGGCGGCCGAGGCATCGGGTGAGGTCCTCGTGTTTACCGATGGCGATTGCGTTCCTTCCCCGGAATGGCTCCTCGCGGTTGAGGAGGCCTTGGCTGACCCCGATTGCGACCTTGTGACCGGGCCGCGGCTTTTTCATCCCGAGCGGAGCCGTTGGCTCGAGGTCTTTGAGTGGTATGAGAATGCCAAGGCTGAATATGTGTTCCGTCATGACCTGGGCCCATGGCTTTTTGGCTACACGAACAATCTTGCGGTGCGCGCGAATGTCTTTCATGCCGTCGGAGGATTCGCGGAGGATGAGCCGGTGAGCGCGGATACGGATTTTGTTCAGCGGGTCTGGGCCTTGTCCGCGCGGCCGAATTGCTGTTTCCATCCCGAGATGCGGGTCGTGCATCTTGAGGTGAGGTCGTTTGTGGATTGGATGAACAAACTCTTTGTCTATGGGCAGGCGAACGAGCGGTTAATGGCGAGCTCGGCATCGTATCATCCCCTCTCGGTCTCGATGCGGCGGGAGGTCGCTGGGCGGGTCTTAGAACGGGTTCGGCCGTTGCCTCGCGCGGCGATGCTGGGGGCGCTGGGTCTGGGCCAACTCGCCTATTGGGCAGGCGCGGCGAAGACACGGATCGGTAGGCATGGATAACGGGGATCACGGAAAGATCTATTCGGTGATCGTTCCGGCACGGAACGTCCAGGCGACACTCGCCTCGAGCCTTGCCGCGATCCGACGGGCATGGGTCGAGGGGGGAGAGCTTATTGTCGTCGATGACGCAAGCAGTGACACGACCGCTGAGGTCGCCGGCCGGTATGCCGACGAGGTGATCCAAAACTCTCGGCGTGTGGGCCGGGCCGCGGCGCGGAACATCGGGGTCGAGGCCTCGTCGGGCGGGGTCCTTATTTTTATCGACGCGGATGTTGAGATTGAGGCGGGGACCTTAGAGCGGGCACTCGCCCTGTTTCGGGACAATAGTGATATCGATGGGGTCTCCGGGGTTCTTTCGGCCGCAGAACGCACGGGCGGATGGTTTACGGACTACAAAAATCTTTATATGCACGTTGTTTTTTCACAGGTCAGGGGGGATGCGGCGTTCCTCTTTTCATCGTTCTGCGCGCTTCGCCGACGGGCCTGGGAGCCGTTTGATGAGACCTTTGCGGCGGGAGAGGATACGGAGCTCGGGGCCCGGCTGGCCCGGTCAGGGCATTGTCTTGTCGTGGATCCGGGGCTCGAGGTGGTGCACCGCAAAAGCTACTCGTTCTTGTCCTTGATGAAAAATGACGCGATCATTCCCTTCTGGTGGGCGCGGATTCTGTTAAAATATTTCGAGGTGTCCGGAGTGGGCGGGGATCACGTGATGGCGCATGCCTCGTATACCCAGACCGTGAGCCTGGCTGTGAGCGGACTTTTGGTCGCAGACCTGATCGCCCGTCCGGCCTGGATGCCGGACATGGTGACGGCCGGACTTGTGCTTGTGTGGTCGGCCCTGAACGCGAGGTTTTTGTCGTATGGCAGCCGGCATCGGGGGCTGGGATGGCTTGTCGGAGCGGTTGCCCTGACCCTCGCGGATCAGACGGTGATGCTGATCGGCGCCCTCGCGGGCCTTGTCTGGTGGACGCTAAAAAGGTAGGAAGGAAATAAGATGACGGATCATGCGGCACATTGTGTGATCGGGGCAGGTCCGAGCGGGCTGGCCTGCGCGGATGTCTTGACCCGGGCCTCGGCCCCGTGTCGTGTCCTTGAGCAGGACGCCGACGTGGGGGGGATGTGCCGAACGATTGATTTTCACGGGTATCTCTTCGATCTCGGCGGGCACCGGTTCTTGTCCAAGGATCCCGGTGTCAATGCTTTGTGGCGGTCGGTCCTGGGAGACGACCTCCATCAGGTGCAGCGGCTGAGCAGGATCTTTTATCGCCGCCGTTTTTTCAATTATCCCCTAAGCTTTCTCAATACCTTTTGGAACCTGGGTCCGGTCGAGAGCGTCTGGTCCGTCGGGAGTTTTTTCGCGTCCAAGGTCTTTCATCGTGGCGATGAGGAGACCTTTGAGGGATGGATCATCCGTCATTTCGGCCGGCGGCTTTATGAGATTTTTTTTAAGTCGTACACGGAAAAGGTCTGGGGGATGGAATGCCGTCATATCTCCGCCGAGTGGGCGAAACAGCGGATCATGGGACTGTCGCTCCGCGCGGCGCTTCAGAAGGCGCTACTGGGTCATTCGGCGCGCGCCGGGCGGACCCTTTATGAGCGTTTTCTCTATCCAGTGAGAGGGCCGGGCCAATTTTATGGGCGACTGGCCGACCGGATCACCGATGCGGGTGGGGAGATCACGCGCCAGGCCCGGGTGGAACGGATCTTTTGGTGCGGTCGCAGCGTCGAGGCGGTTGGGGTCACGGGGCCCGACGGCGACGTGCGGCGGATGACCGTGGACCATCTGTTCTCGAGCATGGCCGCAGGCGACGTGATCCGCGCCATGGACCCGCGTCCGCCGGAGGCGGTGATCGCGGCGGCAGAACAGCTTCGGTTCCGAGGGTTTATTTCGGTGAATGTTATTCTGGACAAGGAGACTGTCTTTCCTGATCAGTGGATCTATGTGCATTCGCCGGAGGTGAAGCTCGGCCGGATCCAGAATTATAAAAATTGGAGCCCGGCCATGGTCGCGGATTATCATAAGACGACCCTGGGGTTGGAATATTTTTGTTCACCGGGCGACGCTGTCTGGGAGATGAACGACGAGGATATGATCGGCTTCGCCCTTGATGAGCTTGAACGGACCGGGATCGTTTCGCGCCGGTATCTGATCAATGCCTTTGTCACCCGGTGCCCGCAGGCCTATCCGGTCTACGCCCTCGGGTACCGCGCGGCCCTCGAGACCGTGCGTCACTATTTGACCGGATTCGAGAACCTGTATATGATGGGTCGGCAGGGATTGTTCCGATATTGCAATTCGGATCACGCGATGATCATGGGTCGGCTCGCCGCAGAAAAGGCCCTGGGCCGTTCTTCAGCGGACCTCTGGGCCACCGACGGAAAGAACGGGTATTTAGAGACCGAGGATCTGTAATGATGAGACGATGGCAGAAGATCGTTCAGAGCACGCCGTTCCGGTTGTGCGTGATGGCAGCGGCCGTGGCCTTGCTCTATGGTCATGTGGTCCGGGCCCCGTTTCATTTCGATGACATTGCTTTTATTAAGAACAACACATATCTGCAACGGGTCTCGGACCTCCGGGCGATCTGGGGGCAGCCGTATTCGCGACTGAATTTTTTTACCTTCGTGTCGTTCGCGATCAATTACCATCTTGGGAAATGGGAAACGCTCGGGTATCATTTGGTCAACATCGGCCTCCATCTCGTGAACGGGATCCTGGTCTTTTTCGTGGCGCGGTGGATACTGACCCTCGCGGATCATCGGAAACGGTTGTCCGCTAGTGAGATCGGGACGTTGGCCTTTGGGACCGCGATGATCTTTCTCGTGCACCCAGTGCAGGTCCACTCTGTGACCTATATCTGGTCGCGGTCGGAATTGTTGTCAGGTCTGTTTTCTCTGCTCGCTGTTGTGATGTATCTGAAGGCCCGGGTCGAGCGGCAGGGGTGGTGGTTCCTGGCGGCTTCGGTCATGGCCATGATCGGTCTCTTTTCCCGGGGGAATAATTTTATCCTGCCCCTGATCGTGCTCCTGATCGAATCCGTGTGCTTTGGCGGGGGATGGATGAGGCGTGTGTCGTGGCGGCGGTTAGGGCTCGCGGTCGTCGGGCTGGGAATCATCGGAGGGATCGCGGGGCTCGCGGGGCCCGCGGTTCTGCGCCTCCTATCTATGGACTGGGTCTTTAAGGGGGAATTCACACCGCTTGTCTATGCCCTTAATCAGCCACAGGTTGTTTTCCGGTATATCGGATTGTGCCTTTGGCCTTTTGGATTGAGCCTGGATCATCATGTCTTGTTTTATGCCAATCTTTTAAGCCCTCGGGTCATCGGCCCGCTTGTGGCCCTGGTGGCCGTCTTCGCCGGCGTCATTGTCCTTTATCGTCGAGACCGTTTGCTAGGAGCCGGGCCCGTGTGGTTTTTTATTTGGTTGATTCCGGTATCGACCGTGTTTCCGCTTGTGACGGTCATGGCCGAAAGCCGTCTCTACATGCCGATGTTTGGTTTTGCTTTGTGTGCGATGACGATCATGATGCGGATCAAGGTCTCGGCGTGGGCGCGTCACACCCTTACGGTCGGCGTTGTTTTCTTTCTGGCGCTCGTCACGACTGCGAGGAATTATTATTGGCAGGACTCGTTTCTCCTGTTAGAGGATGTCGTGCGGAGGTATCCCAATTATGCGCGTCCTTATTTGGGGCTCGGGAATCTTTATGAGGAGCGCGGCGATCATGAGACGGCCCTGCGGTGTTTTCACCGGGTGCTGGCCCTTGAGCCTCGGAGCGCGGAGGCCTTGAATAACATCGGGATTATTTGGATAAAGAAGAAAGATTATCAGAAGGCCGAGGTCTTTTTTGTCGAGGCGGTGGCGGCCAACCCTGATTTTCTTAACGCCCATATCAATCTTGGGAATGCTATGATCCTGAGCGGCAAGTATGACGACGCTCGTGAGGTATTCCGGCGGGCTGTGGTCAAAGGGGCCGGGGCCTGGGCGCACGCAGGGATCGGTGTTGCTAATTTCCGAATGGGGCGTCTGAAGGAGGCTCAGGATTCTCTGACGCAGGCGGTTGTGCTCGATCCGAAAAATTTTTATGCGATTCTCCAACTCGCACACACGTGTGTCGCGCAGAACGATATTGTTGCAGCCAGATGGATGTATGAAACGGCGGCCAAGCTTGAGCCGGAGAATTATACGGTCGCGTATAATCTCGGGCGGGTTTATTTAAAACTCGGGCTTGTGCCGTGGGCGGAACTAAGTTTTTTGCGCGCGGCCAAGGTCCGGCCCGGAACAGCGGCCCCGTATATCGAGCTCGCCCGTTTATCCGCGTCCAGGGGTGAGATGAAGAAATTCACGCGGTACATGGGGGAGGTTGAAAAGATGGCCCATTCCTCGGCGGTGGATGACGCGGGGGACGCGCTGCCTTTATTTTCTTCAGGTGTCGGGGTCAAAGGATATTGATGATCCGCTCCTTGCAAAACGGGCGGATCCGTGATATAGAGAAGGGGTTGATGTTAATCGAAAACAGGAGACGCGTATGTTGGCTGTCGGACTTGTGGTGATCGGGATCCTGGCTCGGATCATGATGCACAGCGCGAATTTTACGCCGGTGCTTGCCATTGCGCTTTTTGGAGGGGTGTATTTAAATCGTCGGGCGGCGCTCTGGCTGCCGGTCGCCCTCATGGCGGTCACAGACACGGTCTTGGGGTGGCATCCGCTTATCCCGTTCACCTGGGGGAGCATGGTCCTCGTCGCCCTTTTGGGCATGAGTCAGCGCGGCCGCATGCGGCCGTCCGGGGTCGCTCTCTCGTCGGTTGCGGCGGCGGTTCTCTTTTTTGTGATCACGAATTTCGGGGCGTGGCTTCTCATGTATCCGAGGGACCTCGCTGGATTTGTTTCGTGTTATCTCGCGGCGGTGCCGTTCTTTCGGCAGACGCTGTTGAGCACCGTGATGTACACGGCAGTGTTGTTTGTCTCGTATGAATGGATGGCCCGGCGGGTCCAATCGACCCGGCTGGCCTGGGTGGTTGAGGGATAGGAAGGACATGATGGTGTGCCGGTCCCCTCGGTGAGCGAGGGGGGCAACAGGGAAAACTGGTGAGAGTCCAGTACGGTCCCGCCGCTGTCATGGCGCGATGCGCCAGAGTCAGAAGGCCTGCCGGCATGTGGTGCGTGGTTGCGAAAGACAGCCTCTGCGCGCCGAGATTAGGGTGAAGCGACGGGTGCAATCCTGATCGGACAGGTGTGTCTGGTCAGGGTTTTTCTTTTATAGCGGTCGAAAACAGAAAGGGGACGGGGTGCGGGGGAGGAGACGGCGAGCATATTTTAATATCGTTGGGATGATCGGTCTCTGCCTCGGCGCGGATCCGGCCGCGGCCGGTGAGGGGGTGGCGCTTGAGCCGATCGTCGTCACCGGGACACGGCCGGCCCAGTCAGGGGGCGAGTACGGCGGGAACATCACGGTGATCGGTCCGCGCGAGATCGCCTCAAGCGGGGCGTCGGATCTCGCCGGGCTCCTCGCGTCGGTGCCGGGTGTTTTTATGACTAAAAAGGGGAACAGTCGCAGCGCGATCACGGATATCCGGGGTTTTGGGGATACCGCGGACCGCAACGTGGTGATCCTTATCGACGGTAGGCGGCTCAATAGTGCAGACAATGCCGCAGTGGATCTTTCGATGGTCCCGCTTGAGGCCATTGACCGTGTCGAGGTCATGCGGGGGGCGGGATCGGTGTTTTATGGGGACAATGCGGTAGGTGGGGTGGTGAATATTATTACGAAAAAAGGCCGGGGCCCGGCCGAGACCGCGGTGACCGCGACCGCCGGGAGCTATGGAGCGCGCTCAGCGGGAATGAGCACCGGCGGCGGCGAGGCGGCGTGGTCGTATTTTCTTTTTTCAGAATATGCCGACAGGGCCGGGTATCGGGCCAACAGCGATGTCTTATCCGCGAATGGAGGGGTCCGGCTCGGGCATGTTGTTTCTAAGCGCCTCTCGCTTGACGCGGATATGATCTGGCATGAGGATGACTACGGCCTGCCGGGAGGTCTCAATGACGCGGGGCTCGCCAGCCTTGGCCGTCGGGGTTCGGATGAGGAGGAGAATAACGGTCAGACCCGCGACCGGACCATGGGCCTCGCGCTCACGGCCCGTCCGTGGGAGGATCCGTCGGTGGATGGGACGGTGACCGCGGAATATTTCTTCAGGAATCAGGACAGCTATGGCTGGTATGATTACGGATCGTGGGGCGCGCATGCCACCAAACGGGCGATCGACACCCATGGGGTCCTAGTGAAATACGCCCATCGCGGTGAGGTGGCCGGCCGGGCCTATACCGCGGTCATCGGGACCGACCTTTACGCGGTCACGAATGATATTTTAGGGAGCGGGGAAGGACTGTCGGCGAGCAGTGATGATCTCACGATCACGAAGGATGAGATCGGTCTTTACGCGTATACCGAACTTGAGGCCGTGTCACGCGTGTTCGTTGGTGTCGGGGGGCGGCGTCAGTCGGCCCGGTACGCTTTTGATCAGCGGAGCGGGACCCCGGCCCAGACGACCCGCGAACCATCCGAGACCGTGGGCAAGTGGCTCATCCGTTATGAATACGCCGAGCGGTCGAATCTGTATGTTTCGGCGGAGGAGACCTTTCGTTTCCTCTCGACGGATGAATGGTATAGCACCTGGACAGGTCTTGACACCACCCTGGCGCATCAGCGCGGGGTCCAGTATGAGCTCGGTTGGCGGCATGATATCGAAGGCATGGCGCAGGTCTCCGTCGTGCCCTACTGGATTGATCTTGAGGACGAGATCTTTCTGGACCCGAGCGTGTCCCCCGGGCATAACGCGAATTATGACGAGACCCGCCGGCGCGGGATCGAGGTCTCCGGATCATGGGACCTGTTGAGGTGCGTTTCGGCGCCGGGGCTTAGCGAGTGGCGGGTCGCTGCGGATTATCGGTATCAGGAGGCGGAGTTTACGGAGGGAAATTTTTCAGGCCGGGATGTGCCGATGGCCCCCCGGCATCAGGCCGGGATCCGGATGAACGGCCGGGCGCGTTCGGGACTCGGGCTCTCGGTGGGTGAGCGTCTGACAGGGGCGCGGTATGTGATCAATGATATAGCCAACGCCCTGCCTCAGGAAGAGGCCTATTGGGTCACGGATGTTGAGACCTCCTTTAAAAAAGAGGAATGGGAGGTGTGGCTGCGTTTGGAGAATCTTTTCGCACGACGCTATCATGAGATGGCGGTGAAATCCGCGGGGGATTCGATGAATGTCGAATATTATCCGGCGCCGGGTCGCGCGGTCGTGGTTGGGGCGAAGTGGGTGTTTTGACCGTGCGCTGAGCGGACCGAGGCGTGGCTGATTTCTGTGGGGGCATTTGTTTCGTGGAGGGAACCCCCTAGACACTGCGGGTAAAATCTGTTATAAATCTGGAGTCATCATGGGCGGGGCCGCCCGGTAGTCATTGATAAATAATATCATTTTAATGTGTTTCTTGTGACCCAGTAGCTCAGGTGGATAGAGCAACTGCCTTCTAAGCAGTAGGTCGCACGTTCGAATCGTGCCTGGGTCACCATTTTGTTGTGACGCGATGATTTGGGGTACGATGAGAACGCGGTTCGACAACGCGCGTTTTCTCATGTTTGTTCAGCGGGAGCGGAATCGTGCGGCGGTCATTGATTTATTTTTTCAAAGTGGCGGCGCTCGGGGTTGCGGGGAGAGAGCGTCAGGCTGCGTGAAATATTCTGTTGGGGATCTCGTCGATGATGAAGAGTTTTCGGCTGGTCTTGATCTGGTTGGGTGTCGCCGCGATGCTGGGGATGGTCGCCTGTTATTATTATGTCGAGGCCCAGGGCCGGACCTTTCTCGAACGGAAGCTCAGCACCCTTTTTGAACAGCCGGTGTCGATTGCGGACGTGCGGTTCTTGCCTCCTTTCGGGTTTAGATTTAAGAATTTGACAATCCAGGGTTTTTTTAGCGCCGAGGATGTCTGGATTCAGCTTAATATTCCCCTTGTTTTTCAGCACCGGCTTCTTGTGCACCGGCTCCGGCTTATCCGTCCGGCCTTTGTTGTGATCCGCGATGAAGAGCGACTGTTGAAATTCGGCGGTGCCTATTTGGCGCAGCGCGAGCGGCTTCTGCAGGACGTGCCGCTAGAATCGAGCGCCTTGGCCCGAGGGGTCAATGTCGAGCACCTTGAGATCGAGGACGGGGTCGTTGAGATTTTTGATCTCGGCCGTCCGGTGAGCCAGCAGTATCGGCTGGACCAGGTCCAGGTTCGGGCGTTCGGGGCCACGTATCCGATGACGGATCAGAGGCTGCGCTTTGAGGCGGAGTCGGCGATCCCTCAACCAATCGGGCTCCTCATGGCCGGGACCGCGGCCGCTGACGGGTGGATCAATTGGCCGAAGGGCGAGATGGCGGTCGGGGTGAATTTTTTAAGTGAGACCGGCGCGACGTCGGTCACGGCCCATCTGAAAGGTCAGCAGCATGATCTGGCGGTATCCGGCAGGCTTGGGTTTGATCCGGGAAAGGCCGGAGATGCGGACGAATTCGGGCATCTTCAGCATCCGTTGTTCGGGGGCTTGGTGCGGACCGCGCTTGGCCAGGCGCGATCCCCTGTTGAGGCGGGGTTCGCGTTTCAGACCCGGATGGACCATCCCGTGATCCAGGGCATTGATATCTCGGGCGAGATCGATGTCGCGGGCTGGATGAGCGGGGGGTGGATGAAGGTCAAGGAGCCGGCCCCAAGGATGTTGTTAAAGCCTTTGGAATTTTTAAGCGGCGGTCTGCAGCTTAAAAACTAAGGCTTGCGGAGAACCGGATTTTTGCTACAATACCGTGATTTGAAAAAGGCAAAGGCCATTTTTTGGGGGTCTTTTTATTTTTGAAAGCAGAAATTTGATTCGGTGGCGGTTTGAAAGAGTAAGAACCCGCTCTTTTAGAAAAGATTTAACCGATATGGTGTCTCTCCCGGAAGGGATGCACCGCCATCTTTCTGGCAAAGATTTAAAGGTAATGGTGGCTGTAGCGCAGTGGTAGCGCACAAGATTGTGGCTCTTGTGGTCGCGGGTTCAAGTCCCGTCAGCCACCCCATTTTT
>CAYVEC010000012.1:0-14264 GCA_964450385.1 uncultured Planctomycetales bacterium
TTCAGTGGCAGAATACCAGCCTTCCAAGCTGGATACGAGGGTTCGATTCCCTTCTCCCGCTCCATTTTTCACCCCCGATCTGACGACACGACGGCGCCGACAACACGCGCCTGAACACAGACAGTATCCGTATGCTGCGAACCCTGACCATCCATAATTTTGGCCTCATCGATGACATGACGATCGAGTTCGGGCCGGGATTAAACATCCTCAGCGGCTCGACCGGCGCAGGAAAATCCATCATCATCGACGGCCTCCGTTTTGCCCTCGGTGAACGGCTCAATCCCTCCCTGGTCCGGGACCCCGCTCGGCCTTGTGATGTGGAGGCAGTTTTTGACCTCTCCGCTCGTTTCCTGGGCGCGCACCCGGATTATCGCGAATGGATCGACCCAGATGATCCAGTCCTGATCCTCACCCGAACGTATCTGCCGGATGCTAAAACACGCGTCAAGATGAACGGCCGGACCGCGACCCTCACCCAGCTCAAGACAATCGGCGACGACCTTGTGGATCTGCACGGCCCTCACGACCATCAGCTTCTCCTGCGGGAAGAACTCCACCGAGAGATCCTTGATCAGCTCATCGACTTCGCCCATGCCATGCCGGCGTATACAGACGCCTTCACCAAATATACAGAGCTACGCGAGGAACTGACCGCCCTCGAAGACCTCGCGCGCTCGCGCGAGCGCGACCTTGATCTTCTGACCTATCAGCTCCGCGAACTCGAACAGGTCCCTCTCTCCGAGGCAGACTACGATGCCCTATGCAGCCAACAACGACGCCTAACTAACGCCGAACGCCTACGGGAATACGCATCAGGGATCCGTTCCTGTTTTGATGATGATGAGCGCGGGCTGAATGAGCAGCTCCGCCAGGCCGTCGGCCTCGCCCAACGGCTGAGCGCCCTCGACACCGGGGCTCAGGGGATCCTATCGGCCATGATGACGCTTCAAGACACCGCGGAAGACCTCTCGCGCCAGATCCACGATTATCTTGAGGTCCTCGCGATCGACCCCGCTGACCTCGAGACGATCAATCGCAAATATGACGTCTATGATACCATCCGACGAAAATATGGCCCAACCATCGACGACGCCCGGGTCTTTTACCAGGAGGCAAAACAAAAACACGAGACCCTCCTCAATCTGGATCACAATACCTCCGAATTAAAAAATCAGACCGATACGGCCCTGCGCCAGGTTCATGAACAGGCTGCTGTCCTCACCCGCCTCCGCGAAAAGACGGCTAAGCGTCTCAAAAAAACCATCGAATCCGAGCTCGCCGACCTCGGTTTTGATCATGTCGAATTCGAGACCCGGTTCGAGACGATCCCGCCGGAACCAAGCGGCACGGACCATGTCCGATTCTTCATCAGCCCGAATGCAGGTGAAGACCTAAAGCCCTTAGCCGATATCGTCTCCTCCGGTGAGGCAGCCCGGATCATGCTGGCCCTCAAGCGGGCCCTGATCAATGCCGACCCGGTCCCTGTTCTGGTCTTCGATGAGATCGACGCGCAGATCGGCGGCCGCCTGGGCACGGTCACCGGTGAAAAACTCAAGTCCCTGGCCCGCGACCGCCAGGTGCTCCTGATTACCCACCTCCCCCAGATCGCGGCCTTTGGCCAGACGCACCTCAAGATCAGCAAGCAGATCATCAAGGGCCGCACGATCACACGAGTCGACCCCCTTGATGCCGATGGCCGCGTCAATGAACTTGCCCAGATGCTCGCCGGTGCCGACACCACAAAGCTTGCCCAAGACCATGCCCGGACCATGCTCAAGGCCGCGCAATCCACCCCCTAAACTCAGCAAATTAGATATTGTCAAAGGTCTGTTTTTGTGGTTTAATCGGTAAGATTTTTTGTGTTCTCTTTCTTTCCGCGACGGTCACGGCACGAATGAGATCCAGTCAACATCATATTTAAAGGAGTGGCGTATGAAAAACATCGGTGTAATTACGAGCGGCGGGGACTGCGGCGGGCTCAACGCGGTGATCAAAGGTGCCGCGCAGATGGCCTACGACAAAGGAATGAAGTGCTACGTCATACCCAACGGTTATGCCGGGCTCTACAACCTTGTTGATTTCGACGAGCTCGTTGAATTACGACCGAAGCGTTTTGATATGATCGACAATGCCCTGGCGGGTTCCGAGGCCGGGCATTCCCGCGTCAAGATCAAGAAGATCGAAGACCCTAATAAATACGAACGCATTAAAAAAGGCTTGAAGAAATTCAATCTCGACGGCCTCGTGATCTCAGGCGGCGATGACACCGGAAGCGTCATCGTGGATCTCTACAACAACGGGATCCCCTGCGTTCACGCGCCCAAGACCATGGACCTGGACCTCCAGACCTACTCGGTCGGCGCGGATTCAACGATCAGCCGGATCGCCCAGTTCGCGGAAGACATCAAGACAACCGGCAGGACCCACAACCGGATCATCGTCGTTGAGGTCTTTGGCCGCTACGCAGGCCATACCGCGTTCCGCGGCGGGATCGCGGCCGATGCCGATGCGGTCCTGATCCCTGAGGTCCCTGTTGATTTTGACGCCCTCTATGAGAGTGTGAAATTTAAGTTCTGCGTGCGCGTAAAAAACAGCGATGTCAAGGCCGGGACCTACCTCATCGTTGTCGCTGAGGGGCTAAAGAACGCTGACGGCTCGGAGATCGTTGATGAAACCGCGGGTGTCGACGCCTTCGGCCACAAAAAGCTCGCCGGTGCCGGTAAATACGTGTGCCAGCAGCTCACCAAGCGTTTTAAGGCTGATCCGGACATCGCAACCTTCATGAAGGAACAAAAAATGTATGTCCAAGGGATCTACGAGGTGCCGGAAGTCCGTTCCGTCACGCCGGGCCATCTCGTCCGCTGCGGTCGGGCATCGGCCTATGATGTCAATTTCGGCCGTGAGGCCGGCGCTGCCGCTGTTCAACTCCTCACCAACGGAATCACCGGCGTGACCGTGGTCAAGGTCAATGGGTCTGAGATCCAGTACATGGAGACGAGCAAGGCGATTGTTCCACGGCATGTGGACCTTGATCTCGTGGCCCTCCATGAGCGGCTGGGTCTCTGCTGCGGCCGCAAGTCCGGTCAGTACGCGCCGACGTTCAAGAAAATGGACGCCCCGATCGATCGGCATTTATAATCAGCGTGCAGAAGAAGAACAGGGGATGCGTTGATAACGCGTCCCCCGTTCGTTTTTTTCGGCAGGCCCCTTCCCCCGCCCATCATCCATTTAAAGACTGAAACCCGTCGCCCCCTGTCTCCCCGTCCCGGCACGAAAAAATAAATCGCCTAAAATCCGCGTATGCCTCAACACCCATCAGCGAAACAATCAACCAATATACCGCAACCCCGAATATCGACAGCGCGATCAATTGCTGCCAAGCGCTAAACCCTGCCGGCAATAACATCTCGCCAATCACTATGGCGCCAGCCATCACCATCGATGACATAAAAGATGGAAATAAATTTTTAAGCATATCAAAAAAAGAAATATCAATTAAACGTAATGGAATCACCCAGGTCGGATACAACAAAATCAGACATCCGCTGACAACATATCCTGTCGCGACACCGACAATGCCCCACCTGAGTCCAAGCGCAAACCCAACCGTGTAAACGCCTAATGAAATAACCGCGACCTTTAATTGGAGGTCCGTTCGGCCCTGGGATGTATAAATCCATCCCGTGGTCGTTCCAACGCATTGAATAAGGCCGGCAATGCATAGCATCTTCAGAACAGGGACAACCGCGAGCCATTTTTCGCCAAGAAGCGTGACAACAAACGGCTCAGTTAAAATAAACATGCCGGTCATAAACGGAAACATGACCAGGGCAATGACCCGCGTCGCCTTAAGATAAATATCCTTGATACGCTCTCGGTCGTGTTGAATCGATGCGAATGTCGGAAACATCAAGCGGGTCATGACCCCAGAGACCTGATAAATCGGAAATAACATGAGCCGGTACCCCCACCCATAGATGCCCAGAGCCGCTGACCCAATATATTTTCCGATCAATGCCGCATCCAGATTCCGTATGAAATAATTGACGACATTGGACCCGAGCAAATTGAAGCCAAACCCTCTCAATTCATTAAAGGCCGTCCTATCAAAAAAACCCGTCGGACGCCATGGAGACACGATCCAGACGCAAATCGCGACAAGGATCGTGGGCACGACATACTGCGCCACGAGACTCCAAACACCCCAGCCGAATAACGCGAATGAAACGACGACGGCTGCCGATATAACCTCCGAAATCGTCTCGATGATCATGAGTTGCTTAAACCGCATCTCGCGTTCCATCAGTGAAAGCTGGACGACCTTGATCGCATCAAAAATAAAACTGATCGCAATAACGCGGATTAAACTGCCCAGCCGGGGTTCATCATAAAAACGCGCAATGAGATCTGCCCCTGTCCAAAAACAAGCAAAAAGCACGATGCCAAGGATTATATTCGCACCGAAAACCGCATTGAGGTGCGCCGGCCTGAGCTCGCTTTTTTGAATAATACCTGCCCCCAAGCCGAGATCGCCCAAAATCTTCGCGCATTGACAAAAGACAAAGGCCATCCCGATCAAACCGAAGTCTTCCGGACTAAGCAGGCGCGCCAAGGCGATCGACACAACGAGTACAGATGCCTTCTTTACGCATTGCCCAATGCTGAGCCAGCCCAAGCCCAATCGTGTTTGATGAAATAAACGAGTCATATAATTCCCATCATCTTGAAATCTGGGGCGCCGCCTCAGTCGTGTAAGCGCAGGCCGTAAGACGGCAGATCTCACCATCCATTTTCACGATCTGCGTTGAGAATAAAAACTCCTCCCGAACAGCCGAGACGCGATCCCGCCAGGTTGAAAGCGCCCCAGGGCTCGTGGCTATCGTATAAAATCCATCGGCAATCGCGTCAATCTGATTATCACGGACCAGGCCGATCGCCTGACCTTGAACAAACGCCGCAAGCCCGCGGTGTTCCGTTATGGCAAAGACCGGGAGTCCGGCATTTAAATAATGATACACCTTCGAAGGAAAGGCGATGTCCGCACGGTTCGACGTAATCGCAAGATCATATTCTGGCAACCTCCGCATCAGATCAGAAAACGCGATGTATCCTTTATACCGGACATTTTTATTAAAGTAGGGCCGTAAGAACATCCACACATAATATCCGTTGGGACCATACATATCAAGGGTCATCGAGTCAGCAAGATCTGGATACCGTCGGGCGAAGCGAA
Source organism: uncultured Planctomycetales bacterium (assembly GCA_964450385.1). GTDB lineage: Bacteria > Omnitrophota > Gorgyraeia > Zapsychrales > JANLHA01 > JAKLFA01. The sequence continues at coordinate 5,237 of CAYVEC010000012.1, forward strand.
TAAGCGCCTTCAGCATCAACTCTGGACACGTTCTGAAATTAAATGACCCGGCATAAACCATTTTCAATGGCCGACCGGGCGTCTTCGTCTCTGGACAAGGCGCTAGGGCCCCGATCCCCTGCTTGACCAGAAGGATACTCGGATGAGCGTAAAGATTTTTTAACGCGGCTGTAATCTCCGGGGTGACCCCGATGAGCATCGTCGCATGGCGAACCACGTGCTCCGGCACGTCAAAGGTCTCATCAGGATAATACAAAATCAGCGGGAAGCCGCAGCGCTGAGACATTTGATACGCAAGCAGGGCATTATCATGCGGTGTTGCAATCGCCATGATCACTCCGGGTGCGGTCGGCTTAAACCCTCGCGTCGCCTCATCGACCCAATGCCATCGAATATTGTTTTTGATCCCAAGAATTTTTTTGCAATCATATAAAAACCAGCCATGATCACTTTCAAAACGTTGAATCTTAACAGAGCCCGGGAGCGTGGCAAGAAGAGACTCGTCCCGTTGAAAGTTCAAAACCAAACTTCGATACCGATATCCTGTAACGACATCAATATCCCAGCCCAAATCGGCCAAACCTTTGATAAGTAACGTCCGATTCACTCCATCAGCCCTGCCTAATGGAGCAAAATAATATGAAATGACATACATTTTCTTCATCATACTATGCCTTCGTTACAATATACGCCCGATGGAGTGTCGATAGCGGCAACCGTCCCAAAACCCTATCGAGACAGGCCACCCCATTCAATATTGATTGCATCACCATAGTCGGTAAAACCTTGGCTAGCCCGAACAGCACAATGATCAGCCAGGTCGTCACAGGCATACAAACAACGCGTATACTGGATGGCCCAAGTCTCCGAAGCATCGCAGCCATCTCGCCGCGGGAAAATGAACGGCCGCCGGTTCCGCCCCCTGATTGCTTAAAAAAGAACGCCTTTAAACCAAACGGGTCTTGAAAAAACCGCCCCGAAAGATCCGGTTCAATAATAATCAATTTTCCGCCAGGCTGAAGATGTCCCCATAGTCTTCGAAGCGCAGGGCCTGCGTCATCCGATGAAACATACATCAATACCGTAACAAGCAACACACAATCAGCCGTTCCGATCTCATCCGGAAGCCCTTCGATCGAGCCCAAACAGCCAGGCTGCCCGGTTCTCTGCTCATACAAACGAACATACTCCGAACTAATGTCAACCCCGAGAGTCGTGAGCCCGGGAATAGCCTCCAAAAGATCAAGGGACAATCGCCCATATCCGCATCCAATGTCAAGCACGCGCTCGGGCTGTTTCGCGGCCAAGGCTGAGCGAATAACCCACCGATGCCACTCGTGGATATGCCGATTTAACACATCTGGCAAGTGTTGAAACAAAACCCCTCTCGGAGAATCCTGAAAATGGCGGCTACGGTCATCCCAGCCAGAGGCCGTTTGTATCGCCGGCCGTGCAAGCCACTCCTCGACCGATCGGGACGGTGCGAATTCGGCGGATAACTTTTTCGCATTCAGAGAGAATTTAAACGGCGAAATCAATGCCGCTTCCTTCAAAACCGACGAAAAGGCCTCAGATGTGCACGACTCTGCAACAAACCCGCATCGATGCTCATGAACCAATCGTGTCAAATCCCCAACCGGCATCGTAATAACCGGAACGCCACACTGAAGGGCATCGGAAAAAACAACAGGGATGCTTTCGACCCTCGAAGGAATAACAAGATAGTCAGTCTGTGATAACTCGCGCACCAGGGCCTCTGCCTCAATGCCGTTATTCAACTCAACAAGATGATCAAGACCGTCTCGACGAATCTGTTGTTCGAGCTCCCCTTTTAACGGTCCGACCCCATACATCGATACCCGAATCCGCTCCTTGACCTGTTGAGGCAACTGATGGACGGCCTCAAGCAAAAGATCCGGTCCTTTATTCCGATGATAGCGTCCAACGAACAAAAATCGGATCCGGTTCGCTTGATCGCACCGGGCACCTATATTCGCGGAGGATGGCAACAGCCGTGATGACGGCAGAAAGGCGCACTCCCGGCCACTGATCGCTGAGACCTCCTCACTCAGGCCGATTCCGTCAGCAAAAACACGATCCGCCCGGGCAATGATTTTCTTCAGTATCCATGACCCAAAAAACGGGATCTTTCTTATCTTCCAAATATCTGAGCCCAATGCCCACACATCATAGGGCATCCCGGTCGCCTGTCGGATCCAATATCCCAAAACACCGGATGGAATGGCCCACATACACAGCGTTCGATCGATCTGATGAGCGCGATGCGTCTCAAGGGCGCTCTTCCTGGCCTCAATGAAAAAACGAAAAAAAACGAACCAATTGTGCGGCGACAAAAAATTCAACGAGGCGAGTTCCCGATCCCCTCCCCGCCATGGCAGCGGCCGCACAACAATTCCATTCTCGCTGACATAATCTCTTTTTCGGCCAACGGGCTGAACAACAACATGATGCCCCCGCTGCCGAAGTTCAAGGGCAAAGGATTGAACAAACAACCCCGCAGCCCCTGAGGGATCCTGTGGGTATGCCGGATATGAGCTGGTGATGATCTGAATATTCATTGCATCAGGATATCTCCGATCGCGTTTAAAACATCCCCGACATCACGATCACTCAATTTGGGCGAGATCGGAATGCTCACGGTTTCGGACCCATACTTGAACGCATGAGGAAAATCCACGGGACGCCACCCAAACGTCTTTTGATAATATGGATGTTCAGGGATCGCCCGGTAATGAACCCCCACCCCGATCTTCCGACGGGTCATTTCCTCCAAGAACGCGTCGCGCGCGATCCCTGTCCGCGCCGGATCGATCCGAATGGTGAATAAATGATAGCCGTGAGCGGTATCAGTCTCAACCGGTGCCGGGAGGCCAATAGGAAATCGTTGGAGATGCCGCATATAAAGCCCCCAGATACGCTCGCGCCACTTTCGAAATTGATCGATCTTTTTTAGCTGATGGATCCCGATCGAGGCCTGGAGGTCCATCATGTTATATTTGAATCCAAGGCTCGTCATCAAGTAATGCTTGTAGCCCTTATCCGAAAAACGCTGCCACGCGTCCGCATTAAGGCCATGAAGGGCCATGACCTTGATACCGTCAATCAGGGATGGGGTCCGGCTAATGACCATACCCCCTTCGCCGGTCGTGATATTCTTGGTTGAATAAAAACTAAAGCACCCGATCGAGCCAAAAGTCCCTGCGGCCTGACCATGATATTCACTTTCGATGGCGTGGGCGCAGTCCTCAATAACCTCCAACCCGCGCTGACGCGCAATCGCCATAATCTCATCCATCGGGCACGGCCGGCCCGCGAAGTGAACAACAAGGATAGCCCGAGTCTTGGAAGTGATCTTCTTTTCTATTTCTATCGGATCAATATTCAATGTCACCGGATCAATATCAGCGAGCACCGGGGTCGCACCGGCATGAATAATAGCGTTCACGCTGGCGCAAAACGTCATGGCCGTGGTGATGACCTCATCGCCCGGCTTTAAACCCAAGGCCAGACACGACAGATGAAGAGCGGCGGTGCATGAATTCACCGCCGCCGCGACATCGACCTTCTTGTAGGCAGCGAATGACCGCTCGAACTGCTGGACTTTGGGTCCTGTGCCCAACCATGCTGTTTTGAGTGAATGACTGACCTCGCGAATTTCCTCACGACCAATACAGGGGCTTCCGAAGACGAGAAATTTTTTGCGCATACGGGCCGGTCCTCTTAAAGCGATTTCAATAATGTGTTACGCGCGATCCGCGAGAGATAATCACCATAGGACGTCCGGATCGCCTTCGCCAATGTTCCCAATTCCTTCGCGGTAATATAATTCATGCGGTACGCGATCTCTTCGACGCATCCGATCTTCAACCCCTGACGATCCTCGATCGTTTTAATAAAGAGCGAGGCATTCATGAGGGCATCATAGGTGCCGGTGTCGAGCCAGGCATACCCGCGTCCGAGCAGCTCAACATGAAGACGTTTTTTCGCTAAATAAAGTTTGTTCAGATCCGTGATCTCGAGTTCGCCGCGCTTCGAAGGCCGGATCTGTTGAACAGCTTCGACAACATGATGATCATAAAAGTACAACCCGGTAATGGCCCAATTCGACTTTGGATGAAGGGGCTTTTCTTCAAGCGAGGAGACCTGCTGCTTGGTATTAAATGTGACAACCCCATACCTCTCCGGGTCTTTGACATAATAGGCAAAAATAGTCGCCCCCCCGGGTACCGGCGCTGACCGGCGCAGAAGGGCCCGCAGCCCATCCCCGTAAAAGATATTATCACCCAAGATAAGCGCCACCTGACTTCTTTTGATGAACGATGCGCCGATCCTAAAAGCGTGGGCAATCCCATTCGGCTCGTCTTGAGCCGCATACGATATCTGAATTCCCAAATGCCCTCCATGACCCAATAAAGCTCGGAAATGATCCACATAATCCGGAGCCGCAATGATCAGGACATCCTTAATCCCAGTCAGCATCAGGGTTGATAAAGGATAATAAATCAGCGGTTTATCATAGATCGGAAGCAGCTGCTTACAGACCCCTTTTGTGATCGGAGCAAGCCGGGACCCAGTTCCGCCAGCAAGAATAATCCCCTTCATACGACGCCCCCTCTATTTTTTGAGGCCCGCTGTTGTGGTTTATACACGTCCTTCCAATACCCCTTGAGACGCGCGGCCTTGGCCTCCATCCACCGCGCATGAGCCTCGGCCCACGCCACGGTCGCAGCAAGACCCTCCTCAAAACCAGTCCGCGGCCGCCATCCTAGGCGCCGGAGCGCGTCACACCGCGAGGCATACCGCAGGTCATGACCGGGCCGGTCCTTAACAAAAATATACCCGTCGTCCGGCTTATGAAGGGCCTTCAGAATCAATCGCACGGTATCGATATTCTTCCGCTCGACGCCGCTTGCGACATTATAAATGGCACCGATCTGGCCCTTTCTCAGGACCGTGAGGACCGCTTCCGCGCAATCATCAACATAAAGCCACTCCCTCACATTGCGGCCGCGGGCATACACCGGGATCTTCTCATCCGCTCGGGCCTTGAGGATCGCGACCGGGATCAATTTCTCCGGATACTGCCAGGGGCCGTAATTATTGCACGGGCGGACAATCACCGCCGGAAATCCCTGCGCGCGGATCGCGGAAAGGACCAGAAAGTCCGCCGCCGCCTTTGTCGATGAATACGGATTTTTCGGCTGGACCGGCGAGGTCTCGCGAAATTTGCCGTTGGCGATCTCGCCGTAGATCTCGTCGGTTGAGATATGAATGAATTTTTTTATCCGATAACGAGCGGCGGTATTAAGGAGGACCGCGGTCCCCTGAATATTCGTATGAACAAAGGGCTCGATATCACGGATGCTCCGGTCAACATGGGTCTCCGCGGCAAAATGGATGATCGCATCGGGCCGTTCGTGACGCATGATCCGATCGATCGCCTCAGCGCGGCAGATATCAGCCTTATAAAACCGAATGAGCTTTCGGACACTCGCTAATCGCCGCCGATCGCCGGCATAGGTCAATTTATCGACAACTGTGATCTGATACCCGCAACGCGCCGCGATGCGGACAAAGGCGGACCCGATAAACCCGGCCCCGCCGGTCACTAAGATATTCTTCATGACGTGGCCTTCCCCCCTAATTTTGTATTTATAATATATCCTGCGGCGGAGCGATGCGAGGGAATTATTCGTTTTTTAGAAATTTTTCTGACGGAGTGAAAACTGGCAGCCGCAATAGGTCTGCTGGTAGAACCGTTCTCTCTGCGTGACGATCCGCATCCAGTCCTGGCCGCCATCGGCCCGCCAGTCCTGATCCCAATAGACAAGGCCTTCAAACGGCCGGACCGCCTCATGGCCTGCCCGCGCCACCTGGTCTTGATCCTTCCAGCGTGAGATCCCAAAACTGCTCGTGAGCACCTGAAATCCGTGATCATGAGCAAAACGCGCGCTGTACTGAAGCCGGTGGAGAAAACAGGCCGCGCACCGGCGGCCGCGTTCCCGCTCATGCTCAAGTCCCGATACATCGGCAAGCCATGCCTCAGGCCGGTAATCAGCATCAATAAAAGCGATCCCCTGCCGATCCAAAAAGCCGGCCTGCGCCTCCTTGCGCTTCACGTATTCCTCATAAGGATGAATGTTGGGATTAAAAAAAATAACGGTCGGAACGATCCCGTTATCAAGCAGGCGGAGTAAAATCCCACTCGCGCAGGGCGCGCAGCAGCTGTGAAAGAAGACACGTGTGACGTCTCCTGGGGGCCTGAACCTCACAACCCGTCCCTCGCCGTTTGCCGGCTTTTTAATAAGGCGGCCGGGATGCATTCAATAATATCTGTGGCGATGAGCGAGGCCCTTCCCTTGGCCGCAGCCGCAAGATCTCCGGCGAGCCCGTGAAGATAAACCGCGGTGCGCGCGGCCCAACCGGCCTCAACCCCTTGCGCAAGAAGGGCCGCGACCATGCCGGTAAGCACGTCGCCGCTCCCGGCCGTCGCCATGCCCACATTGCCGGTCATATTAACGGTTTGGCGGCCTCCGGGATCGGTGATGACCGTCCGATGACCTTTTAAGACGAGCACACACTGATTCGCTCGCGCGAACTCGCGGGCCCGGGACCGCTGGAGATTCTGATGATCGGTCAGCCGCGTGCGTTCCTCACGCCGCTCGATCCCGAGCAGACGCGCGAACTCACCCAGGTGCGGGGTCAGAATTTTTATTCCTGACGAACGCGTGAGAACCGCGGTGTGGCCGGCCAAGGCATTCAACCCATCGGCGTCAATGACCATGGGGAGCGTTGCCTCACCCACAAGGTGACGGACAAACCGCGCGGTCGACTCATCGTTCCCCATCCCTGGTCCCACCGCCAGGGCCTGAAATCGTGACAGCGACACACTCACCTGACCCCAGGCGCGTGGACTGAGCCCTTTCTTCAGCGTCTCCGGAAGTGGCCAGGTCATGACCACAGGAGAAAGATGTTTCTGAACAGAGGCCGTCAGACTTCGAGGGACACCCACAGTGACCAGCCCCGCGCCGGTCCGCATCGCGGCCAGGCTCGACAAGACCGCGGCCCCGGCCATCCGCTGGCTTCCGGCAAGGACCAGGACGTGCCCGAATTTGTTCTTATAGGCCCGTTTATCGCGTCGTAATAATGGCGTTGGCAATCGCATAGTCTTTAGTGTGAGATAACGAGATCATGATCACATGCTGAAACGTTGGGTCGGAAAAATGGCACACCGGTTTTCCGTTCGGGTCATTCGTGATCTTAATCGTCTTCCAGTGGAGGACCGACCGGTCGCCGAGGGCTTTAAAGACCGCCTCCTTCGCGGCAAAACGCGCCGCATAATGCTGATACGGCTCAGCGCGGCCGCGTGCATAATCGATCTCTTCCGGACAAAAAATGCGTTTCAAAAAGTCATCCCCCCAGCGTTCAATGCACCGGCCGATCCGTTCGACCTCAACCATATCCGTTCCTATCCCTAAGATCACCTGCCGCCCCCCTTCGCAAGCCGCCTCATTTCAACCACAGCCTGCCTGAGTCCGACAATAACGGCATGGGAAATGATCGAATGCCCAATATTCAGCTCATGGAGCCCTGGGATCTTCGCAACCGCGGCCGTGTTCTCATACGTCAATCCGTGACCGGCGTTCACGACAAGCCCGAGGTCTCTGGCATAGCGTGAGGCCTCGCGGAGTTTCGCCAACTCTCGCGCCTGACGGGCTGCCCCCCGCGCATTCGCGTAGGCCCCCGTATGAAGTTCGATTACCGGTATCCCCAGCTCATGGACATGGCGGATCTGCCGCTTCACCGGATCAACAAAGACACTGATCTCGATCCCCGTCTTCTGCAGACGCCGGATCTGGCCCAGGCCTCGCGGCCCTAAACCCATAACGTCCAGCCCCCCCTCGGTTGTGACCTCCTGCCGCCGCTCCGGAACGAGCGTGACCTGATCGGGCATCAGGTCGCAGGCGATCGAGACGATCTCCCGGGCGAGCCCCATCTCAAGATTAAAGCGGCCGCTCAGCCGCCTGCGGAGGTCCACGACATCACGGTCCTGGATATGCCGACGATCCTCGCGTAAATGGGCCACGATACTATCCGCTCCGGCCGCCTCGCAGATTAACGCCGCCGCGACAGGATCCGGGTAAGATTCTCCCCGTGCCTCGCGCAGGGTCGCGACATGATCAATATTGACACCTAATTTCGGCATCGCGTAACACCTTTAAGGATTACTTTAATAATTGGGCGTCGACGTAGATATACGTGATAATGGCCAAGACCAAGGCAGTGACCTTCAGACCAACATTATGCGTGAAAAAATTTTTCATCCCTTTAACCCCGTTTGCCCTGACGGTGAAAGAATATTTTTTAGGACGTTGGTCAGCCGCTCACGGTTGATGACCGGAATAAACCGCCCGTCCTCGGCCACAGAAATCTCCCCGCTCTGCTCCGAAACCATGATCACGACCGCGTCGGTCTGCTCAGTCAGGCCCAGGGCCGCCCGGTGGCGCGTCCCGATCAGCTTATTAAAATTCGGATTCTCTGACAACGGGAACAGGCACGACGCGGCGACGAGACGGTCCCCCTGAACCACAACGCCCCCGTCATGGATCGGGGACTCATGCGAAAAAATGCTCTGCAGGATCTCCGCGCTGACCCGGCTGTCGATCATGACGCCGCTTTCGATGTAGGTCGTCAATTTGATCTGGCGCTCCATCGCGATCAGGCACCCGACCTTGCCCTTGGCCATTTTATAGGCCGCCTCGGTGATCTGATCAATAAGCGCGGTCAGTTCCGATTCCGCGAGGGCGATCGTGAAGAGATGCTGGCGGCCCAATCGCGCCAATCCCTGCCGAATCTCCTGCTGAAAGATGATCAAAAACGCGATGATCGAGATGGCAAAAAATTTGGTGAGGAGCCAATTGAGCGTGTTAAATCCGAGGATCTGCGAGAGCAGAAACGCGATCACCACATACGTGATACCTTTCAAGACCTGGAACGACCGCGTTCC
>CAYVEC010000012.1:14364-57118 GCA_964450385.1 uncultured Planctomycetales bacterium
GAAACGCGATCACCACATACGTGATACCTTTCAAGACCTGGAACGACCGCGTTCCAGCAAAAAAAACAAGGATATAATAAAAAACCGCCCAGAGGATCGTGATCTCAATCACAGGGCGCAGAACGGACCAGGTAAGAAGGGTCAGCATATTCATCATCAATCGTGTCTTTCTGTAATGATCGCGTCCGTCATCACGGCGATCTCTTTCATCTCGGCCACATCATGAACCCGGACAAGATGCGCTCCATGCGTGATCGCCACCGCAACGGTCGCCGCGGTCCCGATGAGACGATCCGAGACCTCCCGGGCAAGGACCTTGCCGATAAACGACTTGCGCGATGTGCCGACGAGAATCGGCCGATCGAGCGCCCTCAGGACCCTCAGCCGGTTCAGGATCTCCAGATTCTGTTCCGCCGTCTTGCCGAACCCGATCCCGGGGTCAATGATAATTTTATCGGACTTGATCCCAAATTCCAAGCACTTTTCGATCGAAGCCTTCATCCGTTCCACGATCTCATCCATCAAATGGACATACACACAATGGCGCTGCATGGTCCGCGGGGTTGATCCGCCCATATGCATCAGGATGATCGCCGCGTTATGCCGGGCCACACGCTTAACCAGGGCTGTTGAGACGGCCGTGCCCTTGATTGTATTAATGACATCGGCTCCAGCATCCAGGGCCGCGGCCGCGACCTCGGCCTTGTTCGTGTCCACCGAGATCCATGCCGCGTGTTTCCGCGCGAGCCCCTCCACAACCGGAATGATCCGTCGGCGTTCCTCAGACGATCCCACTCGCGCGGCACCAGGCCGCGTGGATTCCCCTCCGATATCAACAATATCTGCCCCATCCCGGATCTGGCGCTCGGCATAAGCCAAGGCCCGCTGATGAAAATTGCCGCGGCCCGCCATACACCCATCGTGGCTGAACGAATCCGGGGTGACATTGACAACCCCCATGATCCGAGTGTGTTCACCGAGCGTCAAGGCCCGGTCACGGGCATGAAGGACATATTTTTTTCGGCACCGTTGCCCCATAGGCCTTTTTTCGTGTCCGCTCCGGTTAAATCACTTCAGAGGTCGCGGAGCCTGCATCCGGCGCAGACCCGCCCCCCGACCCGCTCGACACATCCGGTTCAGGAGGCGCCATGCCCAAGAGCCGACGGGTCTCGTCAATGTCGATGATCTCTTTCTCAATAAGATGGCGTGCGATCCGCTCAAGCTGGTCACGATGCTCGCTCAATAACGACAAGGCGCGCTGGCTGGCCTCCTCAACAATCGCCCGGACCTCCTCATCGATCCTTTTGGCCGTATCCTCGCTGTAATCCTTCTGGTGATCCAGAAGATCCCGGCCCAAAAAAACATTGCGATGATTCTGGCCGAGCGCCATCGGGCCAAGGGTCTCACTCATCCCGTACTCACAGACCATAGCGCGGGCGATCCGCGTGACACGTTCAAGGTCATTCGCTGTCCCGGTTGTCGTATCATTCATAAAGATTTTCTCCGCGGCCATCCCCCCCAACAAAAGGACCATCTGGCCCTTGAGCTCGCGTTTATTCAGATAATGTTTATCCTCTGTCGGTGGGGTGAGGGTATAACCCCCGGCCATCCCGCGCGGGATGATCGAGACCTTTGTAAAGGTGTCGACCTCGTCGAGGAGGAGCGAGACGAGGGCGTGACCCGCCTCATGATACGCGGTCTGCTCTTTCTCACGTCTTGAGATCTTACGGCTCTTCTTTTCCGGTCCCATTGTCACCCGCTCAACGGCCTGAACAAAATCATCCATCTCCACCAGATCCTTATCCTTCCGAGCCGCGAGCAAGGCCGCCTCGTTACAGGCATTGGCAAGATCAGCTCCGGAAAAATACACGGTCTGCTGAGCGAGTTTCTTGAGATCAACATTCGGCGCCACCTTGATGTCGCGCGTATGGACCTGAAGGATCTGCTCACGCCCCAGGATATCCGGGAGCGAAACCACGATCTGGCGATCAAACCGCCCGGGGCGCAGAAGCGCCGGGTCCAACGTGTCCGGCCGATTTGTCGCGGCGACGACGATCACCCCGCTCTGAGGGTTAAATCCATCCATCTCGACCAAGAGGGCATTCAGCGTCTGTTCACGCTCATCATTCCCGCCGCCGATCCCTGAAAACCGCTGGCGGCCGACCGCGTCGATCTCATCAATGAAAACGATCGCGCCCTTGCCGGATACCTGAGAGGCCTTTCGTGCCTGCTCAAAAAGATCGCGCACCCGCGAGGCCCCGACGCCAACAAACATCTCGACAAAATCCGATCCGCTTAATGAAAAAAACGGAACCTCGGCCTCACCCGCCACGGCCTTGGCCAAGAGGGTCTTTCCGGTCCCGGGCGGACCCACAAGAAGGACCCCGCGCGGGATTTTCCCGCCGAGGCGCTGGAACTTCTTCGGTTCTTTTAAAAACTCAATCACCTCTTGCAGTTCTTCCTTGGCCTCATCAACCCCGGCGACATCACGAAACGTCACCCGTCCCTTATTGGTGTTCATCCGGGCCCGTGATTTACCGAACGACCAGACACGATTCCCCATCTGGCTGCCACGGTACGAAACGAACCAAATAAATCCGATGATCAACAGGACCGGGATGAGCTGGACCATGAGCCGCCCCCAAAAGCTCGTCGACGGTTTCACGGAAAAATCCGCGACATTCGCGCGCATCAACGCAACGAGCTCAGTGTCATCCTGGGGGATCTGAAGCTTAAAAGTCTTCCCGTCCTCGTACACCCCTTCGACGATCCGGTCCTCCTCACCCTCCTTCAGGGTCAGGGACTTGATCTTACCGGTGTTTGCGTTATCCCGGACCTGAGAAAAAAAGTCGCTATAAGAAAGTTCGGTCTGACCCTTACTCACCGAGGTCGGTTCTGAACTTAAAAACAGAAGCGCGATAAAAGCGATAATGAGCCAAAACAGCAGCCCCCCATTCATCGGGCCCTGAAAATTTTTACGACCGTTCTTTCGTGAAAACTTTTTATTCGGATGTCGATTCGGCATGGAAGCTCCTTAAAGAAGTATCAAAACTAAGAATACTTGAATTATAGTGATTTCCCGGGATTTCGCAAGGGTATTTCTGACGGTCTCATGCCCGAAGACTGCGCCGCGAGATTGTGACACGCCCCCGGCGACACCGAACTGACATCCCCCCCGGCAGCGTGATGACCGATCCCCTGCCAGGCGGCTGGTCAAGGACGGCCAGGATCTGATCAATATGCCGGGCCTCGATCCGCCGAAGACTCCCTTGACATCGCTCGATCGCAAGCCGCATCACCATCGCGCGAAACGCAGGATGGTACCCTTGAAAGATCGCGTGATCGATCGTCACCATTCCGGGCCGCGACCGAACAGTGCAACACGCCTCAAGACGGCGCCGCGCCTCATCCTCTAAGACCGCATAATCCTGAGCCGTGGTCGCGGCAAGCCGCGCCAAATTCTTGCTGATCTGCGGATTGTACTGACGAAGGAACGGCAAGACATCATGACGGACCGCATTCCGAAAAAACCGCCGGTCCTCATTGGTCGCATCGATACAAAAATCGATCTTTTCCCTCTGAACAAACCGCATGATCTCCGCGCGGGTCACCGCGAGAAACGGCCGAACGATCGCGATCCCATCCTGGACCCGACGGGGCACGATCGCCTGAAGCCCCATCAGGCCGCTGCCTCTCAGAAGCCGCATCACGACCGTCTCGGCCTGATCATCCTGATGATGGGCGAGCGCGATCACCTGGGCACGTTCCGCCTTCGCGATCACCATGAGGGCCCGGAACCTAGCCTCGCGCGCCCGTTCTTCGACCGAGGCCCCCGGGCCTGAGGCTACCTTAACCCGACGTGATCGATAAGGAATCTGCAGTTGTTCACAAAATGTTTCAACGTGACGTTCGTCCCGCCCCGCCTCCGGACGAAGACCATGATTAATGTGCGCAACCACGAGTCTGATCCCGAGATCATCACGGGCCTGTTGGAGCACCCTCAGGAGGGCCATGGAATCGGCACCCCCGGACACCCCCACGACCACGGTATCCCCCCGTGCCATGAGATGATGCTCGACAATAAAACGCTGGATCGTTAATTGAAACGTCATGATTAGAATTGATCAAACCACCGGGCTCCACGCCGGACAACAAGATAGAGAACAACCCCCATCAGGGCGACCGGGATCACAAATTTTAATCCGAGGCCGATCGCTGTCATTCGCCGTGAACACCGCGCTGTTCGAGCCGCGCCTCCCGGTACGCCTCGCGCAGGGCCTCGGCCCATTTGAGATCCGGCGACCCCAGACTTAACGTGGCAAAGCCCTGTCGCAGGATCTCGGCATTCAGCAATGTCCCGTCGGGTAAAAAGACATAGGCCAAGAGGACCTGCCCGCCCTCGTATCGCTGGCGGTCAAATTCAAGGCGCACCTCGTTCCCTTCGATACACTGCCTCACGAAACGAAGGGCCTGCTCCTCGAGGCTCACTACCGGATTCTCATCCTCAATGACAAAACCATGTCCATCCCGCTCGACCCGTGTCCGGGGCGGCAGCCCGATCGAGCGAATTCCAATGAGCCGGACCCGCTCGCCCGTTGCCAACCGAATCAGGTCAGTCGAAAGCACCTCCTCAACCTGGGCCGTCATCACGCGTGCGTCATCCGAAAAAAGCGGTTCCTGTTGCGCGGCTCCGGCAACGCTCATAAAAAGCAACCCCGTGACGGCAATCCCGAGATAGATCGTCTGTCGTTCCATGAACGGGTTCCTTATCACTTCAGAATTGTTGAACGCAAGAACAGGTGTATTCTACCTGATTTTAACAAAAAAAACCACCCTTATCACAAACCTCGTCCATCAAAAAAACGCCGCACGGGATGAGCCCATACGGCGCTAAATGGTAGCGGGGAGTGGAATTGAACCACCGACATCACGGGTATGAGCCGTGTGCTCTAACCATCTGAGCTACCCCGCCATCTCAAGTCTTCGATTTCACAAAGAAGGAAGTCAAATTTTACGTTATCAGGACAAAAAGTGCAAGGTTTTTCTTCGACCCTATTCCGGAAGGAATCGTATTAATAGGCCAAAACAATATAGATCAGCCCTAGGATCACTGCCATGGAAATCAGGTAAAAATGATTATAGTAAAAAAAGTCCGCCACCCGTTCTCTCGGCGTATACGGGAACGAAACGACCTCATTCTCGACCGACCCAGTCTGTTGGAGCGAACCGACCTCACTCTTCTTTAATCTCAAGAATTGATTCGCGATCTTATAGGCCTTCAGGGAACCGTCCTCGATGAGGTCCATGATCTTTTTTTCTGAGACCCCGAGGGTCTGGGCCGCCTCACGCACCGAAATATATTGATTATCCACCGTCGCTCCTATCCTTGCGCCTCACCCAATACGATCACACCTGTCCGGCAGCAGCCCATGAATCAATCTGGGCCCGATCAAACGACCACCCATCGCCGACCCGCTTCGCCGGGATCTTGCCCGCATTCGCGAGCTCAAGGATCGCACCCGAATCAATCTGAAGATAACGCACGACCTCATCGATCGTCATCATGTCCTCAATCATCTGGCACTGGCCCTGAAAAACCGCGCCCTCAACGATGTTCAGCTTCGGGGTACTGATATTGCCGGTCAGCACTGCCGACGGCATGAGGACCAGCATCCGTCGCGCAATGACATCCCCGCGCACCTTGCCGGCAACGATAATATTCTCGCCGTTAATGTGGGCCTCGACAAAGGCCGTGCTCCCGATCGTGAGCGTCCCCTGGACCTCAAGCGTCCCGTTAAAATTGCCATTGATCTTCAGATTGACCGGGTCCTTAAACGAGAGCGTCCCCTGCATCTGAGCATTGATCTCGATCGTTTTTTCCTCGCCCGCGGAAGCTGATTCATCATTCATTCTTTTTGGTTTGAAGGCCATGCGTTTATTCTCCTTGTTGGCTCCCCTGCCCCATGCGGATTTTTTTCTCAACAATACGGATCCCAATCAGGACGAAAAAGACGACCAGGGTCACGCCTGTCGCGGGGACATACATCCCGGCCCCCACCGCCATGCCGATACACGAGACCGTCCAAACCGACGCCGCTGTTGTCAGTCCCGTGATCTGATTCCCCGCCCGAATGATCGTCCCGGCGCACAAAAAGCCGATGCCCGTAATGATCCCATGCAAGAGCCGGGTCGGATCCACGTTGGCGCCATTATATATATCAGAAACATAAAATGAAGTCAACACCACCAGACACGAACTCACGGCAACTAGAATATGCGTCCGAAGGCCCGCGCCCTTGTGACGAAATTCTCGTTCCAATCCGATGAGCCCGCTCAATAACGAAGCCAGCAAAATCTTTCCTATCATGATACTGAAGTCCGTAGCCATCTCACGTCTCCTAGTTCCGGTTCTCTCCCGCGGCATGATAGGCATATCCCGCGATCATGGCCGCATTATCCATACATAACGTGAGCGGAGGAACGTGAAGCGCGATCCCCTCGCGTTCACAGGCCTCGCCCAGACTCTCACGAAGCCGCGAATTCGCCGCGACCCCGCCCCCCACCAGCAGTGTCCGCAGCCCATGATCCCGGCAAGCCCGCAGGCATTTCTCGGTCAAGACCCCGACCACGCTCTCCTGAAAGGCATGGGCCACCGCGCTGACCTGCGCCGGATCATAGCCGGGCCGATTGACGTGGTACAAGACCGCGGTCTTCGTCCCGCTAAAACTAAAGTCATACGAATCCGGCAGGCGGGCCGCCGCAAAACGAACCGTCGGTGCCTTTTGATGAGATCGTGCGAGCCGATCGATCGCCGGACCGCCCGGATAACCGAGGCTTAAAATACGGGCGACCTTGTCAAAGGCCTCCCCGGCTGCATCGTCACGCGTCTGCCCGATGAGCTGAAAATTCGTCATCCCTTGAATATGATATAAATTCGTGTGCCCACCGGAGACAATGAGCCCAACGGCGGGAAGCCCTGGCATGGCACGTGTGTCAGCCGGCCCTCGAAGAAAATTCGCGTAGACATGGGCCTGAATGTGGTCCACCTCGATGACCGGCCGCTCACAGGCAAAACCCAGAGCTCGTGCGAACGACACCCCGACGAGAAGCGAACCGAGTAGTCCTGGCGACGCGGTGACCCCGATCGCGTCGATGTCACGGAGACCGATCCCTGCCTCGCGCAGCGCCGCGTCCACCACCGAATGAATAAACTCGAGCTGGCGCCGTGAGGCGATCTCGGGAATGATCCCTCCGTAGGCCTCATGTTCCGCGAGGCTCGAGGCCACAACCGTTGAAAGAATCGAGCGACCGTCTTCGACAACGGCCGCTCCGGTCTCATCACATGATGTCTCGATCCCTAAGATCCTCATCCTCGCTATTGACCCGATCCTTCCGCGGGTTTCGCTGAGATCTGCTGATACACCCGAATCCCCTTGATCACGTTCATACCGCTCTGGACCTGATTGTCATCAAGGATCATCGCCCGACGCTCTTTTTCGATTGCGGTCAGATCAAGGTCCGCGGGGTCCGCCGCTTCCTTCTGTTCTACCTTTAAAAAGATATCATCGATCGTCTTTTCGTCACCCGCCTTGTCGTTTTTGACCGGAGCGATCCGGCGCACCACAACATCCGGCGTGATCCCCGTCCCGTGGATCGAGACCCCTGACGGTGTAAAATATTTGCTGGTGGTTAACCGCACCCCTGAGCCGTCCGGCAGCGGGATCACCGACTGCACCGATCCCTTTCCGAACGATGTCGTCCCCAGAATAACAGCCCGCTTATTATCTTTCAGCGCCCCGGCCAGGATCTCGCTCCCCGACGCGCTGCCCTCATTGATCAAAACGACCATTGGCCAATCCAGAACTTTATTGGGCCGGCTCCGCGAATAGGTGTCACTCGTCTGCGAAGCCCTCCGTCCTTTCGTTGAGACGATGAGCGTCCCTTCCGGAAGAAAGTCCTCGGTGATCTCGATCGCGACATTTAAAAGTCCACCAGGGTTATTCCGCAGGTCCAGGATCAGACTGTTCGCCTTCAACTCGTTCAACTTTTCGAGCGCCTTGCCGAAT
Source organism: uncultured Planctomycetales bacterium (assembly GCA_964450385.1). GTDB lineage: Bacteria > Omnitrophota > Gorgyraeia > Zapsychrales > JANLHA01 > JAKLFA01. The sequence goes on from CAYVEC010000012.1 coordinate 22,431, forward strand.
TCCTTGGCCGAGTCCTCACGGAATTCCGTCAGGCGAATATACCCGATCCCATCATCCAGGATCTGGACATCCTTAACATCCTGAACATGAATGACCTCACGTGTAATCGTAAAATCCATGATCTTGAATTCCGCCTCCCGAAGGACCGTCACTGTGACGTCCGTCCCGGGGTCCCCTCGGAGCAACTTGACCGCGTCGCTGAGCGACAGGTCCCGAGTAAGCTGGTCCCCAATCTTTACGATCCGGTCCCCGGCCATGATCCCCGCCTTCCACGCCGGCGTATCTTCGATCGGTGTAATGACAGTCAGCAACCCGTCCCGGATCGAGATCTCGATCCCGAGTCCGCCGAACTTGCCCTCGGTCTCGGTCTTCAGTTCCTCGTATTCCTGCGGATCAAGAAACTGGCTGTGGGCATCCAGCGACGAGAGCATCCCGCGCAATGATCCATAGATCAGGTCCTTTGGCGTCTTTTCCTCAACGTATTCGGTCTGGATCGTGGTCAGGGCATAGCTGAACAATTCGATCTGAGCCCGCAGATCCCCGACGGCCTCCTTGGCCATCTGAGAGAAGGCGAGCGTGGCCACGGAAATGATCGCCACGAACACCACGACAACCGGGAATAGTGACTTACGCATGAAAGACCCTCCTGTTCATCAACTCACTGATCTTTTTCGGGTTCGCCTTGCCTTGGGACCGTTTCATCGCCTGTCCGATCAAAAACCCCATCGCCCCGGCATTCCCCGCCCTGATTTGAGCAACAACATCCGCCGACTCACGAACGACATCATCGACAATCTTCTCAAGACTCGCCTCATCCGAGACCTGACCGAGACCGGCCTCCGCGATTACCTCTGCCACGCTCCGCCCTGTCCCGAACAACAGCGGCAGGATCTCCTTCCCCGCCAAATTTGATATCGTGCCCGTTTCAACCGCCTGAACAAGTTCAACAAACTGGACCGCCGTCAACCGCAAATCCGCAAGCGGCACCTTCCGTTCCTTAAGCTCCTTGAGCAGCGGCCCCATGGTCCAATTCACGATCTTCTTGCTGTTGTCCCATTCACGGCAACAGGCCTCAAAAAAATCAGCGAGGCCTCGGTCCGACACCATGATCTGGGCCTCATAGGGCGAGATCCCATACTGACTCACGAGGCGGTCCCGGCGCGCAAGCGGCAGTTCAGGGAGACTGGCCCGAATCCGCTCTAGTGTCGCCGCGTCAAGGGTAAACGGGACCAAATCCGGTTCAGGAAAATACCGATAATCATGCGCCTCTTCCTTCGTGCGCATCAAGGCTGTCGCCTGCCGCGCCTCATTCCAAAGCCGCGTCTCCTGCTGCACCTGCCCTCCCGAGACGACAAGGTCACGCTGACGCCGCTCTTCATATTCCAAGGCCGCCTTGACCGCCTTAAAAGAATTCATGTTCTTTAACTCGGTCTTCACCCCCAGGCGCTCCGCCCCTCTCGGACGAATCGAGATATTCGCATCGCACCGGAGGCTCCCCTTCTCCATATCACAATCCGAGACATCGAGATACTCGAGGAGCAATTTCAGCCCCGTCAGATAATCATATGCCTCTTGCGGTGAACGGATATCCGGCTCAGTCACAATCTCCATGAGCGGGGTCCCGGTGCGGTTATAATCCACAAGGCTCGCCTTGATCCCGGGATCATGGATCAGTTTCCCGGCGTCTTCCTCAAGATGCGCGCGGTGGATCCTCACGGTCCGCACCTGGTCCACAGATAAAAATTTGAGAAACCCGTTATAACCCACGGGAAAATCATACTGAGAGATCTGAAATCCCTTGGGGAGATCCGGGTAAAAATAATTCTTACGGTCAAACTTAACAAAGGCGTTGAGCTCACAATTTAAAGCCATCGCCGTCTTGAAGGCCGATTCGAGCGCCGCACGATTGAGCATCGGCAGCGTCCCCGGCAGGCCAAGACAGACCGGGCAGACACAGCTGTTCGGTTCCCGGCCAAAGGCATTCGCGCACCCGCAGAAGAGTTTGCTCACGGTCTTAAACTGGAGGTGGACCTCCAGCCCGACCACGGTCTCAAAATCATGTGTCTGATGAATTCCTGTCATTTATAACCCCATGATCTCCGGCCGCATCCGGTGCCACTCGGTCTGGCGTTCATAGGCAGAAGCGAGCCGGAACAACATCGGCTCATCGAACGGCTTGCCCAGGATCTGAAGCCCGATCGGCCGGCCGTCAGCGGAACGGCCGCACGGCACCGAGATCGCCGGGACACCGCTCAGATTCGCCGAGATCGTGTAAATATCCGATAAATACATCGACACCGGGTCTGTCGTCTTCTCCCCAATCCGGAAGGCCGGGGTCGGTGTCGTCGGTGTGACCAGGGCGTCGCAATCGGCAAAGACCCGGTCAAAATCATTTTTGATCAGGGTGCGGACCTTCTGGGCCCTCAGATAATACGCGTCATAATATCCCGATGAGAGAACGTACGTCCCGAGCATGACCCGCCGCTTGACCTCACGCCCGAACCCCTGATCGCGGGTCTCTTCAATCATATCCACGATCGCGCCTTTGACGCGTGAGCGGGACTCTGCCCGGAGACCATATTGAACCCCATCGAATCGGGCCAAGTTAGAACTTGCCTCAGCGGTCGCGACAATATAATACGTGCTCACGGCATAGACCGTGTGCGGCAAGGAGACCTCGATGATCACAGCCCCGCGGGCCTTAAACACGGCGATCGCTTCCTCGACCGTCGCTCGGACCTCGGGGTCCAACCCATCGATAAAATATTCTCGCGGGACCCCGATCCTCAACCCGCGGCAGTCCTCCCCAAGCGAGGCCTTATAGTCAGGCACCGGGACATCCGCCGAGGTCGCGTCTTTAGGATCATAACCTGCGATGATATTCATTAACAAGGCCGCATCCTCAACATCACGCGTCAGCGGACCAATCTGGTCAAGACTCGAGGCAAAGGCGATCAAGCCATACCGCGACACACGGCCGTAGGTCGGTTTGAGCCCCACGACCCCGCAAAAGGCCGCTGGCTGGCGGATCGATCCGCCGGTGTCAGAGCCCAAAGCCCAGACCGCCTCTCCGGCCCCAACCGCCGCCGCTGATCCCCCGCTTGAGCCACCCGGAACACAGGTCGTTTCCCAGGGATTGCGTGTTGGTCCATAAAACGAGGTCTCAGTCGATGACCCAAAGGCGAATTCATCCATGTTCGTGTGCCCGATCAGGGGCACCCCGGCCTCTTTAAGCCGACGAATCACGGTCGCGTCATACGGGGCAACGAATCCCTCAAGAACCCGCGAGGAACAGGTCGTTGGCCATCCGTTTACACAAATATTATCTTTAATCGCGATCGGTGCCGGGCAGGCTGACCCAAGCCCCGGCGCAGGCAATGCGATGCCGTTCGGTACAAAAGCGCGGATCACCGGATCAACCGCAGCGATCCGTTCCCGAAGCGCGCCCGTGATCTCATCCACGGAGACCCTGCCCGAGGAAACGGCATCACGCAATTCATGGGCTGTTAAAAAACAGATATTCATGGTGTTATGGCTGATCTTCAATGATCTGTGGCACTTTAAAGAACCCGTCCTTGCGCTCCACCGCGCAGGCAAGCGCAGCCTCCTGGCCGAGCGAGAGCTCCACCTCATCCTCACGATAGACATTTTTCAAGGGCAGGACATGGCTTGTCGGTTCGACGCCCTCAAGGGCCAGGCCCTGAAGCTGGGCGATATAATCAAGGATGGCCTCCAGGTCATGCCCTAGCGATGCGACCTCCTCACCCGTGAGGCGGATCCGGGCCAAATGGGCAATTTTGAGTACATCATCAGGTAAAATCTTCATATCCCCACCACCCCTCCGATCAGAACGACATCTTAACATCCGCTCCCCTGCCTGACAAGAAAAAACTCGGCCTCGACGACGAGCGCCCGCCTCACGGATCAGCGCCAAAGGCGCTCGCGACATCCTTCGGGATCGGCATGACCCGGAACCCCTCATCCACGCAGACCAGGGTGACCTCGGCCTCCACAAGGACCTCACCGGTCGTCTCATGGAGAATCTTTTGGTCAAAGACAAGCGAGGCGCCGTTCACTTTTGTGACCTGGCACGCCCCTATGATCACATCACCATATCGAGCAGGTTTCCGATACCGAATACTGCACTGCCGCACTGGATAAAACAGCCGCCGTCCCGCGTGTTCGGTTACACTAAACCCTCGATCCGTAAAATAATCGGTCCGGTCCTCCTCCATAAATTTCAGATAATTAGCGTAATACACAACCCCGCCCGCATCCGTATCATGATAGTAAATTTTTCGTCGCATCCCCGACCCCTTTAGTTCTTGTAATGATATTCATTTTTACATGCCCCGCCATAAAGTCAAGGAACAGATAACTATTTTTTATCTAAACCCTTGAAAAAACAAGAACTGGGTGTTATAGTTACACTAGCCACGGGAACTTTCAGCAATGAAAGCGCGTGGTTTTTTATTTGCCGCGCAAGACATATCATCAGCCACCTGATACTGGGGAGAATCAGACATGGATGACCAGAACATTGCGGGCAATCGTCCGGCCTCTCAGCCATACAATGAACAACGCTACATCCCACGCTGGCATGTGAGAAACCCTGTCCGGTATTTCCTTAATGATTCCGGGCATGTTCACGAAGGCGAAACCGTAGACATCAGCTGCTCGGGCCTCTGTCTCAACACCTCAGAATTCCTCCTCCCCAATCAAAAGATCAAACTGATCGTCTCACTGGATCAGGAGCGTTCTGTGGAACTCACGGGGAGGATCGTGTGGAACCGCGCGTCAGATCATGGCCGGCTCGCAGGAATCGAACTCCAAAATGTGAGTCCTGAACAACAGGAAACCATCCTTGATTATGCCTTTGAGCTCGATCCCGAGGCCCTGATCCGCCACTGGTTTGACGGCTGGAAGGAATAGCGTTTCTTCGACCTACCCCCGACGTTCCGTGAACGCATTCGCGAGACGCACATAGTCCTCAACTCGAAGTTGATCCGGTCGCAGCCCACCATCGATCCCAAACTGGTCAAGGATCGAACGGATGTCATCCCTGGGAAAAAGCTGACAAAGGGCATTGCTCACCTTTTTCCGGCGCTGGGCAAACGCGGTCTCCGTGACCAAAAACAGATGTGCCTCATGGACCGCGGCCAAGGCCGGGGGCCTAAAACGAAGATGGATACACGCCGACGAAACCTTCGGGATCGGTCGAAAGGCCTTCGCGGGGATCTTAAAGAGCAGTGTGGCATCAGCGAAATACTGGAGAAAACAGCTGAGCGCCCCATATGTCTTGGTGAAGGGCTCGGCCATGAGCCGTTCGGCGAACTCCATTTGCGTCGTCAAAAAGGCCTCGTGAATCTGCCCCCGCCCGCGAACAAGCCATTGGATGATCGGCGTCGATATGTTATACGGGATGTTCCCGATCGCCTTGACCCCTCCGCCGCATGAGGCCACATCAAAGGTGAGAATATCCTGACACCGAACGATGACTCGATCGTTACCCGTGAACCGAGCCGTGAGCTCCCGGGCCAGATCAGGGTCTTTTTCCACAGCGTAAATGAAGGCCCCGGCCTCAGCGAGATGCGGGGTCAACGCCCCACGCCCGGATCCGATCTCGACGATAATGTCCGACGACCTGACACGGCAGGCCGAAACAATCCGCCGGACGATCGCCTGGTCAACGAGAAAATTCTGACCCAAGTGTTTTTTCGCGGGACGCGGCGATACCGGCCTCATATGTTCTCCACCGAGGCCGGTTGAGCCGCCTGCTGCTTACGAGTAAGGTCGACCGCAAGCTCGATCGCCGCGCGCATGGACGCGGGATCAGCCTTATTTTTTCCGGCGATGTCGAAAGCCGTTCCATGGGCAGTTGAGGTCCGGACAAACGGCAGGCCGATCGTGAAATTGACCAGTTCCGTAAAATACATCGCCTTGATCGGGGCAAGCCCCTGATCATGATACATCGCCATAATTAGATCATAATGACAGGCATTCGACGGAATAAAAAGGGTATCAGCGCCAAACGGGCCTGCGGCGTCGATCCCGTCAGCCCGCGCCTGTTCAATCGCAGGGACCATCCGTGTCCCCTCTTCCTTCCCCATCCGTCCGCCCTCACCGGCATGAGGATTGATCCCGCAGAGAGCGATCCGCGGACGCGCGATCTTAAAGACATCACGAAGGGTTCGGTCCGCCAGTCGGATACTCTCCAGGAGGTCATCGAGCGTGACCGCCTCGGCGACCTGAGCCAGCGGGATATGGCGCGTCACCACAATGGTCTTAAACGGACCGCCGACAAACATCATCTCAAAACGCCGGATCGAGAATTCTCGCGCAAGGATCTCCGTGTGACCTGGAAAATCCTGTCCGCTCTCCATGATTGCCTGCTTACTCACCGGCGCCGTGACCAGCCCATCAATCGTGTGCTGCTTGATCATGCGGATCGAAGTCATGAGATAAGTATATGCCGCCCTGCCGCATCCGGCCGACATCTGGCCCGGCTGAAAATTCCGAGGCGCCTCGCCCTGAAGATCAAGGAACTCGCAGCCTCGGGGAAGCCTGCCGCCGTAATACTCATACGCCCATCGGTCACCAATGAGCACGAACCTCGCCCGATCTCTCCACTCGTCACCGGACAGGGCCTTGATAATGATCTCGGGCCCGATCCCGGCCGGGTCCCCGAGGGTAATCCCGATCGTCGGAACGATATTTCGGTGCTGCGTCTTCATAATGAATCCCTCACGATGAACAATGAACCATCACGGACCTTTGATCTCGATATAGGCCTTGGCCTTGGCCTCATCCATCCACTTACGAAATTCCTGCTGAAACTGCTTTTGAAAAAGATGGTCCCTGATCCGGCCCTTGACCTCATCCAGGGGCAGCCGTTCCTGCTCGGTCTTCCCCATCATCTTGACAATGACAAAGCCCTCGGGCAGGGACAGCGGCTTGGACACGCGCTGAAGCGGCAGGGCAAAAATCTCCCGTTCGATCTCAGGACGCAGCTGACCGCGGCTGATCACCCCGAGAGCGGGATTCGATGAGAACTCTTGAGCGACCGCGCGAAAATCCTCACCGGCCATCACCCGCTCATAGGCGGCATTCGCCTTTTCCTCAGCCTGAAGCCGCTCTTCCTCGCTGCCCGCCGGAATAAAGATCGAGTCCAGATTCACACGCTCCGGCCGAACAAATTCCTCCTCATGCGCCGCGTAATACGCCGTAACATCCTGGGGATTGACCATCACCCGGGACCGGATCTCCTCATCAAGAAAATATTTGCTCTTCAGCTGGTCCGCGATCTGGCCACGGATATCCGTTACCGTCATTCCATCCTCAGCCACGGCGGAAAAAAATTCACGGTCACTCGGATAATTCTTGCGCAACTCCGCCATTTTCGCGTCAATGGCCTGGGGCCGGATCTCGATCCCCTTGGCCTGCGCCGCACTCAAAATCAGCCGTTCCTCGATGATCCGATCAACGACCGTTTCGCGAACCTCATCAAGGATCTTCTCGACCTCTGCGGCCGGCCGTCCCGACGCCTTCAGCTGCTGCGCCGCCAATGTCATATAATTTGAAATGTCTTTATACGTAATAAGGGTGTCGTTAACAACCGCCACGATCGCGTCCTCAAAACCGAGCGCCGGTCCCGCGCCCACGATCAGTCTCCCCACCACAACCATGCCCATGGCGAAAACGCGTCCCCATTGCTTATGCGGCACGTGTCACTCCTTGTTCGTTCGATGTCGTTCTCAAATGTTCCACTGATTCCTTCAGCAGCCGACAATACAGATCAAATCCAACAACGGCAATATACCCGCTCTGCTGTTTCCCCAGGACATTGCCCGCGCCCCGGATCTGGAGGTCTTCAAAGGCGATCTGAAACCCGGCGCCGAGCTCGCTGTATTTTTCAAGGGCCCGAAGCCGGGCCACCGCCTTTGACGAGACCACCCGGCGCGGCGGCACGATAAAATACGCGTACGCCTGATTTTGCCGCCGGCCGACGCGTCCGCGAAGCTGGTGCAGATCCGCCAGTCCGAACCGGTCCGCCCGATTGATGATCAAGGTGTTCGCGTTCGGCACGTCGATCCCGGACTCAACGATCGTGGTGCAGACCAGAATATCGATCGCACCTTTGAGGAATTTTAACATAATTTCCTCTAAAAGTCTCGGCGGCATTTGTCCATGACCGGTCGCGACGCGCGCCGATGGGAACATCCTCTGGACCTTGGCCGATACCCGGTCGATATCCTCGACCCGGTTGTGCAAAAAAAAGACCTGGCCCTGCCGGCCGAGCTCCCGCTCGATCGCCTGCCGGACCACCGCCTCATCGTACTCAATCACCTCGGTCTGAACCGGGGTCCGTTTCTCCGGCGGGGTTGAAATAACGCTCATGTCGCGGGTACCGGAAAGGGCCATGTAGAGCGTTCGAGGGATCGGCGTGGCTGTCATGGTCAGGACATCAACAAGGACGCGCAGATGCTTGAGCCGCTCCTTGGCCTTCACCCCGAAGCGCTGCTCCTCATCCACGATGATGAGCCCCAGATCTTTAAAAAGAATGTCCTTGGACAGGAGACGATGTGTTCCGATGATAATATCCACTGCCCCCTCACGCAGACCCTCCACGATCTGGCGTTGCTCCCGCATGGTCCTGAAACGGCTGAGCATCCCGACACGAACAGGAAAATCCCTCATCCGCTCGCTGAAATTATAAAAATGTTGTTCGGCCAGGATCGTCGTCGGAACAAGGACCGCAACCTGTTTATGGTCCATCACGGCCTTAAACGCCGCACGGATCGCAACCTCGGTCTTCCCAAAGCCGACATCCCCGCAGATCAGGCGGTCCATCGGGAAATCGGCCTCCATATCGGCCTTGACGCGCGCGATCGCACCCGTCTGGTCGGGCGTCTCCTCATAGGGAAACCCCTTCTCGAATTCCCTCTGCCAATCCGTATCCGGAGAAAAGGCAAATCCCTTCAGGCTCATCCTGAGGGCCTGGACACGAAGAAGTTCAGCCGCCATCCGCTCGACATTCCGCTGAATCACGGCACAGGTCCGCTGCCACTCACGGGTGCCAAGCTTATTGGTCCGGATCGGTTTCTTTGTAAAACTCGTGTATTTCTGGATCAAATGAAAGTCGTGGGTCGGGACAAAAAGCCGATCGCCCTCACGGTATTCAATGACAAGATGTTCCCTGCTCTCACCCGAGATCTCGATCGGCTGAATGCCAAGATACCGACCGATCCCATGACGGGTGTGAACGACGTAATCACCGTCCTCAATATCGACAAAATGCCGGAGTGGAAAATCGTGATGAAACGGCTCCTCATGACCACCTTTTTTAGGCAGGACCATGACGATCACATGGTGCTGGATCGGCTGACCCGAGCGCATATTGATGCTCTCGATCCGCTCGATCGCGTCAAAATCAAGGGCGATCCGGATGGGATTCTGAAAATACACCGGGAAGAGATCGACGATCTCGCCCTGAGCGGCGAACTCGCCCTCACCCGTCACCTTGCGGACATGCTCATAGCCAAAGGCCACGAGCGTGCGGCGGATCTTCTCTCCATCGATCTTTTGACCGACAAAAAATTTAAGCGACTGAAACATGCTATCTCTGACCGCGCTGTCTCACAGCCCTGTCTTCGCTATCAGGCCGGTCTCTTGACCTTATGCCACAGAAGCACGAGCGGCGCCGCAATAAAGACCGTCGAGTACGTACCAGCCACAAACCCGACCATGAGGCACAGCGCGAACGTGTTCAAAAGTTCGCCGCCCTTCAAGAACAAAGCAACGACCACGAGAAGCGTTGTCACCGTTGTCAGGATCGTCCGGCCGAGCGTCTCATTGATGCTCGAATTAATGATCTCTTTTAAGTCTAACCGCGATCGTGATTGCATTTTTTCACGGACCCGGTCATAGATCACAATCGTGTCATTAATCGAATACCCCGCGATCGTGAGCAGTGCTGTGACGATCAATAGGTCAACCTGACGCCCGAGGAGCGAGAGGATCCCGAGCGCGACCACGACATCGTGCAATAACGCGATGACCCCGGCCGTGGCAAAATCAAAATGCTTGAACCGGAATCCGACATAGACCAAAATCCCAACAAGAGCAAAGATCACCGCCAACAGGGCCTTCTTCCGAAGCTCAGCCCCGACGACCGGCCCGACCTTCTCGATCCGAAGGACCTCAAAAGGGTTGTCCGGCATCTGTTCCTTAAACGTCGTTGCCATGGCCAGCTCTGTATCCGCTGAGGTGCGCAGCACAATCGTCTCCGGCGATTCAGCGAACTGCTGGATCGTGACATCCGCGATCCCGGCGGCAAGGAGCTGCTCGCGGACCACTTTGGGATCCACGGCCTTCTCAAAACGGTATTCCTGAACCTGGCCCCCGGCAAAATCGATCCCGTAGGCCGCATCTTGATTCTTAATAAACGATGTCATCCCGATCCCGATGACCGCAACCGAGAGGATGATGCAGAACGGGCTCAGCCCGACAAAATCGATCCGTGTTTTAGAGAGCAGCCTCATCATCGACAGCCCTTTGATTCCACGGTCAAGCAAGAACATAAAGATTGTCCGGCTCACAAAGAGCGCTGTAAACAAGCTGACAAGCAGACCGATCGAGAGCGTGACCGCAAATCCCTTGATCGGGCCCGAGCCAAACTGAAACAGCATAAAGGCCGCGATCAGGGTCGTAAGATTCGAATCTATGATTGCGGAAAAGGCCTTGCTGAATCCTCGCGCGACGCCCGCATTCAGCGGCACCCCGTTCTCCATTTCCTCACGGATCCGTTCATTGATCAAGACATTCGCGTCAACAGCCATCCCAAGAGTTAAGACAATACCAGCAATACCCGGCAGTGTCAACGTCACCGGAGCCCCCAACAAAAATTTGAGCGACCCCATGACCCCGACGATAAGAAGCAGATTCATCGTGAGCGCGATCACCGAGACAAACCCGGCCAAACGATAATATCCGATCATGAACAACACCACCAATATCCCGCCGATCGCAGTGGCCAGAAGCCCGTCATTGATCGATTCCTGACCCAGGAGCGGCCCGATCGTGCGCTCTTCCTCAAGCCGCATCGGCGCCGGCAGTGACCCGGAACGCAGGGACAGCGACAAGAGCGCCGCCTCCTCATCCGTGAACTGCCCGCTGATCTCGGCACGGCCGCTGAGAATCGGCTCATTAATATTCGGAGCGGAAAGGACCTCGCCATCAAGCACGATCGCCAACCGGTCGTTCACATGGGCACGCGTGATCTCGCCAAATTTCCGAGCCCCTGCCGCCTTAAACGCCAGGGCCACCTTGGGCTGGGCAAACCCCTCACTGTCAAAATCAACCCGCGCGTCCTCAATCGCCTCGCCCGTCAACTCGGGCGTCGCGTGGATCAGGATCGGTTCATTCTTTCCCTTCATCCATTTCAACAGATATCCTTGAGGGACATTCCCTTCCAATGCCTGACGCAATAGTTCCGGCGACGGTTCGACAAGGGAAAATTCAAGCTGGGCGACCTGACCGATCACGGCCAAAGCCCGGCCACGGTCAGTGATCCCCGGGAGCTGAACAATGATCTGATTAAGCCCCTGGCGCTGAATGACCGGTTCGGCAACGCCGAGGCTGTCGATCCGGTTCCGCAGAATCTCGATCGCCCTTTCCACGGCATCCTGACGCGCATTCGCATCGAGCTTATCGACCTCAACCTCGAGGACAAGATGCATCCCGCCCTTAAGGTCCAGCCCTAAATTAATCCGCTCTTTTAACGGAAACGCCGCAAGCACAGCGATCAGGATAACCGCTGCGATAACCCCCATTCGTGTCTGAATCTGTTTCGTCATGACCCCTATCCTTCCTCAACACCATTGAGTTCTCAGTTATCAGCCCTGCTGACCGACCTTGTCCTTCACAACCGTGGCGATCGCCTCTTTGTCAAACTCGATCTTGACATTGTCATCCACCCGAAGGGTCACGGTCTTATCCTTGACCGCCACAACCGTCCCATGGAGCCCACCTGCGGTGATGACGCGGTCATGCTTTTGAAGCGCCTCAAGCTGTTTCTTGTGCTCCTGCTGTTTTTTCTTTTCCGGACGAAAAACAAGCATATAAACCACGAGAAACATAAAGAGGATCGGAACCATCTGCATCAACGAACCCTGTCCCTGCGGCATACGCGATCCTTTCCCGAGAGTCGGTTACACCTATGTTATTTTTTGCGCTTTAAGCGGAGCACGATCGACCGGACCGTATCGCTCATCTGGGCCCCCTGACCCACCCAATGGTCGATGCGATCAAGCTTAAAATCCAGAGCCGCCGCCTTATCATCCGGGTTATAATACCCCAAGATCTCAAGGGCCTTGGCCTGGCGCGGCGCCTGTTTCGGGATGGCCACCACACGATACTGGTAGCGCCCCTTCGCCCTGGTCTCTGATTTTTGTAACCGGATACTAACCTCCATACGTCCCTCCCTTTGATTGTCTACGTTTTTTTCCTTCATGATATCCGCAGGCCTGACGAAGAGCGACCATCAGGGCCCGTGCCTTATTTTCGGTCTCATGATATTCCTTGATCGGCTGGGAATCCGCGACGATCCCAGCCCCAGCCTGAATATAGGCCTTGCCATTCGCAACAACGATCGTACGGATCGTGATGCATGAATCAAAATTCCCTGAAAAGCTGAAATACCCAATGCACCCTCCATACGGCCCGCGGGCCGTCGGCTCAAGGGCGTCAATGATCTGCATGGCCCGCACCTTCGGCGCCCCGGAGAGCGTTCCGGCCGGAAAGGCGGCCGCGAGAACATCAAAGGCATCCTTGCCGCGCCGCAATCGGCCTCGCACGCGCGAGACAAGATGCATCACATGGGAATACCGTTCAACATCCATAAACTGCGGCACCTCGACGCTCCCGTCAACACAGACCCGTCCGAGATCGTTTCGCCCGAGGTCCACGAGCATCACATGTTCGGCCCGTTCCTTCGGATCCGCAAGGAGTGACGCTGCCAGGGCTGCATCCTCCTGCTCATCGCGGCCGCGCGGCCGGGTGCCGGCGATCGGACGCGTCTCAACCCGCCCCTCTTCACAACGAACAAGAAGCTCGGGTGACGACCCCGCGATCTGCACCCCTCCGAACTTCAGGTAATACATATACGGCGACGGGTTTACCGTGCGGAGCGCCCGATAGACATCGAACGCATCGGCCTGAAGCCGCGCCTCAAACCGCTGGGACAGGACAACCTGAATGATCTCCCCGTCAAAAATCTCTTTTTTGGCCCGCGTGACCATCTGCTTAAACGAGCGCTCGGTCATATTCGACGTAAAGACAGGCTCACGGCTCGTACGCCGCGGACTTCGCTTCGGCGCCGCGAGAGGCTGTTCCATATCGCGGATGATCCCTTTGATGTGGCTGCAGGCATGTTGATATTTTTTCACCCGTGCGGCCTCGCTCTCATCAGGCTCCGTGAGAACGCAGCTCACGATCTTGAGCGAGTGGCTCACATGATCAAAGATCACAAGATCCCGCGCGAGCATGAGCAGGGCGTCCGGAAGTCCCAGGTCATCGGCGGGCTTGTCCGGAAGATGTTCAAAATGCCGGACCGTGTCGTACCCAATATATCCGACGAGCCCTCCGCAGAACCGCGGCAGACCGTTCACGGACACGAAGCGGTACCGCTTCATCAGGCCCCGGATGATCGCGAGCGGCGACCCCGCGTTTTTGAAGACATCCTGCTTGACCCTGCCATGACGATGCTCAACGACCACATCCCCGTCCTTGGCCGTGATTACGATCTCGGGTTCCCTGGCCAAGAACGAATACCGGGCGATCGTCTCCCCGCCCTCAACCGATTCGAGCAAAAAGGAATAGTCCGACGCAGCAGCGATCTTAAAATACGCAGAGACCGGGGTATCGAGGTCCGCGCGCATCTCATGATACACCGGGATCAGATTCCCCCGTTTTGCCAGGGCCAAAAATTCGTCACAACTCGGCGTCATCATCCCTTTTTCCGATCCTCGATCTTCCGATAAAAACAGCTCCGGGCGTTCGTGTGGCACGCCGCGCCGATCTGCTCAACCGTGATGAGAAGCGTATCACAGTCGCAGTCAAACCGGATCTCCTTCACAAATTGAAAATGACCAGACGTCTCACCTTTCACCCAAAAGGTCTTACGTGACCGCGACCAATAGCAGGCCTTGCCCGTCCGAACCGTCTCCTTGAGCGAATCCAGGTTCATATAGGCGAGCATGAGAACCTCATGCGTCTTATGATCCTGAACGATCACCGGGATCAGCCCGTCCGCGCCAAAACGCAATTTATGAAGTGTTCGCTTCGTGATCTCGATTGTCTCGCGTGTGGATTCTGTCATAAACGAACCTCGATCCCTTCCCTGTTTAGAAATTCCTTAACCTCCCGGACCGTCATCTCCCCGTAATGGAACACCGAGGCGGCAAGCGCCGCATCCGCGCCGGTCTTTTTAAAAACCTCGACAAAATGCTGCATCGTTCCGGCGCCACCTGAGGCAATCACCGGAATCGAAACCCGACGACATACCGCGTCCGTAAGGGCCAGATCAAATCCGTCCTTGGTCCCGTCCGCATCCATGCTCGTGAGCAGGATCTCGCCGGCGCCAAGACGTGCGGCCTCCTCAACCCAGTCCAACGCGTCGCGCCCGGTATCGATCCGTCCGCCATGAACATAGACGGTCCATCGATCCCCGATCTTCCGCGCGTCGACCGCCACGACAATGCACTGGCTGCCAAAACGTTCCGCGGCCTCACGGATCAGGCCCGGATTCCGCAAGGCCGCTGAATTGATCGAGACCTTATCCGCCCCGGCATTCAACAGTTCACGAATATCCTCAACGGTCCGGATCCCGCCGCCAACCGTCAACGGCATAAAAACCTGCTCTGCCGTTGCCCTCACCACATCCAAAAAGATCCCCCGGCCCTCATGGCTCGCCGTAATATCCAAAAACACGATCTCGTCGGCCTGGGCCGCGTCATATCGTTTGGCGATCTCGACCGGATTTCCGGCGTCGCGCAGTTGAACAAAATTGACGCCCTTGACCACCCGGCCGTCGCGCACATCAAGGCACGGAATGAGACGTTTCTTCAACATACCGCGAGCGCCTCCTTCAGGTCCAATGTCCCTTCATAAAGCGCCTTCCCCGTAATCACCCCGACGAGGCGCGGGGCCGACAACGCGGCCAAGGCCCGCACATCCTCGATCGAGCTGACCCCGCCCGAGGCGATCACCGCGACGTCCGCGGCATCAAGCACCGCCCTGAGCGCGGGAATATTCGGACCGGTCATCATCCCATCCCGGGCGATATCGGTATAAATCACGCAGGTGACCCCGCACGCCGCAAGGGTCCGAACAAAATCAACGGCCCGGACATCTGAGACCCGCGTCCATCCCTTGGTCGTAACATATCCATCTGAGGCATCAACACTCACCGCGATCTGTCCCGGCCAGCGGGCCACGGTCTCCCGGAGGAACCGCTCATCCTCAACGGCCTTGGTCCCCAAGACAACACGGTCGCATCCGAGGCCTAAGAGCCGTTCAATGTCCGCAGCCGTTCGAACCCCGCCACCCATCTGAATTCGGGATCCTACCGCACCGGCCACGGCCGCGATCGCCTCCCAATTGACCACAGCGCCCCCCTGGGCCCCGTCAAGGTCAACGACGTGGATCCACTCAGCCCCAGCCGCCGCCCAGCGCCGGGCCACGGCTGCCGGATCATCGGCATATTCGGTCACCGCATCAAACCGGCCCTGGCACAAGCGAACCACCCGGCCGCCCTTAATATCGATCGCAGGAAAAATGGTCATAGGCGCGCAAAATTCTCCAACATCCGCAACCCCACGGTCTGGCTTTTTTCCGGATGGAATTGAACCCCAAAAATATTCCCCATCGCCGCCGCCGAGCAATACGTGATCCCGTAATCAGTCGTCGCCGCAATGATCTCCGGGTGCGCGGGCCGCGCATAATACGAGTGGCAGAAATAGACCTCACATCCGTTCACGAGCCCGTCCCAGAGCGGGCAAGGCCGAAGCGAGAGCTGATTCCACCCCATCTGGGGCACCTTCACCCCTGAGGGAAACCGTTCGACGGTCCCCGGGAGAATGCCAAGCCCTTCGATCTCTCCGTGTTCAAAACCGCGATCAAAGAGAAGCTGAAACCCGAGGCAGATCCCCAAAAACGGCCGACCGGAATTCACAACATCACGGATGACCCCGACCAACCCAAGCCCATTCAATTTCTCCATTGCCGGGGCCATGGCCCCAACCCCCGGAAGAACGACCTTCTCGGCCTTCCGAACCACGTCGACCGACTGAGTGATGGCCACCTCGCCTGCTCCCGAGCGCTCAAGGGCCTTCTGCACCGACCTCAAGTTCCCCATGCCATAGTCGATCAACGCGATCATCAGTCGATAATCCCCTTCGTGGACGGCACCTCGCCCTGACGGGCCGGATTCAACTGGACCGCCTCGGCAAGGGCCAGCCCGAGCGATTTAAAGACCGTCTCTAAATTCGTATGGAGGTCATCGCTCGCATTCGTGATCTGGACAAAGACCGTGGCGCCCAGGGCGTGGGCAAAGGATTCAAGGAAATGCTCAACGTAACTCGCCTTATACCCCTCCTGTTCCAGGTGGTCCTTCCCTCCCATATGAAGCGTCAGATACCCCCGTCCGCTGATATCGATCACCGTCTGGCCCAGGGTCGATTCCATGGGCGCAAAACCCGAACCGAACCGCCGGATCCCTGCCTTCTGGTCAAGGGCCTGTTTAATGACCTTACCGAGAACGATCCCGATGTCCTCATTCGTGTGATGGGCGTCGACCGTCAGGTCCGCCTTACTGACCGTGAGGTCAAGGTCAAAACAGCCATGAAAGGCAAAGAGGTCGAGCATGTGGTCCAAAAACCCGATCTGCGTCTGAATACGGGCCCGCCCTGTGCCGTCGAGATTCACCCGCGCGGTGATCTCGGTCTCGCGGCTCTTGCGTTCAATTTCGGCGTGGCGCATGGTCATCGTGTAACCCCTTTCGTTTTCACCTCAGGCCTCTCAAAACGGATCCGGATCGATTCATAATGTTTCTGCAACCCCTCAAGAAGCGCAACCCGCTCGATCGGTCCGCGGATCTTTTCTAAGGCCTTCCGTGAATAGGCGATCACATGGCTCTTCTTCATAAAATCCGAAAGACACAGCCCGGAAAAGAACCGTGCGCTCCCCATCGTCGGCAAGACATGACTCGGCCCGGCCCCGTAATCACCGAGCGCCGTCGGGCTATACGGCCCCAGGAAGATCGCGCCGGCGTTACGGATATGCTTCAGGATCGTCTGCGGATTATTCGTCAGGATCTGAAGATGTTCCGGGGCGATCCGGTTCGTGATCTCAATCATTTCTGCGGTGTTCTTACAAAAGATTCCATAGCCCCCGGACACCCGCTCCCGAGCGTAATGAAGGAGCTGACGCGACGTGGTCACGAGAATCGATAAACCGCCAAGATGCTCGGCCTGGCCCTCGAGTTCAGCCACCACAAAATCCGGCGGACTATAACGATTCGCGATCACGACCAATTCCGACGGGCCGGCGAGCATATCAATATCCACATGGCCGAACAGCTGACGCTTGGCCTCGGTCACGTACATATTGCCCGGGCCAACGATCTTATCGACCTTGGCGACACTCTTTGTGCCTAGACCGAGCGCTGCGATCGCCTGGGCCCCGCCGATCTTATAGACCTCGTCCACTTTCAATAAATTCGCTACGGCCAAAATATAGGGATTAATGAACCCGTTCTCGTCGGGCGGGGTCGCGATCACGATCCGCTTGACGCCGGCCACCTTTGCCGGGATCGCAGTCATGTAGACGGATGAAATGAGCGGCGCCGTCCCGGCAGGAATATAGATCCCGACACTCTCGAGCGGCAAGATCTGCTCCTTGAGCAGGATCCCCTCCTCATGCTTGACCCGGGCCGGCCGGACCCGCTGGGCCCGATAAAAATCCGTCACATTGTGGATGATCTTTTTTAAATCAGTGACAAAGTCACTCGTGATGTTCTGAAACGCGCCGCTGATCTCGCTCTCCGGGACCCGCAGTTGACGGGCCGTGAGCTTCACGTGATCAAAACGCCGCGTGTAGCGCAGGACCGCGTCATCCCCTTCCTGCTGGACATCCTCGATGATCCGCCGAACCTTCTCCTCCACACTCTTCTTACGGCCGAACTCATGGCGGCGGAAGATCTGTTCCAACGACTGACCGTGCTGTTTCAAAATTTTCATGAAGTCTCCCTTACCCCAGCGACACGCTCGACCGCGACCCGCGCCGCCTCGGCGAGCGCCGCATCAAGTCGCGCGGTATCGCGTCCACCGGCCTGGGCAAACTGCGGCCTGCCGCCGCCGCTGCCCCCGATCAATGGCGCAACCACCTTAATGATCTCAGCGGCCGAAACGCCCTGACCCGCCACCCGATCCGAGACCGAGACGACGAGCGACGCGCCCTCTGCGGCGACCGATCCAAAGACAACGACCGCCTGATATTTATTTTTTACCACGTCGGCAAGCTGCCGAAGAAGCGCCCCGTCCCCCTGCTCAAAACGATGCGTCACGATCTTGACCCCGCCGACCTCCCGCGCCCCCTTAACGATCTCTTCGAGCCCTCGGGAAAAAACGTCAAAGCGCAGCTGAGCGATCTGTTTCTCCGATGCCTTCACCTGCTGAAGAAGCCCAGCCACCCTCGCCGAAAGCTCTTCGGGCGCGACCTTCAGCTGCCCCGCCGCCTCAAGCAGCATCCGGATCCGCGCCTCGACAAAGGCGCGGGCCGGCTCACCGACCACGGCCTCGATCCGCCGGATCCCCTGGGCGATCGCCCCTTCCGACACGATCTTGAACATCCCCATCTGCCCTGTAACATCAAGGTGCGTTCCGCCGCAAAGCTCCGACGAAACCCCGTTGATCGTGACCACCCGGACCCGGTCGCCATATTTTTCCGCGAAAAACGCCAAGGCGCCTTTGTCCCGGGCCTCAGCGATCGTCATCTCTTTTTTATCGACCGGCAGACACCGGATGATCACGCCGGAAACAAATGCCTCAATGCCCGCGATCTCGACACTCGTCAAGGCTTTCGGATGCGTAAAATCAAACCGGAGCCGGGCTTCATCCACATGTGATCCCTGCTGCTGGACATGGCCGCCGAGGACATGACGCAACCCGGCCTGAAGAAGATGGGTCGCGGTATGATGCCGCATAATCGCAAGCCGCCGGGCCTCATCGACCGCGGCCCGGACCGTCATCCCGGTCTGGACAGCGCCCCGAACAACCGTCGCGTGATGGAGAAAGACATCCGCGTTCTTGCGTGTCCCCCGCACCTCCGCCAAAAAATCCGTACCGTTACATCCGCTCATGGTCCCAGTATCGCCGACCTGACCGCCCGACTCGGCATAAAAAGGCGTCCGGTCAAGGACCACGGTGATCTCATCCCCGGCCCCCGCCGACTCGACGACCTCAGTGCCTTTAAATAGTCGAACAACGCGCGCCGTATCAACGCTCATCGTCTCATACCCGAAAAAACGCGTCTTCTCGACATTCAGATCCATCTCCATATCCACAAACACATCCCCAAGCATCTTGCTCGATGTGCGCGAGCGCTCTTTTTGTTCGGCCATCAGCCGGTCAAAGACGCGTCGGTCAACGGCGAGGTCTGCCTCCGCGATCCCCTTCCCCCGGGCAACCCCCAGGATCGTGGAGATCGGCAGTCCGTAGGTGTCACGAAATTTAAAATACACCGCGCCCCGCTCCTCATGGGTCATGGACCCGAGGGCCATCGCCGTCAATTCCGGGATCCGTTCAGCGCGGACCCGAAGGAACGCCTCCTCAACCCGGCGGACATGATCGCACACCTCCCCCGCCTTGGCCTTCAGCTCCGGATAAGCCGGCCGCATCGCCTCAACCACGGCCGGGATCGCCCGATAAACGCAGGCCCCATCCGCGCCGTAGGTCAGGGCGATGTTCGCCGCATTATTGATCAGCCCCTTCACCACAGACCCGCGCTCCTTGTTCGACGGGACAACCCCGTCGGCGATAGAAAACGTCACGGCCCTCAGGTGATCGGCCAAAACACGGCGCTCGACCTCAGGGATCTTGAACCGCCCCCCCTCGATCTCACGGTCGATCGCGGCAAAGATCGGGGCGAACAGGTCTGTTTCAAAATTGCTCGTGACGCCCTGGATCACAGCCGTCAATCGTTCGAGCCCCATCCCGGTATCGATATTTTTTTTAGGCAACGGTTCGAGAACCCCGCCATCGCAACGGTTGAACTGGGTAAAGACCAGATTCCACACCTCGGCAAACCGTCCCGGCTCATCATCGGGATCCCGCGGGGCGCTCGACACACCGGGCTGATAATCAAAAAAGATCTCGGAACACGGCCCGCACGGGCCATTCGGGCCATTCTGCTGCGCGTTCGACGGCCAAAAATTACTCTTCGGACCAAGACGGAAGATCTTCCGCTCCGGGATCCTGATCTCATCGCGCCAGATCGCGAACGCCTCGGCATCCTCGTGAAAGACCGAGACCCACAGCCGCTCGGCCGGGATCCCCAGTTCCCCGGTCAAAAATTCCCAGGCCCAGTGGATCGCCTCTTTTTTGAAATAGTCCCCAAAGGAAAAATTACCGAGCATTTCAAAAAAGGTGTGATGAAAGTTCGTGCGCCCGACCTCATCAAGGTCATCGGTCCGAATGCATTTCTGACAGGTGGTTGCCCGCGTGAATCCATCGGTATAGCCGAGGAACTGTCGTTTGAACTGCTGCATCCCCGCGGTCGTAAAGAGCACCGTCGGATCGTCTTTCGGGACGACTGAATCGCTGGCCACCCCGCGGTGCCCGCGCTCGACAAAAAATTTCCGGAACCGCTCCCGGATCTCATGCCCAGATAAATATTTCATCGTACCATCTCATGCATCACGTTGATAATGACGTCCCCGCGAAATCCCCGCCGAACAAGATACGCGTAGAGCCGGCGTTTGATCGTCAAGGCTGGAAGCCCCGCATAGACCCGGAGCCGTCGTCCGGTCACCTGCCGGATCGTGTCGGCCTCATCATACACCGCGGTCACATCGGCCAGCGCCTCGTCGATCAGAACCTCGGCGACCTCTTTCTGCCGCAGTTCCTGCCGGATCCGCTTAACCCCGACGGGTTTATTGAGCCGCGATCTGGCCCAGCCAACGGCAAACTGCGCGTCATCGAGGATCCCGACCTTCGCGAGCCCCCGCACAACTTCCGCAATGACCTCTCCGGAAAACCCCTTAAGCCGGAGCTTGCCTTTGACCTCAGCGACGCTCCGCGGCCGATATTTCAAAAATCTCTCCGCCGCAGCCCGCGCCCGACGGAGTTCCTGAAGGTCGCCCGTCTCCATCACGCTCCCGATCAAGCCGCGGCCGCTGCCGCGATCTTGGCCTTAATCTCTTTCTCAAGCTTGTCCATGAGCTTCGGATTGTCCATCAGATATTTCCGGGCCGTGTCCTTGCCCTGGCCGATCTTCTCCTCACCGTAGGCGAACCACGATCCGGACTTCTGGATGACGTCAAGCTCAGACCCGAGGCTGAGGATATCGCTCGCGCGCGAGATCCCCTCGTCAAAATAGATCTCGAATTCCGCGGTCTTGAACGGAGCCGCCACCTTGTTCTTCACGATCTTGGCCCGAACGCAGTTGCCGATGAACTCCTCGCCGCGCTTGATCGTCTCAGTCCGCCGAAGATCGATCCGGACCGACGAATAAAATTTCAGGGCGTTCCCGCCGGTCGTGGTCTCGGGATTTCCGAACATGACCCCGATCTTCATCCGGATCTGATTGATAAAGACCACCGTGGTCTTGGACCGGCTGATCACGGCCGTCAGCTTCCGTAAGGCCTGCGACATGAGCCGCGCCTGAAGACCCATATGGCTGTCGCCCATATCGCCTTCGATCTCCGCGCGCGGGGTCAGGGCCGCGACCGAATCAATGACCACAAGATCGACCGCGTTCGAACGCACGAGCGTTTCGGCGATCTCAAGGGCCTGCTCGCCGTTGTCCGGCTGTGAGATCAAAAGATCCTCAAGTTTGACCCCCACCTTCTGCGCGTACGACGGGTCAAAGGCGTGCTCGGCATCAATAAAGGCCGCGACCCCGCCTGTTTTCTGGACCTGATGGATCACGCTCAGGGTCAGGGTTGTTTTCCCTGACGACTCGGGCCCATAGATCTCCACCACCCGTCCGCGCGGCAGGCCACCCACACCCAGGGCCATATCCAGGGACAGGGACCCTGTTGAGATCGTCTCGATGTCCTGCCGGATCGAACCGTCGAGCTTCATGATCGACCCTCGACCAAATTGCTTCTCGATCTGGGACAAGGCCAGATCCAACGCCTTTCGCTTCTGCTCCATGTCAGCCGTCTTCTTCTCATCCGCCATACGTGCCTCCCTTTCGTTACGATCACCCATAAAAAACCACTCGCCCACAAAGACACCGCCCTGTGGGCATGCTCAGTCACAATCATCATTCAAGGGAGATACTTATTAGTATTTTATAAGTAAATCCTTAAAGGGATTGTCATTATACACGAGGCCTAAATCGTTGTCAAATAGGAAAGACCGCAAAATTTCGAAAAATCAGGGCATTCTGAGGAAAAAATGCGCAGCGGAGAGCACGGCTAGGGCTGCGGTCTCGACCTTCAAGACACTAGGCCCAAGATCAACTGAACAAAATCCTGCGGCCACAGCCTGGGCCACTTCACCCGGAGTGAAATCGCCTTCCGGGCCAATAAAGAACACAACCTGGCGCGCCTGCGGATGCCTTCGAAGAAGGTCCCCCAAGGCCGTCCGAGGCCCCGGGCCAAGGTGGGGAATACAGCAGACGTCCGCGCCGGCAACGCACCGAAGGGCTGCCGCGACGTCCATGGGCGGATGGACCTGCGGGATCCAAAGCCGGCCGCTTTGTTTGGCCGCGTTAACAACCACGGTCTGGTACCTCCCGGTCAGCCGCTCCCGGCGCTCTCCCTGAAGGGAAAACTCGGTGCGTTCCGTGACAAGCGGGATCACCTCATCGGCCCCGAGTTCCGTGCCCTTTTCAAGGATCCATTCAAACTTCGTCTTTTTGGGGATGGCGCAGGCAAGGGTCACCCGCGGCGGACCCGGGGCCCGCTCCTCACGGATCTCGACCCGGCGGCAGACGATCCTGTCTTTGGCGAGGGAGACGATCTCCGCGTGAGCCTCCCTCCCCCGACCGTTAAAGAGCGCGATCCGATCTCCCTCGCGGCACCGGAGCACATGACGCGCGTGATGGACCTCGTCTGGATCCGTCAGGATCAGGTTCTCGTCGGTACAGGTTGAATCGGGGATAAAAAAACGATGCATGGTGTCTCAGAAGATATGGTGGACCGAGGGGGGATCGAACCCCCGACCTCATGATTGCGAACCATGCGCTCTCCCAACTGAGCTACCGGCCCACGCGAAATTGCAAGGAGGAAATCATATCAAAATTCTATTTTACTGACAAGATAAAATTTGCCTTGTACGGCCTTAGCGCGCCACCGCGTCAAACACAAGCTCGGTGGACAAAGAAAAAACCGGGTTCCGGATCGGATCAACAACGGGGCTCCCTGTCCGCGTCCGGGTCAAGGTGACCCGAAGGGCCTGGATCGGCTCCGTGCCGGCCGGGATCCGCTCGATCGTCAACTCCGTGAGATTGGTGACCAAGACTTCAGGCGTGCTGCCCACCTTCGTGGCCTCATTCGCCACCGCATAGGTTTTCCGGTAGAGCGAGCCACCGTCCTCATAATAAC
Organism: uncultured Planctomycetales bacterium; assembly: GCA_964450385.1. Lineage (GTDB taxonomy): Bacteria > Omnitrophota > Gorgyraeia > Zapsychrales > JANLHA01 > JAKLFA01. Next base: position 46,261 of record CAYVEC010000012.1, read on the forward strand.
AGGCGATCGTGGCAGGAAAAAAATCATTAATCGTTGCCCCATCGTGAAGACGCATGCAGACACAGGGATCATCAAAAGTATCAATATCCTCTGTGCCGGTCTTGAGAAAAACCCCGGTATCCCCGACCGTCGGATTAAACGTGGTTTTCACGTCAGCGCCTCCGGTGACAACGGCGAAATCAATGCCAAAGGCGTCGGCCGCGTCACGCTTCATGGTCAGGAGCGCAGCCGAAAGCTGTCCGACATGCTGTTTCTGCGCCATGGAGGCCTGTTCCGCCCGCCGGAGCGCCATGTCCACCGAGATCATGCCGCCCACCGCGATCGAGACCAAGACCCCGGCGATCAGCAGTTCAGTCAAGGTAAAGCTGTCTCGTGTGGTCAACCCACGTCGCATCCGCCGCTCCCTTACCATGTCACCGTCACATCAACAAATTTTCCACCGGTATCCGGGTCATCCGTGATCGTGTATTCCCGTGAATATGTAACCCCGCCTGCCGTATCCGTGACATCTGGATAAGCGGCCCCGTAATCAGCCCCTTGGACAAAGGGACCTGATGCGTTCGTCCATTCGGTCGCCGTGACCTGACCGCGGAGATCCTCAATAACCTCACGGGCCAAAAAGGCAGCCTGGACATCCGACCGCACGCTCCGCGACGGATTCGAGAGCGCCGCAACCGTGGCCATGATCCCTGCCGCGGCAAGGGCAAAGATGAGTGTCGCCACCACGACCTCAACGAGACTAAAACCCATTTGTTTCAAGTGCGTGTTCAAAAATTTCATGCATCTCGCCCTATTTTATTGAATGATTTATGGGCACAACGACTCCCAGTCTGGTAACGCCCCCGGGTCTGCGCAACCGCATAACGGATTTGTGCCCCCAAGCGCCGCGTTTGATACCTGGAGAAAAAAATTCGCATCCTTCATCGCTATGCAGGAAAACGTCGTCGAGGTAGCGGCAGTACACACCAGAACCCAACCCGTCTTAGACGGGATTGATAACCCCAAGGCGCCGTTCAATGCGGCACGACAATCTCCCGCGCAATCTGCCGATGGCCAATAAACACCGGTATTAAAACGATAAACCTGCTGGGCTGCGTGGACAGCCCGGAGGTGTGTCGCTACTTCAGCCACTTCCTGCCGCGCAAGGGTCAACCCAAACCGCGGTATCGCCAGCGAGCCTAAGACCGAAAGAATAATAATCACGACAATGATCTCAATCAAGGTCATTCCAGACGCCCGTAAAACTCTTTTCAATAATGTACGATAAACAGCCTCCATTTTTCTTCCTCCGCCTATATAAATGATGGGCAGGTCCCGCTCGAGCAGGTTACCGTTCCGGACGTTATTATTTGAAATGTGTACACAGCGGACCCGGCATTGCGGACCGCCTGACAGGTGAAACCAGGCGCGACCCCCGTGCACGTGATCACGACCTCTGGGGCGTAGAGATTAAGATTCAGGGCCTGATTAATGTCAGTCATATTTTTTGTTTCGCCCAGGGCAGGCCAAAAGGCCCCGTTCCGGGCCCGATATCCGAGCTCGGCCTCATGAATCATGCGCAGGGCGCTCACGGCCTGACGCGCGCGGTCCTGCTCCAGCATCCGGCCGTAACTGACGACTCCTAAGGTGCCGAGGACGCCAAGGATCACAATGACCGTAATAAGCTCGATCAGCGTAAACCCAATGGTTGTATTGAATTCCCGCCGCCGCATGACGCCTCCCGTGTCGAAAACCCCCATTCAAGAGAAACGGCCGGCCGGTAATCCCGGCCGGCCGTCACAGCTACACATTTCTCAAACCAACATCCAAAACCTTGCAAAGTATGACCACTGCATTAATTGGCCAATGAACTAAACTTGCCACTTCCTCCACGCGTAACAACGCCGTCATTAAAGGTATACGTAATAACATCTCCTCCTGCTCCTGAATTATTAAAAGTTGTCCGTGTCGCAAGAATCGCGAAGGTCTGAACCCCAACCGTTGGATTAGCAGTCAGCATTGTGTATGTAAAATGAGCCGTTGCTGCCGTAGGTGCCTCAAAACCAATTTTAGTTAAGGTATCGCAAGATGCTGCGGTGGTTTTTAATAAGATACACCGTTCAAACAGGCTGCGGATGGCTGTAAAATTCTGCAAGGCCTCTGCTGACCGTGAGAACTCAACAGTTGCAAACATTTTCGGGAGCGCCAAGGTCGCGAGCACCCCGATAATGATGATAACAATGATAATTTCAAGCAGCGTAAAGCCGCTTGCGCGTTTCATATTCATTTTAGTCTCCTTTACCCTATTTACTCAAGGGATGATGAATCAGATCCCTCTCGTTTTCATTGTGCATTTACCCTACATCTCTATCACGATCTATGGCTTTTTCTTCCGCGCATCGCCTCCTTCCACAGGGCTGATGGATTAGTCTTTTGCCTGGAACCGCTCCAGGCCTCACCTACATAGAAGAGCCACTCCCATGTCTGCTCAAGAGTGGCTCACATCCGTATCCATTGGCAGCTGGCTGCCCGCTCCGTGAGCGGGCCCTTTAGCTTTGTGCCCTATCCTTGCGGATAGTTTACCTTGAGCAATGTCACAATAATCTGTCATTTAAACTATATCCGATTTTTGTCAAGAAAACAAGTCCATCCTATTATCATCCGTAACCCCTTGGCCGGCAAGATTTTTTTATAAAATTTATCCGCCGCTAGCCCCTCCAAGCTGAGCCATATTAAACATGGGCATAAACATGGCCACAACAATAATCCCGATAACCGACCCCATAAAAACCAGCATGAACGGTTCGATCACCGTGCCCAGGCGCTTCATAAAGGTCTCAACCGTCTCTTGATAAAAATCCGCGACGTGCTTCAGCATCTTACTGAGCTCCCCGGTCTCTTCCCCAACCGTGATCATTTGAATAGCCATCCCAGGAAAAAAACCGCTCGCCTGCATCGGGGTGGCCAAAAGTTCTCCGGAGCGGACGCTCTCCTTGATCTTGCCGATCACGTCCGCGCAGATAGAATTGTCCACCAGGCGCTGCGCGATATCAAGGGCCTGCATGATCGGAACCCCGCTCTCAACAAGGATCGCCATCTGCGACGTAAAACGTTCCACAATGATCAGGCGAAAGATATTCCCAACCGTCGGGAGGCTGAAAAGGAAACGCTCAAGCTGATACTTCCCTGGCCGTGTTTTCCCATACGCCCTCATTCCGAAAAAAAACACAACAAGCGCCCCCACCATCAACAAGAATTTTTGTTTAATAAAACGAAACGTCTCCAAGAGAAACACCGTAATAAACGGGAGTTTGACCCCCATACTTTTAAAGACCTCCTCAAAACGAGGCCCAACAAACAAGGCAAAAAACGAGATCGCCCCGCAGCAGATCACAAACAGGATCGCCGGATACATGATCGCAGAGATAATCGTTGACCGGAAACGTTCCTGCTGCTCCAGGTAAAACGCAAGTTTATTGAGCACCCGCGGAAGCGTGCCCGAGGCCTCACCGACCTCGACAAGGCTCACCCAAAATTGATTGAATACCCGCGGATGATTTCCGAGCGCCTCCGAGAGCGACTGCCCGCGCTCCACATCATGGGTCACCTGTCGAAGCACCTCATAAAGACGTTGGCTATCCGTCTGCCCCGTGATCACCTGAAGACTGCGCATGAGCGTCACCCCGGCCTCAAGCATGGTGACAAGCTGGCGTGCAAAACCAATAATATCAGCGAGCTTAATTTTCTTGTGGGTAAATTGCTTTTTGTTCGCAGGCGGGGCCGCGGTCTTCTGAGTCGGCGCAGCGCTCGAACCTGCAGCTTCAATCTTAAGGATAAAATATCCTTGTTTCTGCAGCTTCTCGATCAGGGCCTCTTTTGAGAACTCTTCGACCTCATTCGTGATCGACGCCCCTTTGGAATCTTTGACAACATAACGATACCGGGCCATACCTCTCCTTTACGATCCCTCACGCACTCGTAATGCTAATGATCTCATCAAAACTCGTGATCCCCTCCTCGACCTTGCGAATCCCATCATCAAACAGAGACTGCATCCCGGCCTTCCGCACCGCGTCACGAAGCTCGCTGTAACTCGCCCCACGGCCGATGAGCTCACGGGCCTCGTCATCGATCACCATGGTCTCGGTCAAGATGATCCGGCCCCGGTAACCGGTGTGGTTACAGGCCTCACAGCCGCGGGCGCGGTACACAAGGTCGCTCTTAAAGGTCACCCCGCCAAAATAATCAGGGTTCGGCTCGATCGCCTCTTTGCATTTTTGACATAACCTGCGGGCGAGGCGCTGCGCCAGGACACAGACGAGAGACGGGGTCAAGAGATACGGTTCAATCCCAATATCAATCAACCGCGAGACCGCGCTTACGGCATCATTCGTGTGCAGAGTGCTCAAGACAAAATGCCCGGTCAGAGCAGCGCGGACACAGATCTGCGCCGTCTCCAGATCACGGACCTCCCCGACCATGATGATGTCCGGGTCCTGTCGGAGGAACGATCGCAATGCCGACGCGAAGGTGAGCCCGATCTCGGGCTTCATTTGGACCTGATTGATCCCTTCGAGCTTAAACTCAACCGGGTCCTCGGCGGTCATGACATTTTTCTTGGGGTCGATGACCTCGCTCAAGGCCGAATAGAGCGTCGTGGACTTTCCGCTTCCGGTCGGTCCGGTGACAAAAAACAAACCGTACGGCTTTTTTAACGAGGTCTTGATCAATTCCAACTGCCGAGGATCAAATCCGAGTCCCGAGAGCTCGAGCTTCACGGCCTCTTTATCAAGAATACGCATGACGACTTTTTCTCCCCAGACCGTCGGGATCGTCGAAATACGGATATCCACGATCCTCTCCCCATGCTTGAAGGAGATGGCCCCGTCCTGGGGAAGGCGTTTCTCAGCGATATCAAGACGCGCAATGATTTTGAGACGCGAGACGATCGCGGAATGCAGGGTCCGCGAAGGCGGAGGGATCTGATACAAGACGCCGTCGATCCGGTACCTCAAATTGATCCGGTCTTTGAACGGTTCGATATGGATATCGCTGCAGCGCTGATCGATGGCCTGTTTGATGATCAGGTCCACCAGTTTAATGACCGGGGCCTCTTCCGCCCGCTCAACGATCTTCTCGAGATCACTGCCGTCTCCCGAGCCTTTTGACGGCGGCGCCGACGGGGCCGTCTTCTCTGGGACCTTGGTGTCCGCATCCAAGACCGTCATCGGCTGAGAATGGGCGATCGTATAAAAATCCTGGATCGCCGCGGTCAGGAGGGCGCGGGTCGCGATGATCAGATTGATCTCGCACCCCGTGACCATCTTGAGATTATCCAGGAGCATCAGGTCGAGGGGATCCGTGAGCGCGCAGGTTAAGACATGGCCTTTTTTTGAAACGGGGAGCACCAGATTGGTCTTCGCAAAGTCGTGGGGGATCAATTTTTCAAGCTGCTGATCGGTCTTGGCCTTCAGGAGATTATTGTCCTTGGTCGCATACGGGATATTGAGCTGCGACCCTAACGCCGAGACAATATCCTCCTCGGTCACGATCCCCATCTTGATGAGGGTCTCGCCAAGGCGGCCCCGTTCCTTCCGCTGCTGGGCCATGGCATCATGGAGCTGTTTCTCAGTCACCAGCCCCTGTTCGATCAAAATTTCACCTAATTTAAGATGCGCCACGATTCTGCCTCATTCGCCGATATTCTCTCAGCGCGATCCTATTGAACATCTTGCTCGCGAACAATATTCACCCTCTGCTCAGCGGGAAGGTCGGATGGCCGTTCTTTCAAGATATGCGGGGTGATAAAAATGATGAGCTCACGTTCCTGGATGCTGTCGTTCTTATGACGAAAGGCCGCGCCGATGAGCGGGATATCGCCGAGGATCGGGACCTTGGTGACCGTTATCTCGCGATCCTCACGGATAAGACCCCCCAGGATGATCGTGTCCCCGCTTTTGACCTTGAGCATGGTCTGCGCCGTCCGCTCTTCTGGGTCTTTGTAGGTAACATTATTAAACGTTGCCCCAGTCCGTGTGATGATGACCCGCGGGGCCAAGGCCAGCGTGATCTCGTTCTGATCAACATTGGCCTGGGGCGTTACGACAAGAAAGACCCCGGTCTCGACGCGCTCAGCCTCGTTCGCCTGGGTCGTTGAACTATTCGATGAGGCGATCGTCAGGGCAGAACCGATCGTCTCCTGGGTCGCGATCTTGATCTCTGCCGACTGATTATTCAAGGTCAGGATGCGCGGCCGTGCCAAATTCTTTGTGCTCGTATCCGTGCGGAGAAAATTCAACGCAGCGGTAAATCCCGTCGCATCCAGGTTTCCGGTTGTCAAACGAGCGTCCTCATATTCGACATTCCCGACATCAGTCAGAAACGGAACCGAACCGTCAAACGGAAAGGCATTGACCTTGGACCCGCCGGTCAATACGAGCGGCTGATCACCCCACTTAACCCCGAGCTTATCTGTGATATTCTTAGCCACCTCGAGCATCTCGACCTCGATCAGGATCTGCGGGACCGGAACGTCAAGACGCGCGATCGCCTGCTCGATATTGGGGAAATTCGCCGCGATGTCACTGATGATCAAGCTATTCGTCCGGGGATCCTCCATAACCTTGCCATCCGTCGTCAGGAGCCCCCCAATAATTTTGACAATCCCCTCGGTATCCGCTGCGCTACTCGAAGAACTACTGCTGCTTTCTTTATCTGTCGAAACCGATAACAACTTTCTGATGCTCGCCGAATCCACCGAGGCATGTTTTAAATAGTAGACGCGCGTCGTCAAATTCATCTCGGGTGTTTTCATGGGTTTCACGATATAAATATCTGATCCCGGCTCGATCTCATACATTAACTGGTTGGCACGCAAGATCTGCTCTAAGGCCTGTTCGATCGGAACATTGTCCAAATAGACCGTGACTGTTTTTGCAGCGACCTCCTGCGAGGCGACAAGATTGAGCCGGCTCTGCTTCGAAAAAATCTTCAGGACATCAACCAGGCTCGCATTCTTAAAATCCATCGAGATCCTGGGAGAGAACTCCGGGTATAAAAAAACACTCGTTGTATCAATCTCATGATCAGCAGCCCCTGCGGTCGCGACAGGAAAAAATGCGAGCCCCATCATGACCGCAAAAAAAACAGTGTGTATTCTCATATCGAAGAACTCCAGTTAAGGGGTTAATTCAACCACATGCTCCTGATCAAGTCCCACAGTAACGCCCTCTTTCTTAATCTCCACAACCGTCCAGCCCTGAACCGTGTCACCAATACCCACGACCTCGCCGTCAATGATCGCATAAGGAATTTTTGTGCCCCAGACATGGCCGGTCAATTTAAAGTTCGGCGTCTGGATCACGGGCGCCGCCTGACCGCTCGGCGGGGCCACGGGTGGAGGCAGTACCGGGCGCCCGGGCCGGTCTGGAGTCACAGGCGCCACCGGCTCTACAGGCTTCGCATCCGGCGCCTTCGGCAGACGTTCCTGAAAAAGGTCGTTCAACTGTTTATCGATCTCCGATGGGTCCTTCCGCTCCTGAACACGAGAGATGAAAAACAACCCCAAGTCATAAAGGCGCTTCCCATCTGCGGTCTTAAATGCGCCAGTCACTTCAGTACCAGAATCCTGGGTAGCCGCAGGTCCGCTCACGATAGCGATGCTCACAAAAACCATCCCCAAAATAACGGCTGTTCGCCACATCGTCTTAATCAACATGGAACGTGACCCCCTGAACAATCATCATCACACGAAGTGGCATCGACCCATCAGAGACGGGAGCCACATTCGTTCGCCGCGACCCCCGAACAACATTCGGGACCACTCCCCCCTTCGCCGTGAACGCAATATCAAGTTTCCTAATGACAATCACTTCTTTCGAGGCCTCGATCTCATCAATAAAATGCCAGAGCGAAGCATAGTCACCGGCCGAGAACTCAATCGCCACAGGGATCACGGACACCTTATCTTTTTTCTCATGAGCCGATGGAGAAATCGAATGCAGCTTGATCCGATACCGCTGGGCCAGGTCCACGATCCGATTGATCAATTCCCCCTCACTTAACGAACTCGGCAACTTCTTCAGGAGCAGGGCATAAGCCGCCTCAACCTCACGATACTCATCATAGGCGACGAAACGGTCTTCCGCGGCGGCACGGTCAGCGTTCGATTTTGCGAGTCCATCTTTATGCATTTTTAAAACCCAGATCGACACGGCGATCGCAATGACAACCCCAACGATCTGGACCATAAGATCCACGCGCGAGGCGCAGGTCAAGACAAGCTTGCGCCAATCAATATTTTTTAAATCTTTGACATCGAATTTACTAAGATCCGAAAGATTCATCGCCGCACCTATTCACAAGTGATCTTGAATTCACTTACCGTTGCCTCGTTAATAACTTTTTCCGTTGTCTCTTTGCGCTGTACCGACGAAAAAATCCCCCGGAGCACCTGATCGCTCGTAAGCCCGCTGACGAATCCAGTGATACGCCGCAACTGATCATGGGCATCCGCAAGATAAACCTGTCCCTCCATCACCGCCGTCAATGGAAATATCGGAACATCAGCAATCACTGCTGTCCCGTCACCTTCACGGAGGAGTCCGGATTCCTTTAAAGCAACCCCCACCGGCTTATACTCAGCGCTTATCCCCGTCAACCAGGCGCCTTCCGGGAGAGACAGGCCGATCCGATAGAGGACACGGGCGATCTCACTCTTGACTTGGGCCTCGACGTATTTTAACGCCTCGGCGACACGGGCATCCTTTTTGGCGCGGATATCGGCCGCATTCAGCGCGGCAAAGGCGCCGACCTGGGCATTAACGGTCTCAACACGTTTGAGATTTTCCTTGATCAGACACCCTGTCAAAAAATGTAACGCGACGGGAACCGCAAGGCACAACGACAAAACGCCAGCCGCGATCAACGTACGCCGCTGCAGATCCTGGGGCGACTCGCCGCTCTGGGCCATCTGAAGGGCCTGGGAAGACAGGTCAAAATTCCGCGTTGAGAACGCTCGTTTCGTCATCCCGAAGGCTGCGGCAATCGCTGAGGAGACCGCGACAGGCTTCAGCCCCGAGTAGACCGAGCCCGCATCGATCATGACCGTCGGAACACCTAATTCCTGGGACAGCTCTTTTTCCAGGTCGTGGGCCTTTTCATCGGTGACAATGATGAACTTCACGATCTTTTTGTTCGGGTTCTGCCGGTTAAAAAAATTAAATGACACGGTGATATCATCGAGGATCGCGGCCTTAAAAACATCCCGGTTCGAGTCTACGTGACCCAAGTTCAGGGACCGGACAAAATGAAGAGATTCATTATGAAAGACAACAATATCGCTCGCCCCCGGCGAGACCGTTAAGATCGCGGTCCCGTCGGTCTTGCCGAGCAGGCGTTGGGCCTTGACACAGCGAAGGAGATTGATCGGCGCGGGCTCAAGCCGATCGATCGTGAAGCCGGCATTCCGAAAGATCTGGGTCACCTGCTGAAGGAATGTCTTTTTCACCGCGACGAACAGGACCTGAAGCATCTTCTGCCCGTCAACGACCACGGGCTCATAATGGTACGTTGACGTCAGGTCTTTGAGCTCGATCGGAATATATTTCGTGACCTCAAAGTCGATGACATTCCGGACATCATCCGCGCTCATCATGGGAACGACAAAGGATCGGAAAATGATATTCTGCGCCGGGATCGCAAGAGACACCTGATCGATCCCGTTGGCCAAGGGGACAAGACGCTTCCGCAAAAGCGCAGTCTTGCGCAGGTCCTCGGGGGCATCGGGCTCGATCCCCTCTTCGATGATCTCTGAGAACGGCACCTGCAGGGACTGAGTGATGCTCCCCTTGTCAACGCGGACTGCCGCAAAAAAAGAGTCACCCCAAAACACGCCGATCTCAGAATTTCTTTTTTTCATAATAGGATATGTAACTATTGATAGTAAATGTACTATAACAATGTTGAACAAGGATTGTCAATCAGGAAAGAGACTTTTTGTGAGGCGTTAATTGGAAATAAGATACGGGATCGAGACCTGGAGCAATGAGGTGTCATTGTAATTCACATTCGTTGCGCCCACCGTCACCGAATCGAGCCAGTTGACACCGGTCGCATCCCAATGGGTCCAGCTGATCGTATCCCAGTTCCCCGTGATCTGCGCCTGATGATACCGCGCCGCTGCACCCTTGGCCAATTCTTCGGCCTCAATATGACGGACCACCGATCCCCCTGAGATCACCTGACTCACATGGATACTCATGATACCGATCATAATGATCGACATGGCCATAATGAGGGCGATGACCGTAAGGAGCAAAAATCCCTTTTCATTATTGCGGCCGTTCACGGAATCTTCCCCCTTGTCTGTCCGCGAGATGAGGCTTTTGCACCGAGGGCACCTATAAATCCCTAGGCCCCGATACTCAAAAAAAACAAACGAGCAAACCCCGCACCGCGCTAAAAAACACGCCTCATCCCATCCCCGGCGTCTAGCCTCAAAAAAATTATAAATCACCCAATGACCAAAGACAAGAAGGAAGACAAGAAAAAACCCGCCCGCAATCGCGACCCCAAGCTCAATATCCATATCACGGCCCCTTTAATCGAAGCGGCTCATAAAGGCCCGCCGGGACAATCGGTCCCACCGACCGCACGCCACCCCCTGCCGATCCACTGACCGTGCGGTCCAGGAACGTTTCTTTTATGACCTGTTTGTCTCCAGAGCCGATCCCAAGATACCGCTCACCCGAGGCATCACGATCAATCCTGCGCAGGGTGCCGGTCGACGAATCTCCCGGCAAACGCGTCGCGGACGCCGGCACTGATGCCGTGCCGACCTCCGGGTGAAGACCAACCACCTGATCAGCCGATGGCCTCC
>CAYVEC010000013.1:0-49172 GCA_964450385.1 uncultured Planctomycetales bacterium
GATGCCGTGCCGACCTCCGGGTGAAGACCAACCACCTGATCAGCCGATGGCCTCCCAAGGCCGGTCAGCCGATCAAGAAACGAACCTAAATAAATAAACACGGGGCGGGGCGACACAGCGAGAGGTTTGACCACGACCCGAATGAAACTCATTAGAACGAGATGGGCTGCAACCGCAGACACCAGCCCCAGCCATTCGCTCATCACCCACAATTTAACGCGGCCCCTGCTCATTAGTCTTTCGTTGTTGCGATATTGATCTTCTCGATCCCCGACTGACGGCAGAGATCCCAGATATCGACGATCCGCCCCATCGAGGCGCGGCGATCGGACTTGATCATTAGGGCGGCATTCAGATTCTTGATTTTCACCAACTCAGCCTGCAGCTCCTTCACTGTCACAACCCTACCTTGAAAATAAAGGACATCCTCACTCGTGATGGAAACGACAAAGCTGTTGTCATTAAGGGAATCGCTCGTCACGGCCTTCGGAAGCTTCACGTTGATCCCGGACTGAAAGGTGAACGACGACGACAGCATGAAAAAAATAAGCAGCAAAAACACCATATCGATCATCGGGGCCATGTCGATCTGCTCAAGACCCCGTTCAATCTTTGTGTTCCGTTTAAACCGCATCTCCCGTCCTCCCCCTAGCTCTGCTTAGGATTCCGCCGTCTCATGAAGATGGCACAAAAAGTTCAGCAATTCCGTGGCCACCCGCTCCATCTCACGAACAAAGGCCCCGACCCGGCTCACGAGATAATTATACGCGACATACGTCGGGATCGCGACCACAAGGCCGGCCACGGTTGTTAACAATGCCTCGCTGATCCCCCCGGCGAGGTCGCCCGGCGTCACAGGATTCATACTCGCCGCCCGGACCTGAATGGTATAGAAACTCGCGGTCATCCCTGTGACCGTGCCCAAGAGCCCCAAGAGCGGTGCCACATGAGCGATCGTCGCCAAGGCCGTAAACCTGCGCTCAAGGAGCGGCACCTCAAACACGCTGACATCCTCCATGGCCTCGCGGATCTCCTCCCGGGACGATCCATATTTCAAGATGCCCGCCTTCATGATCTTCGCGACCGGTGAGGGATCATCATCACAGAGGGCCACGGCCTCTTCAACCCGGTCCTTCCGCATGAGCTGAAAGACATCGGTCTTAAGCTTCTGGGCATCGGTCTGAATCCGAGCAAAATAAATTAATTTGCCGATCACGATGGCCACCGCAAAAACAGAGCACAAGGCCAACGGGATCATGATCGGCCCCCCGGCCAGCAAAAATTCTTTCGGACTCAACTGCCATATTGCCATACACCCTCCTTCATGATAAGCCTAAGATATTGTTTTATTCGACCATCTCCGCGATCCACCCGAGCCGTTCCTCGGCGTATTTTGATTCCTCGATCTTAAAGGCAACCAGTTTCTCGTAGATCAACCGTGCCTCGGCCCATTTCTGCTGATTCTCAAAAATGCGCGCGATCCTTAAATACGCCTTCACGGTCCAGGTGTCAGGATCCGAGGCGAGATAGACGACCTTAAAATACTGGTCCACTGCCTGTTCGATCTGACCATCCGCCTCATAGGCATCGCCGAGGGCAAAGAGGATCTCGGCATTCGTGGGCCCAACATCGCCTTGGGACGCTGCCAGGGCCTGGTGATAGACCGTGATCGCGTCCCCCGGCCGATCCTGTGCGAAATACACCCGTGCCAACTTCACCAAGGCCGCGCGCTCATAGGCCGGGATCGTTTCAGCGATCTCGCGATAGGCCGCGACCGCCTTCTCCGAATTCCGTTCATCGGCGAAAATATCGGCGATCGCCAACTGGGCGCTCGCATAAACATCATCCGGGGCCTCAGGCGAGATCTCATGATAATACGCCAGGGCCTTATCCAATTCGCCTAAGGAGGCAAAGGCATGCCCCAGATCATACCGGACCAGGTCGACGCGCGGGCTGCTGCTGAACTTTTCAAAGAACTGAAGATACAATCCGATCGCCTCTCGGAACTCGCCCCCATCGAGATAGCGGTCCGCCAGCCATAGGAGGGCGTCCTCATGCGTCTCACTGCCAGCATAGCGTTCCATGACGCCCTTAAACAATTTCATGGCCTCTTTCAAATCGCCAAGGAGGTAGACGGCCTTGGCCACCTGAAGTTCCGCGGACGCGACCAGGGATCCGCTTAAAATGCCCTCTTTTAATATCCGTCGAAAAAGAGCAACCGCATCCTGATACCGGCCCTGATTAATCAGCGAAAGGCCCAGAAGGTACTCGGCATCGGGCCGCAGATGATGGAGCGGCATCTCCGTGCGGAAACGGTCAAACGACTCCGCGGCCTGAACCCAGACCCCTTCCCGAAAATACACGATCCCTAAATAATAGAAGGCCTCGCCGATATGTTTGCTTTTAGGGAAATTCGCGGCCAGGCTCTGGAGGGAGATCTTCGCCGCCTCAAGATTGTTCAGCCGCAGAAGAGCGATCCCCTGCTGAAACTGTGCATAATCCGCATAAACGCTGTCGGAAAATTCTCCAAGGACACGATCGTAAATCTCAAGGGCCTTCTGATAACGGCCCGCCTCATGATAGAGGTCCCCGATCTGCGCTAGGGCGCTTACCTTCACGACGCGATTTTTCGAGCCCTCAACAACACGAGAGAACGTCGCAACCGCCTGATCAACGTCCCCAAGCTGAAAATACGACCAGGCGACCCCATAATAGGCCTGCTCCAAGAGCCGTTCACCGACGGGCTTGTTCTTGGCATATCCGAGGACCCACTGAAAGGCCTTAAGCGCGTCATCATAGCGCCTGTTATCAAACAACAGATTTGCTTTATTTAAATACGTTTCGACCAAACGCGGGCTTTCAGGGAATTTCGTAATAATAAGATCATACCGAGCGATCGCCTCGTCAACCTTCTGCTCATTCGCATAGAGAGCCGCCTCTCCAAAATACACCTCATCCATCGACGCCAGGCCATGCCGTGTGATGAGGCCTTCCGCGGCCGCGAAGCGCTCTCGGGCCAGGTCATACTTCTTTAGCCGAATATAACTCCAGCCCATCCCGATCTCCGCCATCATCTTGATCTGCGGCGGATTGTCGGCCTCACCGGCCTTCGCATAATAGGTGACCGCAGTTAACGGGTCATTCAGAAAATACAGATTCTCGCCGATATAAAAGAACGCCTTCCCGGCATTCGCGGCGCCCGGGAATTCCCGGAGGTATCGTTCAAGGAGCCCGGTCGCCTCCTCTTTTTTATCCAGATTGATCAGCACCTCGGCCCATCGGAACAGGGAGTCCTCGGCAAGGGCATGCTGGGGGTACTCGGTAATGACCCTCTGAAAGGCCGCTGCCGCCTCCGCATATTTTGCCTGTTCCAAGAACGCCCAACCAAGGGAATACACGGCCTGCGGCACATACGGAGAATCAGGACATTCCTCGATGACCCTCTGGTAAAAGGTCACGGCCTGACGGTAATCTGAGGCCTTCAGATACGTCTCCCCAAGCCAAAAGAACGTCGCGTCCTTCAACTCGGTGTAGGTCGATGAGATCTTCTGAAAAATGTCAAAGGCCTTTAGATACTGGCTTTTAAAAAAATAACATTGCCCCTGAAGGAGTTTGGCCTTGGGGACATAGGCGCTCGAGGGATACTGCGCTAGGAACTGATCGATATAGCGAAGAGAGACATCATAGAACCCGTCGTCAAAGGCTTTCTGTGTGACAAAGAAAAGCTCGCTCTCATCGTTAGCGGGCCCGGCCAATAACGGAACGGCCCCGCCGAGCATAGCCCCAATGACAAGAACCCCGCAAATAAACGAGCGCATCATCATCCCCTCTCGCACAGTGATGTGGCCTGTATTATAGCAACTTTTCCATCCGTTTCAATCATGCTCGGCCATGCTGACTATTTCGGAAACAAAACTTTCTTCAGATACTGACCCGTATACGAATCCGGATGACAGGCCAGGTCTTCGGGCCGACCCTCACAGACGATCCGGCCGCCCTGATCCCCGCCTTCAGGTCCAAGGTCGATCACATAATCCGCGGTCTTGATCACCTCGAGATTATGCTCGACCACGAGCACCGTGTTCCCTTTATCGACAAGCTGCTGGAGGACCATCAACAGCCGATGGACATCCGCGAAATGAAGGCCCGTGGTCGGCTCATCCAGAATATAAAGCGTGCGGCCAGTCCCCTGTTTGCACAATTCAGCCGCAAGCTTGACCCGCTGGGCCTCTCCCCCCGAAAGCGTTGTCGATGACTGGCCGAGTTTGATATAACCGAGGCCGACCTGACTCAGGGTCTCGAGGACCCGGTGGATCTTCGGAATATGCTCAAAGACCTCGAGGGCCTCATCCACGCTCAAGTCCAGGATATCCGCGATATTCTTCCCCTTAAAATAGATCTCGAGGGTCTGCTCATTAAATCGCCGCCCATGACAGACCTCGCACTCAACAAAGACATCCGGCAAAAAATGCATTTCGATCCGTTTGATCCCGTCACCGGTGCAGGCCTCGCATCGCCCGCCACGGACGTTAAAGCTGAAACGCCCAGGTTTGTATCCCCGGACCTTCGCCTCCGGGGTCTGGCTCAACAGGTCCCGGATATAACCAAAGACCCCAGTATAAGTCGCGGGATTTGACCGGGGCGTCCGGCCGATCGGCGACTGATCAACGACGATCACCTTGTCAATGTGCTCGATGCCCTTAAGGCTTTTGAGCCGAACCGAGCGGCCCGAGTCTTTTCGTAACGCGCTCGTGACTGCCGGGAACAGGGTATTCTCGATGAGTGACGACTTTCCGGACCCCGAAACCCCGGTCACACAGACAAACGCACCCAACGGGATGCTCACAGAAATATTCTTCAGATTGTTCTCCCGGGCGCCATGAAGAACGAGGCGCCGTGATCCGCTGATATCCCTTCGGTGCGCCGGAACAGGGATCCCGATGTCACCGTTGAGATATTTTGCCGTGAGCGATGCGGGGCATGAGAGCAGACCCGCGACATCCCCGGCATAGATGATCTCGCCCCCATGGATCCCGGCCGCCGGACCCAGGTCCACGATAAAATTCGCATGCCGGATCGCCTCCTCGTCGTGCTCAACCACGATCAAGGTATTCCCAAGGTCGCGCAGTTGCTCAAGGGTTTCAAGCAAACGGACGTTGTCGCGCTGATGAAGCCCGATACTTGGCTCATCAAGCACATAGATCACCCCGACGAGACCCGACCCGACCTGGGTCGCGAGCCGGATCCGCTGGGCCTCTCCCCCCGATAGGGTCGCGCTCTTCCGATCAAGGGTCAAATAATCGAGCCCGACATTAATGCAAAAATCGAGACGCCGCCGGATCTCGCGGATCATCGGATCCGCGATCAACCTCTCCTCACGCGAGAGGTCGAGGGCATCAACAAATGCCCGAACTTTTGCGATCGATAAGGCAGTGACCTCGGCGATGTTCTTGCCGCCGACGTACACGGCGAGTGCCTCTTTTTTAAGCCGGCGTCCCCCGCACGACACGCAGGGATGAACAGACATGTATTGCGAAATCTCGTCCTTCAACCAATCGCTCTCCGTCTCTGTAAAAAGCCGCTGCATATAGCCGAGGACGCCTTCAAAACGCTTGCCCCAGACCTCATCGTTGGAGCCTCCCAAGATGATCGATCGAAATTTCTTCGGCAGGTCCTGGAACGCTACATCTGTCTCAACATCATACAGGTCCGCGATCTCCCGGAGCACCGCTCGATAATACATGAGATAATTATGCCGCCCGCGCTGGTGGGGCGCGATCGCGTAGACCCACGGCCGTGAGGGGTCTGGGATCAGCCGCTCAGGATCGATCTCCAGTTTGGTCCCAAGGCCGCCGCATGCGGGACAGGCGCCGTAAGGCGAATTAAAGGAAAAAGTCCTTGGTTCGATCTCAGCCAGGCCTGTTCCGCACTGGACGCAGGCATACTGTTCACTAAAGGCCTGCTCCCTCCCCTCGTCATTAAAAAGAACCGTGACGAGCCCCTTGCCGAGCTCGAGAGCGGATTCGATCGAATCGGTGAGCCGTTTTTTCACCGTCGGCGAGACCTGGATCCGGTCAACGACCACATCGATATGATGCGCCTTATAGCGGTCGAGACGGACCTCCTCATCAGTCGAGATGATCTTCCCATCGACGCGCAGCCGAACGAAACCGGCCTTGGCCACCTGTTTCGTGATCTGACGATACTCGCCCTTACGCCCACGGATGAGCGGGGACAAGACCGTGATCTTGGTGCCCTCGGGATGCGCGAGGAGTTGATCCACGATCTCCTGGGCCGATTGCCGTGTGATCGGCCGGCCGCACTCGACGCAGTGGGGACGCCCGACCCGGGCAAAGAGGAGGCGGAGGTAATCATAAATCTCGGTCTGTGTCGCCACGGTCGAACGGGGATTGCGGCTGGTCGTCTTCTGGTCAATCGCAATCGTCGGGGAAAGCCCGTCGATCGACTCGACATTCGGCTTCTGAAGCTGATCAAGGAACTGCCGGGCATAGGCAGACAGACTGTCCATGTAACGGCGCTGACCCTCGGCATAGATCGTGTCAAACGCCAAGGAGGATTTCCCCGATCCGCTCAGCCCCGTGATCACCACCAATCGGTCTCGAGGGATCTCAAGGTCGAACCCCTTGAGGTTGTGCTCCCTCACGTTTCGGATCACGATCGTGTCATGGCCCATCCCGTCCACCTTTCATCGATGTCTACGACAATAAAATAGCCCCGTCATCTTTAAATGCGGGGCTATTTTATCACAAAAAAAAGACGGGCTTATCTCTTTTTTGCCGCCTTTTTCTTCCCAGCCTTCTTTGCAGTTTTTTTCTTCGCTGCCTTCTTGGCGGGTTTCTTCTTTGCTGCTTTCTTCTTTGCTGCTTTCTTCTTGGTTCCGCCTCTTACCATCTTCGCGCAAGAAATGTCCCCGTCTTTATCAAGAAAGTACAATACTCCTGACTCCTTCTTGACGCCGACCTTGGCCACCTTCTTCGGTTTGCCACCTTTCTTGGCGCCTCTAGCCATGACTGCGCAAGAGACATCACCGTCTTTGTCAATAAAGTAAAGCATTCCCTTTTCTTTCTTGACGCCGACCTTAGCCACTTTCTTTGCCATTGTCTCACCCCCTTTCCTCGTTCACCATATCGTAAAAAGGGCCTCCCCTTTTACGTACCAACCGTGACATCAGAACAAAACCCCCGCAGCGTTTCGATCGCCGACAAGACCGCCAGATAACTCGTCTTGAGATTGTCCGGGCAGACCGCGTTCTCTGTCCGTGTCACGATCCGTCCGAAGGGACCGATCGCCTCGATCTCATGCGAATTCTGAACAAACGACGGTGATGTCAGGATCCTCACCTTTATTTTATCCTCGGCACGCGTCGCCAAGGCGAGGGTTGCAGCCACATTGATGTTCTGAGGAAAGGCGCGTACGGCCTCGGCGACGGGCCCTTCAAAGATCAGGGTCTCGCCGGTCACGCCGCCCAGATCGAGCCCGGACCGGCGGACATACTCATTCCCGTCGAAGCCCGAGACGGGCTTGCGGGTGGTAAGGGTGATCGAGGAAAAACCAACGGCCGCCGCGGCCCGAAGGCCGTCGATCCCGGCAATCGCCCCCGAGGGGATGAGCAGCCCGACACCCGCGGCGCGTGCCGCGTCAAGGAGATGGCGATGGGCCAGAAGCTGGCCGACGCTCATGACGAGGACGCTCCGCCGAGCCGCAATGATCGTTTCGATCACGTCAGCGACCCGCGGGTCGTTAACGGCCTCAACAACAAGATCACTCGCTTTGATTAAGGTGTCGATTGTTCGGTGAACCAACTCCGGTCGGCCAAGATGGCGGGCAACGTCCGAGGCTCGCTCGGCATGATGATCATATATTCCGACGAGAAGGGCAGAGGCGACCGTCCCTGATTGAATTGCCTCTGCGATCCGAGATCCAATGGCCCCGCACCCTAAGATCCCAATATTCATTCCGTTACCGTCTAGATTTCTACATGCCTCGAGTTTAACGTCGTCGACCAATAACGAAAATATTATATCCACAAAAAATTAAATTTGCAAAGCAATATTATCAATTAATCGTGTCCGTCCGAAAAAAACCGCCGCGGCCATGACCGACGGCCCTCGGAGGGTCTGAACCGGCTCCAGGGTCGCCGCGTCAACGCACTCCAGATAATCGATCCGTCCGCTCGTCGAGCGGATCCGTCGCCGCGCCTGCGCCAGAAGGACACGGGCGCTGCGCTCGCCGGCCCGGACCTGACGGCGTGCCTCTCGGAGGGCCTGATAGAGGACAACGGCCTCTTCCCGCTCTCGCGACGACAGATACTGGTTCCGCGAGCTCAGGGCCAGCCCGTCGGCCGCCCGGACCGTGGGGCAGACACGAACGGCGATCGGCAGGCCGAGGTCCCGCGTCATCCGGCGGATCACGGCGGTCTGCTGAAAATCCTTTTCACCAAAATAGGCCCGGTCGGGCATGACGGCAATGAATAATTTCGCAACGATCGTGGCGACCCCCCGGAAATGACCCGGCCGCGAGGCCCCGCAGAGACCCCGGCTCAGGACCGGGACATCAACGACCGTCTCATGCCCCGGGGGGTACATCTCATCAGGGGAGGGATAAAAAACGATGTCCGCCCCTGCCTCACGGGCAAGCCGGCAGTCGAGGGCCTTGGGGCGCGGATACCGCGCGTAATCCTCCCGCGGACCGAACTGCGTGGGATTAACAAAAATACTGACCACGCCGACATCGCATTCTTTTTTGGAACGCCGGATCAGCGACAGGTGACCCTCATGAAGGGCCCCCATCGTCGGCACCAGCCCGATGGTTCGCCCCTCTGCCCGAAACCGCACGAGCGCCCGACGCAACCCTCGAATCGAATTAATGGTCATCATGGAAACCCGTGCCCGTTAGGTCAGGTTGAATCTCTCTCAACGGGGTCATGACAAAGGCCCGATCGCGCATCCGAGGATGCGGGATCGTCAATGTCTCCGTCGACACCGTGATCGAGTCATAGAGAAGGATATCGATATCGATCGTGCGAGGGCCGTTGGGCACCCCTCGTACCCGCCCCAGTTGCCGTTCAATATCCATCACGGCGGACAATAAGGCCTGAGGCGTCAATTCTGTTCTGACCCGCGCCACGGCGTTGATAAACCGGCCCTGCGGCGGGCCGCCGACCGGATCGGTCTCAATAAAGGAAGAAACCTTCTCGATCCCCACGCCATATTCGTCAGAAAGCCGGGCCAAGGCCGTGCGGATCATGTCGGCCCGGTCGCCGAGATTGGACCCAAGGCCTAAAAACACCGTTGCCACATTCTCCCCCCGTCCCCTGACCGCCGGCTACTTCAGGACCGCGCCCAATCGCTCGACGGCCTCGATGATCCGCTCTTTCGGCACGGTCAGGGCCATGCGAATATAGCCCTCTCCCGCCTTGCCGAACCCGATCCCCGGCGTCATGACAATATTCGCCTGGTCCAAAAAGAACTTGGCCGCGGCCATCGAATCGTCCTGAAATTTTTTAGGCAGCCGCGCCCAGACATAAAATGCCGCCTTCGGGGGCGTGATCTTCCATCCGAAACAGCGCAGCCCGTTGATCAACAGGTCCCGCCGCTCCTCGTAGAGCCTGCGGAGATCATCGATCTCTTCTTCCGGCGTCGCCAGGGCCGCGATCGCGGCGACCTGGATCGCCTGAAAGATCCCAGAATCAAAATTTGATTTCACCTTGGCCAGGGCCGCGATCAGGGTCGGATTCCCGCAGGCCCAACCCACCCGCCAGCCCGTCATATTATAGGTCTTCGAAAAGGAATGGAATTCAATGGCCACATCCCGGGCCCCGTCGATCTCAAGGATCGAGAGCGGCCGCTCGTGGTCGTAATAGACCTCCGAATAGGCCATATCCGAGATCAAGACGATCCCCCGCTCACGCGCCAACGCGACCAAATCGGTATAGAACTCCCGTGTCGCCGTGGCCGCCGTCGGGTTGTTCGGATAATTCACATACATAAATTTCGCGTCCTTGATCTCGGCGACGCGCTGAAGGTCCGGCAGAAAGCCCCGGCTCTCCTTGAGCGGGACCTCGACGATCCTCGCCCCGGCAAAGATCAACGAGGCCCTGTAGGCCGGATAGGCCGGGTCCGTTAAAATCACCTTGTCCCGGGGATTCACGATCCCGAGGGGTAAATGCGCCAATCCCTCCTTC
This sequence comes from uncultured Planctomycetales bacterium, assembly GCA_964450385.1. Classification (GTDB taxonomy): domain Bacteria; phylum Omnitrophota; class Gorgyraeia; order Zapsychrales; family JANLHA01; genus JAKLFA01. The sequence goes on from CAYVEC010000013.1 coordinate 10,205, forward strand.
GATCCGATCAGGGGATAGATCTCCGTCTCCGGCTTGAGAACGACCTGGAACCGCCGCTCGAACCATCGGGCGATCTCCTGCCGCAACGCCGGAAGCCCGGCATCAAAGGCATAATGATGATTCGCCGGATCCCCGACCGCCTGTTTCATCGCCTCAATAATATGAGGGAAGGTGCCCGTGTCAGGGTCTCCAATCCCCAAGTTAATGATATCGCGGCCTTCAGCAATCGCGGCCCGTTTCGCACGATCAATCTCGACAAAAAGATATGGCGGTATTTCCTGTAACCGATCCGAAAACGCTATCTCCACTCCCTGCTCCTTCGTTGATAAACCGCACGGTCGTTCCGTATGATGATATGATGTTTTTATTCAAGGCCCAGGACATCGGCCATGGTATAAAACCCGCGCGGCTGCTTCATAACGAACTTTGCCGCGTGAAGGGCACCGCGCACAAAGATATCACGGCTCTTCGCGTGATGCTTGATGGTGATCACATCCTCGGGGCTATCGAAGACAACCTCATGATCCCCGATGATCTCCCCTTCGCGGATCGACTCAATATTCGAGACCCGTTTGTGCGACCCGGCCTGGATCAGCTCGGCCAATGTTTTTGCCGTCCCTGACGGCGCGTCTTTTTTCTGGGCGTGATGCGCCTCGCTCATTCGGACACGATAGGTATCCGGCGTGGCCTTCGCGATGAGCGCCACGCTCTTAAAGAGCACATTGACGCCAACGGACATGTTCGAGGAACAGACAATCGCGATATCCGCCCCAGCCGCCTTGATGGTCTCCTGCTGGTCGGCCGCTAACCCGGTCGTCCCGATCACCATTTTGACCTTGTGCTCCCGACAAAATCGGAGGTGCTCCATGGTCGCCTGGGGGGTCGTAAAATCAATCAGGACATCACACCCCTCCAAGACCTCTAACGACGATGAGATCGGAACCGCATTGAGCGTGCTCCCGATCGTCGGATGGTCAGGGCGCTCGATCAGTGCCGAGAGCATAAAATCATCATCGGTGATCGACAGGACCACAATCCGCTGTCCCATCCGTCCCTGACACCCCGCAACAGCTAAATTGATCATATCCGCTTCTCTCCCTTCATCATTTTAAGATCCCATATTTCTTAAGCGCGTCAGCCACCTTCTCCTTACTGGCCGATGCAATCCGGCACAACGGGAGACGCAGATCCCCAGAACACAGTCCCAAAAGCTCCATGGCCTCTTTGACCGGGGCCGGATTCGTTTCAACAAACATCGCCTTCACCAACGGCAGCATCCGAAAATGCAGGGCCCGGGCCTGGGCAGCATCCCCAGACTCAAAAAGGGCCACCAGATCCGCGACATCCTTCGGGATAATATTGGCGACCACCGAAATCACGCCGACCCCGCCGATACTCAAGAGCGGCAGCGTCAAGGCGTCGTCCCCCGAGAGCAGGATGAAGTCATCCGGGCAGAGGAGCCGAATCGTCTGCATCTGCTCAAGCGACCCTGCGGCCTCCTTGACCCCAATAATGTTTTTGCAATCCCTGGCGAGCCGGGCCATGGTAGCCGGTTCAATGTTACACCCGCACCGGCCAGGGATATTATAGAGAATGATCGGGATCGCCACACTCTCGGCGATCGCCTGAAAATGCTGATAGATCCCTTCCTGGGTCGGACGGTTGTAATACGGCGTGACACTGAGCACCCCATCGGCACCGGCCTTGGCCGCGTGCTGTGTCAGGCGGATCGCCTCAGCCGTCGAATTCGATCCCGTGCCCGCAAGTACAGGAACACGCCCCGCGGCCGCCTCGATACAGATCTCAATCACCCGGTCATGCTCATCGTGCGAGAGGGTCGGCGACTCCCCAGTCGTGCCGCACGGAAGGATCGCGCTCGTCCCGTTCTGAATCTGGATATCAACGAGCCGCCGAAGCGTCGGCTCATCGACCCGCCCGGCCTTAAACGGCGTCACAATCGCGACAATGGAACCCTTGAACATAGCCCCCCCCGTGTCATTTTTCTGGTGTATAAAAAAACTCGCCCTGAGCGATCCGCTTGGCTGGACCCTTAAGCCAAACGTTCATCAGCCCGTGATCGGTAATGTCGAACACGACCTCCAGGATATCGCCGTTCCGCGTCCTCACACGCATCTTCGCCCCGCTCTCAAAACCCGCCGCGGGCTGCGACTGCAGATAGGCGATGACCGCGGATGCCACACTCCCGGTCCCGCAGGCCCGCGTCTCCGCTTCAACCCCACGCTCATACGTGCGGACCGCGACCAGACCATCGCCGACCGGCTCAATAAAATTCACATTCGTCCCCCGGGGAGCGAACTTCTTATGAAACCGAATCATCCTCCCGATCGTCGCCACATCGATCGCCTCCAATCCGTTCACAAAGACAACCGTGTGAGGCACCCCGGTATCAATATAATGAACACGCAGCTTCCGCGTGTTCAGCATCAATGTCAGATTCGGACGATAATCCTTCGGATCGCTCAGGCGCACCGTGGCCTCCTCACCCTTGGCCTCGGCAAGGATCACCCCTGCGAGCGTCTCGATCCCAAAAAAAGCTTTCTTGGGCGACTTCTGCCCAACGATATACGCCGCCATACAGCGGGCCCCGTTCCCGCACATCTCAGCCTCAGACCCGTCGGCATTGAAGATCCGCATCCGGTAATCCGACTTTCGGGAGGTCTCAAGGACAAGCAGTCCATCGGCCCCGATCCCGCCCGTGCGGTCACACACCCGACGGGCAAGCACCGCATAATCCATCCGCTTGATCGCGTCGATCACGATAAAATCATTACCAGCCCCTGTCATCTTCACAAACGGGATCCGTCTGTTCATTCTCTCACCTCACGCAATCCGCGATCCGTTCACCGCGGATCAGATCGTTAAACATCTCACGCCGCCGCACGATCTCATACCTCGCCCCCTTGACCAAGACCTCAGGGGCCCGTCCGCGGACATTATAGTTGCTCGCCATAACATGGCCATAGGCCCCGGCGCTCATGATCGCAAGAAGGTCCCCGGACTCCACCACCGGCATGAGCCGGTGTTTCGCAAAGACATCGCCGCTCTCGCAGATCGGACCCACCACATCGACCTCAACCGATTCTCCCGAGCGTGGCGTGACCGGGACGATCTCATGATGGGCATCATAGAGCGATGGCCGCGCCAGGTCGTTCATCCCGGCGTCGACAATAATAAATTTCTTGACCCCGTTATCTTTTAAATACAGGGTCCGCGTCACAAAGATCCCGGAATTGCCCGAAATGAACCGCCCGGGCTCCATAATGATCCTCAACCCTGTCTTCTTGAGCAGCGGGACAAGGGCGTCAGCGAAGACTGAAATCTCGTCGACCGGCTGATCATGGTGATACTGAATCCCGAAACCTCCGCCCATGTTAAAATATTTCAAGGCAACCCCATGACGCGCCATCTCGGAGACAAAGGCCGTGACCGCCGCAATCGCGGTCACATACGGCTCAACCGTCGTGATCTGCGATCCGATATGCATATGGACGCCAGTCATCCGGACGTTAGGGAACCTCTCCGGATGCGTCATGATCTCGCCGGCCGTCGCGAGGTCGATGCCGAATTTTTTCCTTAAGGTACCGGTGACGATCTTATCGTGAGTCGAGGCCGCCACATCGGGATTGATGCGAAGCGCGACCTCAGCGGTCTTCCCCATCGTGCCGGCGAGGCGATCGATCTCAGCAAGCTCGGCGAGTGACTCGACATTAAAAAATAGGATTCCGGCCTTCAAGGCCGCCCGGATCTCCTCCTCCGTCTTTCCCACCGAGGCGAACACAATCGTTCGCGGATCCGCCCCGGCCTTCAGGGCCTTGCGGAGCTCGCCGGCGGAGACAATGTCGAACCCGACCTCCTGCCGCGCGAGGAGCCGGATGACCGAGAGATTGCTGTTGGACTTCAACGCGAAACAAACGAGCGGTTTCACCGGAGCGAACGCCGACGCGATCTTCCGGTACTGATCGACAAAGGCCTGATAACTGTAAATATAGCACGGTGTCCCGGTCTCCTTGATGATCCGTGAGACCCGCACCTTCTCACAATAGAGCTCGCCGTTCTTATAACTAAAATGCGACATCATCGCGCCACCCCCGTCTTAACCACGTGTCCCTTTCCGTTGAGAGCGCTTCGCCACGACCGAACGCCGAGGATCAATAATCTGCCGCACGGCCTTGCGCGTCAATAACGCATGGACCGAGCTCAGGGCCGAATCGGTCATGTCCACGATTGCTGTCCCCGACGTCAGCTTCAGCCGGACCAGCTTCCCGATACAGGCATGGGCCTCTTTAAAGGCGACCCCGCGCTCCACCAAATAATCAGCAAGGTCCGTGGCATAAAGGCTCTCATCATCCAGCTGGGCCGCGAGCCGCTCTGGATTGAACTGGACATGTTTCAACAGCTCCGCCAAGATCTCAAGTGAATCCTGAATGATAAAGAACGAATCAAAGAGCGGCTCTTTATCATGCTGCATATCGCGATTATAGGACAGCGGGAGGCCTTTCATCATGACCAGGACGTTCACCAGATTCCCATAAAGACGGCCGGTGTACCCGCGGACGAGCTCGAGGACATCCGGATTCTTCTTTTGCGGCATCAAGGAACTCCCCGTGCAAAAGGCGTCATCGATATCAATAAAATGAAATTCCGTGCTCGCCCAAAGGATCATGTCCTCACAGAAACGCGAGAGGTGCATCCCGATCGTCGCCAACGCGCTCAGTGTTTCAACAACAAAATCCCGGTCTGAAACAGTCGCAAGTGTGTTATCCGGCGGAGTGATCGGCTTCGGGATCCCGTCCTTGGCAGGAAGTTGATAATATTTCGCCGGGATCATCGTGCCAGCCAATGCCCCAGAACCAAGGGTCAACTCAATGCCATTATACGCATTCAAGAGCCGCATCTCATCACGCTCAAGCATCGTCGCATAAGCCTCAAGGACATCCTGGACCGCGACCGGCATGGCATGCTGAAGATGAGTATATCCCGGCATGATGAGATCCTTATTCTCCGCCCCCTTCTCCTGAAGGGCCGTGATCAGCCGGCTCAGGTATCGCTCAGTCTGCAGGAGATGAATAACGCAAAAGAGTTTTGTGTCAAAAAGGACCTGATCATTCCGGGACCGACAGGTATGGAGCTTCGCGGCGACCGGACCGACCTTCGGATCTTTTTCCAATAAATGTTGGATATACGAATGGATGTCCTCAAAACGCGGGTCCGCCTTAAACGACCCCTCGTGGATGCTCGTCACGATCTTCTTAAGACCCTTCTGGAGCTTTTGGTACTCGCCGGCCGTGAGGAGCCGCGCCTTTTTCAGGATCTCAATATGTTTTAATGACCCCATGCAATCATATTCAGCCAAGATACAGTCGAAGTGGATCGATCCGGAAAACTCTTCGACGAGCTGATGGGTCTTCTGACTAAAGCGCCCGCCCCAAAGTTTGCTCATAATCTTTTGCTCCTTGCTGTTAGCCGCAAGACCCGCAGCGGCTCATTCCTGAAAGGGCATGGCCCAGAGAGTGTTGAACCCTTCGGCCTTGCTCTGATCAAAGCGATCCCCGGCGCTATACGTAGCCATGGCCTTTTTATAGCGGGAATATTTTGATTTCCGGCCGACCACCATACAGCTCCCCTTGAACAGACGCACCCGGACCACCCCGGTCGTGCGCTCATGGATCGCGTTCACATAGGCGTCCATCTGTTTTTTGAGGGGCGTCTCCCAGAGCCCATTATAGGTGAGCTCGGCATACTTATGCGCCATCCGCGTCTTATGCTGCATAGTATCACGGTCTAAAATCAAGGCTTCAAGTTCCGAAAGGGCCGCATGCAAGATCGTGCCCGCGGGATTCTCATAGACCTCGCGCGACTTGATCCCGACGAGCCGGTTCTCGATCATATCAACCCGGCCGACCCCATGGAGCCCCCCGATTCTATTGAGCTCCTCGATGAGCGCGACGGGCTTAAATGATTTACCATCGATCCTTTTCGGGATCCCACATTCAAATTCAATCTCGACATACACCGGGGTGTTCGGCGCTTTCACAGGATCCGACGTCAGGGTGAAGACCTCCTCGGGCGGCTCGATCCATGGGTCTTCCAGGACACCGCACTCGATCGCCTTACCATAGACATTCGTATCGATGCTATAAGGACTCTTCTTTGTCACCGCGACCGGGATATTCCGGCTCCGGGCGTACTCGATCTCCTCTTCGCGCGTCTTGAATTCCCATATCCGGACCGGCGCAATGATCTCCATCTCAGGGGCCATCAGGCGAAATGTCGTCTCAAACCGCACCTGGTCATTGCCCTTGCCCGTACAGCCATGAACAAGACCGTCGGCCTGTTCCTCTTTCGCGATCCGGACCTGATGCTTCGCAATGAGCGGCCGTGATAAAGCGCAGGCGAGAACATATTTGCCCTGATACAACGCCCCGGCCTTCAACGCTGGAAAAACATACTCGCGGATGAATTCATCCTGGAGGTTCAGGCAATAGACCTTGCTCGCCCCGGACCGAAGGGCCTTTTTCTTGACCTCCGCAAAATCATCGCCCTGCCCCACATCCGCGCAGAACGCGATCGTCTCATAATCCCGATCCTTCAGCCATGAAATGATACAGGACGTGTCTAACCCGCCCGAATACGCCAGCACGACTCGTTGTGACTTCTTCATGTCTCATCCGTTTCTTTATCGCGTAATAGAAAGATCAAAATGGCCTTCTCCGCGTGCATGCGGTTCTCGGCCTGATCAAAGACAACCGAATGCGGTCCATCGATCACCCCGGCGGTGACCTCCTCGCCGCGATGGGCCGGCAGACAATGCAGGAAAAGATAGTCCGCCGCTGCACGGGCCGTCAAGGCCTCATTGATCTGATACCCCTGAAAATCCTTAAGCCGCTTCGCGGTCTCTTCCTCCTGACCCATGCTCGTCCAAACATCGGCATAGACCACTTGCGCCTTCTCGATCGCCACCTGAGGCGACGTGGTCGTACGGATCCGTGACCCGCTCGCAGCGGCATAACGGCCCGCGGCCTTCAGGACCTCGGCATTAACCTCATAACCTGAAGGGGTCGCGATGTTCATATGGATCCCAAGCTTTGCACAGATGAGCAACAGGGAATGACAGACATTGTTCCCATCGCCAATATACGCGACCGTGAGGTCTGTCAGATCCTCAAAATGCTCCTGGACCGTCAAAATATCGGCAAACGCCTGACACGGATGGTACAGATCAGACAACCCATTGATGACCGGGACCGTGGCATAGGTCCCAAGATCAACGACATCCTGGTGAAAGAACGTACGCGCCACAATGCAGTCCAGATACCGTGACAGGGTCTTGGCAACATCCTCGGTGCTCTCACGCTTGCCTAGATTGATCTCCTGGGGGCCGAGATAAATACAATGCCCGCCGAGCTGATAGGTCGCGACCTCAAAAGAGACCCGGGTACGGTTCGAGGGCTTCTGAAACACAAGCCCGACGGTCTTTCCGGCCAGATGGTCCGTCTTAAGCCCCTTGTCTTTTTTCAATTTCCTCGCCATCGTCAAGATCTCGCGGATCTCCTCGGATGTCAAGTCATGCATGCTAATCAGGTCTCGTTTCATGATCCGTGCCCCGCTACTTTCGTCATAGCCTCGTCGATGATGCCCAAGGCCTTATCCATTTGTTTTTTCGTTACCGTTAACGCCGGCATAATCCTGAGGACATTCCCCTGCGTACAATTGATGATGAGCCCCTGCCGGAGGCACTCCTCAACAATCCCGGCACCCGGCATCGTGAGCTCGATCCCGATCATCAGACCCAGGCCCCGGACCTCACGAATGCACCCATGGCGGGCCTTCATCTTTAAAAAACATTCCATCGCGTAGGCCCCCATCCGTCGGGTATTATCCAAAAGATGCTGGCCGTCCACGGCCTTAAAGACCCCAAGCGCCGCCTTGCAGACCAAAGGACTCCCGGCAAAGGTCGAGGCATGCATCCCGGGCTTGAGGCTATCGGCAAAGGCACGCTTGACAACCATAGCGCCGATCGGCAAGCCTCCGCCCAAGGCCTTGGCCAGGGTCATCACATCCGGCTCGATCCCATAATGCTTAAAGGCGAACATCTCACCGGTTCGGCCGATGCCCGTCTGGACCTCGTCGACAATGAGGAGGACGTTCCGCTCGGAACAGAGACGGCGCAGGCCCTGAACATATTGGGGATCCGCGACATGGACCCCGCCCTCACCCTGAACAAGCTCCAACATCACAGCGATCGTCTTATCGGTCATTCCCCTTTCAACCGCGGCGAGGTCATTAAAAGGGACATATCGAAATCCCCCCGGGAGCGGCTCGAACCCGGTTCGGTATTTCTCCTGCCCCGTTGCGCTCAGGGCCCCGAGCGTCCGGCCGTGAAAGGAATGGAGCATACTGATGATCTCATACCGTGAGCCGGCGCCATAGGCGCGGGCGAGCTTGATCGCGGCCTCCGAGGCCTCGGCCCCGCTGTTACAAAAAAAGACCTTGCCGTCAAAAGCCCGATGGACGATCTCGCGCGCGAGCTTGGCCTGATGGGGATGATAAAAGGTGTTCGGAATATGGATCAGCTTGCCGATCTGGTCGCGGACCGCGGCCATGACCTTCGGGTGGCAGTGACCGACGTTATTGACCCCCCACCCCGGAAAAAAATCAAGATACCGCCGGCCCTGAATATCGGTGACATCCATCCCCTTCGCCTTGACGAAAATCAACGGGGTGCGTGTATAGGTGTTCACAATGAACTGCTGATAGGCATCAAAGATCTCTTGCTGTTTCATCGCCCGATGGGAAACCCCTATCCTTCCGTTAAAAATTGTGTCCCGATCCCTTTGTCCGTAAAGATCTCAAGCAGGAGCGAATGCGCGAGCTGGGCATTCACGATATGCGCCTTGTGGACCCCGCCCGCCAAGGCCTCGACACACGCCTGGACCTTGGGGATCATCCCTCCGGAGATCACACCCTCTCGTATGAGGGCCTTCACCTGGTCCACCGTCATCGAGGAGATGAGCGAATCCGGATCCGCCGGATCCCTGAGCACGCCCCGGACATTGCTTAAAAATACGAGCTTCTCGGCCTTCAGCGATGTCGCAATCGCGCTCGCCACCTCATCAGCGTTCACATTGTGCGGCTGCCGTTCGACACCCACACCCATCGGGGCAACAACCGTAATATGACCTTCCTTCAAATGCGCCTCGATCGCGGCTCGGTCAATGCGTGTAATGGTTCCGACAAAGCCGAGATCCTGCGCCGCCTTCTTTTTTTCCACATGAACGATATTCTGATGGCCGTGCAGGCCCGTGACATCCCCGCGCAACGCCCTGATCTCATCAACAATGCGGCTGTTAAGCTTCCCGAGCTCTTCCCCGACGATCGCAAGCGTGGCCTCATCGGTCACCCGGATGCCGTCGTGGAACCGCGGCTCGATCCCGCTCGCCTTCAACCGCTGGCTGATCTGAGGACCGCCCCCATGAACAAGGATCGTTCGGATCCCGACATAGCTTAAAAAAACGATGTCCTCAAGGACATTCTTCCGGATCGTGGCATCCTCAAGGATGCTCCCTCCGTATTTAATGACGAACACCTTCCGCCGGAAGGCATGAATATACGGGATCGCCTCAACGAGGACACTAGCTTTTCGGATCGAGGTTTCCATTATGTGTATTTCCCATTGATACGGATGTATTCTTCCGTGAGGTCACAAGTAAACACCGTCGCCGCGGCGTCCCCCAGCTGCAGGTCAGCAGTGATATGGATATGAGACTTCATGGTCTTGACGCGGATCTTCAGGTTTTTCTCGCTAATCCGCAACCCCAGCGAACCGGCTGCTGCCGCGATCCGTCCCCAATTCGGGTTCGGCCCGTAGGCCGCAGTTTTGACAAGATTCGAATTCGCGATCGCCTTTGCCACCTGGCGTGCCGTCTTTTCAGTCGGGGCGCCGAGCACATCGATCTGAATGAATTTTGATGCCCCTTCTCCGTCAAGAACGATCTTCTTCGCCAGGTCAAGACAGACGATCTCCAGGGCGCAGCAGAACCGATCGAAATCCGCTCCCGTGTCCCGGATGACCGCGTTCCCGGCCTGTCCATTCGCAAGCACAACGACCATATCATTCGTGCTCATGCACCCATCGACGGTGATGCTGTTAAAGGTGCGTTCCGTCACGGTCCGCAGGGCGAGCCGCAACATCGGCCCGGTGATCGCGGCATCCGTCGTCACAAACGCGAGCATCGTGGCCATGTTCGGTTCGATCATCCCCGATCCCTTGGCGCATCCGCCAACCGTCACAACGGCGCCGCCGATCTGGGCCTGGACCGCAAGCTCCTTGAGGATCGTATCCGTTGTCATGATCCCCTGCGCGGCCCGGCGTCCACTCTCACGACCGGCCCTGGCCCCGGCAATGATCTCAGGGATCTTGCGCACGATCTTATCAACCGGCAGAGGCTTCCCAATGATCCCGGTCGAGGCCACAACGACCTCGGCTGTCTTGATCCCCAAGACCTGCGCCACGGCCTGAGCGGTCGCCTCAGCAGCGACCAGCCCATCGTCTCCTGTAAAACAATTCGCATTTCCGCTGTTACAAATAATGACCCGGGCCTGCCCCTTTTTTAAATGACGCGCACTCACAACAAGCGGGGCCGCCTTAACAGAATTCCGCGTGTAAACCCCGGCAGCCAAGCACGGAACCTCGCTCATGATCAGCGACAGGTCCGGTCGGCCCGAGCGCTTGATCCCGCAGCTCAGCCCATTCGCCTTAAATCCCTTCGGTTTCGTAACCCCGGCTTTATAGATCTTCATTCGTGGCCCCTGTTGAACACGCTCATCCGTTAAGAAGTCCCATGGTCTCAGGAAGACCGAACATGATATTCATGTTCTGAATCGCCTGCCCCGCCGCCCCTTTGATAAGATTATCAATCGCCGACATAATGATGATCACATGATTCGAGGCATCGACACGGACCGCGATATCGCAGAAATTCGTCCCAACCACATGCTTGATCTCCGGAAGCGACGCACCCTGAAGGACCCGGACAAACGGTTCTGTTTTATAAAACTTTTTATACAGGCTCGGGATATTGGCCGGCACCTGTCCCTCCTTCACCACCACATAGATCGTTTCAAAGATCCCATTGTTCATAGGAACGAGATGCGGGGTGAACACGACATTCACCTCGCCCCCGGCGATCCGCCCGAGATATTGCGCGATCTCGGGGGTATGCTGATGGCCGAGCACCTTATACGCCTTAAAGCTCTCATTGGTCTCGCAGAACATGAGCGACCCGTCCACCTTTTTCCCGGCCCCGCTCACGCCGGATTTCGCATCGATGACGATGTTCGCGATCGCCTCCCGATGAAGCCCCACCAGGGGGGCCAACCCGAGGATCGCAGCCGTGGGATAACACCCAGGGTTTGCGATCAGCGGGGCCTCAGCGATCCGGGTCCGAAAGATCTCGGGGAGCCCATAGACCGCCGTTGATAACCAGCGCGGGTCCGTGTGTTTCTTGCCGTACCATTTCTTATAGGCCGCGGCCGAGGCGAGCCGGTAATCCCCGCTCAGGTCAATCACCCGGACCTTCCGTTTTAAAAGATCGGGCGTCATCGTCATCGAGACCGCGTGCGGAACGGCGAGGAAAACGACATCGCACAACGAGGCGGCCCGCTCAGCGTCGAACCGCTCACAATACAGGCGTGTCTGCTTCGCGAGCGCCGGCCAGATATCGCTGACACGACCCTCGGTTGTGTTCGCGGCGACATAGGTCACCCGGACCTGGGGATGATTCAGAAGAATTTTGAGGGCTGTGAACCCGGAATATCCGCTCAGCCCGACCACACCGACGCGCAGGGGCGTTTTTTTGACAAAATTATTCATTGGGATCTCACTTAAGTATATGAAAAAATAATGATTTATATTAAAGTAAAAAGCCTATCTCGTCAACTCTTTTATCGAGGGAGATAGGCTTGAAAATACCAAAATTATGACTGAATTCTTATCGTTTAACCCACTGGAATTTCCTGCGAGCTCCCTTCTGTCCCGGCTTTTTCCTCTCCTTCATCCTCGGATCGCGCCGCATCATATCTGCCTTCTTCAGCGTTGGCTTTGACTCCGCGTCAAACTTCACCAAGGCCCGGGCCAAAGCCATGCGAACAGCGCCCGCCTGTCCTGACATGCCGCCGCCATTGACACTGACATCGATGTCGAATTTTCCTACCGTATTGGTAAGCTTTAACGGCTCAAGGATGGAAATCCGGTCCGTCTCGCGTATGAAATACTTTTCGAACTCGTTCTTATTAATATAGAATTTTCCGGCGCCCGGCGTTAAATTCACCCGAGCCACGGAACATTTGCGTCGTCCTGTTGCACCATATGTGACCATCTCTACCATCGAATCTTCCTCCTAAACGTCTAACGAAATCGGTTTCTGTGCCACATGCGGATGCCGATCCCCGGCGTAAACGCGCAGGCGTGAGCGGAGCGAATTCCCGAGCCGCCCTTTCGGCAGCATCCGGTTCACCGCGAGTTCCATGGCCTTCGTCGGAGCGATCTTCATCATATCCTGCAAGACAACGCTCTTCTGCCCCGATTGATATCCCGAATACCGCTGATATACCTTCTGCTGCAACTTCGCGCCCGTGACACGGACCTTAGCCGCGTTGATAATGATCACACGGTCCCCTGTGTCCATATGGGGTGTAAAGATCGGCTTATCCTTGCCGCGCAGCACGGCTGCGACCCGAGCGGCCACCCGCCCCAAGATCTTATCCGAGGCATCGACCACATAAAATTTTCGATCAATCTCCCCCTCTTTGGGGATATACGTCTTTTGTGTCTTCATTTTTCCCGTCATCCTTACCCATCCTCACTTTTGACAATGAGACAAAATTATAACATTAAATCTTTCGCTGTCAACTTTTTATTTCTCGCCACGGTAGACGACCCGAACAAGGGTCAGGCCCCGCGCGGGCGCCGTATCCCCGGCCTGTGTCCGATCCTTTGAGCGAAGGATCTCCCCCACCCATTCAACCGGCTGCTTTCCGGACCCGACCGCGATCAACGTCCCCACGATATTCCGAACCATTTTATACAAAAAACCATTCGCCTCGACCTCGATATGGATCAATCCGGCCCGCTGACGTATCTCCAGCCGGGTGATATGACGCCGCGTGTCCTTTTCGGCATCACGTTCCCGCCGGGCGGCATCCGCGGCCATGAACGACCGGAAATCATGCCGGCCGATGAGACATGCCGCGGCCGATCGCATCCGCCGAACATTCAGCCGATAAGGAACATGTGTCGCCGTGCGGCGATAGAGCGGTGACGGCTGAGGGCGATTAAGGATCACATAATGGTAGATTTTACGACGAGCCGAGAACTGCGCGTGAAAACTTGGCCGGGCATCCGCTGCCTCGAGTACACTGATATCGTCCGGAAGCCGAGCGTTCATCGCCCGTTCAAGGTCTTGAATCGGGATCATCGATGAGGTATGAAAATGAGCGACCTGACCAGCAGCATGCACCCCGCTATCCGTGCGCCCTGACCCGATCACCGTGACCTTCTCCTGGATGACGCTCTCAACCGCCTCCTCAAGGGTCTGCTGAACGGTCCGCTGCCCACGCTGCCGCTGCCATCCGTTAAAATCCGTTCCATCGTATTCGATCGTCAACCGTACCGTGCGCATCACCCGCTCAGACCCCCGCGCCCGCGTCACCGTCCCTGAATGAGACGCTCCGCGATCTGGACCGCGTTAAGGGCCGCCCCCTTTCGGATATTATCCGAAACAACCCAGAGATTCAGCCCGTTCTCGATCGTCTCGTCCTCTCGGATCCGGCCGACAAAGGTCTCGTCCTTGCCCGCGGCCATGAGCGGCATCGGATACATGTTCTTCGCAAGATCATCCATGACCGCGACGCCCGGCGCCTTTGACAAGAGCTCGATCGCCTTCTGCCGGGTGATCTTTTTCTCGGTCTCGATATTCACTGACTCGCTGTGACCATAAAAGACCGGGCAGCGGACACACGTGGCCGTGACCCGGATCGAATCATCATTCATGATCTTTTTCGTCTCGTTTACCATCTTCATCTCTTCTTTGGTATAAAAATTCGGCATGGTCACATCGATCTGCGGAATAAGATTATGCGCGATCTGATACGGAAAGGCCTCCGCCTTCATTGTTCCGCCGAGCTGGGCCTCGAACTCTTCGATGGCCGGGGTCCCGGCCCCGCTCACCGCCTGGTAGGTCGAGACAACGATCCGCTTGATCCGGGCATAATCATGAAGGGGTTTCAGCGCGACCACCATCTGGATCGTGGAACAATTCGGATTCGCGATGATCCCCTTGTGGCGGAAAATGTCCTCAGGATTCACCTCAGGAACGACGAGCGGCACGCCCGGCTCCATCCGGAAATGGCTCGTATTGTCGATGACGACGGCCCCGGCCTTCACCGCTGAGGGGCTGTACTCGGCGGAGATCTTAGCCCCCGGCGAGGACAGAACAATGTCAATGCCCTTAAAGGCATTATGGTCCAACTTTGATAATTTGAATTCCCGCCCGTCGATCTCGTACCGCCGAAGGGCCTCATCAGGATTGAACGATAAGAGCCGAAGTTCATTGACCGGAAATTTTCTCTGCTTGAGAATTTCGAACATGCAGTCCCCGACGGCCCCTCGGATCCCCGTAATCGCCACATTATATTTTTTCATGGATCACCATTCTTTCTACGGATCTATCCTCTGATTATAACTGTTTCACCACGAGATCACCGACCTCGGTCGTGGAATATCCCATCTTCCCGGCGGCAACGTCCTTAAGCTTGGTCGTCACAACCGTGCGAACAGCGGCCTCGACCTGATCCCCAGCCGTCGTCTCCCCGATCTGACGGAGCATCATGGCCACGGCGCAGATCGCCGCCAACGGATTGATCACCTTTTTCCCGGTGTATTTCGGCGCGGAACCCCCGATCGGCTCGAACATCGAAACCCCTTCGGGATTGATGTTCCCGCCGGCCGCCAGCCCCATCCCCCCCTGGATCATGGCCCCAAGGTCCGTGATGATATCGCCGAACATGTTATCCGTGACGATCACATCGAACCACTCGGGATTCTTCACGAACCACATTGTCGTCGCATCGACATGGGCATAGTCCGTCTTGACATCGGGATACTCTTTCGCGATCTCATAGAACGCCCGCTCCCAGAGGTCAAAGGCAAAGGTCAGGACATTCGTCTTGCCGCAGAGGGTTAATTGCTTCTTTCGGCCGTGATGACGCGCATACTCAAAGGCATAACGCAGGCAGCGCTCGACCCCACGACGGGTGTTATGCGAGATCTGGATCGCGACCTCGTCCGGCGTGCCCTTATGCTGGAATTCCCCCAGACCTTTGTAGAGCCCCTCGGAGTTCTCGCGCACGACAACAAAATCAATATCCTCGGGCTTTTTATTTTTTAAAGGGCAGAACCGGTCATCGTAGAGCTGAACCGGCCGAAGATTGATGTACTGATCCAGTTCAAAACGAAGACGCAGTAAGATGCCTTTTTCAAGAATCCCGGGTTTCACTTCCGGATGCCCGATCGCCCCCAAGAAGATCGCGTCGAACTTTTTAAGATCACTCACAGCCGTCGGGGGCAGGACCTCGCCCGTCCGCATATAGCGCTCCCCGCCAAAATCAAAATTCACCGTCTCGCACGTGAACCCGTTCTTCTGGGCCGCCGCGGCGAGCACCTTTAAGCCCTCGGCCACGACCTCCGGCCCGGTCCCGTCACCCGGGATCGTTGCGATCTGATACGTCTTCATAACTCCCCTTCCCGTTGTGTCTGTCGTTACGTTCACATCCATCAACCATTAAAACGCTTCATGATGATCGTGGCATTATGCCCGCCAAACCCGAGCGAATTCGACATCGCCACATCCACGGTCATCGCGCGGGCCGTGTTCGGCACATAATCGAGGTCGCATTCCGGATCCGGCGTCTCATAATTGATCGTCGGCGGCACCATGTTATCACGGATCGCCTCAACACACGCCACGGCCTCAATCCCTCCGGCGGCGCCGAGGAGATGCCCGGTCATCGATTTGGTGGAACTGACCGCGACCCGGTGGGCGATATCCTCACCAAGGGCAAGCTTGATCGCCACGGTTTCGATCTTGTCATTCAGACTGGTTGAGGTCCCATGGGCATTGATATAATCCACATCTCCGGGCGTCAACCCCGCGTCCTCCAAGGCCAGCCGCATCGCGTCGGCCGCTCCCTCACCGCTCGGCTCAGGGGCCGTCGAATGAAAGGCATCCGAGGTCCGTCCGTATCCAACGAGCTCAGCCAGGATCCTCGCCCCGCGCGCCTGGGCGTGCTCCAGGGTCTCCAAGAGGACAACACCCGCCCCCTCGCCCATGACGAACCCGTCTCGGTTGAGGTCAAAAGGACGGCTCGCGTGCGCCGGCTCATCGTTCCGGCATGACAGGGCCTTCAGCGAGGCGAACCCGGCCACCGCGAGCGGCGTCGTCGCGTTCTCTGTCCCTCCGGCCAAAAGGACATCGGCGTCTCCGTATTGGATCATCCGCAAGGCCTCACCGATCGCATTAGTCCCGGTCGCGCAGGCCGTGACCACACAGAGGGCGCAATTTCGGGCGCCGGTCTCGATCGCGACCTGCCCGGCCGCTTCATTGATGATAATCTTAGGAATCAGAAAAGGCGAGACCCGGCTCGGCCCACGTTCAAGAAGCTTTTTGTGCTCTGTTTCGATCGTGTTCATGCTGCCGATCCCGGATCCGATCATCACACCGAATCGCTTCTTATCGACGCGCTCGAGGTCAAGACCCGCCTGCCGGACCGCCTCTCGTGACGCGACAACCGCGAACTGAGTAAAACGAGCGAGTTTTCGAGCATCTTTAACGTTGAAATGATCTTCCGGATTAAAATCAACCGCCCGTCCGCAGATCTGCGAATCAAATCCCATGGGATCAAAATGTTCGATCCTCCGAATCCCACTCGTCCCGGCCTTGAGCGCCCCCCAAAATTTCTCAACGCCTGTTCCAACTGGAGAGACCACCCCCATCCCCGTGATCACGACCCTGCGTTTCGCCATATCTTATTCTCCCATCGTCTTGGTCACATCGACGTATATAGACGATTGCCCCGATGTAAACCGGGGCAATCTGAATGTTACGATCTCTCGGCACATCACAGCAGACTAATTACTGGCGACCTTCTCTTCAATATATTTCGTCGCGTCGCCGACCGTGGCCATTTTCTCGGCGTCCTCATCCGGAATCTCAATCCCGAACTCTTCTTCGAGCGCCATGATCAACTCAACCGTATCGAGCGAATCCGCCCCCAGGTCATCGATAAACGACGCCTCTGGTTTGGCCTCCTCGACCTTGACCCCAAGCTGCTCAGCGATAATCGACTTAATTTTTTCTTCAACTGACATACAATTGCCTCCTTTTAAAAACTGCAAATTAAATACCCATCCCCCCGTCAACCAACAACACCTGTCCTGTTATGTAATCCGCATCCGACGATGCCAAAAATAAACATGCCTTCGCGATATCCGCCGGTGACCCCAACCGTTTTAACGGGATCACCGCCATGAGACCTTCCTTCACCTGATCGGACAATTTATCGGTCATGGCCGTCTGGATAAATCCCGGAGCCACCGCGTTCGAGGTGATCCCGCGCGATGCGAGCTCCTTCGCCACAGTCTTGGTGAGCCCAATGAGCCCAGCCTTGCTCGCGGAATAGTTCGCCTGACCGGCGTTACCGATCACCCCAACGATCGAGGCGATGTTAATGATCTTACCCTTCCGGGCCTTGACCATACTCCGCGCTACGGCCTTGGTGCAGATGAACGCACCTTTTAAATTCACGTTGAGAACGGCATCCCACTCTTCCTCTGTCATCCGCATCAGAAGATTATCCTTGGTGATGCCAGCATTGTTAACTAATATATCAATGCGCTTATGATTGTCAAGAATTTTGTCCACCAGTTCCTGCACGCTGGCGCCGTCTGTGACGTTACAGACGCAGGCGTCGGCCTTAAACCCTTTCGCCCTCAACTCCGCCGCTGTGACCTCGCAGGCCTCAGCCTGAATATCTGAGATAATGACAGTCGCCCCCTCCTGCGCAAAGGCGAACGCGATCTCCTTACCAATGCCACGGGCTGAGCCTGTAATTAACGCGATCTGATCTTGTAATTTCATGGATCCCCCTAAACCGCCCTCTCATTTCATGAATTCGCTTCCATCTTAACAATGCCCGCCTTTTTTGCAAGTGAAAAATAAAAAAAGACAGGCGCGATTTCATGCCCCGCGCCTGCCGTATCCCCCTCTGACCGAATATCGGTCATGATTATAGAAATTCGATCTTCACATCGATCAATCCGTCCCTCAGATCCGCGATCTCATCAAACGCAGCCTTTGAGAGATCAATGATCCTCCCCCGAAACACCAAGCGTTTATGCGGACCGCGGTCATTCACACGCACCACGATCGAACGACCGGTCTTCATATTAGTCACCCGAAGCCGTTGATTAAACGGGACATCCCACATGGCACACGTAAAGGCCGTATCATCAAAGATCTCCATATTCGCCGTGTGCTTCCGGATCCCCGGTGATTGGCGTGAATACCAGGAGGCCTGCCCGTGCAGGGCTGCCTCGATCTCAGCCACAGGATCTGCCGCGGAAACAACAGAATTCTTCGCGTAGACGCCATGCGCGGTGACCGCAACAAGGGCCATTCCTACAACACTAACGATCCAATAATGACGTCGTCCTCTCATGCCGTTTCCCTCCTATACCCCGCACAGCACATATTGACCAAAAAGATACCACATGGCTCTTAGGTCAGGCAAGGGAAACAGCTGATGAGGCACCGTTCTAACGTGTTGAGAGAACAACAGTTGAAAAACGAATGGGATTTTTTTAGAAAACCAGAGAAATTATGTCCGGGAAGGGATCAAAATATCATGGATCATGGACTGGAACGGTCGGAACGAAAATCAGCATCCTGGGCATCGGGATAGGTCATCCGGCCTTGGCGGCGATGATCAGGGGCCTGTCGAACGCTCACACCGCGAAGATGCGCCTTGACGCCGGCCTTAACAACCCCTCGCGTCCACGGAATAAGAAGAAACAGCCCGATCAGGTCCGTCACGACCCCAGGCGTTAGAAGAAAAACACCCCCGGCCAAGACCATCAATCCGTCTAGCATCTCCTCAGTCGGCATCTCGCCCTGCTGGAGCCTTTCCTGGATCCGGGCCACAACCAAAAACCCCTGGACCCGCGTCAACGCGGCCCCGGCCATCCCGGTTAAAATGATCAGGGCCAGGGTATTCCATCCGCCGATACGGCTTCCGATCTCAAGAAGGATCGCGAGCTCGACCGCAGGAAGGACGATAAAAAGTGTCACAAGAATACCGAGCACAGGCAACCTTTCTTTCTCTATATATAGGCACCGCGCGGGAACACCTAGCGCTTGATCAGGGTCAAAAACTCATTCCGGGTTGAATGCTCATGCCGAAAAGCCCCCAGCATACAGGAGGTGATCATCTCTGAATTCTGTTTTTCAACCCCGCGCATCATCATACACAAATGCCGTGCCTCGATCACGACCCCGACCCCAAGGGCCCCGGTATATTTTAAGATCGCCTCCGCGATCTGCTGGGTCAGATTCTCCTGGATCTGAAGCCGGCGGCCAAAGGCATCAACGATCCTCGCCACCTTAGAGAGCCCGAGGACCTTGCCCTTGGGCAGATACCCGACATGGCATTTCCCGAAGAACGGCAGAAGATGATGCTCGCACAGGGAATAAAGCTCGATATCCTTGACGATGACCATTTCGTCGTTTGTGGTCTCAAAGATGGCCTGATTAACAATGTCATCAAGACTCTCGCGATACCCCCGGGTCAGATAGGCAAACGCCCGGGCCGCGCGTTTGGGCGTGTCGCGCAGGCCCGCCCGGTCCGGGTCTTCACCGATGTGGGCCAGAATATTCCGATAAAAATCTTCCATACCGTTGTCCTTTCTTCATATCCGTGTCAGGCGACTATAACACATTAAAAAGTTCATTGTCAAAGACTAATCTAAACTGGTTGCCAAAAATCGGGGTTCAGGTACAATGTATCCAGATAAACCGCTGAGGAAGGAAATCCATGCTCCCCATCGTTGATTACCATATGCATACCCCCCTCTGCGGCCATGCTACGGGCGACCCCTCTGAATATGCCGAGCAGGCGCTCGCGCGCGGGCTCAAGGAAATCGGATTTTCCGACCATGCCCCTTTTATCCAGCGGCCGCTCCCCGGGATCACGATGAGCGATTCAGAACTCCCTCATTATATCGAGATGATCCGCTCATGTCAGCGGTCATTCGCGGATCGCCTGACGATCCGGCTCGGGATCGAGGCGGATTTTATCCCGGGCTGTGAGGAAAAGACCCGGGATCTCCTCGCTCAACACCCATTTGATTATGTCTATGGTTCGGTCCACTTTATCAACGACTGGGGCTTTGACAACCCCGATGAGCGGATACGCTGGAACCAGGCGGACATCAATGAGACCTATCGGCTGTACTACAAACTCCTGCGCGCCGCGGCTCAAAGCCAGCTTTTTGATATCATGGCCCATGTCGATCTTGTGAAAAAATTTGGGCACCGGCCGACCGTTGACCTTCATCACGACCTCGCGGAGACCGCGCGGGTCTTTAAAGCCTCCGGGGTCGCGATCGAGATCAATACGGCGGGCCTCCGAAAAGACGTTCAGGAGATCTACCCCTCGCTCGAGGTCCTCAGGTTCTATGTCGCTGCCGGCGTGCCCGTCACCTTTGGGTCCGATGCCCATCGGCCCGAAGAAGTCGGCCTAAATTTCAGCGAGGCACGGTCCGTGGCCCTTGCCGCCGGATGCCGAGAATATGTCTTATTCCGCGACCGCCGGATCGACCGAGTCATGCCCCTAACCTGATCGCCTCTGCGCTCAGATTCGCGCCACGAAAAACCGCTAACCTTTTTTACCGGTATAACGAAAAAGCTCCTGGAAGGAAAAGTCCTGCGCGTCCTGGACCGAATTTATGGCCCGAAGGATCTTCATCTGCACCCCGTAACTGAGGGCACGGCCCCGGCGGGCCTTCGCAACCATCTTGTGAGTGAGCTGTTCGGTAGAGGCCGCGACAAGATCCGTGTTTCGAATCCCTCGATCGGTCATGAGTGCGTCGATCGGCTGAGGCCCCATCTCCATCCCAGGCCCACGATCAGACTGCGACATGCCTGCCCCCTTTCGCCCGGATAGCGGCAACCGCGCTCACCATCAACGCCGCGGCAAGGACAAGGAGGACCACCGCAGACCCGACCAAAGGCCACTGGGCTGATTCCGAATTGATGATCAATAGTTCAATAAGTGCCCAGATCGAAATCGCCATCATAAAAATAAATGGCACGAGCGCGACCCAGACATTTTTCCCCGCGGCCCAAAGCCCGAGCGTGATCGTGAGCAGGGTCAGCCCGGCAAGAAGCTGATTCGCGGCGCCGAACACCGGCCAGATCCTCTGGGCCTCACCCGACACCGCCACAAAACCCGCCGCGGCCAAGACAAGAGACGTTGTCAGATACCGATTTTCTGCAGCGGAACGAAGCCACCCGGGCCTCCCCACCTCGCCTTTCGGAGGCATGCCCAATTCCTGAACGGTAAAGCGCGCCAAGCGCGCCGCGGTATCGAGCGTCGTCAATAAAAAAGCCGCGACCGTGAGTGACACAAAGACTTTTCCCATCTCAAGCGGGATCCCGAGCCGCACCGACACCGCGGCCAGTCCCGAGGAAAAGACAGCCACCGGCCCCTGATGACGCAGGGTCTCATAAAACGCGTCACCCCCGAGACTAGCCGCCGCGATCAGGGCAATGACAGCCACGACCCCCTCGACTATCATCCCGCCGTACCCGACGCGCAGGGCATGACCTTCAGTTCGCAACTGTTTCGAACTCGTGCCTGACGCCACAAGGGCGTGAAAACCCGAACAGGCACCGCACGCGATCGTCACAAACAGCATCGGGACGATCAGCCACGGCCTCTCCCCGGCCCCGGGGATAACAGCGCGCATCCCGGTGAAGGCCGGCATATCAAGGGACGGCGCCGCGACAAGGATGCCGATTAGACCAACCAGAATCATGGCATAAAGGAGAAATGAATTCAGATAATCACGTGGCTGAAGAAGGATCCAGACCGGGGCCGATGCCGCGACAAAAACATAGATGAACAAAACCGCCATCCAAAAATTCACGACCCCTGCCGTCGAGAGGCCCAAGAACGCGGACGGATCACAGGGATAGATGACACCCGCCACGGCCGCGGCACCAAGGAGAAGGACAAAAATGCCCGTCGTCACCCACAACGGTAAAACCCCGGCCCGGTGAACCAGCCCGAAGCCCACGGCGATAAAAATAAAGAGCACGGATGCGGTCGCGACCGCCGGGATCGCAACAAAGGTCTTGGCCACGAGCAGAGCAAAGATCGCGATGATGAGGACGAGGGCCGCGACACAGAACAAGAGAAAGATCTGCCGTGCCTGATACGAGAGATGATTTTCAATAACGTGGGCAATCGACCGCCCCTCATGCCGCACCGAGATAATGAGCGCCGCAAAATCATGGAGCGCGCCGATAAACACACAACCGATCAGGATCCAAAGCAAGACCGGGACCCATCCGAAACACAGGCCGAGGACCGGCCCCACGATCGGCCCAGCCCCAGCGATCGAGGCGAAATGGTGCCCAAACAGCACCGGGGTCGCGGTCAGAACATAATCAACCCCGTCATTCAACGTCACCGCTGGGGTCGGCCGTCCGCTATCAATATCAAAAAGCCGCGC
This sequence comes from uncultured Planctomycetales bacterium, assembly GCA_964450385.1. GTDB lineage: Bacteria > Omnitrophota > Gorgyraeia > Zapsychrales > JANLHA01 > JAKLFA01. The sequence continues at coordinate 33,075 of CAYVEC010000013.1, forward strand.
AAGCCGCCCGCCGTACCAACGATAGGCGATCCCAAAAATCACGATGACCAGCACCAACAGAAATGCCCCGTTCATATCCCCCCTCAATCACGAGATGACGGCTCTATCCTTCCCCCACCGCCGACCGATCACACGGCCCCCGACCCGCCGATCCGGCGGGCGACCTCGACCCGGCAGAGGGCGAGTTGTGCCTCAAGCTTCATTTCCGCTGAGCGGTTTTGCCCCGATCCATACCCCATCACCGCGCCGATCACGACACCGATCGAAATAATCAAGGGGTCAAAACCACAGACCATGATGTCCGCGACCTTGGCAAAGATGAGCATCCCAGCAAAAACCCCGATAAAAAAATGACACGTCACGATTGAGCGGGACTGTTGATACAACCGCTCCGCGTACTCTTCGACGACCTTCGGATCATAGACGACCATGTTCGCCTCCTTTGTAGTCCGTTCCACCAAACCGTTTTCTGATATATTCCTCAAGCACGTTCATGAAGACGCGCACCATCTCCCCCTGCGGCACGCTCGCAGTCTTGCGCCCATCGATAAAGATCATCGCCTGCGCCCCCTCACCCGACCCAGGCAGGCAAATCCCGACATCAGCCTCCCGGCTCTCGCCCGGCCCGTTCACAATACACCCCATAACCGCGATCCGGAGCCTCTCGACCCCTGGATACCGCGCGCCCCATTCCTCCATATGCGCCTGAACAAACATCTGAACATCACGGGCCAGCGTTTGATACACATCGCTCGCCGTCCTGCCGCACCCGGGACAGCTGATCACCATTGGAAAAAAACGCCGTATCCCAAGCGACTGAAGTATGTGGCGGCAGAGGGCAACCTCATCGGCACGAGGGGCACCCGGAGTTGGTGTAATCGACGCCCGGATCGTGTCCCCGATCCCCTGACTAAGCAGGACGCCTATCGCCGTTGATGTCGCGACCATGCCTGGCATCCCTCCTCCGGCCTCGGTTAAGCCCAAATGGATCGGATGATCCGTTTCACGTGCCAGGGCCTGATTCGCGGCAATCAAGGTCGAGACATCAGAGGCCTTGATGCTCAACACGATCTGATCACGGGGCAGTCCGAGCCGGACCGCCTGACGCGCACTTTCAAGACAGCTTCGAACCAAGGCATCAACGACAACGGCCGACGGGTCCTGTGGCCTGAAACGACGGGCATTGCGGTCCATAAGCCGGGCGAGGAGCTCCGGGTCGAGCGACCCTCCGTTCACCCCGATTCTCACCGGACGGCCGTGATCCGCCGCAATCCGGATGATCGCACGAAAATGATCCTCCCGCGCGTCCCCACGGCCGACATTCCCAGGGTTGATCCGGTATTTGTCGAGCGCGGTCGCGAGCTCCGGCACCGTGGCCAGCAACCGATGACCGTTAAAATGAAAATCTCCGATGAGCGGAATAGTGATCCCCTCGTCATTTAAACGAGAACGGATCGTGACAGCGGCCCGGGCCGCTGTCTCATCATTCACCGTGATCCGGACCAATTCACTCCCGGCCGCGACAAGGCTCCGAATCTGGGCCAACGTCGCCTCAATATCGGCTGTGGGGGTATTCGTCATGCTCTGGACCGCTATCGGATGACGCGACCCGATCATGACCCGCCCGATATGAACACTGCGTGTAACTCTCCGCCGGATGCTCTCTAATTGTGATGTTTTTTCCACGTGAGGTGCTTGTGTTTCGTGATATTCAATGTTATAACTTAGTAGTATCTTAATCACCTTTATTCTGAAATGCAAGGATTGCCGTCGCTTTTATGAAGATCTATCTCGCGCGCAAGCAAGGATTCTGTTCCGGCGTGGCCCGTGCCATCCAGGCCGTCAACAAGGCCCTGGACGAATATGGGCCGCCCCTCTATGTCTACCATGAAATCGTCCACAACACCTTTGTCGTTGAGTATTTCCGCGATCACGGGGTCGTCTTTGTCGAAGACCTCGCCGATGTCCCGGAAGGCAGCCGTCTGATCTTTAGTGCCCATGGCATTTCTCCGTCGGTCATCGAAACGGCCGAGACGCGGCACCTCCAATGGATCGATGCCAGCTGCCCGCTCGTCAAAAAAGTCCATACCGAAGCCATGGACTTTGTCCGTGAGGGGCGCCACGTGCTTCTCGTCGGGCATCCCGGCCATCAGGAGATCATCGGCACCGCGGGCTATGTCCCGCCGGACAAACTCACTATTATTCAAACCCTCTCGGATATCGCGGGCCTCGACCTACCCGATACCACGCCCGTCGCCTATCTGACCCAGACAACCCTCTCGATCGATGAGACGCACGACCTCATCGCCGCCCTCAGGGACCGGTTCTCGAACCTAAAAGGCCCGGACCAAAAAGATATCTGTTTTGCCACGCAAAGCCGTCAGGACGCGGTCAAAGAACTCGCAGCCGTCTCGGAGGCGATCCTCATCTGCGGCTCCCCGAACAGTTCCAACTCCAACCGCCTTCGGGAAACAGGCGAACGCGCCGGGGTGCCCTCGTATATCATCGACTCGGCAGCCGAACTTGATTTTTCCTGGCTGACCCCGATCGAGCGGCTCGGGATCTCCTCGGGGGCCTCGGTCCCTCACTGCGTGGTCCAGGAGGTTATTAACGAAATAAAAAAGCGGGTCCCGAATGTCACGGTCACCGCGTTAACAGGATTTAAGGTCCCGGACAACTTCCCCAATAGCCCATGAACGAATCGATCAACAACCTGCGCCGATCCCTGGCCGCCACCGATGCGGTATGGCTGCCCGACACACGTCTCTCCGCGATCACCACGTTCCGTATCGGCGGCCCGTGTCTCGGCATCATTGACTGCCCGGGTCCAGCGACATTCGTCCGGACGCTTCAAGCCGCGTGGGCCCATCATATCCCGACGCTGATTCTCGGCGAAGGGTCCAATGTCCTGGCCCCTGACGAGGGGATCGACCGCCTCGTTATCAGGCCCCGGGCCGAGTCCCTGACCACCCTCGAAACAGATCCAACCCAGCGGACCGTCACGGTCTTTGCCGGTGCCAGCCTTGACCTTCTCGCAGAATACTATGCCCACCACGGTTACACCGGGCTCGAGTTCGCCCACGGGATCCCAGGGACCATCGGAGGCGCCGTGAGTGGCAATGCCGGGGCCTTTGGCCAGGACATCAGTCAATGCGTGGCTGGGGTGACCGTCATCAACCCCGACGGAAAGGACCAACAATTACCGCATGACGCCCTTGGATTCTCCTACCGCTCGTCGCGCTTTAAGTCATCCCCTGATGTCATCGTCTCGGTCACCCTTCATTATGGGGACGGCGACGCGGGCTGGCTCGCTCAGGAACGTGAACGCGTCCGCGCGGTCCGGCACGACAAACACCCCGACTACCGAACGACCCCCTGCGCAGGAAGTTTCTTTAAGAACATCATCTCACCGGACGGAACACGCACCGCGGCCGGGAAGCTCCTCGACGAGGCCGGCTGTAAGGCCCTCCGTGTCGGCGGCGCCTCGGTCTTCCCTAAACACGCGAACATTATTATCAACGATGGACAGGCAACGGCACAGGACGTGCGCGCCCTCGCAGATTCGATGGCCCAACGGGTCTATGAACGATTCGGGGTCGACCTGACCCCTGAGGTCCGTTTCGTCTAACGTCAGAATGGATGAACGGCGTTAAACCGTCTCCTCCCATTCCTCAAAGGCGACCGGATGGTGAAGCAAGAACGACACCTCGCGGAGCGTATCGCTATGCTTGGGATCTTTAAATAAGACGTCGATCAGCTTTTCCCTGATCTCGACATGATAATTGCCCTCTAACAGGACCTGATAATCCTGATAATCCTCACGATAAACAACCCCCTCGATCGGCCGATCGATCTTGATCTGCGACCCTAACGCAAGCAATCGGTCTAAAACCTGTTCTGGATGGTGTAACATATCCCTCCCCTCCTCATGTGTTTCTATCCTACCCCACAGCGACGACTTTTCCAGAGAAATTTTAAAAATTTTATTCCGTGGACACCGTCTCGTTCTGGTCAAGGGCCCCTTTCAGCGCGTGCCAGGCCAGGGCCGCGCACTTGATCCGCGATGGATATTGCCAGATCCCGGAAAAGACCGCGAGCTTCCCTAGTCCAGCGGTTCCTGCCGCGCCCTCCTCCCGCTTTAAAAGCATATCATGGAACGCCTCAAACATGCGTCTCACCTCATCGACCGTCTTGCCCTTGATCTGATCCGTCATCAGAGACGCGGATGAGCGCGAGATCGCGCACCCCTCACCTTGAAAGGCCGCGTCCTGAACGACCCCGTCGGATGTCACCGTCAAATAGACATGAAGATGGTCGCCGCAGAGAGGATTATACCCTTCTGCCTTATGCGTGCAGGGATCGATGGCCCGAAAATTCCGGGGATTCTTATGATGCTCCAAAATCATCTCTTGGTATAATTCATTCGTCTCCATCATTCCTCCCGCTAAAGAAAGAGCTGAACCGCCCGTTTCACCGAGCGCACAAAGACCTCAATTTCGTCAATCGTATTATAAAAAGCAAACGACGCCCGTGATGTTGCGGGGATATTAAAATGGGCCATGACCGGCTGGGTGCAGTGATGCCCGGTCCGGAGGGCCACCCCATCCTGATCGACCAGGGTCCCCAAATCATGGGGATGGATCCCGGGAATAACAAAAGAGAGGATCGCGGCCTTCTCCGGTGCGGTCCCGATGACCCGCGCGTCCGGGACCTCAGCGCAGAGCCGTTCAGTCGCTCGCGCGAGAAGACCCTGCTCATGCGCCGTGATCGCATCGAATCCGATCGAGCCCGCATACTGCAGGGCCTCAGCGAGACCGATAACGCCCGCGATATTCGGTGTCCCAGCCTCAAACCGATGCGGTACAACCGCGTACTCGGTGCGTTCAAAGGTGACCGAGGCGATCATGTCCCCGCCGCCCTGATACGGCGGCAGCCGCTCCAAGACCGCGGCCTTGCCATAGAGGACCCCCGTCCCGGTTGGACCAAAGACCTTATGCCCCGAGAACACCAAGAAATCACAATCCAGGTCCTGAACATCCACCGGCCGATGATTGACCGCCTGGGCCGCGTCAATGAGGACGAGAGCGCCCTGGCGATGGGCCAGATCGATCACCGCCTTGACCGGGTTCACGGTCCCGAGCGAATTCGAGACATAAACAAGCCCCACGACCTTTGTCCGCGCGGTCATCATCCGCCGGGCCGCCTCCATGTCAAGCTCCCCGGCGTCATTCATCGGGATCACGCGCACGGCCGCGCCAGCGCGTTCGGCCGCTAACTGCCAGGGAACGATATTCGAATGATGCTCCATCTCCGAAATGAGGATCTCGTCACCCGGGCCGAGGACCGACTGGGCCAGACCGTGAGCCACAAGATTGATCGATTCGGTCGCGCCACGCGTAAACACGATCTCGTTCATGGACCGGGCGTGGATAAAATCGCAGACGGTCTGCCGCGCCGCCTCATACCGGGCTGTGGCCTCTTCACTTAGCGTATGGACCCCGCGGTGGATGTTCGCCGTGTACTCACGATAATAGCCAATCTCAGCGCTGATAACGGATTCGGGTTTTAAGGTCGTCGCCGCGTTATCAAAATACACAAGCGGCCGGCCGGCCACGAGACGCCGGAGCACCGGAAAATCCACGCGGATCTTATCAATCACAAAAGGTCTCATTTAGATCATCCCCTGAATCTTCCGCGCCAGACCGGTCTCAAAATACTTCCGGAGATCCGGCTGCGCGATCTCGGTTAATATATTCGTTCCGAACCCCTCGACCAGGAGCCGGGCGCTCTCCCGCGGCGAGAGCCCGCGCGAGCGCAAATAGAAGAGCTGCTCCTCGGCAATCTGACCGACCGTGGCCCCGTGGCTGCACTTGACATCATCGGCCTCGATGATCAGTTCCGGCGTCGTGTTCACCCGCGCCTGCTCGCCCAATAAAATATTCCGGTTCATCTGATACGCCTCGGTCCCGGCGGCCGGCGGACTGACACGGATCCGTCCGTTAAAGACCCCGTGCCCAGAGCCGGCGATGATCCCCCGATATTCCTGGTGGCTAGCACATTCGCGGACCGGATGATGGACCACCGGCCGGTGATGGATGATCTGCCGCGCGCCCGCGCAATACACCCCGTTCAGGACCGCCCGGGCATGCGCGCCCCGGAGATGCACGTCAAGGTCATACCGTGTAAGGGCGCTCTCGCCGATGCTCATGGCCAAACTCTTAAGACTCGCCCCTTCCAAAGCCGCGACCCGGGTCATCGCCATCCCGTACGAGCGTTCACCATCCTGGGTCAGGCGCGCGTATTCAAGCCGGGCCTCCTCATGGAGGAGGATCTCCGTGAGCGGGGCGTGGACCGCCGAGGCCCCTCCGTCGAGTCCACGATGGGTCTCAAGGACCGCTGCCGATGACCGCGGCCCCATGATAAGCAAGACCCGCGGCAGGGTGAGCCGGTCCGGGCCCTGATGGGTCGTCAGGTGAACAAGGTGAATGAGCGGCGCGACCGCGACATCCGCTGCCACATCGATCACGACCCCGCTCGAAAAAAAAGCCCGGTTCATCAGTGAAAAAAAGGCGTCCTCGGCGTGATCAAAATGACGCAGGGCATTCTGGACCTGGTCCGGGCATTCGCGGCAGGCCGCTGACCACGAGAGGACCTTAAGGGCCTTGAATGGGGTCGATAAATTCCGGTAGATCTCAACAAGTTCCCCATCAACGAATAATATCGTGAATTCCCGGGTCGAGAGCCCGGCAGAGCGTTCGATATGCCCCCGATCAACATGACCGATCGACGTCAACGCAAAACGGCCGGCCTGGATCGGGGATAGGGGCGTGAACCTCCAACCTTCCTCCTTCATCGACGGAAGAGCCGCCGTCTCAAAACGCCGCCGCGCCTGACCACGCAAGGCCTCCATCCACCCGGCAGCCGTTGCCTCAGGCTCGGGCAGGAAAAAAATGTTGTGGTAGACACGGGTCTGCTCTGTCATCTTATTTCAACCAATCATATCCCTTGTCCTCAACCTCAAGAGCGAGCTCCTTGCCGCCCGAGGAGACGATCCGGCCATCCTGAAGGATATGGACCCGGTCCGGAACGATATAATTCAAAAGCCGCTGATAATGCGTGATGACGACAAAGGCGTTCCGCGGCGACCTCAGGGCGTTGACCCCATTGGCCACGATCCGCATCGAATCGACATCCAGGCCCGAATCGGTCTCGTCAAGCACCGCGAGCCGCGGATTCAGGACCGCCATCTGAAGGACCTCATTGCGCTTCTTCTCCCCACCGGAAAAATCAACGTTCACGGCGCGGTTGATGAATTTGTCATCCATATCGAGGACCCGCATTTTTTCGTGGACATAGACATCAAAGTCCAGTGGGTCCATCCCCTCGACCCCCTGATGGTCGCAGGCCGCGTTATAGGCCGCCCGGAGGAACATCGAGGTGTTCACCCCAGGGATCTCCACCGGATATTGAAAGGCCATGAAGATGCCCTCACAGGCCCGCCGCTCCGGGGGCCATTCAAGAATATTGGTCATCTGGCCGCCGACCATGAACAGGATCTCCCCATCGGTGATCTCATAGGCCGGATGTCCGGCAATGATCTTCGACAGGGTGCTCTTGCCCGAACCGTTGGGCCCCATGATCGCGTGGACCTCACCCGGGCCGACCACGAGGTCGACGCCTTTAAGGATCTCATGGCCCTCGACGCGGGCATGCAAATGACGGATCTCGAACATAACGATTCCTCTCTTGTGCCTATCCCACACTGTGCTCGAGCTTCATCTCGAGCAGCCGGACCGCCTCAACGGCGAATTCCATGGGGAGTTTCGTGAACACCTCTTTACAGAACCCGTTAATGATGAGCGACACGGAGTGCTCGGCATCCAGGCCCCGCGACCGCAAATAAAAGATTTGGTCCTCGCTGATCTTCGACGTCGAGGCCTCATGCTCCGTCACCGCGCTCGGATGACGGATATCGATCACCGGAAAGGTGTTCGCCCGGCACCGGTTACCCACGAGCATCGAATCGCACTGAGAAAAATTCCTCGCCCGTTCCGCCGACGGAAGCACCTTGACCAGGCCCCGATAGGTATTGCTCGACTCATCCGTTGATATCCCCTTGGAAATGATCCGGCTCCGGGTATCTTTCCCGATATGGATCATCTTGGTCCCGGTGTCTGCCTGCATCCGATGGTTCGTGAGCGCTACCGAATAGAACTCCCCGATCGAATGATCACCCTCAAGCACCGTACTCGGATATTTCCAGGTAATGGCTGACCCCGCCTCGACCTGGGTCCAGGAGATCTTGGAATTGGCCCCCTGACAGCGGCCCCTTTTCGTGACGAAATTATAGATCCCGCCCCGGCCCTCGGGATCTCCGGCATACCAGTTCTGGACCGTGGAATACTTGATCTCGGCGCGCTCCAAGGCCACAAGCTCGACCACCGCGGCATGAAGCTGATTCTCATCGCGCATCGGCGCCGTACACCCTTCCAAATACGAAACATAGCTCGCCTCGTCGGCCACGATCAGGGTCCGCTCAAACTGACCGCTCTGCGCCGCGTTGATCCTGAAATAGGTCGACAGGTCCATCGGGCAGCGCACCCCTTTGGGGATATAACAAAACGACCCATCGGAGAACACAGCCGAATTCAAGGCCGCGAAAAAATTATCCGCGCGGGGCACCACCGAGCCCAAGTGCTGCCGCACAATGTCCGGATACCGCTGGATCGCCTCAGACATCGAACAAAAGATGATGCCCTGCGCGGCCAGGATCTCCTGGTGCGTGGTCCCGATCGAGACGCTGTCAAAGACCGCGTCGACCGCAACACCCGCGAGCCGTTTCTGCTCGGTGAGCGGCACGCCCAGCCGCGTAAAGGTCTCGAGGATCTCCGAATCAACCTCGTCAAGCGACGCCGGGACCTTCTTCGGCGCCGTGTAATAACAGATCTCCTGATAATCGATCGTTGGGTATGCGAGACGCGCCCAGTGCGGTTCGGTCATGGTCTGCCAGGTCCGGAAGGCCTCAAGCCGCCACGCGAGCATCCACTCCGGCTCGTTCTTCTTCCGTGAAATAAGACGGACCGTCTCCTCGCTCAGGCCCTTCGGGATCGATTCGCTCTCGGTCTCGGTCACAAAGCCGTAACGGTACTCCCCCTGGCCCCAACCCGCCGGACCAGAGGTCATCTTTTCCGATGACGGCTGTTCTGGAACGTTAGTCATCCGCCTCACCGCCTTCTGCCCCGCCGTCCCCTTCAGCCGGACACGCCTGCGGCCGCTGCCGCGCCCTGCCTGTCACAAGAGATGCCACCGTGATCTCGGCGAGAAAATTCTTGACCTGTTCATTCAATGACAGCAACGGACTGATCACCCCGCAGGTCTCCATGGCCTTACAGCTGAGCGGCCGGCCGGTCAAACAGCTCGTGATCCGCACCGGACCGAGGAGAATATCATTCAGATCCTTAAGGGAGATCCGGGTGATGTCCCGGATCAGCTGATAACCCCCGTGCGCGCCCTGCTCGGCGTGTAGGATCCCATGCTGGGCAAGAATCTGGAGGACCCTCGCCGTCGGGTCGAACGGGATCTTATACGCGTCGCAGACCTCCTTCGCCGAGGTGCGCTCCCCCGGGGTCTTAACGCTCATATGCTTTAAGGCAAGCAAGGCGTACCCGATTTTTTTATTCACCTTGAACATGGCTAGGCCGGCATGACCGTGATCTCAGGGTCGAACTGTTCTCGAAGCACCCCCTCGATGAGCTGAAGGGTCCCGAAGGTCGCCGACGGGCAACACCCGCAGGCCCCCTGATAATGGATCCGAAGCATCTTTTGATGATAGTCAATGATCTCGAGATCCCCGCCGTGCATCTGCAGGGCCGGGCGGATCGTCTGGTCAATGATCGTCTCGATCTTTTTAAGGTCCTCGCCGTCGGCACCTTGTGGGACGGGCCTGCCCGGAACCTTGAAATCCGGACTGTGGTAGGCCACCCCAACGGTAAGCTCGCGCTTAACGTCCCGTTCGAGCTCCTCCCAATCCGCGCCGCCGTCCTGGGTGACCGTGACAAAATTCGCGGCCAAGGACACCTCGGTAACGTGCGGAAGCGACATCACCCGGCGGACAAGCTCAAGGTCGCCGGCCTCATCCAGGCTTTTGAAGACCGCGCGGCCCTCGGTCTTGATCACCCGGTCAATGATGAATTTTACGGTATTCGGATTTGGCGTGTTCTGCGAAAAAACATTAATGGACATACCCGGTTCCCCTCTCTGTGCGTCCTCATTCCGGCAATTTCGAAATAAGTACTTTGTTTTATAACGCATTTATACGATGATTTATAATGAATATTTTATCCAATATCTCTTTTCTGTCAATAAATACTTCTAAACTCGCCTTAGTTCGGCCCCGCGCTCACGCCCGGGCCAAAAAGGTCGTATAGATGTAATCCGCGAAGGGAAAGGCACAGGTGAAGGCCGGTGAGACCGCGTTAAGAATGTGGACAGACCCCGGCGTGGCCTCAACGACAAAATCCTGAACCAGACATCCGTTGGGGATGTCGAGGAGCTGGGCCCGGATCCCGGGCGGGGTATAATCACCGAACCCCTCAGGGTCGATCCCGGGGATCATCTGCTGAGCGAGCGAAATAAAATAGCGCCGCCCATACTTCCGGATCTCCTCAAACGCCAGGTCACGGAAATGAAAGGCATTGGTCAGAAAAAGCCGTGCCTCATGCGTCAGGATCTCGGCGGCCTCACCCACGCGGAAGCCCGAGACCCCGGCGTAATTCTCCCGCCAAAAGGCCGGGATCGCCGTGGGCCCGATCTTGATATGGTCATCCACGGTCTTGGTAAAATGGACGCCGAGGAATGGGTTATTTAAATTCGGCACCGGATAGACATTGATCCGCACATCTGTCGTGTTCTTGGCGTATTTTAGATATAGGCCCTTAAACGGGATCATCGTATACCGCCGCGCCAGGCCGACATCCCTCGCCACCCGGTCGGCATAAAGCCCGGCGCAGTTGATCATCGTTCCGGCGGAGAATTCACCCGCGGTCGTCTCGATGACCCCGTCCCGCGCTCCGATATAGCGCGCGTTAAAACAGAACACCACCCCGGCAGTCTTCAGGTTCTCATAGATCGCCTCGCAGACCCGGAGCGGGTCCAGACTGGCCGTGTCCGGCGAATACAGGGCCTCGCGGAAGGTCCGCACCCCAGGCTCAATCTCCCGGGCCTCGGCCTCTGAGATGAGCGAGACCCGGCTGCCGTTCTTCATCCCCCGCTCAAAAAGGACATGGAGCTGACATCGCTCCGCCTCATCCTGGGCCACGACGAGCTTGCCGCAGGCGTTGACAGGGATCCCGCGCTCCGCGCAAAACCGCTTCATCGCCTGATTCCCAGCCACGGTGAAGCGCGCCTTAAAACTATCAGCGGTGTAATAGAACCCCGCGTGGAGGATCCCGCTGTTCCGGCCCGAGGCATGGGCCCCGACCCGGGCCTCTTTCTCGATCACCGCGATCCGCTCCGCGGGAACCACCTCGGCGAGCCGGCGGGCGAGGCTGAGCCCTACGATACCCGCGCCAATGATCACATAATCATAATGTTTAGTCATACGAACGATGGAGTTAATGGTTTGAAAGATCCCCGCAGGTCATGAACCCGGCAGGAACGATCGTCCCCCTTAACCGAAAAAACGGTCGCCCTGCGCCCACTGGCTCCCGGGGACCTCGTCGATCACGAGATACGTGTGCTCTTTCGGCTTATGGGCCACGCGCTCGAGGGTATCACTGAATTCCCGGGCGATCTGGGCCTTTTGCTCGCGGGTCAGTGTTCCAACGAGCTTTAGATTGATATACGGCATCGCTCTCTCCTTATGGTTTCTGAAGGACAAAGATCCCGAGCGTGGCAAAAAGGTTCGGCAGGAACGGGACCCGGCGTGTCACCCCGATCGCGACCTGCTGACAGATCCGTATTTTTTTATGGCGGCAAAACCGCCGAAAATCATGGAGACTGAAAAACCGGAGGTTCGGCGTGTTATACCATTCATACGGCAGGCACTTGGTCTTGGGCACGCGGCCCTCAAAGAAGATCTGGACCCGCGCCTTCCAAAAACAAAAATTCGGCACGCCCACAATGACCTTTTTCCCGATCCTGAGGGCGTCGAGGATCACCTTCTCAGCATCGAGCACCTGCTGAAGGCTCTCGTTAAAGATCACATAATCAAATCTCTTGTCCGTATAATGCTCGAGCTCGTCATTGATGTCCGCGTGCGACACCGTAAGCCCGCGCTCCATGCACTGGCAGACCGAGCGCTCGTCAAGCTCTATCCCTGATCCATGGCACCGTTTCTGCTGAATGAGACGGCTCAGCAATTCACCATCCCCGCAGCCGAGGTCCAGGATCCGCGACCCGGGCTCCACGATCCCGCAGATCACCTCATAATCCGGACGCGCGACATCGTGTCCCTTCGTACTCATGCCTGCTCCATCATCATGCGGTTAAGAAAATGCCGGACGACCTGATCCTGGCGGTCATTCTCGATCAAAAAGGCGTCATGGCCGTAATCCGAATCGATCACGATATTCGAGACGTCATGGTCATTGGCCTTAAGTGCCGTGACAAAGGTCTTGAGCTGATGCGACGGGTAGAGCCAGTCGGATGAGAATGAGATCACGAGGAATTTAGAATCCACGTGCTTCAGGGCCCGCGCTAGATTCCCTTCCTCTTCCTCAAGATCGAAATAATCAACGGCCTTCGTGATATACAGATACGAATTCGCGTCAAAACGATCCACGAAACTATCCCCCCGGTAACGGAGATAGTTCTGCACCTCAAAATCCATGGAAAAATCATAGCCGACCCGCTCCTTATCGATGAGCCGGCGTCCGAACTTTTCATCCATGGACTTTTCGCTCATGTAGGTGATGTGTCCGATCATCCGGGCCAGGGCGAGCCCCCGCCGGGGCAGGGTCTTTCCATAATAATCACCTCCGCACCAGTCGGGATCAGACATGATCGCCTGGCGGCCGACCTCATGCAAGGCGATCTGCTGGGCATTATGTCGGTAATTCGTCGCGATGATGATCGCGGACTGAACGATCTGGGGGTACAGGACCGCCCACTTCATGGCCTGGAGCCCGCCCATGGATCCGCCCGCAACCGACAGGAGCTGGGTGATCCCGAGATGGTCAAGAAGTCGCTTTTGAACCTCGACCATATCCTTGATCGTGATCACAGGAAAATTCAGGCCGTAGGGCCGGCCCGTCGCGGGATCGATCGAGGACGGTCCGGTCGTGCCCTGGCATCCGCCGAGCACGTTCGAAGAGATGATGAAATATTTGTCCGTGTCAAAGGCCTTGCCCGGACCGATCATAATGTCCCACCAGCCGGGTTTTTTGGCGCCCTCATGCCAACCCGCGGCATGGGCGTCGCCCGAGAGGGCGTGACAGATGAGAACCGCGTTCGATCGCGCGGCATTAAGCGTGCCGTAGGTCTCATAGGCGATCGTGATGGGGCCGAGACGCGCCCCGCTTTTCAAAACTAATTCATCCGGAGGCTCACAGACCGTGACCGACTGCGTCGCGACGATCCCTAAACTCTGACTTTCCATGGGCAGCCCTAAAAAATGGTGGTGTTAGATACGGAAAAATATTAACACATTTCATCCGGCCGTTCAACACGGAATCTCACGCACCGGCATACCGGAACATGGCCTCGATCGACCGCAGGGCCCGCTGGCGCAGACCCTCTTCGATGACCACGCGCTCGGTCTCCCGCGGCACGGTCATGACGCGATGGATATCCTCAAGGCTGTTCGACTTCATGAACTCACAGACGCGGCAGGCGCCGACCAGGTTCTTGTCCGGATATTCGACCTTGATCCGGTGCCCGAGCCCGCACTCGGTGAGGACCAGAAAGTCCTTCGCCGGTGAGGCCGCGATAAACGACATCATCTGCGAGGTACTGCCGACAAAGTCCGCCTTTCGGCAAACCTCGGGCAGGCATTCGGGATGCGCGACAACCACGACACCCGGGACCTCGAGGCGGACCTGATCGATCTCCTCGGCCCGGATCTCCTGATGGACCGTGCAGTCGCCGGGAAAATATTTGATGTCCTTATGAATCCCCCGGCGGGCAAGGTCCTCGATGATATTCTGGGCCATCTGCTGGTCCGGCAAAAAATAAATCTTATCGGTGGGCAGGCGCTCAATGATCTTAACGACATTGCCCGAGGTCACGCAGACATCGCACTCGGCCTTGACCTCGACCGTGGTATTGATGTAGCAGACAAAGGTATAGTCGGGATATTCCTTCCGCAGACCGCGGACCTGCTCGGCCGTGATCGCGTCCGCCAGGGTACAGCCGGCATTGCGGGCCGGAACCAAGACCTCTTTATTCGGGTTAAGGATCTTGGCCGTCTCACCCATGAACCTCACCGCGACAAAGACGATCGTATCGGCTGATGTTTTTAACGCGTCGCGGCTCAACCCATAAGAATCCCCGACGAAATCCGCGACCCCATAAATGATCTCAGGCGTAACATAAGTATGGGCGAGGATCACCGCGTTCTGTTCGGCCTTGAGCCGGTTGATCTCGGTGATAAGCGGCATGAATTCTTCGCACTTTTTTAGGGAATATTGGCAGCAGCTGGCGCCGAGCTTGATATTCTTAAGTTTTGCGTACAGTTCCTGCGCCGTGTGTATCGTCATGCCCTGCCCTTATCGTGGAAAATAATTGTGTACACTATACGGCAAAAACCGCAAGAAATCAAGCATTACGCCAGGCCTCAGCCCGCGGCCAGAACCCCTTTCAGGGCGTGCGGCGAGACATCCGTGATCAACGCGGCGATTTCACTCCCAAGCCCGGGCCAGGGCGTCCCCGCGGTCGGCGGCTCAAGGATGACCCGCCGGTCCGTGATCGTCCGGCCTTCAAGCCGGCCGTCGGTATCGGCATCGATCATGACCGGAACGGTCTGACCAAGATACGGCCGGTTCCGTCGTAACGAATGCTCTTTTTGAAGATCGTTCAGGAGAACGATGCGCCGTGTCTTTTCTTCCTCGGGCACATCATCGGCATAATCGCGAGCGGCCTGGGTCCCCTCCCTCGGTGAATATTTAAAGATAAAGGCGGCATCGAACATGACCTCCTCCATCACCGCGACCGTGTCCCGGAAATCCGCCTCGGTCTCACCGGGAAATCCCACAATGATGTCGGTCGTGACCGCGCCCCCGGGGACCCGCTCCCGGATCCGACGCGCGAGGTGGAGGTACTGCTCCCGCGTGTACGTCCGGTTCATCCGGGCCAGGACCGCGGAACTGCCGGCCTGAAGCGGCAGGTGCACGTGCCGGCAGAGGCGCGGGTGGCGGGCGACGAGATCAATGAGCCGTTCATCCATGTCCTTCGGATGCGGGGAGGTGAACCACACGCGCCGCAGGCCGTCGACCGAGGCCACCTGTTCAAGGAGCGCCACAAAATCCGTGTCGCCATGACGATAGGAATTCACGTTCTGCCCGAGCAGGGTCACCTGGGCAAACCCGTCCCTGACAAGCCGGCGTGCCTCCTCAAGGATCCCCTCGGGCGAGCGGCTCCGCTCGCGGCCCCGCGTATAGGGGACGACACAATAACTGCAGAAATTATCACACCCGCGCATAATCGCGATCCAGGCGTTCGCCGAGCGCTCGCGCGTCGGGCAGATCCCTTCATAGGTCTCTGTGGACGCCAGGTCCACGTCAAAGACCTTTCGGTCATGGGCCTGCTCAATGAGCGTCGGCAGCCGCTGATACGAATCCGGGCCCGCGACAAGATCAATATCGAGATTCCCGTCCGTGAGGAGTTCGGTCTTCAAATGCGCGGCGATGCAGCCAAGGATCCCGTAGACCGCGGGCCGGCCCGCCCGGCGGTAGCGAACCTCATGGACCATGCCCACAACCCGGCGCACCGCGTTGTCGCGCACCGAGCAGGTGTTGAACAGGATCACGTCTGCCGCCCCCTCCTCGTCGGTCAGGGCATACCCCGCCTGCACGAGGATGGACCGGATGAGCTCCGTGTCGTACTCGTTCATCTGACATCCGAAGGTGCGCAAAAGTATACGCTTTCCATGACCCGGCTTGC
>CAYVEC010000014.1:0-47364 GCA_964450385.1 uncultured Planctomycetales bacterium
GTTGGATGTCCTTGTCTAAACCAGTAGCGCTGATGGAGACATCAGCGTGAGAGGTGATGGGGACCTGATCCTACGGGTGAAGGGAAGTCACTCATTCCATGCTGCCAAGAAAATCTCACAGGTGAGTATCACAGCCGATCGTACCGTAACCCAACACAGGTAGATACCCAGAATATGGGAAGGCGCTCGAGATAACTCTCCTTAAGGAACTCGGCAAAATGACCCCGTAACTTCGGGAGATGGGGTGCCTGAAGGGTGAAGTCCTTTACGGATGGAGCCTAGAAGGTCACAGAAAAGAGGCCCGGACGACTGTTTAGTAAAAACACATCACTCTGCAAAGTCGCAAGACAACGTATAGGGTGTGACACCTGCCCGGTGCTGGAAGGTTAAGGGGATCGGTTATCCGTAAGGAGAAGCTGAGAACTGAAGCCCCAGTAAACGGCGGCCGTAACTATAACGGTCCTAAGGTAGCGAAATTCCTTGTGGGGTAAGTTCCCACGCGCACGAATGGTGTAACGATTTGGGCACTGTCTCGAGGAGGGACTCGGCGAAATTGTAGTGGCGGTGAAGATGCCGTCTTCCCGCACCAGGACGAGAAGACCCCGGAACCTTTACTGCAAGCTGTTATTGAATTTTGATCCTGATTGTGTAGGATAGGTGGGAGGCTATGACGGTGCCGCGCTAGCGGCACAAGAGCCATCGGTGAAATACCACCCTGTTAGTATTAGAATTCTAACCTTGACCCTTGAAACAGGGCGAGGGACATTGACAGCTGGGCAGTTTGCTTGGGGCGAGTCCCGTCTAAAATGTAACGACGGGGTCCAAAGGTTCCCTCAAGACGGTTGGCAATCGTCTGTAGAGTGCATAGGCATAAGGGAGCTTGACTGCGAGTCCGACAGGACGAGCAGATACGAAAGTAGGGCTAAGTGATCCGGTGGTAGATCATGGGATTGCCATCGCTCAACGAACAATAGGTACTCCGGGGATAACAGGCTGATCGCGCTCGAGAGTTCATATCGACAGCGCGGATTGGCACCTCGATGTCGGCTCATCGTATCCTGGGGCTGTACAAGGTCCCAAGGGTCCGGCTGTTCGCCGGTTAAAACGGTACGCGAGCTGGGTTTAGAACGTCGTGAGACAGTTCGGTCTCTATCCGGTGTGGGCGCGTGATGATTGAAGAGGAGCTCTTTTTAGTACGAGAGGACCGAAAGAGACGAACCTCTGGTGTTCCAGTTGTCCTGCCAAGGGCAGTCGCTGGGTAGCCATGTTCGGAAGGGATAAGCGCTGAATGCATCTAAGTGCGAAGCCCCCCTCAAGATAAGTCATCGTTTTTCTTCGGAAATGAAGGCACCTTCTAGACTAGGAGGTTGATAGGCTGCGTGTGTAAGGGCTGTGAGGCCTTAAGCTAAGCAGTACTAATAAGCCGAATATTTGCACTTATTAAAACATCGTAGATCAGTGGCACGTGCATCTTATACTACATAACTGTCAAGATTTATCTGATCCGTTGTAACTGTGATCAGAACAGAGATTTCCGGCGACTTTACTGGTGGGGAAACACCCGTTCCCATTCCGAACACGGCAGTTAAGCCCACTAAGGTCGATGGTACTTAGGTCGCAAGGCTTTGGGAGAGTAGAACGTTGCCGGATTAAATATGTCCCCGTCTTCATTGAAGGCGGGGATATTTTTTTGTCTAAAGGAAGATGGGGACCGGGGTCGGCGTTAAGGACGGAGCCGCGTTATTTGAGGGCCTCGTGGTGAGGGCACAAGATGGAGGTAAATAACCCAGGCCAGGACGCCCGCGTACAGAAAGATGAGCAGGAGACGCCCACGGTGGGACCAGGGGCTTCCAAATCGGAAAGCAACGGTGTGCGTGCCGGCGGGGACCCAGACGCCTTTAAAGGCGTGATTCGCCCGGAAAAGGGTGGCCGCTGATCCGTCGATCACAGTGCGCCATTTTTTCTGATAACTGTCATTGTAGACAAGGAATTTTTTAGAAGGGAAAGCTGTTCGCAGGACGAGTTCATTCTGGTCAAAGGAAAGGACGGTAAGCTCGTCGGTGTTTTCGGTGAAACGGGTTGGCGCTCCGTCAACCGTTGTGCCTGCCTGCGCGGGGGCGCTGCTGTCAGCGATGAGCGCGAGATTCCGATTCGAGGCAAAGAGCGCGGTGAGCCGATGAGGATCGAAGGTGTCGGGATCGGTGTTCTCGGTATGATCATAGGCGATTAATTTGTAGCGGGTATATGGCTCGAGGATCGCGTGGTTAATGTTGGCGAACAGATCATGCGCATATTTGAGTCCGAAAAAGCCGTTGTTATCAAGGTTCAATCCTGAGGTATCAGCCATGGGTTTTTTCATGACCCAGAAGTCATTATCGTAGATCTTGAGACGGGCATCGTCGGCCTTGGCGGGCCGGACGAAGGAAAATCGCGGTCGCTGTCGGGCATCATCATGCCGGGTGACGCTGCTCGGTGAATTGAGAACAAAATGATGGAACACATGGATCGGTTCGATCAGGCAGATGCTGATTAAGAGGGAAAAGAAGATGTTGCGAGAGAATGGAAACCAGCCGAGTGCCCAGCTCGTGAATAAGATCCAGCTCCCGACGGCCGTGAGGACCGATGCGGTCAGAGTCTGATCGGAGGTCAAGAGTAGGGAGATGATTCCTGTATGAACAAGGGTGATCCCGAGCGCTGTCCACGGTCGAGGCTGGGCCGATTTCGGAACGGCCTCGGCCAGGAATGTTTGTTTTATCACGTGGGCTCCGAATAACACGGCGATTGGAATGGAGAGATAGGTAAGATAATACAGATTCCTAAAAAGTTGAAAGAAGAAAACGTGGGTATAAAGGAACGGGAATACCGGCGTGGCTGTTGTCAGCCCGATGAGAAAGAGGACAAAAACGCTCAGAAAGAGGAGCAGTCCTTTTTTGGTGACCGACGAGAACATCCCGATGAGCGCGATGATATACCAGATGAGCGGAATATAAAAGAAGAGCGCTGTTGTGCTGGAATACAGGTCTAACCCGGTGAGGGGGTTTGCCATAAGGATGTATTGACTAAACGGGGACTTGCCCGCGGTTTTGATGGAGATGCGTGCGGTGTGACCGTCGATTGTTTCGAATTGGCGGGTTGTATCCACGTATTGTCCGGTGCGGTTTTCCAAGAACCAGAGGGTGTTTGGGATCAGGGATACGACGACGAGCAGGATCATGACGATGGTAAGGAACCGGTGCCGGGCCCCATAGATGAACATCTCGCGCGCGAAAGCGAGAGTTCTTCGGGGGAAAAGAAGGGCCGCCATGACGGTGACCGTGAGAAAGATCGTAAGAAAGTAGAAAGGAATATATGTTGTTGCGATGATCATGGCGCAGAAGGTCATCCCGAGGATATTGCGCGGTTTGAGGGCGGTGAGCGCCTCCGCCAAGAACGCAAAGAACCAGACCGCTGGCACAAAAAGCAACAGGATGGCCGGGTCTGAAAAGATCGTGGCACCGAGTGAGGAGAACATCACAAGGGCGTAGGCTAAGAAGGCCAGCCTTGTGTCTTTGAGCATGGTCGATGCTAAACGGTAAAATCCGGCCATGCCGATGAAAAAGTAGAGGAATAAGAAAATAAAATATGCCGTGTAAAAGGGGATCCCGAGGAGCATGCCGAAGGGGATGATGTAGAGGACGGGGTTGAACTCGCTGAAGAGTTTGATGCAGAGGTCTTCTTTCCCCCATGCGTTGAACGGGTCCCAGAAGGGAAGGGTCCCATTTAAGACCGCGTTCACATAATATTGCACCCGAGAGACATGAATAGGGGCGTCATGGCCCAAGGCTCTTTGTTGGGCCGGAAAGCTTGAGAAGATCACGACCCAGATCAGAAAGGGAAGGAGGATCCACAGGCCGGAGGGCATCCAGGGGCGATTATTTTTTGTGTGGTTTCTTGCGTCGTGAGATCGGTCTGGGTCGGCCATAGGAAGTTCAAATCCTCTTTGCATTTTTTGTTGTCCTATATATACTAACAGTAAATGTATAGTAAATTTATATCAAGCACTTTTTACCAATTTTTAGGAAAAATAGTACGAAATTTGCGCGCATGAAAAAAGTCGTTGTTCTTCAGTCTAACTATATTCCCTGGAAGGGATATTTTGATTTAATGAACATGGCAGATGAGTTTATTATCCTCGATGATGTCCAATATACGCGCAGTGACTGGCGGAATAGGAATCTTATTAAAGCCCCTGAGGGGTTGCGATATTTAACGATTCCGGTGGCGATCAAAGGAAAATTAGGTCAGGCGATTGATGAAGTTAGTATTAGCGATCGAACCTGGAGTAGACGTCATTGGTATACCATTAGTCATTGCTATTCTAAGGCCGCTTTTTTTAGGCAGTATAAAGAATATTTTGAGGATTTGTATCTTTCACTTCGTACGCGCAATTTGAGTGAAATCAATTATATTTTTTTAAATGCAGTCCGAGACCTGTTGGGCATCAAGACGCGGTTGACATATTCCAAGGAGTATGACTCGGTTGACGGCAGGACCGAGCGGGTGCTTTCCTTGTGCAAGTCGGCGGGGGCGGATGAGTATATTTCAGGGCCCTCGGCACGTGAATATCTTAATCTGAGCCTGTTTGCGCAAGAGAACATTCTGGTGACATGGATGGACTATTCAGACTACCCAGCCTATAGTCAATTATATCCTCCTTTTCAACACGGGGTGTCGATTCTAGATTTGATTTTTAATGAAGGGCCAAGGGCAACAAGTTTTATGAAGAGCTTTTCAGGAGTGTCACAACACGAAGGGTAATCTATGAAAATATCTATTGTGACTACCTTGTATAACTCATCTCCTTATTTGGAAGAGTTTGTTCGTAGGGTTCATGCGGCTGTTCAACAGATCTCCACATCGTATGAGCTGATTCTTGTCAATGATGGGTCCCCTGATGATTCATTGGAGGTGGCGTTACGTCTTCGCGATCAAAATCCCGTTATTAAGATCGTAGATCTGTCGAGAAATTTTGGCCATCACAAGGCCATGATGCGTGGGCTGCAGCACGCCAGTGGGGAGCGGGTTTTTATTGTTGATTCTGATCTAGAGGAAGCGCCTGAGTTGATGATCGGGTTTGCTGAACAAATGGATCGGGATCGATGTGATGTTGTCTACGGTGTTCAAAAAAAAAGGAAGGGTCGGTTTTTTGAGCGCTGGAGCGGGGCGATTGCTTATGCGATTTTTAATGCGACATCCTATGTGAGGACAGAGCCGAATATCATCATGGCCCGGCTCATGACCCGTCGATATGTCGAGGCCCTGATGCAATTTAATGAGCGAGAATCTGTTTTTTTTGGACTTTGCATTTTGGCCGGGTTTGAGCAGCGCCCCCAGACCGTCGTCAAGGCAGCAAAAGCAACAAGTACATATACGTTTCAGAAAAAGTTGGCCCTGATGATTGATATGATAACCTCATTTAGTAGCAGGCCGCTGGTATGGATTTTTTATACTGGGCTCTTTATTTTTCTCTCATCCTTCGGGTATACTGTTGGCCTTGTTATCAATAAGATTTTTTTCAAGAAGCCTCTGGCTGGGTGGACATCGATTATGGCGTCCGTCTGGCTACTGGGGGGGTTAATTATTTTGTTTATTGGCATGGTGGGTATTTATGTGTCAAAAATTTTCACTGAGGCGAAACAGCGTCCAAGCACTATTATCAAAAAGATTTATGAATAGGGAATGAGGCAACGGAGGGCAGATTCTTTGACGCGTTATGCATTTGTGGGTAATCGCCGGTTCGTCTTAGAAGAAATGATCTCGCGCGGGCTCGATCTTGTTTTGGCGTGTGCTGTTGAAGGATCATATCTTCAAAGACAGGCCCCGGAGATGGGTATTGATTGCCAGATTGTCCGTTCACGCGAGGAGGTCCTGACGGCTCTCGACTCGATTGAGTATGACGTGTTGATTTCTAACGGATCCCCGTTCATTCTTCCGATCTCTCGGATGCCTAAGAAAAAATATATTAATATACATCCATCAGTTTTGCCGGACCTGAGAGGTGCAGATCCTGTTCTTGGCTCCTTGTTGTTTAAAAAAGACGGCGGGGCGACCTGCCATCTGATGACTGATCAGATTGATGCTGGAGATATCATCTCGCAGATAAGGATTCCTTATTCCGATGATCTTGACGGGGGGCTCCTCTATCAGCTTAGCTTTATTGCAGAAAAGAAGACCTTTATTATGGCGCTTGAGCGGGACTTTGAGCCTGTTAAGAGGCAGGTTTTGACCGGTCACGAAAAATATTTCACACGGCGACATGAGGATCAGGTGCTTACGTTTCATGAGCCTTTGGGTGATCTGATCGCTAAAATTCGAGCATTTGGCAATAGGCCTCAGGGTTGTATTTTTTGTTGTTCTGGCGCAGAGTATCGAGCACATGAAGTCAAGATTCTAAAAAATAAATTTTTAAAAGAATATGCGAAGTCATTCGATGAGTTGACCGTGCTGTTGAGTTATGATCGGACCATTATTTTTAAAAAGGATGGATATATCGTGGCGATCACAAGCCTGTGCGACGACTTATCCATACTAAAAGAAGGCCAGCGATTAAGGGTGCCGGATGAAGAGCTGGCATAAATGTGCAACGGGTCTTGATTCCATTGGCCGCCATCGTCCAGCATGTCACCCTCATTGCCACCACGCACCAGATCAAGGTGCTGGAAAAGATGAAGACAAAATACGTTTTCCTAGTGAGGCCTTCGCCCAGCTCGCCAATCTTGAGGCTTCCCATTTTTGGTTTCGAGCTCGGGCCAGGCTTATTTGTTGGGCCCTCGGGCGATACTTTCCAGAGGCAAAAAATTTTTTGGAGATCGGCTGCGGCACGGGCTTTGTCCTGTCGGAGATCGGGAAGGCGTTTCCTCAGATTTTCTTAACAGGCAGTGACGCGTTAGGGGAGGGGCTTGTTTTTGCGAGAGAGCGGAATGGCCGAGCGGAGATCCTGCAGTTTGGTGCGGAGACTATTCCCTTCGAGAACGAGTTTGATGTGATCGGGGCATTTGATGTCTTGGAACACATTGCCGATGACGCGCGGGTCCTGCGGGAGATGTATCAGGCGGCGTCCCCGCATGGGGGGGTGATCATTACGGTGCCGCAGCACCCATGGTTGTGGAGCGGCGTGGATGAGTATGCGGGTCATCAGCGCCGGTATAGCGCCGCGCTGCTGAAAAAGATCGTTTCGTCTGCCGGTTTTGAGATTGTCCGGGTGACGTCGTTTGTTTCCCTGATCCTGCCCGTCATGGCCTTTTCCCGGGTCGTGATGAGGAGGAGGGGGCAAGCTAGAACTGGGGCCGATGAATTGAAGATGAATCCTGTGGTCAATCGGGTTCTCGAAAGAATCCTTGCGGTTGAACGCAGCGCTATTCGGTCAGGCATGGATCTGCCAGCAGGCGGGTCTTTATTACTGATCGCGCGGAAGGGCGGTTTATGAAACGGATTCCTTTTAATAAGGCATATTTTAGCCCGGCCGGGTTGGACTATATTCGTCAGGCATTTGACAGGCGGTGTATTTCGGGCGGTGGAGAGTTTACAGCATGCTGTCAGCGCTGGATTGAGGAGACGACCGGATGTCAGAAGGCGATCTTGTGCCATTCTGGAACGGCCGCTCTGGAAATGGCTGCGATCCTAGCCGATATCGGTCCGGGCGATGAGATCATTATGCCCTCCTACACGTTTGTCTCGACGGCGAATGCCTTTGTGCTGCGTGGAGGGGTTCCGGTCTTTGTTGATATCCGGTCCGACATCATGACGATCGATGCATCACTGATCGAGACGGCGTTGCTCTTGTCCCAAAAGGAGATGCTCCCTGAGATAACGGCTAAACGGATGAGGATCTGGGACGTGTATGCCAAGGAGTTTCAGGGACTGGCGGCTCAAGGGCGCGTCGAGCTTCCTTGTATTCCGGACGGATGCCGGCATGCGGCCCACATGTTTTATCTGAAGACTCGACGGCCGAAGGAGCGAGAGGCCTTGCTCCGTTTTTTGCAGGCTCAAGGGATTGATGCCGTCTTTCATTATGTCCCGCTCCATTCGTCGCCTGCGCGCCGGCGGTTTAGCCGATTCCATGGCGAGGATCGCTACACAACCCGTGAGAGCGCTCGATTGATTCGTTTGCCACTCTTTGTGGACCTGGACCAGGCGGAGCAAGATCTGATTATTGATCGGGTCCGGACTTTTTTTGAATGAAGGATCCGCGTTTTTAAAGGTGAGAAGACGATGGGGCCGTTTCGAAAAATATTAGCAAAACTTGCTAGGGGACTTGGCCGATGGGCCTTTGTTTATTTTCTCGCCATTACGATCGTTTTCTGGTTGTTTGATCTTGATCATGCGTTGTTGAACAAGGCGAACGCGCTGAAAGAGTATTCAGTGTATCCTATTCGATATGTAGGGGGCGGCGAGCCGTTTGATCGGGTGAGGATGCGCTGGGCCCTGGAGTATTATAAGACACTCATCCGGGCTGTGCCAAAATCCAGTCCTTTCTTGGGGATGGCGGGGTTTTGTTATTATTATCTGGGCGATTTCGAAAACTCAGTGAGGGCCTATGAAATGGCCATGAAATATGATGCCGAAGGAGGGGTTGTTTTTAAATATAATTTGGGTGTGGCGTATTATCAGCTTGAAAAATATCATGAGTCGATCGCACAGCTTGAGGATGTGGTGAAGGACTTGGCGCGGCTTTTTAAACAACCCGAGTTCTGGTTGCCCCTTGATCAGGAGGGAGATCAGACGGACGAGGTGCTGACGTATTTTGTAGAACATTTGGTACAAACATATGAAAACGCGCATAAAGTACTCGTCTTAAACTATTTTCGATTGCGAGATTGGGGGAAGATCAAGAAGACGTCTTTTGAAATTCATGATGCGCCATTCTTTGAGGCCCAGGCGTTTTTTTTCTATTATCTTGGGGTCGCGTATGTTGAGTTGGGGGATTATACGAATGCCATTGTCGCGTTGGATCATTGCCGACGGAAAGATCCGTTATTCGTATCCATGTATCATTATTTGAGGCGTGCGCATGCTCAGCTTGGGCATTATGCTGAATCAGAATATTTTTTAGGTTATGCCAAGCATCTTGAGGCGCAGAGCTCTCTGGACCTGTTGAAAAAGGATTTAGAGTCACCCCCGGAGTTGATCGTGGATTATAAAAGCTATGAAATTCTTTTTTTAAAAAATAACTTCGGAAAATAAGATGACGCTATTGATAACAGGGGCAGGGTTCTGATAGATGCCGCGCGAACAGAGGGCTTTTCTTTATTCCCCCGGAAGAACCTCTCGATGGGCCGCATGGCAATATAAGATAAGATACGATGGGACGAGCCAACAGAGCGCGGGTACAAGATTCAGGACCGCAACGAGCGGATAGCTGTGCCATAGGGATTGAAAAATTTTGATGTCGAATCCATGCCCCGTGATTTCAAGCACGATTCGAACGATCAAAAATGCCTTCCACCAGATTGTGGGAAGCCAGTGACGGTTAAGGATCTGGCCGTAAAGGGGAATGATCGTTAGAAGATTGAATAGGGCCAGGAGCCCTGATGCCAGGAATTCAATATGATAGATCCAATGGATGCTCATTAGGCAATGGTAATAGCCTCGGAGGGCGGTGTCAGGGAGGAGAATATCCCACGCCGTGATGCCTGCATAACGCGTGTAGCAGAGCAGAAAGGCGATCCAGATCCAGAGCTTTTTGCCGTTGGCTCGTGCCATGGGGTTATTATGTCAGAAAGCTTTTTATTGGAAAAGACGGAAATAATAAATTTTTCACTTTTTTGCCCGGTGGCCATGAGGAAATTGGTTTTCCTATTTTGCATTAGAAGGAAGTGTGTTAAAATACGAGCATGAAATACGAGATCGACACATTGATTGAAGAGCTTTGCCTAGAGGATGACCGGTATCATCAGGATGCCTACGAGTTTCTTCTGGATGCCTTAGCTTTTGCCCAGCGGAAATTCCGGCGACCCAAGCATATCTCAGGCAAGGAACTCCTCGAAGGCATCAAGGTCCTTTTGATGAAGCGCTTTGGTCCGATGGCGCTCACGGTGCTCAAGTATTGGGGGGTGACGTCGACGGAGGATTTCGGGAATATTGTCTTTAATCTCGTCCGGAAAAAGATTTTAAGCAAGACGGACGAGGATCAGATCGATGATTTTAAAGGGGTCTATGATCTCGAGACTGTCCTTGGGCCGATCTATCGACGGTCGGTGGAGAAGAAGATCAGTCAGATGAGGTATTGATCGGTTGCATTCGAAAGCCGCAGCCGGGCCCATAGTGATGGCACTATGGGTTTTTTTATACGGAAAAGAAGGTCACGGGATGTCGCTCAGGACAACGGCGGTGAGATATGTGAAGGGGGTGGGGCCTGCCCGTGAACGACTGTTTGCGAATCTTGGGGTGTCGACCGTTGACGACCTTTTTTTTCTCTTGCCCCGCCGGTACGAGGATCGCACTCACATTATTCCCATCCGTGAGACCGTAATCGGAGACCTACAGACTGTTGCTGGCGAGGTTGCGGTTCATCAGGCTCGACGGAGCTGGTACACAAAAAAACATGTCTATGAAGTGGTCCTTCGTGACAGCGGAGGGCAGATCACTTGTGTCTGGTTTAATCAGCCGTATCTTGTCCATTATTTCAAACCAGGGACACGGGTTGTGGTCTATGGGAAGGTGGATCTGTATAAGGACCGGCTTCAAATGATCTCTCCGGAATATGAAATCATTGACAGCGCGGATGACGGTCAGTTGAGCATGGGGAAGATCGTCGCGATCTATCCATTGACCCGAGGCATGACCCAGCGTTATATCCGGCGAACGATGATGACGGCGTGGCAGGCCTTTGGCGACCGGGTTGAGGACTCCCTTCCGGTCGCGGTTCGTAATTCGTATCGTTTGTTAAGCGCCCGAGAGAGCATCGAGGCGGTCCATTTTCCCCGCTCCTTTCCGGCGTTGCAGGATGGGATCCGACGGATATCCTTTGAAGAATTCTTGGTCTTTCAGCTCGCAGCTCAGATGAGGCGATCCACGATCGTTCAGCGTCAGGGCTATGCTCATGTGATCGACGATCATGAGATCCGCCGCTTTTTAGACGGGCTCGGGATTGAACTGACCCGGGCCCAGACGCGGGTGATCGATGAGATCCTGACGGATATGCGGAGGCCTGTCCCTATGCTCCGGTTGCTTCAGGGAGATGTCGGGTGTGGCAAGACGCTCGTCGCCGTAACGGCAGCCGTGGCCGCGGCGCGGGCGGGGCATCAGGCGGCTGTTCTTGTGCCGACAGAGATCTTGGCCCATCAACATGCCGCGACCTTTCAGAGGGTTTTGGCGAATGGCTCAGCGGGGGATCTGAGGGTCGACCTTCTTGTCGGCGAGGGAGTGGCCGCCGAGCGCGAAAGGGTGCTCGGGCGGGTGAGGTCTGGCGAGACTGATATTCTGGTGGGGACGCACGCCCTCCTGAGTGGGGGAGTTGTTTTTAAGGATCTGAGTTTTGTGGTCATGGATGAGCAGCATAAATTTGGGGTGGATCAGCGGGCGGTCATGTCCGCAAAAGGCGTCAATCCCGATGTCCTTGTTATGACCGCGACCCCTATCCCTCGGACATTGAGCCTCACTTTGTTCGGGGACTTGGATATCTCGACGATCGATGAGCTGCCTCCGGGCCGCGGGACCGTTGTGACTCGGCTCATTTCGATGGATCAAGCCGCCGAGGCCTATGCCTTAATTCGTCGTCATGTCGAGGGGGGTGAGCAGGCGTATGTTGTCTATCCGGTCGTGAGCGAGTCGGAGGAGGGGGACCTGAAGGCGGCAGTCGCGATGTGCCATGAATTTCAGCATAAGACCTTTCGCGATCTGAGGGTGGGGCTTGTTCATGGGCAGATGAAACGGCGCGATGCTGACGAGGCGATGGACCGATTCAAGCGGCACGAGATCGATATCCTTGTCGCGACAACGGTGTTGGAGGTCGGGATCGATGTACCGAATGCCTCGGTCATGGTCATTGAGCACGCGGAGCGGTTCGGTTTGGCCCAGCTCCATCAGCTCCGTGGTCGGATCGGCCGCGGGGGCAGGGACGGCATCTGCGTTCTCCTGGCTGATCCAACGACCGAGGGCGGATTCGCGCGCCTTGAGGTGATGAAAAAGACATCGGACGGGTTTGAGATCGCGGAAGAGGATCTGCGTATCCGCGGCCCCGGGAGGTATTTTGGCCGGCATCAGCACGGGATGAACGAGCTCAGGTTCGGAAATCCTCTGACCCAGACCGAGCTTTTAACAGAGGCGGGTGAGGCGGCCCGCCGGATCGCCGAGAGCGACCCAGGATTGATCGCTCCGGAGTATCGATCCCTGCGCGCGTCTATTCAGGAGCGGTATCCGGGATTTTTAGAAAATTTGGATGCGGCCTAACAGGTGATTATAGAAGGAAATACGAATGAAAATCATTGCCGGGACATTAAAGGGCCGAAATTTTTATATGCCGGCCCATATTAAGCCGACCCAAAATCTTACTCGAAAGGCGATCTTTGATATTATCGGTCATGATCTCTCAGGCCGTCATGTTTTGGACCTTTTTTCAGGAAGCGGGGGGCTTGGGTTTGAGGCGTTTTCATCCGGGGCTGCAAGCGTGACCCTGGTTGAGAAAGACCCGAAATGTGTGGACGTGATCCGCGAGAATATGAGGATTTTAGGCCTGGACACGCCAGAGCCGGATGGCCGGGTCTGTTCCCTATGGCCAGGGGATGTTTTTGCCACGATCAAGAGTTTTTCGCTTCAGAAACGACGGTTTGACCTTATTTTTGTCGACCCGCCCTACGACGCTGGGCTGGCAAAAAAAACCTTGAAAACCCTTGGGGCCTATGATATATTAAGCCCCTTATCAAAGGTCGTTGTTGAGTTTGGTAAGAATGAAGGACTTTCCTATCTTGAGCACGATTTTGTTGAGGTGACTCAGAGGAATTACGGAAAGTCCTATTTATCTATATTCAGCCCGAAAAATCCCTGAAAGACGTTGGGAGCGAAGGTTTTAGGACGTATGAAAAAGGCAATCTATCCCGGAACGTTTGATCCGGTCAGTTATGGGCATATTGATGTGATCCAGCGCGCCAGTCTCGTTTTTGATGAGGTCGTCGTGGCTGTCGCCGCGAATTTCCACAAAAAGCCGTTATTTAACAAGGATGAGCGGTTGGCCATGCTCACGGACGCGGTCAAGGGTATGCCGCGGGTTCAGGTCATGGCCTTTGACGGCCTGGTCACGCGCTTCGCCCGGGAGCAGGGGATCGGGGTCCTGATCCGCGGGCTTCGGATGATTTCAGATTTTGAATATGAATTTCAAATGGCATTGACGAATCGCCGCTTGGCGGATGATGTGGAGACTGTGTTTTTGATGCCGTCGGAGAAATTTTCGTTCCTCTCATCGAGTCTCTTGAAAGAGGCTGCGGCCTTGGGTGCTGATATTTCGGATTTTGTGCCGCCGGCTGTTGCGGTCCGTTTGAAGGAACGGTTGGCCCGATGAAGATTCAGGTTCGGGAGATCAGTCCGGAAGACGGACTGAGTCTTGAGACGGCCATCAACGCGGAGGATCTGGGATTGAGCCCGGAGGTTGTTTTAGTGGGATCCGGCTTAACGGTGCGGCTGAGTCTGGAGAGGGTTGGGCGGATGGTGACCGCGGCCTGTGCGGTCTCGGGGGCCTATCACCTCATCTGCCCGCGCTGCCTCAAGGAATTCGATCGAGCGAAGACGGATCATTTTGATCTGGCGGTCGATGTCGATAAAGGGACGGAAGCGATTGATATCACCGAGGACCTCCGCGAAGAGATCATGCTTGCCAATTCACTCTATGGCCTGTGTGATCCTGAATGTAAGGGGTTGTGTCCCGGGTGCGGGGCCGATTTGAACACCGACACCTGCCGGTGTCACGTAAAAAAGTCATGACGATTGTATCCGATTGAGAGGAGTTTAACGCTATGCCAAATCCAAAACGTCAACATTCGAAACAGCGAGGACGTAAACGTCGCACGCACGACGCGATCGTGATGTCCCAGCTCTCCGCATGCGCGAATTGCGGCAAGCCGATCATTTCCCACAGGGTGTGTCCGTTCTGTGGTCATTACCGGGGCGCCCAGATCCTTGATATGACGGTCAAGGACAAGCAGCCAGCCGCCTAAACAACAGATCGTCAGACATTTTTACAATCCTCTAACCATAAAGGGGTCTGCGTGAAAATTGTCGTTGATGCGATGGGAGGGGACCATGCCCCGGATGTTGTTGTGGAAGGGGTGGTCCAGGCGATAAAGGAATTTGATGTGACGGTGGCCCTGACCGGGCCGCGCGAGGTCCTCACTCGAGAACTAGCGAAGTATGAGTATCCTCATGAACGGATTGAATTGGTCGATGCGGTCGATATCGTCGACATGCATGACGCTGCAACCGTGACCCTACGTAAGAAACGGAATTCTTCCATTACCGTTGGGATCAATCTATTAAAAAATTCAGAGTACGGCGCCTTTATCTCCGCGGGAAATACCGGGGCCGTGGTGGCGGCGGCCACTGTTTTTTTGGGGATGCTCGAGGGGGTGGAACGCCCGGCGATCGGGACTATCCTCCCGACCCTGAAGGGGTTCTCGTTTCTCCTGGATGCCGGTGCGAATACCGATCCCAAGCCCCAGCATCTGGTCCAGTCTGCCCAAATGGCGAGTGTCTATGCCCGTGAGGTCTTGGGTATTAAGAACCCACGTGTTGGGCTTCTCAACGTCGGAGAGGAAGAGACCAAGGGGACGGATTTTGTGAAGGACATCCACCGGATGCTCTCGGAACGTCTTCCGGATAATTTTGTTGGGAATACCGAAGGGAGCGGGATCTTTCGTGGTGACTGTGACTGCATCATCTGTGACGGTTTTGTTGGAAATGTTGTCCTTAAGGTGTCTGAGAGTCTCGCGGAGTCAGCGATCGCGCTCCTTAAACGGGAGCTGAAGAAGAGCCCGATCGCGATGCTTGGGGCCTGGTTAATGAAGTCACGCCTGAAGGCGATTCGTCGGTACGCGGATTATTCAGAATATGGTGGCGCTCCGCTGCTCGGGGTGAACGGGATCGTCATGATCTGCCACGGCCGTTCGTCCGCGAAGGCGATCAAGAATGCGGTCCGCGCAGCCTGTCGTGAGGTTGAGCATGATATATTAACGTCGATGCGTCAAGAGATCGGGCGTGCGGCATGAAAAATGTTGGGATCATCGCGGTCGGGTGCTTTCTCCCAGAACGGATCTTGAGCAACGCGGAATTGGAGCGTATGGTCGAGACTTCGGATGAGTGGATCACGACGCGGACCGGGATCAATGAACGGCGTATCGCAGCGCAGGAAGAGACCACGAGCGTGATGGCGATCCACGCGGCCAAGGATGTCCTCACGAACGCGGGGATGGACGCGGTTGACATTGAGCTTATCGTGGTCGCGACGACAAGCCCGGATTCTAATTTCCCCTCGGTGGCCTGTTTGGTTCAAAAGGCGATCGGCGCAAAAAAGGCAGCAGCCTTTGATGTGAGCGCGGCCTGCTCGGGATATCTCTATGCCATGACGACAGCAAAACAATTTATTTTGAGCGGGATGTTCAAGAACGCCCTCGTGATTGCCGCAGACAAATTTAGTAATTTGATCGATTGGAATGACCGTTCCACCTGTGTCTTGTTCGGCGACGGGGCTGGGGCCTGCCTCTTGGCGCCGGTTTCGAAGGACCGGGGGATCCTAGCGGATTATCTTCATGCCCAGGGCTGGAATCACGGCATGATGTACGTCGATCATGATGAACCGGTTCCCCTTGACCAGGCGCATGTGATGACGCGCAAGCCGCACATTATTATGCACGGCCAGGAATTGTTCAAGGTCGCGGTGACCTCGATGGCCGAGGGGGTGGAGATCGTGGCAGAAAAGGCTGGGGTCGGTCTCGATGATATTGATTGTGTCGTGCCGCATCAGGCCAACGACCGGATCATTTCGGCCGTGGCTAAAAAGTCAGGGATCTCGAAAGATAAATTTTTCATCAACATTCAGAAATATGGCAACACATCGGCAGCGGCCATCGCCATTGCCTTATATGAGGCGGTACAGGAGGGGCGAATCGCCAAGGGAGATCTTGTGGCGTTGGTCACCTTCGGGGCGGGATCAGTGAGCGCGGCGAACCTTGTGCGGTGGTAATCGGCCTCAATCGATATGTCGGGAGATCGTATCAACTGGTGAATGATTCAGAAGGGGTATTATGGGTAAGGTGGCATTTATTTTTCCTGGACAGGGCGCGCAGTGTGTCGGGATGGGCAAGGACTTTTATGAAGGGTTTGCCGTCGCGCGAGAGGTGATCGATCAGGCGGACGAGATCCTGGGCAATGGTCTCAAACAGGTCATGTTCGGCGGACTTGAGGAGCGGTTGACCGAGACGGCCTTTTGTCAGCCTGCGCTTTTGGCAGTTAGCATCGCGGCGATGCGGGTTATTCAGGAGCAGAATCCTTCACTGGAGCCGTCCTTTGTTGCGGGGCTGAGCCTCGGGGAATATTCGGCCTTGGCCGCGAGCGGGGCGCTTGATTTTTCGGCCACGGTTCGCCTTGTAGAGCGGCGGGGGGCCTTGATGAATGAGGCAGCGGCTCTCCGGAAAGGGGGCATGGCCGCGGTAATCGGCCTTGAGGCGGACCAGGTCGCCGAGGCCTGCCGTCAGGCCGGGGCCGAGGTTGCGAATTTTAATGCCCCGGACCAAACGGTCATTACCGGCGAGGCGGATAAGGTCGCGGCGGCGTCCGCGATCCTGACGGGCCTCGGGGCCAAACGCGTGATCCCGCTTGCCGTGAGCGGGGCCTTTCATTCGTCGCTCATGGTGCCGGCTGCCGACCGTTTTCGGCCGATTCTTGATGGGACCATGTTCGGTGATGCCCGCGTTCCAATCGTTTCGAATGTTGATGCGGCGCCCGTGAGTGAGGCCGGCCGGATTCGTGAGAATCTGGCGCGTCAAATTGTTTCGTCTGTTCAGTGGGTAAAGACCATTGAATTCATGAAGGCCCAGGGTGTCGTCGAATATATAGAGATCGGTCCCGGCAAGGTCCTGAAAGGTCTCCTTCGGCGGATCGATCGCGATCTTGCCGTTAAGACCATCGAGCGGGTTGAGGATCTTTCAAGTCTCTAGGCCCGTGTTGTCATGAGGTGCTGTTTTCGATTTCGGCCCTGGATTCATTCAATTCTTTTTCTTTTCTATTTGACCCTCTTTTCTTAACTCCGTATAATAAAAATACTTATAAATCTATTTTAATCTATGATGATGAAACACAATCGACGCGTTGTAGTGACAGGGATGGGGGTCGTATCCTCTATCGGGATCGGCTGGAAGGCTTTTTGGCAGAGCCTGTTAGCCGGACGAAGCGGGATCACGCCGATCAGCGGGTTTGATACGAGCGGTTATGACCGCAAGGTCGCCGGTGAGGTGAAGGATTTTCGGGCCGAAGATTTTCTCGGAAAGGCCCAGGTCCGCACCTTTGGGCGATCGTCTCAAATGGCCCTTGCATCGACTCAGCTTGCCCTCGACGATGCGCGGCTCACTGATCATGACGTCAAGAAGATTTCCGGAGCCGGGGTTTGTATCGGAACAACAGTGGGCGAGTCTCAAATCATGGACGTCTATGTCCTAGATTACTGGAAGACCGGGGCAGGTTCTGTTGTTCAATATCCGGCGAGCAATATCGCCGCGATCATCGGTCTGACATATCAATTGAAGGGGTATCAAGGGATGTTCGCGAATGCCTGTGCCTCGAGTAATTTCGCGACGGCGTATGGATTTGATCTGGTTCGGCAGGGGAGAAGTGATCTTATGATTGTGGGTGGGGTGGACTCCCTATCCCAGAGCATTTATGCGGGATTTCATCGCCTTATGGTGATTGCTCCTGAAATGTGCCAGCCGTTTGATCGCGATCGGCAGGGAATGATCCCGGCAGAGGGAGCGGGGATCCTTATCCTTGAGGAGCGTGAGCATGCCCTGAGACGACGGGCCACGATTTATGCCGAGATGATTTCTCATGGTCTTTCATCCGATGCCTTTCATATGACGCAGCCGCATGTTCGGGGCGGGGTGGCGGCGATCTCAAAGGCCTTGGAGAATGCCGGGATTGAACCCTCTCAGGTGAATTACATTTCGGCACACGGGACAGGGACGCGTGAAAATGATCAGTCTGAATGTGCTGTGTTCCATGAGGTTTTTGGGCCCGGGATCCGGCGCATCCCCGTGAGCTCCATTAAATCCATGCTTGGACACACCCTGGGCGCTGCGGCCGTGACTGAGTCCATTGCCTCGGTCTTGGCGATCGCAGAGGGAAAGATTCCGCCGACGATTAACTATTCGACCCCTGATCCTGAGTGTGATATCGATTGTGTGCCGAACACATGGCGGCCGCAGCGTGTAGATATTGCTGTAAATAATTCCTTGGCATTTGGCGGCAATAACGCAACAGTTGTTTTTAAGAGGTTCGAATAGCCACATGGCATTTTTCTTGACTGGGGTGACGGGCTCGTTGGGGGCGTTCCTTCTGCGTGAGCTTTTTGAAGGGACAGCGGCGGATATCGTTGTCTTGATCCGCGCCCGGAACCGGGATCATGCTGAAGAGCGTTTGCGCCAGACATTAGAACATTTTCCTTCCTGCCGATATGAGGATATGCGGGGCCGTATCAGGATTATTGTTGGCTCTGTCGAGGATCACGGGGGCTTACGAGCATCACTTGCGGAATTCCGTGGGTCCATCGAGCAGGTCTTTCATTGTGCCGCGGCAACGAATTTTCAATCGGATATTTCAACCTGCCGTGCCCATAATTTTATGGGGACGCGCCATGTGGTTGAAGCGGCTGAGGATTGCCCTCGGTTGAAGCGGATCCACTATATTGGTACCACGTTCATACTCGGTCGCGCGGCTAAGACCCTGCATGAGCGAGATCTCGTTTTTCGAAGGGAGTTTAACAATTATTATGAACAAAGCAAATACGAGACTGAGCTCTTTGTCCGCGAGCGCCGCGAGGCGGGGAGCCCGATCGTGACATATCGGGTTGGGGTCTTGATGGGCGACTGTGAGAATGGAACGATCTTGAATTTCAAACTGTTTTATGAGGCGATCCGGTTATTTTCGAAACAGATCCTTGGGTGCTTTCCAGCAAGCCATTCGACACGCCATAATTTTGTTCCGGTCGATGTGGCCGCGCGATGGATATTCGCGTTAAGTCGCCTTGAGGATGCTGACGGGCCGGCGGTCTTTCATATCGTTTCGCCGAATGATTTTCGATGCGAGGAGCTCGTAACCCGGGCGGCGGATTTTTTCGGTTATAAGAATCCGCGTTGGGTGCGTCTAACGGACCGCGCGTATCGCGAGATGACCCGGACCCAGAAATTATTGATTGCCCCGTTCATCCCGTATTTTAACTATCGTGGCAGGGTGGGGGGGGAGGCAACGTTTGATGTCTTGAGAGGTCATGGGGTGCCGGTGGAGCGTCTCCCGATCGCGTATTTCGATCGATTGTTCCAGTATTGCTTGATGAAGGGGTATGTTAAAAAATGATCTATACCGGCTTATTAGGGTTATCATCCGCGGTCATCCTGTGTTTTAATGTGATGGTCTTGCTGAAAGGCTCTCGCTCGCGCGTGAACCGCAGCTTTTCTTTTTTTGGGTTCTGTGTTTTTATCTGGCTTGCCTCATTTTTTGCTGGGTATCTTGTGTCGTCGTCGATCAAGGTTCTTTTATTTAAGGTTGGTTATATCGGCATCGTTTTTCTGCCCGCAACGTTTTTTTATTTTGTCGGCAATTATTTAGATTTTCCCCGTTGGCATTCGCTGTGGGCATTCGCTATATCTGGCGTCTTTTGCGCCCTGAACTTTAGTCCGTACCCGTTATTCTCTGAACTTCAAACATTTTTTTGGGGGGCGTATCCCAAGGCCCGGGTTCCGGCCCATGCCTTGTTTTTGGTGTATTTTATCGCGGTCTTTACGTATTGCGCCGTCCGGCTTTTTATCTCTTGCTTTTTAAGCCGATCCTTTCAATCGGCGTCCCTTCAAAATCAGAGGAAGAAATATATTCTTTTCGGAACTCTGATCGGGACCATGGGGTGCCTTGATTTTCTACCCAATTACGGGATCGCGATCCTGCCTATCGGGTTTATTTTTATGATCGCCTATCCGGCGATATTATTTTATGCGATTGTCAAATATCGCCTTATGGATATTACGATCGCGCTGACAAGGACATCGTTGTTTATTGCGGTTTATGCCCTTGTCCTTGGCCTCCCGTTTGTGGTTGCCTTCGGTTTTGAGCCGATTTTGCATGAGGTCATTGGCGCGAGGTGGTGGCTTGCGCCGCTGATCTTGCTTACGGTTCTTGCGACGGCTGGCCCCTTCATTTATTTAGCGATCCAAAAGCGTACCGAGGAAAAATTCTTCTCGGACCAAAAACGCTATCGAGAGACCCTGCGTCAGGCCGCGACGGGGATGGGTCGGATCAAGGATATGAAACGGCTGTTGGACATGATCGTCCGTTTAGTAACGAGCTCGGTCCGGGTTGAGCACAGCTTTATTTATCTTAAGGACACGAAGGGCAAAAATTTTTATCTTGCGGCCCGACGATTTCGTTCGGACAGTGTTGAAGTTGTTAAGGACCTACCCCATGATTCGCCTGTCGTGCGCGCGATCCTTCATGTGCGGGCCCCGATTGTGTATTCTGAGATCAAACAGAGGGCCCAGGACTTTGACGATGAGAAATTGGCGAGTGTCGGCCGTCATATGGAAGAACTGAAGGGCGAGCTCTTGGTGCCGTGTTTTATTGAGGAGAAATTGATCGCGATCATGGTCATGGGCAAGAAGGCGTCAGGTGAGCTTTTTTCTCAGGACGACCTGTCGGTCTTCATGATCCTTTCGGGTCAGGCGGGTCTCGCGATCGAGAACGCGGAATTCTATCGTGAGATGCGGGCGACCCACGAACAGCTCTTTCGGGCCGAGAAGATGGCAACGATCGGGATCATGGCCGATGGGCTTTCCCATCAGATCAACAACCGGCTCCATGCCCTAGGCTTTATCGCGGGCGATGCGCTCGACACCCTTCAGCTGAAGAAGAACATCAAGATGAGCGATGAGGTTCGTGATATCTTTGTTGATATTGAGCACGCCCTGACGCGGATCCAGGAGAACGTGACCCAGGGGGGGGAGATCGTTCGAGGGTTGTTGAAATATTCACGCAAGAGCGACGAGGGTTTTCAGGAGGTTGACCTTGATGATCTGTTAGACGACGCCCTAAAGATGGCGGAATTCAAGATCAAAGGCGGAGAGATGAGCGTGCTCCGGGACTTTGATCCGGCCCTGCCCAAGATCTACGGGAATTTCGCGCAACTTCAGGAGGTCTTTTTTAATATGATCGATAATGCCTATGACGCGATGATGCAGCGTAAAACGGATTTGAAGGAGGAGGGCTATCGGCCCACAATCCGGATCCGGGCCGAGCGGGCCCGGCGCGGAGCCCTGCGGATCGTTCTTGAGGATAATGGGATCGGGATCAAGGCCGAGGACCAGGAGAAGATTTTCACGCCTTTTTTTACCACGAAACTTTCGAGCAAGAAGGGGACCGGGCTTGGCTTATATGTGATCCAAAAACTCATTGAGGAAAATCATAAAGGCCGGGTTGTCTATAAATCGGAATATGCGGTCGGGACGAAAATTTATATTACGCTGCCGACGGTTGAGGAGCGGGTGCGTCGGGAGAGCGCCGCCTAAGGGGTGGGGTTGAATCAAAGGGGGAGAGGGGATGCCGAAGTTATTGATTGTGGATGATGAGATCGATATTAGAGAGTTCGCGAAGAACTTTTTTAAAAAGCGCGGCATTGAGGTTTTTACCGCTGCCGGCGGCGGGGAGGCGATGGAGATCATCGCGGAGCACCCGGTGGATCTCATTCTTCTTGATGTGCGGATGGAGGAGATGACCGGTGTTGAGTTCCTGGCGCAGGTTCGGGAGCGCGGCAACGCGGTGAAGGCGATCATGGTCAGCGGTGTTGAGGACGCCGCCACGATTGATGAGGCGAAACGGTTGGGGGCCTTGGGGTTTATTCACAAACCCTTAATCCTTGAAGAGCTTCAGAAGGTTGTGATGAAAGAGTTGGCTTTGGCCTAGAGCGGTGGAGGGGGTATGCGGCATTCGGTAAAAAGTGATCGAAAAATTGATTTTAAGCAGGAGCTCGAGGCGGCCAGCCACAGCATGATCATGGTCCATGAGCCGGATCTCCTGATCGCGATGATCATCCGCATGATCGTTCAGCGGCTTGACCTTCAGCACGCGGGGATGGTCGTGTTTAATCCCGCGACTAAAGAATATCAGCTGACCGTCTCAAAGGGTGACGCTGGATATAAGATCCCATCTGAATTTGGCCGATTTAGTCAGGACAGCCCGATCGTGAAGATCTTTCTTCGGCCTGAGTATCGTCCCTTTTTTGAGCATAAGCACGCAGTCCTCTGGTATGACCTTAACCGGATGATCTGGCAGGAGGGGATGCTCAATGGTGATGCGGATTCAGATTTGAAGGAATTGCTTCATCAGGTGAGTGATCAGATGCATATGCTCGGGATCGTTGCGTGTGTTCCAGCGATTTACCGCGAGGACCTGTTGGCGGTTCTTCTCTTGGGGGAAAAGGAGGATGGCCGAAAATTCGACAAGGAGGAGCTCAGTTTTTTTGGGGCGCTGGCCTCGGATGCGGCGATGGCCCTGAGGAACGCTCAGCTCTTTGAACAGATCAAGAGGCAGGCTGAGCATAATCACGACCTTTTTTTACGGATGACGATGACCCTGGGCGCGGCCATCGAGGTGAAGGACAAATATACCCGCGGCCATAGTGAGGGGGTCACCCGTTATGCCTTGGCCATCGCGGAAGAGATGCGGGCCGCTGCTGGCCGTGATGATTTTGATCAAGAATTTTTCGAGGATCTCTATATTGCGGGGATCCTC
The DNA here is from genome assembly GCA_964450385.1 of uncultured Planctomycetales bacterium. Lineage (GTDB taxonomy): Bacteria > Omnitrophota > Gorgyraeia > Zapsychrales > JANLHA01 > JAKLFA01. Next base: position 23,008 of record CAYVEC010000014.1, read on the forward strand.
CATGATATCGGAAAGATCGGGGTCCCAGAGTCGATCTTAAATAAGCCCGGGGCGCTTACGCCTGAGGAATACGCCTTGGTGAAACGGCATCCGGTGGATGGGGTCGCAATCTTAAAACCTCTTTCAGAGCTCAAGCGCTGTATTGAGGCGATCCGTGCCCATCATGAGCGGTTTGATGGTAGCGGATATCCGGATGGGCTTCAAGGGGAGGCGATCCCGATGATTGCGGCCATCATTGCGGTTGCCGACACCTTGGACGCGATTGTCACCCAGCGGCCGTATCGCAAGTCCCGGACCCTTGCCGAGGCAATTGATGAGGTCCGGCGCTATCGAGGGACTCAATTCCGGCCGGATGTTGTTGATGCCGCGGTCAGGGTGTATAACGCCGGCCGCTTCCCTCAAGCCCAAAATCAGGAGGGAGGGGAAGCCCCTCTTTCGCCGCCGGAGGCCTTTTAGCCCTTTTTGTAATCCTTTTTTATTATCAGCTCTGTTCTCTCTTTTTCTTTCTGATAAATGACATTGGTTCTTCATTTCCTCCGGGATACCTTAAAAAAATCGAATTAGTGTTTTTGTGTACGAGTGATATCTGGGTGTGCCAAAAAGCGGCTTGGTCCCTGGGTAGGCCGGAGGTGGGTTTTAGGTAACAGGATTTTGTCTTAATCGAGGATATGGTTCTGCTGGCGGGGGGTTCGACGCGGTGTGTTTTCTCTAAGCTATTTTTAATGAATGGGTTGGGCGAGGTTTTTCTTATAGTAAATAGTTAACATAACATATATTATAGGAAGTTTCAGATAAGGGATTGCTGGGGCGTCTTTTTGAAATAAATAAAAGAATTAAGCAATTTTTGGAGGTTTTGTTGCTCTTTCTCTGTCAATGATGGCGATGTCTACAAGGTTGTTTAGGGCCTCTTCCTTTTGGTTGTGGAGCAGTGATTGTGGGGTTCTTCCGACTGCGGGAATCTCTTCAGCCACTTCGGTCTCGCCAGTTGGTACCGATTGATGGTCTCGGGCGGCTGCGATTTCTTCCTCAAATTGTTGGTGTCGATGGCTGAATTTTTCAACCTCGGTCTTGAGGATTTCAAGGTTCAGATCTTTTTTGGTGATGCCGACCTGGGCATCGCCCATCCGGATATGAATGATCTTGCCGTTGACCAGGGCGTCTGCGATCCGTCGCCGGGCCTCACGCAGGGTCCGGCCGAAACTGGCCCGTGATATTCTCATGGCTTGGGCGCCGTCGTGCTGCGAAAAATTTTGGAAATCAGCGAGCTTGATCGCCTCAAGCTGATCAATGCTGAGCTCAATCTCGTCGGGGCGACCAGGTTTCCCTCGCGGTGAAAAGGTGATAGTTTTTGGCATCCGTTGGATGTAGCGGACCTTTGCGGGACGTCCCTTTTTAGTCATCTATGGTGGAGCCTTTCAGTTTAAAACACCCCGGAAATTTTGAGCATTTGCTAAAAGAAAACCCGATGTATTTTTGAGCATATGCTCAAAAATAATATAGTGTTATTGTGGGCATCTGTCAAGACGCTTGTTTTGTTGTGTTTTAAGGTGATTTCTAAGAATCCAGGGCGCTTGAGACAAGCCGCGATAAATGCTGCAGTGTGGTGAAATGAGGAGCGATGTTTGAGTCCGATCCCTGCTCTCGTGTTTGGATATTAAGAACACCATAAACACGATTCCGGCCGGAAAGTGGGATTACCGCGGACTCGCGGATGTCATCGCGGTGTAAAAAGTCTTTGATCCGCGCGTCACCGTTCGTCCCTTTGATCAGAAAGGCCTGATTGCTTTCGGCCGCGATGCCGGAGACCCCTTCGCCGAGGCGTTTTCGACCTGCGCCGACGGTCTTTGGCTCAAGTCCTCGCGAGACGCGGATCGAGAGCTCCCTCCGGTTCGGGTCCATCATCATGATTGATCCGGATTCAGCGCCGGTCAGGGAAAGAGCGATATCGAGCGCTGAGACAAGGAGTTCATCAATAGCGGCCTTTTCATAGAGGGCCTTGACCTCCTCCGCGAGGTCAACAGGGACTAGGGCCTCCTGGAATTGTTTTTTATGGAGAAGCTGATGCTCGGCCTGCATGTCGATAAACTCGTGGGCGATGGTAGCCAGGAGCTCGAGGATGCTCGTCATGGCCACATGGGAGACGACCCGGAAATTATGGATGTCATCGATGAGCTCTGGATTGAGCCCGAATTCATGGGTGAGTGAGGCGAGCTGTTCCTCGGTGAGGCGCTTATTAAGGATAACAGGGCCCACGATCATGTAGGCAAAGGTCAGTCCGTATCCTTTGAGCGGCACGGCGTAGGCATGGAGGGCCCCCTCCTCGCCCCGCACTGCCTCGAGATAGTTTCCGTAGGGAGAAAACATTGAGAGGAACGGCTGCCTTTCGGCTGCGGGACGCCGGAAAACCTGTTCAAAAAGGCGGCTGCCGTAGTCGCCTATCCCCGATTCAAGCAGGGGCGACAGGATCATCTGCCCATCGGTATTGACGACAAAGATATTGATTCGCAGGACATCGATGAAACGTTGCAGTCCCCGGATCCATTTTTCCCGGTTAATCAGATCGTCCACAAGTTTTTTTGAATGAAGACCGCTCATTGTTATTTCTTAAACTCGATATTATATTTTTTCATTTTGTTGTACAAGGTCGTTCTATTGATCCCCAAGCTCTGAGCGGCCTTGTTCCGGTTCCAGTGGTTGTCTTCGAGGGCCTTTACGATCACGTCCCTCTCTGGGTCGCGCATGACCTCTTTGAGCGAGCGCCCTTCGGCAGCAGCCCGAGCAAGCGACGGCTTCGAAGACGAGGTAATGAATTTGTTCATGTTGGGGATATCCCAGCGCTCGATGACATCATTTTTCGTCATGATCACGGCGCCCTCGATCGCGTTCTCGAGTTCACGGATGTTGCCGGGCCAGGTGTATTGCTGAAAGATCTGACGAACGTCGTCGGAGATTCCGGAGATCTGTTTGGAATTCTTTCGGGCGTAGATTTTGAGGAAATGCTCAGCGAGCATGTCGAGGTCCTCTTTGCGATCACGAAGCGGCGGCATCTGGATCGAGATGACGTTGATCCGGTAGTAGAGATCCTCACGGAACTCGCCGGTCTCGACAAGATTGTTGAGGTCGCGGTTCGTGGCCACGATGATCCGTGCGTCTGTTTTGCGGGTGACATTGTCCCCCACGCGTTCAAAGAGGTTGTCCTGAAGGACCCGGAGAAGCTTGACCTGGAGGAGCGGTGAAAAGGAATCGATCTCGTCGAGGAAGATGGTTCCACCTCGGGCGTATTCGAATCGGCCCTCCTTATCCTTGATCGCGCCGGTGAAGGCCCCTTTGACGTGGCCGAAGAGTTCGCTTTCGAGCAGGGTCTCAGAGAGGGCCCCGCAGCTCACCTCGACGAAAGGCTTGTCATAGCGATTTTGGTCCATCTGGTGGATCGCCCGAGCGGCAAGCCCCTTTCCGGTCCCGCTTTCGCCGGTGATCAGGATCGTCGCGTTAGATGTCGCGACGGATTCGATGATGTGATAGACCTTTTGCATGCGCGGGCTTGACCCGAGCATCTGACCGCACGATGACGGGTTGGACTTAGCGAGCAGCTCACGCAGACGCATGTTTTCGGCGAGAATCTCCTTGTGGGTGATGATCTTCTGAAGCCGGGATTTGATCTCGTCATCGTTGACCGGCTTGCAGATATAATCATAAGCCCCCTTGCGCATCGCGTCGACAGCTGATTCGATCGAGCCGAACCCGGTGATCAGGATGACCTCGATCTCAGGAAAATCCTTCTTAACGCGTTCCAAGAGGTCGAGCCCGCTCATCTTGGGCAGTTTCATGTCGGTAAGAATGACATCGACCTTTTTGGTCTTGAGGATGTCGAGGGCCTCTTCGGCGCTCGTGACCATGTGGGCATAATACCCGTCGATCCTCAGGATCTCAAAGAGCGACTGACGGATCAGCGGCTCATCGTCGACAATCAAGATATCATAGTTGTGTTTGGTCGTGGTGTCCATGACTGCCTCTCTAGCCTATCGGCAATGTTACAATAAAGGTGGCTCCCTCACCGGGGGCACTCTCAACGTGGATCTGACCGTCATAATTCTTGACGATCTCAGAAACGATCGTGAGCCCAAGGCCGCATCCTTTTTCGATATCCTTCGTGGTATAAAACGGCTCAAAGATCCGGGTCGGGTCCTCGTGCTCTGGGATCCCGGGACCGTTATCAGCGACTTCGATCGTGAGCCTCCCCTCCCCTTGCTGGGCCGAGACACGGATACGGCCTCCTGGGGGAAGGGCATCAACGGCATTCCGGATGAGGTTAACGAGGATGCGTTCCAGGCCCTGGTCTGGGATCTCAGTGACATTTAAGGCGATCGCGCGGTCGATCCGGATATTTTTGTGAGCGGCCTCGGCTTGGACCGCCTGCACCGCCTGTTCAATCGCGGCCTGCGGGTGAATCAGTTGGAGCGGCTTTTCTGATCGGCGCGAACAGGCCAGGAGATTCCGGACGATGGTGGCCATCCGGGTGAGACCGTTTTTGATTTCGAGGAGATAGCCGCGCAGGACGTCATCATCGGGGTCGATGTGGTTTAGGCAGAGATTCGTGTAACGCATCACTCCGTCGAGGGGATTATTGAATTCATGGGCGATCCCTCCGGCCATCTTGCCGACGGTCGCGAGCCGCTCATGGGCCACGATCTGGCGCCGGAGCTGTGTGGTGACCTGGTTTGTTTTGCCGAGCTCATTCGTGAGCTCCTCCGAGCGCTTCAGGATCGTCTGGAATTTTTTATAGAGCTCGATCCGGCGGTAATTGAGGGCGATCTGGCTCGCGAGAAAGTCGAGGAGCTGCATATCCGCCTCGCCGAAACGGGCGCCGCTCAACTTGTCGCTGATGTTGATGACCCCGATCAGTTTGTCTTTGATCAGGAGCGGGGCGCAGATGAACGATGAGGTCTGATAGCTCGCTCGGGCGCGGTAGTTGGCGAATCGCGCATCCTGGCTGATGTCCTTGACGAGGATCGGGGTCTTGAGCAGGGCGACCTGTCCCACGACCCCGCGCCCCATCTGCTTGATGAGCTGTTTACGTTCGGTGTGAGCGAGCCCCTGCGCGACCTTAAGCGTTAGTTCCTCGGTTGCCTCGTCGAAGATAAAGACGGATCCGCGGCCCGCGTGGAAGAGCTCAAGGGTACGGGCGAGCGAGACCTCTAAGAGCTCAGAGGTTTCGCTCACAATATTCACGGCGGCGCAGATAGCGCTGACCTTTTGAAAGAGCTCCGATTGCGTCAGGAGCTGAATGTGGTCGTCAAGAACGTTATTCTGCATTCGTGACTGCCGTCTCCGCTTTCGGTTCTATGGTCGAGAACTGCGCGTTCTTTTCCCGGATGAACTGAAAATACTGGTTCAAGGGATGGTCCGGGTATTTTGTGCGGAAACCCTCAAACGTCTCAAGGATCCGCGCGGGGTTGTTGAGCTGGGACATCCCAATCATGGCCATGGTCCGCGCGGCGCGCAGAGCAGCCCCAGGATCAATAACCGCAGCGTAATCAAACAGGATTTTCTCAAGGAGGCGATAGGCCTCTTTCCAGTCCTGCCGCGCGATTTGCGCCGTGGCGAGTGATTGAAGGGCTTTGTACTTGAGAGGCGTCCCTTCTTTCGCCTTTGTATACTCGTCGGCGTAGTAGGAAATGGCCTTGGTTAGGGCCGCGGCCGCGGCCTCCTGGTCTCCGGCGCGCTGGTGCATACCGTAAATGTACAGGGGCATCGAGAGCCCGAGCGGCGAATTCGGATAATCTTTCCAGATTTTCCTGTAGATGCCGAGGGCCTGTTTAAAGTCCTTTTCCCCTTCATGGGTAATCCCGATATTGAGCAAGGCATCGCTCACGACCTGCGGGTTATCCGGGAAGATCCGGATCACGGTCTCGAAGGCCTCCCGCGCGGCTGGAAATTGGGTGCGGAGGATCTCAAGACGGCCGATTTGAAAATAGATCTGGGGCAGGAGCGATGACTTGGGATTTTTTTCTGCCAGGGCCAGGTATTTGGCCTTGACATCCTCATAATGCTGAGGCGGCGCGGCCTTGGGGTCTTTGGCAATATCCTGAAAATCCTGGTGGACCTTCCAGAGTTCGCGTTCGAGCGCGTAATTTCCATTGTCCATGAGCGAGAGCCCGACATGGATGACAACGAGGATCCCGACTAAAATAATGAGGGTCTTTTTCATGCGTTATCCTTTTTTAATAAATAGGCGGTCGTGATCGCAGTATACTGCAGGGCATCAATGAACAGAATAAGGAACATTCCCAAGATGATAATGAACTGCCAGCCCTCATACGAGACGCGGGCGCGGAGGATCGATGAATTGACCCTCACGAGCAGGAACGGGATGAATAGACTGACTGATATCATCATCGCCGTGACCATCATCCAGAAATCACCACGGAGCAGACGGACATTCTGGATTAGGGCGCTAAAGACGTTCTTTTTTTCGAGAACGATCGCGGGGATCGCGTAGGAAAAGACCGCGGCGAAAAAGGCGGACATGAGCAGACTGAAATACGGGGCAAAGAGCAGGACCGATTGCTTGATGTAAAAATAGAGCCCGGTGGTTGATTGGATCCGAAGGGCCCGGCGTATGAGGACAAATGCGTAGGCGCGATCGAGAACCTGGATGCAGGCGATCATGAGCCCAGCGATAATGACAAAATTGACATACGGCCCGAATCCCAGCCGGGGAAGTCGGTCGACCCTCTCTCCGCTTTCGACCTGGCGGATCATCAGGATCGCCTTGCCAATGAATACGGTCTGAAGGAACACATAGAACAAAATCTGTGTGTGCTGAAACCACTTATTCAGGAGCTCAAAGTTGTAGGGATAATGGAGAAAAATTGGGTTTTTTTCAATCGACATAATCATCGGCGCAAAAAATGTCGACAGCGGGTACCGCGGTGCAAAAAACAGGACTTGCATGATCAGAAGTTGTAAAAAGGCAACAAAAGCATACGGATACAAAATTTGCGGATTCTTGGCCAGGGCGGCCAAAGAGGTGTGTATTAATGAAAAAGCACGCTTAATGAACATATTCTCCCCCCGTGTGTGCGTTTTTATTTCATTATAACTATAAGTATTACTATGTCAATATATGGTCGTTTCTTTTTTCACTTTCCTTTTCTTAACGAGGTTGAAGTTCGCTGATTTTATTACGGATATTGTCCGCAATCGATTGATAGTCCTGGCCCGGCCGTATATCATGCCCCATGAGTGCCGCGGCAGGAACCGCGGTTCCGATATGGACCCGTATCCGTTTCCCTAACGCTGGAAACCGTTGGCCGCGTGGCCATGCCTGAAACGCTCCGTCGATATAGACCGGCAGGACAGGGCTCGTCACCTCTTTAACAAGGACTCCGATCCCCTTCCGGAATTCTTTCAGGTCACCATCGATCGACCGCTGGCCCTCAGGGAAATAGCAGAGATACTGGTTTTTTCTAAGGACATGGGCGCAGATTTTTAACGCGTCGATCATGGTATAGGTGAAATTCAAGGGGATCAAGCGCATGACCCGCTGAAAAGGACGTAGCAAGAAGTGGTCCAAAAATTTGCTATCCCCGAGGAAAAATGTCTTTGTCAGGAACGAGACCGGCAAGGCGGCCAGGATCAGGAGCGGGTCATAAAACGAGACGTGGTTCGGGCAGATGAGCAGGGGCTCCCCTTCTTTATGGTTCGAAAGATGGTCGACCCCCGTCACGGTCAGTCCATGAAAGAGCCGGAAATACAGCCAGCTGAGCGTGTGGGCGATCCATGTGACGGCTCGGGCCCACGGGTGATGCGTGCCTGGCTGGATGCGTTCAGCAAGGGCGGGATGGGCGGGTTGTTGAAGGATATCAGACCAGAGCGTGACCGAGGGACTTGGCGCGGCCTGCATGTGCGGCAGGGCGTCATGGAGTTTGGTCAATAGGTCGCCGACGGTTGATGTCATAAAAAAATCAAAGGCGATCGAGTCGTCCATGATCAGGCCGAGCCGGTCCTGAAGGCTGAGAAGCACCTCCATTCGTCCGAGTGAATCGAGTCCGAGATCAAGCTCGAGATGGTCCTCTTCGTAGACCGCCGGCCGGTTGAGGATTTCTCGAAGGAGCGACTTGGCGCGTTCGGCCAGGATCGCGAAATTTTTCGTTGGATCGATATCGCTGATGATCAGCCCATTCTCGTCGATCGCGATCCCGTCGGGGCGTGAGGCGGCGAATTCCTGAAGTTTGGCAACGAGTTCCTGGATGCGCGTACAGACAAAAAATTGGATCGCCTGTTCGTCGGACAGGGTAAGACTCAGATGATCTTTGAGCCCCAGGAGGAGCTCCATGCGTCCAAGCGAATCGAGTCCAAGGTCGAGTTCGAGATGATCGTGCGTTGAGACCGGGCGGCCGAGTTCGCGGCTGATATAGGCGATCGTGAGTTGGGCGAGTTCAGATCCTTTGGGTGATGCCTCCCCCTCCTCTACTTCGGTCGTCTTGGGGGTGCCGAGCTGGCGGTAGAGGTCCACGAGGTGAAAACGTTGGAGTTTGCCGAGCCGGGTTCGAGGCAGGGGTTCTCGGGCAATCGCAAAGCCGGTGATTCGTTTGTACGTAGGCAGATGGACCGAGATGTTTTCGAATTCCCACCGGAGTCGTTTGTGGATGTTCAATTCCTGCTCGGCCATGAAATGGGTGAAGTTCGGGAGGACGATCGCGACCAGGCGCTCCTGGTTGATGCCTTTCGGACTTCGTTGCCGGAGCGGCAGGACCGCGATATCTTGGACGAACGGGTTTTTGGCATAGACGGCCTCGACCTCTTCGGGGTTGATGTTCTTGCCGTTCGCGAGCACGATGAGGTCGTTGGTGCGGCCGTTTAGATAGATGAACCCGTCTTTGTCAATACGTCCTTTGTCTCCGGTATGGAACCAGCCGTCGATCACCACTCGGGCGGTTTCCCGGGGCATCTTAAAATATCCGGCCATGACGTTCGCCCCTCGGATCGCGATTTCTCCTTCGCCGTCGCTGTCAGGATTGCGGACCGTGACCTCAACACCGGGCAGGGGTCGCCCCACTGACCCGAACCGCGCGTCATCGGCCAGGGCAAAGCTGACGACCGGCGAGGTCTCGGTGAGCCCGTATCCCTCGATAAGCGTAAATCCCCATCCGTAGAAGTCCTGCGCGATCTGTGGGTCAAGGCGCGCGCCGCCCGAGATCATGAGCCGCAGGCTGGTTCCGACCCGTTCATGCATCGCGGCAAAGAGGCGTTTTCCGGGATTCCGTTTGAGGAGGCGCCGTGAGGCCTGGCAGAGCAGGGCCGCGGTTGTCACCCCCTGGCGTTTGATCACCGGCAGCCCGCTGATCGTTGATGCGATCGCCGCATGGAGGTGATTGAATACCTGGGGAACACCGACGAGGATCGTTGCCTCCGCCCGTTTGATGGTGGCGATGATCTCAGCCGAGGCCAGGCTCGGCGGATAGACGATCGAGGCCCCGATCAGGAGCGGATAAAGGAGCGTCGTTGTGAACGCGTAAGTGTGGTGGAGCGGCAGGATCGAGACAATGATGTCGTCGGCCTCGGCGATTTTTAGTTGATCGATCGATCGGAGATTGGCCAGCAGATTCGTGTGGGTGAGCATTACGGCCTTGGGTTCGCCGGTGGTGCCGGATGTATAAAACAGGGCCGCAAGCGAATGCCGGCCGGCCTGTCGGGGCTGCCGGTGCGAATGAACAGGTTTGGAATCCGGGATCTGGTCAACGGCGAGCCAGGGGATCCCGGCGGTTGTGTCGCCGGCCAGGTGCTTGATGCGTGAGCTCGTGATCACAAGCTGGGCCTCGCTATGAACAAGGCAGCGGGTTCGGTCGTCTGGCGGGAGCTGGATGTCGAGCGGGACCGCGACCGCTCCGAGATACCAGACCGCCATCAGGGTCCAGGCGAACTCAGGCCGATTTTCGAGGAGGATCGCCACCTTGTCTCCGCTTTTGATCCCGAATTCTGAGCTGATGAGGCTGCTTAGGCCGATGGCCCGCGAGATGATCTGGGCGTAGGAGATGTGGTTGAGCCCGCCCGCGTGCTCCGCCAGAAGGGCGGTCTTGTCGTGGAATTTGTGGGCACTCGTGAGAAAGGCGTCAAAAAGATATCCGGAATTGAGCATAGTGTCAATGATAGTCTGTTCAGCGTCGGTCTAGGGCAGAATGCCTGCCAGATTATAGTCCGGATAGCAACCTCGAATATAGGCAAGCTGATCCTGTTGGGTCGTCGAGGCCAGGCCGAACCGTTTGTTTAAAAAATAGGCGATATCCTCAGGGGTGAGCCGGATCTTTCCCTGAAAATGGCATGGGTCGATCGTGCCGCTAAAGAACATTCGGTATAGATTTTTTCGTGATGACGCGGCGCTCTCCTCTTCGATCGTGCTGATGTCGAGGATCTTGGCAATGGCCGGCGCACCGTTCACCTTGGCGTAGGAACGGAGCGGTCCAAGGTGTTTGAAGTAGAGCGATTCATAAATGCTCTCGTGTTTCGGGTTGATCGCGATGCAAATATATTGAATGTCCGTCTGGGTCCGGATGAAGTCAAGGATATAGCGGAAGAGAAAAAAAACAAGGAACATCTTTTTAGCGTTGAACATGAGAGGCAGGCGCTCGCTGAGGAGGTCTGAATTGTGGGCCAGCATCGAGATCTCGCAGAATTTTTTTCCGTCGCGGCGCAGGCCCTCGAGTTCCTCGTGATAGAGGTCATCCATGGGGAGTCCTAGGGGTGAATTGGGGATGATCGTCGCGGTCGCGACCACGATATCGTCGACGAGGGCGACGAGGGTCGTTGTCTCGGGCAGGATATTCTGGAGGGAGAACCACATGCGTGACGGGTCGTCGTTGATATAGCCTTGTTTAAGATACTCTTCGTAGACGAGATTGAAGGCCTGCTCGAGCTCCTCGCGTGTCCGGGCCACACGGTAGCTGATGCTGTCAAAAACATTTCGAAGTGAAACGTGGTCTAATACCATCTTGGTCGCCTAGGGTTGGTCGTTCGGGTCACGAAGCTGGCCGGTCTCGTCGAGATATTTCGCCAGGATCTGGTCCGATATGAACGACATGAATTTTTTTTCCGTGGCCGGGTCGCGCTGACGGATAATGAGCCCATAGGCCCAACCCGTGGCCCCGCGTTCCGCCGGCCGGCTCCAGGCGATCTCGGCATCAAAAAAGACCGGGTTCGGGTCATCGGGCAGCATGAGCTTGATCATGAGCTGTTCGGACCGGGCGATTTGTTCAGGGGCGTGGAAGCCGAGGCCTTCGCCGCAGATATTGTCCAGGAGGAACGGGCCGCTCCAGTGGATATCGTTATGCGCGGCCGAGCGTAGGCTGTAATAGATCGAGAGCGGCAGCGTGAGTCGTTCGCATTGCCGTTTGTCACGGGCCAGGATCTCTTTGAGTTTTGAGATTTTTGATTCCATGATTGCCTCGCCTCCCCCCTGCCGGCACCCCTAATATATCGATATTTAAACTAAATGTAAATGCTCTTTAAAATTTTAAAGTCACCATGAAATAGATCATGTCGTTTGAATCAAAATGGCCGAACATCGTGCTCGTATCACTGTCCTGAAAAATGGTCGCGCCACCCGTGACCTGAAAGAAGTCGCTGGGCATGTAGGTGATCCGGGGATGGAGCATCCAGTCTCGGTAGGTGAGGTTGAGCCGCCAATCCAGGATCGCCTGCCAGATGTCGCGGCAAAAGGTCTGGCGGATCCTGCCAGTGAGATAGTGCGGCGCCTGCTGCTGGCCGTAAAGATCCGTGTAATGAAAGATGTATTCCTGGACCCATTGGATATTGATGTAGACATTGTGCGGTAACGTTCGGTCGATGCCGAGTCCAGCGGTGATGATGTCTTTGGTGGTATATGCCAGGTCCCGTGACACAAATGGACGGCCCCACGCCATCGCCACCTCCCCTCGCACCCCGAAGGAGCGGATGACAGTTTCCCAATCCATTCCGACGGTGTTGACCCGTGGGTGTTCTGCGGTGAGCGTCAGGTCCGTTGAAGTGGGATTCGCCGCGAGCAGGTCTGCCAGATGGCCCAGGGTCGGGATGTAGAGGAATTGTTTAACGGTGTTGCCTACGGGGGTCTGTTCCCGCAGCGTCGGTGTTGTGTGAAAGGCATTCAGATAATAGAGACTGTAATCAGCGGCTGCGGTATTTCGCCGAAGACGTATGCCGAACTGGCCGCTGTGCAGTCCCTTGTGCGGATTGTCCCGGTCAACAACGCCGATGTCCGCGACTGTTGTCTTGGCCTCATTGGTATAAGGTCCGAGCCGGACTCCTTGTTTGAGATGGTCGAACCAGGAGAGATTTTGGTCAAAATAGGTCACGGTATCCGGCCGAAAGAACGGCATATAGATCGTCTCGAGGGTTGTCTCGGGCGTCGCGTATTGATGACGGAGCATCCAGACCGGCTGTTTGCGTTCCTGTTTGTCGTAGAGGATAAAATAGGTCTGGTCCTGGGGATTGACCCGGTCAATGATGCTCAGGTTGTCGAGAACACCCCAGGTCACGACCTGCTGTCCGATGCTGAAACGATGGCGTTCATGCTCCATCTGCGCGTAGAGCTCGCGCCAGCGGGTGCTCGTCAGGGTCTCGGTATCGAGCCCGGTCCGCGTTTCAATGCGCCATTCCCCGTCGGCCTTCACGAGGATCCCGGCATCGTTGAATCGGACGGTCTGCGCGGAGCGGAGCCGCGTATCGCTGATCGCGTCGTCCTCATAGATATTATTCGGGACCGCCTCACGCGCCCAGAGGGAACGGACCGTATATTCCGGGGTCCAGGTTAGGGTCTCCTCCGCACCCGAGGCACCGGCGGCAGACAGGCACAGAGCGATACAGAGAAAAAGATGTTTTTTCATAGGCCGTTGTCATGCTGCTCGAGCATGTGAACCTCAAAGAGGTCGTCTCGGAGCGCTGTGTTATAAGAAATGGTTTCAATTTTTAGGACCGTTGTGTGCGCATCCTTGAAGTCGTGCATTCGGGTGGTCATGGCGGTCAGATAGCCGTCAACAACCGCGGTTTCGTCGACCGTGAGTTGCTTGATCAGGCCCCCGCGATGGTCATAAAAGTCAATGCGAAGGATCAGGAACGTGGTTTCCTCGATCCAGGTCACTCGGCGGCTGTATTGCGAGGCTGTGAGGTTTTGGGGTATGCTCTCAAGGATAAAACATGGATGGCCCCGTAGGGTTTCCCTGCCGTGGAGCGTGTGGGCATCACGGTCGGGTTTTCGGCGCTGCATGTCCTCATAGGTAAAATCAGTATTAACAAAACGCAGAGATTGCTGGGTATTGACGATGCGCCGTGCCCGGCCCAGGGCCGGCAGGAAGAGGTACTGGATGTCATCCGCGGCCGGCTGTTCGATCGAAAGGAATTTGGTTTGCGCGATATCGCCGGGCTCAAGGAACACGATGCGGGTTCGCAGGAGCGGCCCCTCATCCCGGCTGGCCCAGGCCAAGAGCCGCCGCCTTTCGTGGCCATTCTTGTCGATCAGCGTCATTTGGATCCGCATCTGGAGGGTGGTGCCGTCCTCACGGCCGTAGACCTTTTCGGCAAGATCCGCTCCTGTCATTGACGCGGAACCGGACGTCTCGAGTCGCGTCTCCTCAGGGGTGTCATGGTCCGGTGTGTCTGAGGATTTTGTTGGGGTCGTGTCATCGGGAAGTACCACGGTCGTGAGCGCGGGTTCCGTACGGCTAGCCATCGTGTCATTGATGGCGCGGCCACGCTGAAGAAGCGAGACCGTCGAGATCACAAAAATGATACAAGCGCCGATTAACGCGGTGATCATGATGAACGGGGTCTTTTTCATGCGGCCCCCTCTTTTCGCTGCTGCCCCCGGTGCTGGGACTCGACCTTGCGTTTAATGATGAATCGTTTCAGTTGCTGCCAGGGATGGCGGTTTGCCATCCAGAGCCGGCCTTGCGTGAATTGCCGGAGCCAGGGGTCGAATTGAAGGTAATACGGGGCCCCCAGGGTCCGGCCGGTGCCGGTGATGAGACGCACCGCCTCGGTGATCGCGAGGCTGCTCGATAAGGCGCATGAGGTGACCAGGGCCGGACCGGTCTTGGCCGCGAGGTCTACTTTTTTGAGGTCCAGATATCGAATGTGCAGGGCGGCCGGTGCAAGACCGACGGCAAAGGCCGCGAGCTTATCAAGATAGCTCATCGCGTCGGTGATATCAAAATACTCGTCGAAGCTCATTCCATCGGGGGTAAAGACTAAAAGGGCACACCCGAATCCCATGGGTCCAGCGGTGACCGCGGGGATCCCTTTCTCGCGGGCCCGCATGAAGAGCCGCCGCCTCATGTCGATGCAGAAAAAATCGATCCCGTCGATGAGGACATCGGCCTTATTGAGGAATTGATCAATGATCGCTTCATCGACCCCGTTGGGGAAGACCTTGACCACAAGATGCGGATTGATGCTCTGGGCGATCGCGGCCATGGTCTGGGCCTTGTTACGCCCGATCGTGTCCGTGAAGGCCCCGTATTGGCGCTGGATATTCGCAGTATCAAAGGTGTCCATGTCAGCGATGCTGAGATTACCGACCCCGATCCGGGCGGCATTGATGATATGGGCCCCGCCGACCCCCCCGCAGCCCACCACCGCGATCGTAGCACGGCGGAGCCGCGTCTGGTCATCCGGTGTCAGGATGCCGATATTTCGATTGAAGGCCTCATGATAAAAGGCATCGGCCTCGGTCGTCGATGCGGCGTGGGTTGTCATGTCTCTCTCCTTGGCGGGGTTCGAGGTTGAAATACGAGGAGCACGCTTTCGGTAACGAAAAGGTCCGCGATGAGCGCCGTCAGCATCAGTGTTGCCGAGAGTAGTCCGAAATGCGCGGTAACGACAAACCGGGAGAACGCCACAACCCCGAAGCCGAAGAATAGGATGACTGAGGTGAAAATAATTGCGCGTCCCCGCTCAGCGAGGGTTCGGGTGATTGCGGTCGCCGTGTCCTCTCCGGCCCGTGTGTGCTCAAGGAACCCGTGGAGGAAATGGATGGTATCATCGACCGCGATCCCGATGCCGATTGCCGCGACCATGGATGTCGCGCTGTTGAGCCGGATGCCGAGGACCCCCATGAGGCCGAAATTGATGATGATCGGAATCATGTTCGGGACGATACTGACGAGGCCGATCTTTAATGACCGAAGCATGATGAACATCATGCCGAAGATCACTATCATCGCGAGGCCCAGACTTTGGAGCTGACCCCGGGTCACGGTGTCGTTGCTCTCGACTTCAAGCACGGTGCGGCCGAGGACTCGGGCCTCGGCAAGGTCCGCGAATTCACGCGCCACATACTCTTCGATCTCGTGGATCACGGCGCTTAATTTGACCGTGCTGTGCTCTTTCAGCCGGATGCGCACGGTGGCCCACCTCCACTCCTCATCAACAAAATTCTCGAGGTCATCGCGGCCGTAAAGCAGGGCATATTGCGCGGTCATGGCCGCCTGCTCCGGGAGCCGGGCATAGGCGGGATTGTCCTGGTGGAAGGCGCGGTTGATATCCTTGAGATAGTCGTTAACGGATGAGACCTTATCGACCTCAGGGATGCGCGCGGCCCACAGGGCAAGCGCATCAAGACGGGCCAGGAGGCGTGGATCATAAAAGTTCTGCCCCTCCCCGGCCTTTAGTGAGATGTTGACCGGGTGGACCCCAGCGAGGTTGTTTTCGACCGCGAGGGTGTCACGGTAGATCGTGCTGGTCTTTTGAAACGATTCAAGGATGCTGGTTTCCGCTTTAAGACGGGTGATCCCCCAGCCCGCGGCCGCAAGAACGAGAAATGTGATCAGGAGGATACGCCGGGGGTAGCGGATGTTGATCTCGCTGATCCTCCGGAGAAGATGGCCCATCCGGTCAGGCCCTGCGGATCGGTCGGCTACTCGCTGTGGGCGGATCAGGGTCCGGCTCAAGGCAATGAGTGCCGGAAGCAGGGTCAGGGTCAGAGCCCAGGCGAACATGACGCCTATCCCGACCACAATGCCGAGCTGGCGGATAGGCGCGATCTGTGTCACGATGAGGGACCAGAACCCCACGGCCGTGGTCACGGATGTTAGGAAACACGGAAGGAATAGATGGTCCACGGTCTCGATGATCGCGCGATGGAGATCCCCTCCCTGTGCTTCTTCACGACTGCGGGCCTCATTCACGAGGTGCACGCTGTCGGCGACCACGATCGCGAGAAGGATCGGCGGCACCATGGTCGTGACATTATTAACGGCAAATCCAAAGAGCGGGATCAGGGCAACGGTGAGCCCGAGGCTTGTGAGGATCGTCGCAAGCGGCATGAGCGTCATACGCCAGTCGCGGAACGCGGCGAATAAGATCAGGGTGACGACGATCATCATGATCGGGCCAAAGGCCGCGAGATCCTCACGCATGAACGCGGCATAATAATATTCAATCGCGCCAAGTCCGCTGATGTGGTATGTGACGTCAGCGGGAACGATCTCGCGGATCGATCGGAGCACCTCGCTCATGAGCTGTTGCTTAAGCCCCGGTTGTTTGATCGATGGGGCAAGCTCCAGGATCACGGCCGCGGTCCGGCCGTCAGGGGAGATGACATTCTGGCTGTAGAGCGGGTGGCGGACCGCGTAGGTCTGTAATGCCGCGAGCTCGTCGGGGGTGTGACTGCGGTCCGGGATCAGGCGTTCGACGATAAAGGCGCCGTCATCTCCTTGGAGCCGGTTAACGGTCGTCAGGCTCGTTACACGGGTCACGTGGTCGAGGCGTTCTGCGGCCGCGGTCAGGGTACGGATCATGGCCAGGCGCGCGTTGGTGAACACGGTGTCGGCTTTTAAGGCGATGATGACAAGATCGTCACTCCCGAACTCGTCCTTCCAGGATTCGCCATGGATATAGCTTGGGCTCCTTGTGTCAAAGAAGACATCAACCCCGTCGTCAAAACGGATTTGCGAGGCGATCGCTAAGGCCGCGGTGAGGAGTCCGCCAAAGACAGCAACGGTAAGGCGCGGGCGAGTGATAATGCGGCGCACAAGCGCGAGCACGAAGGGTTTTATTGAAAGCATAAACTAATATTAATAGATTTAATAAAAACATGCAATCAAAATGACAAGAAGTTGCGATGAGGACATCCGGCGCGGCGCGCCTTGTGCCAAAGAAAACCCCCTGTCCGTCCGAAGACGGGCAGGGGGTTGTAATGTGCCATTCGAAGGCGTGAGACTTAAGCCTGGAATTTGCGGCGGATACCCGCAGCAGCAGCACCCACTAAGCCGATCCCGAAGAGCGTCATGGACGCCGGCTCCGGAACAACACCGATCGACACAGAACCATTGTGGTCTGAGTAGATCACGGTGCCGTTGTCACCGGGAATAACCTGAACGCGGTCCGTGTTGACATCGGCAAAGGCGAAAAGACGCTCCCCGATGCTAAGATCATCGAGCACGATCGGGTTGCCGTCGGCATCTCTCCAGAAGTTCTGATCTAACGAAGTGAACTCCCAGGTCATATCCACAGCACCGAAGTACTTATTCATGGCCGGATTGTAGGTCAAGAACCCGAGCCCGTTGACTAAGGACAGGTCAGCAACTTTGATGCCGCTGAATCCGGAGTCATCACCGGCGCCTAAGCTGGTACCAAAGTTGTACGGGTCCTCTGTCACATAGAGTGACATGGTCCCGCTCGTGTAGACATACTGGCCAGCGCCTGCGACATAGCCCTGGATGTCATTCCATCCACCGACCAGGTACCAGGAACTGTTCAATCCTGCGCCATCGACCGGGCCTGATGCGATCAGTGATTGCACGGCCAGGTCGCCGACATCGGCGAAGGCGCCATCGGCGTCGATCGACGTGGTCTGAAGATAGATCCCGAGCTGATCAAAGATGCCTGTCATGCCGTTCGTCGTTGCCAAAACCCCATCTGGGTTCAGCATGATCGGCATGGCACTTGCGCTGGTGGCGGCGAACAAGACGACCGCGACTGCAAGTAATACCTTTTTCATTGTTTACTCCCTCGTTGTTGTTAAACAATTTACTATTTCTTCACTTGTTTCTATGAGAAAACATCATAACGATGTTAGCAAAAAAGAAAAAATTTTAAGAATTTTTCCCTTCTCTATCGATTGCACCGTTTCCCTTGATTGGTGCTCTATTTTATTCTCCGACCCCGGAACGCACGTCCCTGTCACCACATGGTGTGGCAAAAACGCGTTATGGATTCATCCGCCCAAAGGAGATTGGAAAAACGAGTGAATCTCCCGGGGCATCCGGAGAAATAATGATGGCGGCTTCCTTATATATCCGGAGCCGCTCTGTGTCAATGAGCTCCCTCTCCTGTGATCACGACCCGGAAGGTGCGGAAAAAGATCCGCATATCCGTCCACAGGCAGATTTTCTTAATATACAAAAGATCGTACTTAATCTTTTTACGGACATCCGCCAGGGTACTGTCATAGCGATGCCAGACCTGAGCCAGCCCGGTGAGACCTGGTTTCACGCGCAGGCGCTTCTCATAATCAGGAATTTGGGCCTTAAATTTTTCTACGAATTCAGGACGCTCAGGCCGCGGCCCGATAAGCGACATGTCCCCCAGAAGGATATTAAGGAATTGCGGGATCTCATCGATATGGGCGCGCCGGAGGAAACGGCCGACCGGGATGAGCCGGTTGTCATTCTCTTTGGCCCAGACTGCGCCGGTCTCTTTTTCGGCATCGACCCGCATGGTGCGAAACTTGTAAATTTTGAATAAACGGCCATACTGGCCGACCCGGACTTGGGTGTAGAACACGGGTCCGCGTGAGGTCAATTTGATCAGGATCGCAGTGATTAAAAATAAGGGTGATAACACAACGAGTCCGATGGCTCCTGCGATGATGTCCAAGGCGCGTTTGGCCGCGGCATAGGTCCGTCGAACGAATGAGACGATCATGCCGAAGAGGCCGCTGCCGAACAGGGCCAGGGTTGTGGGCTCAGGGGCGCGGGATTTAGGACCTTCAGAGGCGGTCCGTAAGGTGACCTCAGAGGTCTCAGCGGCAGTCTCGGCCGGGGCATTCCCCGCGCCAAGATCGATCGCAGATAACGTAGCCCAAGCTGCGGTCGTGGCAAAAACAGCCATAACGAGCACTAAGGCCGCATAAGTGAATTTTTTTACGTTTTTTTTGTAACGAAACACCTGACTTCTCCCCTATTTTTTTGGTTTGATGCGCACAGTTGTCAAGTAACAACATATAAGCAAGACGCGTGCCAACTTGGAATGTGGGATGGGAAAAGGGAGAAATTTTTTATTTATTTTGAATAGGTTAGGAAAAAGACAGCGTTTTCTTTGAATTTCACAGGACATACCCGGACAGGGTCTGACAGAAAAAATTTCGATGGGCTAGGGTGGCGCATCATGATGTTGACGGGAATGAACGATGTCTAAAAAAGTAACAATAATCGGTGACTGTCACTCTTATTGTTAACTTCGCTGATCTGGGGGCGTTTTTAAAAAATTATGGCAAAAATTCAGGAAGAACTGGCAGTAGTTCACGGGCAAAGTCACGGATGACCCGTGCCGAGGCGTCAGGGTTGTCCCCGGCGACTGTGCTCGTGAGCCGGATCAGGGCACTGCTTGAAGGCTGGCGGGTGAGGTTTTTGTAGGCAATGAGGCCTTGGCTCATCCAGTAGCTCGGGGTGAACGTGGTGCCGATTTTGAACCAATAATACATTACCTGCTGATAGGACGGATAGTCGATGAGGAGACGGTTGGCCGTGACGGGCCGCGGGGCATCGGTTATTTTTTCCGGGAATTTGGAGATGATCGTGGCCCCACCTCCGCTGTAACAGATCTCCGGCGGATGAGCGACGCGGCGGTTCGTCTGGGAATAGATAATGTAGAGCATGACCTCCTCGCCCTGGGGATTGCGGTAGACACGGACAAAGGCGTTGCGGGTCTCGAGGATCGCATAATCGCTTTCTGAGATCGGGATCTCTTCGGACTGCCAGGCCCCAATTGTCGTTGGGAAACTGTGGACGTTGACCGCGTCGGTCTCCTCGTGATCCTGGGCGAACATGCTCCAGGCCACAAGGCCGGCCACGGTCATCATGATGAGGATCGTGAGGGTGGCGCGGTGGTGTTTCATCGAGACGTCCTTTCCATTATTCAATGACCTTCGCTGTTGCGAGCAGCAGGACAAACGCCAGACCGAAGACCGCAAATCCCGAGGCATCGTGGACGATTCCCTGGGCCGCCTCGTGCCCCCAGAATTGCGAGACGAGCGAGAGAAAGACAACGCGGCAGACATTGGTCGTGATAGCGATCGGGACGGTCGAGGCGAATAAGACGAGTTTTTTCCAGAGTGGGCCGTTGAGCCAATAGGCAAAGATGCTCCCGAGTGCGGTCAGCGAGATTAGGGATCGCAGACCGGAACAGACGTCGTCCACGACGACATAGGCATTGGCCATGCGGATGACGCTCCCCTCCCGCACCGCGAGGATCCCCATCCCGCGGATCACGGATTCCGCGATGCCGGCGGCGAACATCTTCATTCGGAACGAGATATTGACGATCACGACCTCGGGCAGCGGCAGCATAAAAAAGAGAAAGGCCATGGGGAAGGCGATGGCCTTTAAAATTTTTGATCCGTAAAAATGGAGCACGAGCCCGGTGATGACGACCCAGAGCGAGAACCCGGAGATGAAGCCGACCCGCATGACCGAACTAAAGATGTGGGCCGTGAGCCCGAATGCGATGAGCGGCAGGCCCCAGCGTGAGTGCGGGGCGCCGGGCGCGGCCCCGGCGTCGATCGTGGCCTGGAACAGAGCGCGAAGCTGGGCGCGGTCCTGCCAGACGAGGTATCCGACGATGAACGGCACAAGAATGCCGTGGCTGTAGTAGGAATCGCGCGCGAACCACCGGGTCTGCATCCAGACGATGTTCGGGATATAGGCGACGAGCATGAGGAGGCATGATGCGAGGAACGCGGTGTGGTCGGCGAGTTTTTTTATCATGGATTTAAGATAGCAGATACACCGGCGCCTGTCACCATTATTGTTAACTTTCACAACTGTTTCTGCCAGGCCCAGGCGCTGGCGAGGCCATCGGCCAGGGACCGGGTTGCCCGCCACCCGAGGACCCGGCCGGCTTTATCGGCGTTCGCATAGAGGGCCTCAATATCTCCGGGCCGGCGGTTCCCGACGCGCCAGCGGATTTTGAGATGATTCACTTCTTCAAAGGTCTGGATCACCTCAAGAACGCTGTTGCCGCGGCCGGTGCCGAGGTTAAAGACATCATAGAGCGGTTCATCCGGCTGGCCGGTCGTCTCAAGAAAACGGAGCGCGGCCACGTGGGCCTCGGCAAGGTCGGTGACATGGATATAATCGCGGATCGCTGTTCCGTCGGGGGTCGCGTAATCACGGCCGTAGACCGTGAGTTCCGGGAGGAGTCCGGCCGCGACCTGGGTGATGTAGGGCACAAGGTTGTTCGGGACGCCGATCGGGAGTTCGCCGATGAGGGCGCTTGGATGCGCGCCGATCGGGTTGAAATACCTGAGTGACACCGCCCGGAGCATCCCCTGGCCTTGACCTGCGGCGGCTTCCTGGATGATGCGTTCACCGATCTTTTTCGTAGCCCCGTACGGCGACATCGGCGGTTGAACCGGCGTCTCCTCTGTGACCGGTAGGTCCGCGGTCTCGCCGTAGACACAGGCTGAGGAAGAAAAGACCAGGTCCGTCACCCCGGCGACCTCCATCGCCTCGAGCACGGTGAGGAGCGCGTCAAGGTTGTTTCGATAATAGAGAACCGGCCGGTCCATGGATTCGCCTACGGCCTTGAGTGCCGCAAAATGGATAACGCCGGCGATCGTGCCTTCATCGTGAAAGACCTGGTCGACAAAGGTGGGGTCACAGCAGTCGCCTTCCCAGGTCTGGACCGGGCGGCCGATGATCCGGGTGAGCCGGTCCAGGACCCGGCGGTCGGAATTGACGAAGTTGTCCAGAATGACGGGGGTATAGCCGGCAGCAGCGAGTTCAACGACCGTGTGCGATCCGATGTACCCGGCCCCGCCTGTGACAAGGATCTTTGTTTTTTCAGTTTGGCTCATAGAGTAAGATTACTTGAAAATATGTAAAAAAGCAAATCCATCTCTCCGCGAAGTTAACAATAAGAATAAGAGTGACAGGCACTGAAGTTAACAATAAAAGTGACAGGCACCGTTTATTGAATGCTCAGGCTAAAGCTGAATCCGGCAAAGGACGGCCCACCGAGCACGGTTTCACCTCCCTCGGTCAGGGGTACGGTCAGGGTCGGGACATCCCCCTCCCCCCCTCCTTCTGACGCGACCCGGGTGATTGTTGACCGGTAATCGCTAAAATCAAGACCCCCTGGGGCAGTGCTCGCGGGGTCTTCCGTCGTGATCATCGCGGGATCGGACCGTTCGGTGATCCCGAGTTCCTTTCGGACGAGTCGGCGCAGCCGCTCATCAACCTGTTCATTCAGCGCGAGGAGCGCACTGTTGAACGACTCGCTCGTGACCCGATCCTCAACAGTCGACAGGTCAGTGTCATTGATCACCGTGGACACGAGGTCTCTCATCCGTGCCCATCCTTCAGGCACGGCTGGCGCCTTTAAAACCTTCACCGCCTCCATCGCGCCCGTGAAGGCCGGGATATCACTGCTCGGCATGCTCAGGCCGAAACGAAGTCCCATTTCCTGAAGCATATTGCGGACCAGCCAGAACCGCTGCTTCGAGGCGAGTTCCCCGCAGATCGTCACGCTTTTTTGATGGGCGTTCGCGGCCCGGATAACGCGGGCCACATTTGCGATGACTCGAGGATAGATGTTTTGGTAATAGATGTTTGCCTTTGGGTCAGAACGGCTTACTGAGTAAAGCTCCGCGATGAGATCATTCGTGCCGATACTGACAAACGTGACCCAGGGGGCGGCGAGCAGGTCCTCGATCGCGCGGACCGCCTCTGGTGTTTCGATCATAATCCCGAGCGGCACAGGGAAGGCCCTGTTGAGGCCTGAAAATTCATCCTCTGCCAAAATCTCGTCGATGATTGTCTGGATCATGGTCAGGTCACGAGGGCTCTGCACCATCGGGAACATGAAACGCACATTCTCATATCCTTCATTGCGCAGGTCGATGAGGGCGCGGAGCTGCTCCTTGAGGATCTCCCGCCCGATTCGCGTTTCGAGATACATCTTTTTCCCGGTATATGGCTGCGCGCGGCTATGCTCGTCAGCAGATGTGCCGGCATAGATAGACTCGCTGAGCATCGCGGTGCGTTTGTCATCCTTCCAGTCAAAGGCGCGGATCGTCATGGGCTTGCCAAGCCCTGTGAGCATCGCGAGCCATTTCCTTCGGTAAAATAAACGGGTCGGCAGATCGGCATTTGAAAGCTGGTCTTCGGTCCGTACCAGCCCGAGGCCGCGCGCGGAATTCTTGATCGCGAGGGCGGCCTGAGCCGGGGTATCGGCGTTTGCCAGAATATAGGAATCCGGGCTCGTCGCTCCGAAGGCGCGCGCCATGTTGGCCTTCGTGAGTACATCGAGGCTGGCAGTCGTCGCTGCCTCACCGACGGAGATCTCGATCTTTTTCGCCCCGGCCGTCACCTGTTCACGGATCGAGACGGTGCCGTTGTTAGGGATGGCGTCAACGTTCGCGCCTTTTTTGACCACGAGGACGCCGACATTATCAGCGGCCGCGAGCAGGGCGTAGTGCGAGGTGATCGAGCCTTCGGTCGTGATGATATTGCGGAGCCGTCCGGAAAAATGGGTGTGGATCGCGATGTATTCCGACGGGGTCAGGACCCGGTCAATGACGAGGTCCACCGCCTCATGCTGGTCCGCGGCCGGAAGCGCGACTTCGGCAGCCTGAATGATGGTCTGGGCGATCGCGGCGAGAAGCGGGGCGTAACGCCGTTTTTCATCCGCGGAGCGCAGTCGCAGGGTATCTTCGATCGCCTGCTCGGTCACGATCCAGCGGTAGCTATGTGTGGTGTTTTTTGCGCCGCTTTCGGAGGTCCCTTTCATGAGGGCGAGGGCGTCACGGACGCGCGTTGCGTATTGTAAGGCGATCTCCGCTGTCTTGCGGAGGTCGGTTCGGTCGGGCAGTCCGACCCCGAAGGTCTCGGCCGACGTGATGTATTCGTTGGTCTTGGCCATGGCCCGGTCGATTTCTTGGCTGGCCTCGTTAAAAATAATGAGTCGGAGCTGGCGTGTGTGCCAGTGCCAGAGCAGGAGCGCCTCCCGGAAGATCGTCACCCCTATTTCATGGACGTCGTTGAAGGAGTCAATGGCCTTGGCCATAAAGGGATTTGTCCCATCCGGGTCCATGCCCCTGAGCGGGTCGATATTGGCTCGGATACCATCCATGACCGCCGTCAT
>CAYVEC010000015.1:0-45174 GCA_964450385.1 uncultured Planctomycetales bacterium
ATGAAGGGGCCTCAAACACCGGGAACGGGTTGTATGAGAATAGTGCGGGATCCCAGCTTCGCGCGGGATTCGCGGCCACGAGCGCTACCACGCGTGTGACATCTGGGGCCGGGTATTATGGGAATATGGATCTTGCGGGTTATCCGGCTGATCTCGTTGTGTCATTGGGGAGTTCGAGTGGCCGGGCCTTTGATGGCAGTCATGGGGACGGGGTCTTGACCACAACGAGCGGGTATGAAGGGAATGCAACGAATACCGGCTGGCCTGGGATCGATGGCACGCCAGCTCGGGGTGTCACCTCGTCACTGATCGGGTCGCGTTCGGGTACTTTTTATACATCATATCGAAATAATTCATCACTGGCGTCATCAGTAAGGTTTACTGGTCTGTACGGCGGCCGGTGCGCACGCACCGCGCCGTAGCGCGAGATGAAAGGAGCGGTTGTTTAGGAAATATGATCCGTTTCTATTTTTTTCCATGTCAGACATCCCGCCGGCGACAGGCCGGGTTCACCTTCCTTGAGGTCATGACCGCGACCGTGATCCTCGCTGTCGGGATCATGGGGATTTATCGTGTCTTCCTTTCATGCCTCTCGTTTGATCAGCGGGCAGCGAACCGTTTGGCCGCGCTTCAGGTCCTGGACCGGCAGACGGTGTCGGCCCGTCAGGAGGCCCTGACCCCTCGAGGCGCGGTGCCCGAGGCAAGCGAGGCGGTGATCGTTGATGTCGAGGGGCGGCCGCTTCTGATGACCGTAACGACACGTCGGGAGACGGTTGCGGGGCTTCCTCACTTAAGCCGTATCCGGGTGACGATCGGCTGGCCTGAATCCGGCGGCCGGGTCGGCTCGGTTGAACGCACGGTATTGATCGCGAGGTTTTAATGCGAGAGACCAGATCCTTATCCAGACGGTCGTTCACTCTTGTTGAGGTGCTCCTTGTCGCGTCTCTGATCGCGGTCATCGGCGCCGCGGTCGCCCAATCGCTCCTGAACGGGATGCGGATCTGGCAGCGCATTCAGCGCGTAGGGGTGGATGAGTCAGCGATGCTTTTTGCGGAACGGTTCGCCTCGGACCTTGCGAACGCCGCGGACATGGTGGAACTGCCGTTCCACGGTGAGGGTGATCGTTGCGCGTTCGCGACGATCGTTCGAACGGGATACGCGCCCTTTGGACGGGGTCCGGTTGTGGCCTATGCGGACCAACCGGGTCGCGTTGAATACGGGTTTGACCGGGCAGGCCGGAACTTATATCGCCAGAGGGCCTATTATGGGCAGGCCCTCAAGGGCGAGAGCCGGCAGGCCGAGGTCCTGATCACGGGGGTCGAGGCGGTGTCATTTAAGTATTTTGATATGACCCCGGAGGGACTCGTTGGGCATCCTCTGGGCGAGGCTGTTGTGCCGAGTGTGATCAAGGTCACGGTGGCCTACCGCCGGTCTGACGGGAGCCGAGGTGAGATCGTTCGGGACTTTGTGGTGCCGGTGGCATTCTACAGAAGGGTCTTATGAAACGGGATCGCTATGAGCGGGCCGGGGTGCTCGTGATGGTCGTCTGGACAGTCGCGGTCTTAAGCGTCTTTGCGATCGCGATCGGCGGCCGGGTCCGGCAGAAGATGTCGCTTGCGGTTCGGCTTGAACGCCGGAGCGCCCTGCGGGCGCTCGCGCACTCTGGCGTGGATTATGTGCGGGCCTTTCTTATGAGCGACCCTCAGCGCCATCAGGAGTTTGAGTCCGCCTCCCGGAAACAGCGGCGGTTCAATAACCCGACGGCCTTTCAGCGTGTCGACTTGGCCGACGGCTGGTTCGAGGTCAGTTATGCTGAATATGAGGTCGACCTCTCACATCCGGAGACGTTTTATGGATGCCCTGATGAGGAGAGGAAACTCAATCTTAATGTGGCCAGCGTTGCGGAGATCAAGCGGCTCGCGATGCTCACGGCAGGCCTGAATCAGGAGGCGGCCGCGGACCTGGCGCACGCGATCGTGGACTGGCGCGAGATGGGCACGGGTGAGGTCGCGGGGTTTTACGGCGACGATTATTATCGTTCGCTTGCCTTTCCCTATGAACCAAAGAAGGGCTCGTTCGAGCGGCTTGAGGAGGTCGGGCTTGTCAAGGGGATGAATCCCGATGTCTTTGCCCGGATGAGGGATTTTATCACGATCTACGGGGAGGGCCGGGTGAATATCAATACGGCGCCGATCCAGGTCCTCATGGCCCTGGGCATGAGCCGGCATGTGGCCGGGATCGTTGCCGCCGGCCGGATGGGCCGGGATGGGCAGCCGGCGACGGGTGATGATTTTGTCTTTCGTGATCCGGGAGAGGTGAGCCTGTCGATGGAGGGGTTTCCGGACCTCGCGCCCGAGGAGCTCGCGGAATTGGATCAGCTCTATGTCCGGCGGAAGATTACGACCCGGTCGTCGTTTTTCCGGGTGCAGGTCACGGCGGTCCATCGGATCAGCCAAGAAAAACGTTCTATTCATTGTGTGGTTGACGGCCGGGATGGTACAATAATCGCCTGGCGGGAGTTTTTATATTAATCCTCCGGCGCAGCGTGCGGGTGGGCAATGGGATTATTGAATAAAAATAAAATGTTCTTGAGCGTCTGCCTTCGGGAGCAGGATGTCCGCATGGCCACGGTCGCGGTCTCGCCCCAGGGCAAACGCCTCGTTGCGGTCCATTATCAGGATGTGCCGAACGACCCTCAGGTCGTGGCTGACATGATCCGGACCGCGGTTCAGAAGATGAACGCCCGCAAGGCCGCAGTCGTCTGTGCCATGCCGAGCAGTCTTGTCATCACGAAGAACATCGAGATCCCGTCGCTCGATCCGAAGGAGATCCATTCGATCATTGATCTTCAGGCTGGGCGCCACACCCCGTATTCGAGGGAAGAGATCTTGATCGGCTACGTCTCGATCGGGGTCTTTCAGAGGAATTATACGAAGGTCCTGCTTGTCTTGGCGAACCGCACCGTGATCATGAAACAGATCGAGATTCTTGCGAACGCGGGGCTGCGGGCCCATAAAGTTCTTTTCGCGCCGGAAAGCCTAGCGCATTTTTATTCGGAGGCGCTCGGGATCCAGGAGGAGGATGATCCGATCGGGATCCTTGAGATATCGACGGAGGCCTCCGAGTTTGTGGTTGAATTTAACCGGACGTCCGCGACCTGCCGCGGGATCCCCGTGGGGGTGGTCCAGATGATCGCGGAGGGCGATGCCGCGCGGAACCGGTTCGTTGATGAGCTCAAGAAGTCGCTCGAGGTGTACGAAAACGAGGACATCAATAAACTTCCGGTCCGGTATATTTTGACCGGCGCCCATGAGGAGATCAATCGTCTTCGGCCGGTCCTGCAACAGGCCTTGAATGTGGAGGTCGTTTGTCAGAGCTTTTTGGATCAGGTGGCCGTTGATCCTGCGGCCCGCCAGCTCTTGGAGGGAGATTACAAGGCGATTTCCTTTGCCTCGACGGCAACGGCCGGGATGATGGCGAGCAGCGATCAGCAGCAGATCGACCTCACGCCCGATGAGCTGAAGATGCAGCAGGTGATCGAACAGAAGGGCCGTCAGATGGTGTTCTTTTGTGTCCTGGCCTTTTTGTTCCTTGCCCTGTTCTCCGCGAGCCGGCTCGTGGATGCGTATTTTAAGAAGGTCCGTCTCGATAAGCTCAATGAGATCTATGAATCGCATCATCGGGATGTCCTGGCCCTGGACAGCATTGCCCAGCGCTCGCGGATTCTGCGGAGTTTTATCCAGGGCCGGATGACTACGCTCGATGTGCTCGACGAATTGTATATGCTGATCCCGAATGAGATCTATCTTCAGAATATTTTCATTGATGAAGATGGGACCGTGAATATTCAGGGGATCTCCGAGACGATGTCGCGGGTTTTTAATCTCGTGACGGCCTTGGAAGAGTCGGTCCTGTTCAAGAATGTGAAGACGCGTTCGACGAGCGCCACGAAGGACCGCGGTAAGGATGCCGCTGCCTTTGATATTGTCTTTAAACTTGAGGTCGCGTTCACTGACGTTGTGGCGCCGGAGGCAGCAGCTGCTGAGGGAGCGGAGGGTGAGGCGGCGGCGCCGGCGGCCGAGTGAGGGGGCTATGTTCCAAGATTTCTTTGCAAAATTAACGGATCAGGAGAAGCGGTTCTTCTACGGCGCGATGGCCGCGGTTGTGCTCGCGTTGGCTGATATGCTTTTTTTCCGGCCGGTCCTCGCGAACCTGCGCGAGACCGAGGAGGCGATCCGGAGCCGTCAGATCGCGATCGAACAGGACCAGCGGCTTCTTTCTTTCCGGGATAAGATCCTCGTCGAGCGGAACGTCTATGATGAATTCGATGCCGGAGAAAAGATGACGGGCGAGGAGGTCATTGCGACGTTTTTGAAGACGGTCGAGGTCCTGGCCTCTGAATCCAAGATCACGGTCTCGCAGCTCAATCCCTCGGATGTGGTCCAGCGCAAGGGTTCGGTCCAGTATTTTGCGAATCTTGACGGTGAGGGACGGCTTGAGGACGTGATCGGTTTTATGCACCGCATTGATTCGACGAAGAATCTGATCAAGGTCGTGAAGATGAACGTCGCGGGCAAGAAGGCGAGCCCGGATCTGGTGACGGTATCGATGAAGTTGTCAAAACTTGTGATTGATCCGTCGACCCTCGCGAATTTTAAACTTCTCGGCGACGGGTTCACCCTGCCGGACGAGTTAAAGAGCGAGTCCGGCGCGGTCAGGGCCCCTGATGCCCTGCCGAAAGCGTCAACCGGGACTGATGTGACGCCGCCTGCGCCGCTTGCTCCAGGTCAGGCCCCCGAGGTCAAGGCCCCGGACCCTCAGCAACCACAGGCATCACCGACTGATCCTGCGGCCACGGCCTCCGCGGAAAAAAAAACGAATGAACAGCCCTCAGCGTCACCTTCGGTTCCTTCAGGTGAGGGTGGTCCGGGGTCTCAGCCTGGGGTAGCCCCGAAGACGCCTGATCAGACCGGGCAGGGTGCCGCAGAAGGCGGCGGTGCGGGTGGCGGGGCTGCAGGTGGGGGTGGTGCGGGAGCCTATGGAGGGACTTCGGGTAGTGGCGGAGATGGTAAGGCCGGGGCTGGCGGGGCAACGGGCGGAGGCGCTGGAGCCGGCGCGGCGGGTGCAGGCGGTGGAGCTGGTGGACAGGCGGGTGGGGCGGATTCTCCGAATCAAGATGGAGGCGGGACAGCTGGTTCAGGCGGTGCTGAAGGAGCGGGTGCAGTCACTGGTGGCGGCGGTGGTGGCGGTGATGCTGTGGGGGCTGCGGCAGGACAGCGAGATCTTCAACAATCTGGAAGTGCGGTCGGGGCGGGTGGCGCTGGGGGTGATGGTGTTGGCGGCTCTGCTGCTGAAGGCGGGGTTGGTGTTGGCGGTGTAACTGGCGGGAC
The DNA here is from genome assembly GCA_964450385.1 of uncultured Planctomycetales bacterium. Lineage (GTDB taxonomy): Bacteria > Omnitrophota > Gorgyraeia > Zapsychrales > JANLHA01 > JAKLFA01. Next base: position 5,391 of record CAYVEC010000015.1, read on the forward strand.
GGCGGGTGACGGTGGTGCTGCGGGAGGCGAGGGAGGTGCTGGTGGTGCGGCAGGTGCGGGTGCCGGTGGGGCCGGTGCTGGAGCCGCGGGTCCCGGAGGTGCTGGTGGGACTGGCGCCGGTGCAGGAGGCACGGGAGCCGGTGCTGCTGGAGGAGCCGGAGGCGCAGGTGGGGCGGCAGGTGGCCCAGGGATTGAAGGCGGGTCCGGTGGATCCGGCGGAGGCCGTTCCGGAGGGATCGGCCGGGATGACGGCGGGGTTGCAGGGCCGGCGGGTGCGTCATCCGTGAACGAAGAAAATGACAAGTTTATTGGCAAGCGGCGGCGGAATCCCGGGGCTCAGCAGGCCGAGGAGCAGCCGGCGCCGCCTCAAAAGCCCATGTCTGCGGCAGCCCAGCGCCGGATGGAGGAATTGAGGCGTCAGCAGGAGCAGCAACAAAAGGAGTCGGGGACACCCAAGGATGATAAGCCTGACCCCTTACGGTCCGGCGGCCGGGTGCGTATCGAGAGTCTTGATTCCCTGTGGACGGGATTTTGGAATAAGGTTTTTAAAAAAGGTGGGGATCTTGAACCCGTGGAGGGGGATGAAGAGGGAGGCGGGGAGGAAGGCGGGGATGGGGGCGAGGAGACGGGTGATGGACGGAATTTATGGGAACGCAAGATGACGAGGTAACGCTTCATGATACGCGGTTGGATATCTTTTGGGATCGGGTTCGTGTTTCTCGTGGCGGCGGTCACCGGGGCCTTGGCTCAGGCGAATCCTGTCAGATCCATCTTTGAGGCAGGGTGGGAGGCCTATCAGGAGAATGATTATAAGGGGGCGAAGGTCTTGTTCGAGAAGCTCGTCGATGTCGCTCCCCAGTTTGCCCCGGGATATTATGCCCTGGGCAAGGTCTATCAGGACTCATCCGCTGACCCCTTAGAATGCCTGTGGTATTTTTATCGAGCGATCACGATCGACCCGAATTATCCGCATCCGTATGAAGGGATCTGCCGCGCGTATTATCAGGCCGGGGATATGGCCCGTGCCGAGCAGGCCTGCCTCACTGCGATCAAACTCGATCCGAATCTCTATCCAGCGAAATTGTCCATGGCCTGGATATATCTTATTGAGAAGTCGGACCCCATCAATGCCCTGCCGTATTTCGAACATGTCCGCGCCGCGATCGACAGCCCGGTTGTTCTTTTTGGCATGGGGATGTGTTATGCCAAACTGGACCGGAACGCCCAGGTCGTGGAGATGATCTCACTCTTGCGCGAGAAAGGGGCTCTTGATATGGCCGGCCAGCTCGAGGCCGTCCTCCGAGGAAAGGCGAATCCGGAACAGATGATCCCGTATCCGCTTTTTATCAATCTCAGCCGTGAGCCGGAGAAGTTCCAGAGCCGCGTGGTGGGTCCTCGGGCCGACGAGGCCGTGAAAGAGACCCTGGTGGCCGAGCCCATGATCCCCGAGGGCATGCCGAGCAAGGTCGAGATCCATCTTCAAGGCCAGATCCCGATCCCGGTGATGCCGCAGATGTATAATCTTCAGGGGCAGGTCGAACAGCCTGTCTACGGCGGTCAGAAAGAACAGCACCCGGGGAGCCTGTCCCCCACTGAATAATTCTTGCGATTAATGTTGATGGAACGATGCCCAGTCGACGGTAAAGAGATCGATCTGGGTGAGCCCGCGTGCGTCTGTGCGTTGTGAGAGCGGTTTGATGTACTTTAATCCGGCGCCGTTGAAGAGATACAGCCGCACGAAGAGCGACTCAGCCAGCGGGGTCTCGGCGAGGAGCGCGCAGGGCCTGCCGTGACGGAGACCGAGAACGACGGAATAGGGCAGATCTGCCTGGGCAAGGGTTTTTTTAATGACCGTTGTTCCATCTTGATAAATGAGAGAGTGAGGGATCCCGTGACCGTACATTGGGGAGTTAATGCGGCAGGTCATGGTCTTGAGGTCGATCGTGACGATATCTTGAAAGACGATCGTACCATCACTTTGACTTGACGGGGTCAAGAGCTCGGAGATCCGGGGATAGCCGCCGGCGATGGTCCAGAGGAGGCTTTGGTATGCCGGCGTTCCCGTGCGAGGGATCTGTGCGCGAAGGGCGGGTGAGGCATTGATCTCTTCAACGCGTTTGAAATCCCATCGACCCGTGTAGCTAAAGAGGATGTTTTTTTCCATCATCTCGTGAAACACGAGGATGCACGAAGAGGGCGGCGGGGTTCGGCCGTGGGTGAGCGCAGTCAGCTCGTCGATCGTTCCCGGATCGAATCCATCGGCCGTAAGGAGCGATCGGGCCTCTTCGCGTGACAGGGGCGTGATGCGTTTGATCAGACTCACGCTTGACGAGAGCGGGCGGCCTGTGGAGACGAGATATTCGGTCGCGTCATTGCCGCTGGTGTTCAGCATGCGGAGGATCCCCAGGGCTCGCGTCTCGTCGGTGCTCAGAAAAACGTTCGCGATCCAATAGGCCTGACGGGCGTTGATCGTAGCACCGTCAAACGTGACCGGGCGGTCCGCTATGGATTTGACGAAATGCCCCGGGGGCCACCAGGAGTTGACGACGGTCCCCGGCGGGGTCAGGGTCCGGAGGTCGGTCATGGCCGCGTCCCAGACCGTGTTATAGATTTTTGTCACGGCGAACGGCGCTGTGCTGTTCCCGCTTATGACGAGGGCGACGAAGACGGGAAGCGATAAGGCAGCGACCATCAGGGGTTTCACGCCGGGCCGGCGCGCCGCCTGTTGACGGAGGATGGGCACGGAGGAGATCACGAGGTCGGTTAATGCCTGAAATCCGACGGGGATGAGGAGTGTCAAGGGGACCGAGAGGAGGAGGGTGAAGCGCTGGGCGCGGACGCTCAGGACCGCGGCCGGGACCAAGACCGTGAGAATGATGATGAGGGCGCGGGTCCGTTGAGGGTCGCGGTTGCGCCATAGCTGAACAGCCCACGCGCCGAGGCTCACGGTCGCCAGGCTGCCGATGAGGATGCCAATCTGCTGGTCGAACACGAGGGCATCGGATCGTTTCAATTCTCCGACGGAAAGGTAGAGATCGGGCCAGAGTGGCAGGCGCGGGGTCATGAAATCTTGAAGCGCCACCCACCCTTCCAGGAAGAGGGTGAAGAATTCATTAAGGCCATAGGTTAAGGAGATCCCGATCAGGGATCCAGTGATGTAGACCAGGAGGGCGGCGCTCGGCAGGTTCCGGGCAGGGTCACGGATCAGCCACCCGTAGATCACGAGGCCGACGAGGCTCGCGGCAATGGTCACGGCTAAGAACATCCATCCCTGCCAGAAGAGGGCATAACCGGTGATGCAGACCGCAAGGCCGATGCCGGCGAGGCCACAGCGTTTAAGACCCATCGGCCTTGAGACGAGATGGAACAGGATCGCCATGGCCGCAAGCGGAAAGAGTACATTATATGGGTCATTGTCATACCAGCCGAACATGCTCCGTTTTAAGATGATCGGGGTCGTGACGAGGGCGGTGCTACCAAGCAGCGTCGGCCACCATGATGCCCTGAGAAGGCGGCTTGAATATATGAAGACGATGAGGCTCGCGAGGATGACGATGACCGGTGTCCAGGAGACCGAGACCACGAGATCCGCGCCCGGAGCCGCAAAGGAGAGTATCCGATGGATAAGGGCGCCGATATAGGGGTGAAGGGTAAAGGGTTCCCAATGCCCGTTGGGGAACAGCATTTTCTTATTGAGATATTTACTCCCGCGCCGGGTTTCGGCGATGTGGCCGGTCGCGAGGACATTCTTGGTGAGGTCATAGAAGAGAAACGGGTCTGATTCCATGAGATAAGGGATCCGCTGATCAGGTGGGTTCTTTTGGTCAAGTTCACGCGCGACCTTTAGGATCGTCCGACGGGCCGCGGCGTCTTCCATCGCGAGGGTTCGGTTAGTTTGTTCGATCGCGAGTCGATGGGCCTGCTCGCGAGGGATATCAGGGGCCTCAGCCGTGATCGCGCTCTCGAAGCGGTTGATGATGCGGCCGATCACCGCCTGCGTCGCCTGCTCATGGGCCTGGTCCGAGACAAAGGTCCGCACGGGGTAGAGCCTGAGAAAACAGGCGATCCCTCCGGCGATGAGAAAGATCAGGAGCCCGGAGAGACGGTTTAAGGTCGATGTGGAGACGATAGTCATGACGGGTCGATCGATTGTGTCGTTACTGTTGCGAGATATTCTAGCAGAAATTTTTTGATGATGTTAGCCGGAATCGCGAAACTTGAGTGATCGCGCGCGGCCTCATCCGCGGTCATGATGCCGATGAGGCGGCCGTGGCTGTCGAAGAGCGGCCCGCCGCTGTCGCCCTTATAGAGATTGACCGTGGTTTGAATGAGCTGGGTCTGGCGGACCCCGGCCTGTTCGAGCGTTTGATCAACGCCGATCCCGATGATCTTGCCTCCCGAGATCGTTTTGTCGAGGAGGTCTGAACTGCCGACGGTGAACACCTCCTGGCCGAGTTTTATTTTGTTCGAGTCGGCGATCGCGACGGCCCTGAGGGGATAGGGGGTTTGGACCTTGAGGAGCGCGATATCGGTGTTGTTGAGGACGGTGATGACCTGGGCCGGAAAGGTGTCCCCGTTATCCAGGTCAATCTGGATCCGATGGGCGTTCACGATAATGTGGGCATTAGTCACGATGACTCCCGAGCGGTCGATGACCACGCCGGCCCCGGTCCGCTCGTAGAAGCCGAGCGGGGACAGCCGCAAGATCCGAAGGGCCGGGGGGTTTCCGTCTACGATGCCGGCATGGCTTGGCGAGGAGGTCACGGGGTTGATCGAGTGGATGCGGACGATCGATTCTTGGGCCTGGATCATCCGGTTGAGGATGTTGAACGGCTGGGCCTGGGCCGGCACAGCGGCGGCCAGGGCCGCAAGGAAACAACTGAGACGAGTGAGAGACGTCAACATGGGGGTATTATAGTAGGGAAGGGGGGTTCTCCCAAGGGAAAAATCGTTTCCTTTTTGAGCGAGACCGCGCGGCACGGAAAAACAGAAAAGACTCTTTACAGGCCAGATAAAGTCTGGTATAAATATGTTCCTATTTGCCGTGTTCCGTCCCTGCGATCAGACGGGAGGGAAAACGGCGCGTCTCACGACAGGCAGGACGAGCGCCTGTGTCAGGGATGATCATCATACGGGCCATTAGCTCATCTGGTAGAGCAGCTGACTCTTAATCAGCGGGCGGGAGGTTCGATTCCTCCATGGCCCATTTATTTTTTCTGATCATGGTGGCCACGGCAGACGGGGCCGCCGCGGTCATGAGCGGGAACGGATCAAAGGAGCGTTTCGGGTGCAGAAGACGGTGGATATCAAAGTCCTTCAGGCGACCGCGCGGGCGATGCGCGGCGAGATCCTGGAGGCGGTGGCCCGTGCGCGATGCGGCCACCCCGGCGGGTCGCTTTCAGCGGTTGAGATTTTTGTCGCGCTTTATGGGAGTCAGATGCGGCATCGGCCTGACGACCCTGATTGGCCGGACCGGGACCGTCTCGTGATCTCCAAAGGCCATTGTTCTCCCGTCGCCTACGTTGCACTCGCTCAGTACGGATATTTCCCCAAAGATGAATTAATGAGGTACCGGATGTATGGCAGCATGCTTCAGGGGCATGTCCATGCGCGCGTTCCGGGAGTCGAATTCAGCACCGGCTCGCTCGGTCATGGTCTTTCCGTGGCCAACGGCATGGCCCTGGCCGCGCGCCGGCTCGGAAAAAAAATCCGCGTCTATTGCCTCATGGGTGACGGTGAGATCCAGGAGGGGTCGGTCTGGGAGGCGGCGATGACCGCGAGCCATCATCGGCTCGGCTCGGTCTGTGCGATCGTGGATTATAATAAGGTCCAGGAGAACGGCCCAACGAATGAGATTAAGAACCTCGAGCCGTTAGCCGAGAAATGGACGAGCTTTGGCTGGGAGGCGATCGAGGTCGATGGCCATGATATCAAGGCCCTCATCAAGGCCCTTGAGGCCGCAGGAAAGGACCCGGATCGTCCGAAGGTAATCATCGCGCATACGGTGAAGGGTAAGGGGATCTCGTTTATGGAAGGGAATTTCCGATGGCATGGCCGGGCGCCGAAGGCCGATGAGCTCGCGCGGGCCATGGCCGAACTGGAAGAGGGCAAGGCATGAGTGATTTGATTCCGACACGCGATGGGTTTGGCGAGGCCGTGACGGCCTTGGGTAAGACGAATGATCGGATCGTGGTCTTGTCCGGCGATCTCGAGGACGCCACCCGGGCAGAGAATTTTAAGTTCGCGTTCCCGGACCGCTTTTATAATCTTGGGATCACGGAACAGGATGTGATCGGCACGGCCGCGGGCATGGCAAAGATGGGGTTGATCCCGTTCGCCTGCTCCTTTGCCGTGTTTATGACGAACCGGGCCTATGACATGATCCGTCTCGATGTATGTTATAACCAGACGAACGTCAAGATCGTCTGTTCACACGGCGGGATCACCGTCGGTGAGGATGGGGCGTCCGCTCAGTGTCTTGAGGATTTTGCGATCATGCGGGTTCTTCCGAACATGCGGGTGATCTGTCCGGTCGATAGTTATGAGGCTGCTCAGGCCACACGCGTCATGGTCGAGACCGACGGGCCTTTCTACATGAGGACGTCGCGTGCGCCGTTCCCGGTGTTGACGGGCAAGGACGACCGCTTTGAACTCGGGAAGGCCGTACGTCTTCGTGACGGCGCGGATGTGACGATCATCGCCTGTGGGATCATGGTCTCAGAGGCCTTGAAGGCCGCTGATCTTTTAAAGAAGGATGGAGTGCAGGCCCGTGTTCTCAATATGCACACGATCAAACCGATCGATCAGGAGGCCGTGACCGCCGCCGCTCGTGAGACCGGGGCCATTGTCACGGCGGAAGAACATCAGGTCCATGGGGGGCTCGGCGGCGCGGTGGCCGAGGTCGTGGTGCGTCACGCCCCGGTGCCGATCGAGATGGTCGCGGTTGCGGATTCTTTTGGATTGACGGGAAGCCCGTCGGAGCTGCTTCGCCATTTTCATCTGACGGACCGCGATATCGCGGATGCGGCCCAGCGCGCCCTGGCCAGAAAATCACGCCGTTCACAGTCATGACAGAACGAACCGTTCAGCACATCATTATTGCCATTGTGGTCCTCTGCGCCATTGTCCTATTGGGATGGGGCGGGTATCTGATCTGGAATTCGCGGCCGGAATTGGCGGAATTTTATCAGCCCGAACACGGCTTGGTTATGCGCTATCCAGCGGACTGGGAGGTCGTGGACCAAAAGGCTCCGCTCTTGTTGATCAATATTCTCTCACCGAAGACGGATGCCCTGGACACCTATCGTGAATCCGTGAACATTACGATCGCGGACCTTAGCCGGAATCCGGACATGACCCTCGAAAAATTCACCCGGATCACAGTTCAGCAGGTGACAGGGCTGCTCGAAGGTCAGATCCGGGTCATTCAAGGGGCCTCGACCCGCCTCGCGGGCCGGCCGGCGTATCGGTTTGTCTGGTCGGGAAAGAAAACAACGGGTTTCGAGAATCCGCTCAAATACCTCCATGTCTGGACCTTGAACGGCCGCTATGCCTATATTGTGACCTACGCCGGGCCGGAAAAGGATTTCGCGACGCATCTGAAGGCGGTCGAGGCGATGATCCGCTCCATCCGTTTCGAAAAACGTCCGTGACCGAGTCGTGTCAGGGACCGCATCCGCCGGGGTCAGATGCCCGGCACAAGTCTGTTATGGACGATTTTCATTCCTTCCTAGAACATCATGAGAAAATCAACCCGGTCGTGCCAGTCTGCCCGGTCTTTGGGATATGCGGGGGTTGCCAGCTTCAGGACGTGCCGTATGAGGAAGAGCTCGCCCTGAAGAGCCAATATATCCGGCACCTCTTTGGCGACCGGGCGTCACGCATTGATCCGATTGTCCCCTCACCGAGTCCGTATCAGTATCGCAGCCGTCTTGATATGAAGATGCTTCAGATGAAGTCCGGGCAGATCGTGATGGGGTTTAGTCCTGTGGGCCGTTATCGTGTCGTTGAAGTTGAATCCTGTCCGATCGCGATGAAGGCGGTTTCGGACTTCCTTCCGGAGCTGAAACGTCTCGCCTCAGCGCGGCTGCCGGCCAAATACCGGAACGCAAATCTGACGGTGAAGACCGGCGATGACGGCCGTGTCTGTTGGGGAGGGGTCGGGCGCCGCTCGATGAGGCTTACACCAGATCAGTATTTGTGGACCGAGGTCAGGGGCCGGCGGATCCATTTTTCTTTGGAGACATTCTTTCAGGCAAACCTGGGGATCCTCCCTCGGCTAATGGACGCGATCGAGGGGCTTGGGGTCCTTGGTCCAGACCAGGTCCTGTGGGATCTCTACGGCGGGGTGGGGCTGTTCTCGGTTGCCCTAGCGGATAAGGTTCGGCATGCGGTTCTGATTGAAGAGAATGTCCATTCGATTGTCTGCGCCCGCTACAATATCGCGGCGAACCGCCTCGCGAACCTTGAGGTCATCCCCGGCAGAGTGGAAGAGGTCTTTCCGTCATTGTTGGCGCATCAGGCTGATGGGCCGGTCACGGCCATGATCGACCCGCCGAGGGCAGGGCTCAGCCCGGGCATTGCCGAGATGATCGCCGCAGAGAACACCATCCGTGACCTCGTGTATCTTTCCTGTAATCCTGTCTCACTTATTCGTGATGCCGATATCCTCATGGCCTGCGGGTGGCGGATCGAAGGGGTCATTCCGCTAGATTTTTTTCCAAGGACCAGGCATATCGAGACCCTGGTTCATTTTCGCCAGAAGAGATGATGAAGAATTACGCTGCAGCCTTGGCAAAGGCGGCGGGGTAGTTACCTACGACGGCCTGGAGCCGTTCGCAGAGGGCGTCGAGCTGTTCGAGGGCCTGATCCCCGAAACACTGGGCGTGAGTGCGCGCGGTGGAGAAGAGGTCCCGGTAATATTCGATCCCCGCGGTCAGGTTCTCGTGGAACTGCTGGAAGTATTTGACCGCCTTGGGATCGAGGGTGTCGAGCACCTCTCGGATCTCCTCGGCGAGAAAATCAATGTTGATGCGGAGTTCTTGCAAGAACATATTGAGCCGGGGGAGGCCGTTCAGGTGATTGGCCTCGCCGTAAATGTGGGCAATGATCTCGCGCAGCGTCATCGGTGTTGAAAAAAAGGCGAGGTTTGGGCCAGGGCAGACCGCGACCGGCTGGCTCCCATGCGGGATGATCCCGTATTTGTCAAGAACCCCGTTGCCTAGCTGATGGCAGATGCAGGCCTTGGCTGTGACCTTGCTCACGGCATGGGCGTACTCGTCGGGGCTGAGGCCTTGGGTTTTAATCTGGTGGATCTTGAGGTCCTGATATTCTTTTGAGGCGCGGCAGAGGAGTTTTCCGAATTCGTCATTCAACCGGAGGGAGCCCTTGATGCACGTGGCCCCGGGTTTGCCATCGCTGATCCGGCGGCGTTTTTCCTCTTCTGAGGAACAATTCCGGAGATTATTGAACGGCACGCCGAGCGGAGAGGAGTCGCTCAGATAGAGGTCCTCTTCCGTGGCGGCGCAGAGTTTTTTGAGGGTGTCCTCATCGACATTGACGGCCTCGGGGCAGAGGAGAAAAGGGGAGCCCCACCCGGTGGCATCGATCGCATAATATTCTTTTAGAAAACGGTCCTCGCTCGCGCTGCCGATCCCGCCCTGGGCCGTGACTTTAACGGCAGGGAACGTTTCGGGTACAGGCAGGTTTTTCGCCTCAAGTCCGCCCTGATAGATCTTTTGGAGTTGAGCGATCATTTCATCTTTCTTAGACTTGAATTCCTCGAGGATTGGACCGAGGAGCTGTCCGCATGAACTGAAGGCATGGCCGCCGCAATTGAGGCCTGACTCGAAACGGAACTCCGAGATCCATAGCCCTTTTTTCGCGAAGATCTTGCCCTGAATGATTGATGATCGGAAGTCGCTCACCTTGAGGATGATCTTTTTCTTGATGGTGCCGGTCGCGTCCGCATAAAAATCTTTAAACTGCTCCATGTAGGTGAAGAGCCGCTGATTGACCCCGGCGGAAAGAACGATCGCGGAGCGGAGGGAGCTTTGGGCGTACCCCCGAAGGTTCGCCAAGGCCTCGGAGAACTCATGGGGCAGGACGGTGTTGTGCTGGTCGACGGAAACGGCATCTAATTTCGTCATGATATTGACATCGATGCTGCCCATTTCCATCCGATCAACGAGCTCTGTCTGCATGCGGTGTTTTCCGGTTCCATCGGGCTCGGCCATCATCTTGTGATAAAGGGCCTTGAGCGGTGATGTCGGCGGCAAATAGTGAAAATAGGTGTGCAGGTCGCTCCCCGAGCCAAACCCGGCGCCTTTGAGCTGGGCGAACTGAAGCCGCACATGGCGGTCAATGAAATCGAGATACGCCGTGATGCGCCGCGCGCGGCTATCCGGCGTGTTTTTCAGGATCGGGGCATAGGTTTCGCCGAATTTCTCACAGTAGAACTTTCTCATTTGTTCGATGAGGGTGTCGTCCACCAGTGAAATGACCGATGAGATCCCGTATTTGGCAACCTTGAGTGGGGTATCGATCGTAAAGCCGGTCCCCATGACCGGGATATAAAACGTGTGTCCGTCTATCTGTGGCATGAAGCGCCTTTCGCTATTCTGGTAAAAAACTTGTTATACTCTATCACTCGAAGGGGACGGATGCAAGTCTTAAGAAAATATTAGTATTAATAGTTAGATAAAAAGTGAGAATTTTAAGAAAGTTGCGGTTATTGCAGAATTATATTACAATACAACCTCTTATCAATGGTGAATGGTATAAAGGGGAGGGAGATGTGGAACGGCTGATTATTATCGGTTCAGGACCTGCCGCTCATACGGCCGCGATCTATGCGGGTCGCGCGGAGTTGAGCCCGATTATGTTTGAGGGCTTTATGGCCGGAGGTGTTCCGGCGGGCGGACAGTTGACCACGACGACCGAGATCGAGAACTTTCCCGGATTTCCCGGCGGGATCTCCGGCCCTGAATTAATGATGCGGATGCGTGAGCAGGCCTTGGCCTGCGGGGCGCAGATTGAGACCCAGACCGTGGACCGGGTGGATTTTAGCCGGCCCCCGTTTTCGGTCTATGCTGGGGATCAAGAATTCCAGGCCCAAAGCGTGATCATCGCGACTGGGGCCACGGCCCGTCGGCTGGGCCTTAAGGGTGAGGACCGCCTCTGGCAGCGGGGGATCTCGGCCTGTGCCGTGTGCGATGGGGCGTTGCCGATGTTCCGTGGGAAACCGGTCGTGGTGATCGGCGGCGGGGATTCCGCGGTCGAAGAGGCGACGTTCCTGACAAAATTCGCCTCGCGTGTCTATCTTATCCATCGACGGAATGAATTGAGGGCCTCGAAGGCCATGCAGGCCCGTCTGAAGGCGAATGCCAAGATCGAACTTGTCTTGAGCCATCTTCCGATCGAGGCTGTCGGAGACCAGGTCCTTGAGGGGGTCCGTGTCCGGGCTGTTGACACGTCTCACGAGAAGTTCATCACGGCGAGCGGTCTGTTTTATGCCGTCGGCCATGTGCCTAATACCGAATTCTTGGTTGGCCAGATCGCCTTGGATGAGACCGGGTATATTCAAACCCGGCCCGGATCCACCCGGACGAATATCGATGGTGTCTTTGCCTGCGGCGATGTGCAGGACAGGGTCTTCCGGCAGGCGATTACCGCGGCGGGCTCTGGATGCATGGCTGCGCTGGAGGCCGAGAGATTTTTGGAGGCCTGATTTTTTGTAAGCTCAGGATCCGCGTTTCGACAAACAAAAGACAACATTAACCCAGGAGGAGTAGATGCCGTATACCACACCGGATTTGCCGTATGCCTACACGGCCCTTGAACCCTATCTCGACGAGACAACTATGCATGTTCATCACGACAAACACCACGTCGCCTATACAACGAAATTGAATTCCGCGGTGGAGAAACATCCGGATCTTTTTAAGAAGACCCCGGAGTATCTTATCGCGCATCTCTCCGAGGTGCCTGAGGACATCCGGGTCGCGGTTCGGAATAACGGGGGCGGGCATGTGAATCATGTGATCCAGTGGGAGGTCTTGGCACCGAAGAGCGGTCAGGGACCAACGGGTCCATTGGCTGACGCCATTAATAACGCCTTCGGATCATTTCAAAAATTTCGAGAGATCTTTTCGAATGAGGCGGCGCTTCATTTCGGGAGCGGTTGGGTCTGGCTGGTCGTAACGAAGGATAAGAAATTGGCGATCGCCCGAACGGCCAATCAGGATTCGCCTACGAACGAGGACGCCGCGGTCAAGGGGTATCCGATCCTGAATATCGATGTCTGGGAGCACGCCTATTATCTGAAGTATCAGAATCGGCGGCCTGAATATATCGAGGCCTTTTGGAACATCGTCAATTGGTCGGCTGTTGCGAAGAGGTATGCAGACGCGGTCAAGTAATTCATCTTATCGTAAAACATTAGGGCGCTGTCAATGACAGCGCCCTTTTTATTTTTAAGAAAGAATTCCTCGAACGGATCAGGTCAGGTGGTGGCCTTTGACCATCACAACCTTGCCGGTGCGGACCATCTCGACAACACCGGATTTTTTCAGGTTTTTTTCAAGCTGATCGAGTTCCGGGGTCACGCCGACTTGTTCGACGATAAAGAAGTCATCCGCGTCATCGAGGATCCGGGCGCGGAAAGGGGCGATGATCTTTTCAATCGCGGAGCGGGTGTTGCCTTTTTTGTGCAATTTGAATAAGGCGAGCTCCGAATGAACGGCCTCGTTGTCATTGTGCTCCCAGGCGTGGATGACATCGATGAGCTTGCCGGTCTGGCGCAGGATCTGGTCAAGCGTATCGATCTCTCCCTGGGCCGAGATCGTCATCCGTGAGAACTTCTCGTTTGACGATGGAGAGACCACAAGGGAATCGATGTTATAACCCCGCCGGGCGAAGGCCATGGCGATGCGGACCAGGACCCCGGGCTTGTTCGCCACCAGCAGACTGATCGTGTGGATCTGTTTTTCTTTTGATTTTGCCATCATATGAGTTCCTCTGACATCAGGGGGGCGGATCAGGTGCTCCCCGTTGGTTTTTCGAGTTTTCCCTTCGGCGGTTCGATGATCATGTGGTGCGCCGATTTTCCTGCCGGGATCATGGGAAAGACATTGTCCTCCTTGATGACCTCGGCGTGGATAAGGGCTGGACCCTTGTATTTGAGGGCCTCGGTCAGGACCGCCTCGGCCTCCTTGATGCGGCTGATATGGAAGCCCTTGACCCCATAGGCCGCGGCGAGTTTGACGAAGTCGGGATTGCCCTCGAGGTCCACGCCCGAGAGACGGTTGTCAAAAAAGAGTTCCTGCCATTGGCGCACCATGCCGAGATATTTGTTGTCGATGATGATGACCTTGACCGGGAGCTTGTGAATGGCCGCGGTCGCGAGTTCATACAATGTCATCTGGAATCCCCCGTCACCCACAAAGGCCACGACGTGATCTTTCGGCCGGCCGAATTGAGCGCCAAGGGCTGCCGGAAAACCGAAGCCCATAGTCCCGGCGCCGCCGGAAGAGAGCCAGCGGTCCGGATAATCGGTCTTATAAAATTGCGCGGCCCACATCTGGTGCTGGCCCACATCGGTCACCACGATCGATTTCCCTTGGGTGATCTTGTAAGTGAGGTCGATCACGTATTGCGCGGTGAGGCCGGCCTTATTACTGTAATGGAGCGGTAGCTCCTTTTTATAGAAATCGAGCTCGGTGAGCCAGGGCTGTGTCGCGAGCGGTTTGACGAGTTTGAGAATCTCGCGCAGGGCCTCACGGGCATCGCCGATGATATAGGCATCGGGCCGAACGATTTTATTAATCTCCGCTGGGTCGATATCGATGTGGAGTTTTTTCGCGCCGACACAGAATTCAGCACTGTTGGTATTGATCCGGTCGTCCCACCGGCTGCCGATGGAACAGATCAGGTCGCATTCGATCAGGGCCTTGTTGGCGTAGGCGGTGCCGTGCATGCCGATCATGCCCAAGGAGAGGGGATGCGTTTCCGGAAAGGCCCCTTTGCCGAGGAGCGAGGTCGCGACTGGGGCCCGGAGCCGTTCGGCGAGTTCACGCACTTCTTTACTGGCCTTGGCGATGATCGCGCCATGGCCCACGAGGAGGAGTGGTTTTTTGCTCTCCATGAGGAGCTGGGCAAAGGCGTTCACCTCGGAGGCCTTGATCTTGGCGGGCAATTTGTAACCGGGCAGGTCCATGGACCCGGTGAGCGACTCGCCGGTGAATTCATTCGCCACCACGTCTTTTGGCAGGTCGATCAGGACAGGCCCGGGGCGGCCCGTCTGCGTGATGTGGAAGGCCTCTTGAACGACGCGCGGGATGTCCTTGGAGTCGCGCACGAGATAATTGTGTTTGACCACCGGCATCGTGATCCCGAAGGTGTCGGTTTCCTGAAAGGCATCTTTGCCGAGCATCGGCCGGATGGTCTGCCCGGTGAGTACGATCATTGGGATCGAATCCATCATCGCGGTCATGATCCCGGTCACGGCATTTGTCGCCGCAGGTCCGGAGGTTACGCAGACCACGCCGGGTTTTCCCGTGGCGCGGGCGTAGCCATCGGCCATATGGGTCGCGCCCTGTTCGTGGCGGACCAGAATGAGTTTGATTTTCGAATTGACTAGGGCGTCAAAGATCGGGATGACTGAGCCGCCCGGATAGCCAAAGATGTATTCGACACCCTGATTTTCAAGACATCGGATCAGGGCCTCGGCACCGGTCATCGGTTTTTTTGCTTTTGTGTTCATAATGCTCCTTTAAAGAATAATACTAAAAGAGACGAAATTTTATCACAGAGTATCTTGCTTAGGCAAGGATTTCTTTTAGGTGGAGGTCATGTCCGCAGCTTATAACCGATCCGGAACAGATAGACCGTGGCGCTGAACACGGCCGTGGCAAGGGTCAACGAGACCGTGAGGCACATCCAGAGAGGCGCCTGAATGATCCCGGTGATGGCGTAGCGCACCCCGGAGACGAGGTAAAACATGGGGTTGTAGTGGGTGATGATCTGCATCCGCATGGGCAGGATCTCGATTGGGTGAAAGACCCCGCCGAGCATGACGAGCGGGATGATCGCGTAGGTGTTCCAGAGGGTGAGCATGTTAAAGTCCTCGGCCCAGAGGGCGGCGAGCATGCCCCCGCAGGCAAAGATCACTGCGATCATCGTGATGAATGCGAGAAGGAGCCAGGGGTGCTGGATCGCGAGCGGATGGAAGGCGAGGGAGATGAGAAAGACCCCGCAGCCCACGATCATGCCGCGGGCCAGTCCGCCGGCAAGGAGGCCGGCGACCATTTCAAAATACGATAATGGGGAGAGCAAGACCTCTTGGATATGGTTGTGCCAGCGCCCGATAAAAAGGGAGGAGCTCGTGTTCTCATAAGAGCTTGAGATCACGTTCATGGTGATGAGCCCCGGAATCAGGAAGGTGAGGTAGGGCCAGGTCGTTACCTGGATCCGGCTGCCGATCGTGACCCCGAAAATGAACATGAATAGGGCCGATGAGACAAGCGGGGGGAAGAGGGTCTGGGTCGCGACCGTCAGGAACCGCACGATCTCGCGCCGGCTGAGCGCGAGGACGCCACGGGGGTTATTAAAGATGCCCATACTCATGCTCGCGGGTAACCTCTAGGAAGACGTCTTCGAGGGACTGGTCTTTTAAGACGGTGTTTTTTTTGCCGATCCGGACGATCGTGCCGTGGCTGATGATCCCGATCGTCTGGCAGAGCTTTTCGGCCTCATCCATGTTGTGGGTCGTAAGAAAAATGGTCTTGCCTTCACGGTTGAGCTGGGTCAGGTGGTCCCAGATCGTGAACTTGAGCTCTAGGTCGCACCCCGCGGTCGGTTCATCAAGGATGAGGATCTCGGGGTCGTGGATGAGGCTGCGGCAGAGGAGGAGCCGCTTTTTCATGCCGCCCGAAAGGGCGCGGTGCCTCAGGTGACGTTTTTGGGTTAGTTGAAAACGGTCCATGAGCTCTCCCGCCCGGCGGCGCGCCTCGCGGAGACTGATGCCAAAATAACCGGCCTGATACACGAGAATCTGCTCGACCGAGAGGAATGGGTCAAAGTTGAATTCCTGGGCGCAGAGCCCGATAAGACGCCGGGCCTGGGTGTAGTCGTTGCGGTGGTCATAACCGAAGATCTGGATGGAACCGGCGGTGAAGTTGGAGAGGCCGGTAAGGACATTGATCATCGTGGTCTTGCCGGCGCCGTTCGGCCCGAGAAAGGCGAAAAAATCCCCGCGCTGAACGGCAAATGAGACATGATCAAGGGCCTGGAACCGGCCGTAGAATTTGGTGACATCACGGATCTCGATCGCGGTCTGCGAGTTTCTCATAGGTCTCCCGGTCACGCATTACAATCGGTGATTGTATCAGAAGACCTGGGGATGCGCAATCGGGGGCGTGGTTTTCTCGTGGCCGGATGTCGCCACAGAAAATTCTTTCAGACAGCGGTCGAGGTCGTCGGCATGATCGAGGGCCATGAGTTCCTGCCGGAGCTGGGCGCCGTGCGCCACACCTTTGAGGTAGCCGCTGTAAAATTTTCGAAACGCGTGGAGACGTTCATTCCGGTTATGGTGGGTGGTATACATCGAGAGGTGGCGGCGGCAGAGCGCGATCCGTTCGTCAAGGCCCGGCGGTTCGAGCAGCCCATCGGTCTCGAGGAAGTGGCGGGCCTGCCGGAAGATCCATGGATTCGCTAAGGCCCCGCGGCCGATCATGACCCCGTCGCAGCCGAGGTCGAAGAGACGCCGCGCGTTCTGGGGCGTCACGACGTCTCCGTTTCCGATCAGGGGAATGCGGGTGAGCACCTTTTTGATTCGTTCGAGCCAGGACCAGTCGGCCTGGCCTTTGTAGACTTGGGTCCGGGTCCGGCAGTGGACCGTGAGGGCCGAGGCCCCGGCCGCTTCTATCATGCGGGCGACGTCGAGGATATTGATCGTCTCGGCGTCCCAGCCGAGCCGCGTCTTCACCGTGACCGGGAGACGCGTGGCGCGGACCGTCTGTTGGACGATCTGTTCGAACCGCCCGAGGTCGCGCAAAAGCCCGGCCCCTTCGCCGCGGGAGGCGTGGTTGCGCGCGCAGCATCCGGCGTTGATATCGATAAAGTCGGGTCGGTAGGCCTCGACGAGAGGGACCGCCTCGGCAAAACGCGCCGGGTCGGTGCCGAAGACCTGGACCCCGGCCGGGCGTTCGGTGTCGTGGATCTGGATCTTCGCGTGTGTTTTTTTGATGTTCCGGATAACGGCCTCAACGCTCACGAATTCGGTGATCACGACGTCCGCGCCCATGTCCTTGCAGATGAGGCGGAACGGCTGGTCCGAGACCTCGTGCATTGGGGCCAGAAAAAGGGGGAATGGGCCAAGCTCGATCGTGCCGATCTTCATGGAGTCCTTTGTCCAGGTTGTGAAGCCATTTTGTTATACACAAAACAAAGAGATTTTGCAATCAGAATAAGAATCGATATACTATATCGGCATCACTGAGAGGTTCGTGTTGGAAAGAGGAAGAGAGAGACATGTTTAACGGCACATTGGCTCCGGCCCGGGTGAGTTTTTTTACCATCGGCTGCCGGGTGAATCAGGCTGAAACCGCAGCTCTGCGAAATATTTTTCAGGCGCGCGGATACCGGATTGTTGATTCGGACGAGGCTGCTGATATCGCGGTTGTGAATACGTGCACGGTGACGCACAAGAGCGATATGGATACCCGTCGGGCTGTGGCTCGGCTTCGGCGGTTGAACCCGCGTGTCCGCATCGCTCTGATCGGGTGTCAGGCTCAACTGCAGGCCGAGGCGCTTGCAGGTCTCGATAATGTGGCCTGGGTCGTCGGAAATGCACGAAAGAGCGACCTTGCCGACATTATTGAAGGCGCTTCGAACGGAGAGTCCGCCTTTGTCGCGGTTCCTGCGCTAGGGCGGCAGGCGGGGTTTCGGTCCGCGGTGCCGGCGGTGGATCCGGGTCATACCCGGGCGAATTTAAAGATCCAGGACGGGTGTGATTTTTTCTGCAGTTTTTGTGAGATCCCTTTTGCCCGGGGCCGGGCGCGGAGCCGCGATGTTGAGGACATCATCTGTGAGGCCCGGGCCCTTGTCGATGCCGGCCATCAGGAGATCGTTCTCACCGGGATTAACATCGGCACGTATCAGGACCAGGGGCGGAGTGTCATCGATGTGGTCCGGGCCCTTGAGGGGATCAAAGGGATCGAGCGGATCCGCATCTCATCCGTCGAACCGCTCGCGATCCCGGAGGGGCTCATAGATCTCATGGCCGGGAGCGAGAAACTCTGTCGTCATCTCCATCTCCCGTTCCAACATGCCGATAACGAGATACTCACGCGGATGCGTCGGCGCTACACCTTTGAGGCGTGCGCGGATTTTGTCCATGCCGCGCGCGCGGCCGTGGGTGATCTCTGTATCGGAACGGATGTCATTGTCGGGTTCCCCGGCGAGGAGGCGCATCACTTTGAGACCATGTACGAGAGGCTTCGGGATCTGCCGCTCGCGTATTTTCACGTCTTTAGTTATTCCGACCGGCCGCACGCGCGGAGCCGGGGATTCGATGGGCATGTGGACCCGAATGTGATCCGGGAGCGGAGCGCGCGCCTGCGTCAGCTCGGCTATCGCAAACGCGCCCAGTTTTATCGCGGGCTTGTGGGGCAGGAGGCGCGGGTCCTTTTTGAACAGAAAAAAGATGGGTATTGGAGCGGCGTTACGGACCATTTTGTCCAGGTCCGCACTTTATCTGAAAAACCGTTGAAGAACCAGATCCGGACCGTTAGATTAGTAGCAGCGGATCACGGGTTTCTTCGGGGAGAGATCGTCTGAGGGGCGGGTGATAACCGAGGGGGAAGGGTGGCGCGACGGGCTCGACGGGGGACATTTGTGGTGTATATGCTTCGCTGCCAGGATGGGAGCCTGTATACGGGCTATACCTGTGACATTGAGCGCCGGTTGGCCGAACATAACAGCGGGCATGGGGCCCGGTATGTGCGGAATAAGGCTCCGGCGGTGCTCGTCTGGATGAAGCCCTATGTGTATCTGCGCTCGGCGATGAAGGGGGAGATCCGGGTCAAGCGGATGAGGCGCGCGCAGAAATTGGTTTTGATCGAGGCCTATCAGCGGCGCGGGGCGGGGCATGACAAGGGCAGGGGGTCACGATGCATTTTATGAGTGAAGAACGGATCTTTATTTTTCTTCTTCAGATCACCCTCTTGTGGGTGCTCGCCCGGGGCATGGGCGAGCTCTTCCGACGATGGCGACAGCCCACGATCACCGCGGAGATCCTTGCCGGGATCCTTCTCGGCCCCACAATCCTCGGTCGCCTTGCGCCCGGGACCTTCGCGTGGATCTTTCCGACGGATGTGATCCAGCAGAGCATGCTTGAGACCATGGCCTGGTTCGGGATCTTGTTATTCCTCTTAAAGACCGGGCTGGAGATGGATTTTTCAAGCGCCTGGCGTCAGCGCGGTCAGGCGGTCACGATCTCGCTCATGGACGTGGTGCTCCCGATGGTCATCGCCTTTGTTCCGACGCTGTTTTTGCCGGCGGAATATATGGGCGACCCGGGCCAGCGGGGGCTCTTTGCCCTGTTTATCGCGACGATCATGACGATCAGCGCCCTGCCGGTCACGGCGCGGGTCCTGCAGGACCTGAATTTGTATAAAACAGACCTGGGGTTCTTGATCATGGGGGCCCTGTCGCTGAATGACATCATCGGGTGGGCGATCTTCACCTTGGTTCTCGGTGTGGCCCTGGAAGGAGGCCTAAACATCCTTGATGTGAGCGCCGTACTCTTCTATACAACGGTGTTCACTGTCTTTTGTCTGACCCTCGGCCGGGCCCTCTCCCATCGGATCATTTCCGAGATCCAGGCGCGGAAATTTCCTGAACCGGCCTCATCCCTGACCTTGCTCTGTCTTTTGGGGAGCATCTGCGGGATGGCGACCCTCCGGATCGGGATCCATGCCCTGTTCGGGTTTTTTATTGCCGGGATCATGGCCGGTGAATCGCGGGCCTTATCGGAAAAGACGCGGAACGTGATCGCGCAGATGGTGAATGCTGTTTTTATACCGCTCTTTTTCGCGAGCATCGGGCTGAAGATCGATTTTCTGGCGAATTTCGACTGGTTCCTCGTCGTGTTCATTACGGTCGTCGGGATCGCGGGACGTTATGTGGGGGCCTGGGTCGGGGTGACGATGACGTCGCACCCGAGGGTGAACCGATCATTGATCTCGATCGCCCATATCCCTGGCGGCGAGATGCAGATCGTGGTCGGGATCCTGGCCTTGGAGTATGGGCTGATCCGGGAGCCGGTCTTTGTGGCGATCGTCTTTGGGGCGATCGCCTCATCGGTGATCATCGGGCCGTGGATGGCATGGGCGGTGCGGCGGCGGAAGGCGATCAATATCCTCGAATTCTTCTCGCGGCGGGCGATCGTTCCGAACCTGCGGGCGCGCGACAAACACGAAGCGATCCGCGAGCTCTGCGCGGTCGCGGCTGAGGAGACGCAGATGCCTCCGGTCGAGGACCTGTACCAGGCCGTGATCAGCCGGGAGGACGTCATCGGGACCGCGATCGAGGAGGGGGTCGCGATCCCTCACGCGCGGATCGCGGATGTAACGACCCCGCTCATCGTGATCGGCCGATCGCGGGAAGGGATCGACTGGAATTCGCCTGACGGTCAGCCGACGCATTTGGTCTTCATGATCATTACACCTCAGGACGAGGATTGGATTCAGCTTCAGGTTTTGCGTCATATCGCAGTGACGCTCAAAGAGGAGTCGAACCGGGCATGCCTCATGCGGCAGACAGACGTCGATGGCCTCTGGCATTGCGCGCGCTCGATGTTCTCGGTCAGATATATTTCAAAAGAAAAAGGATAAACGATGGCGAGTACCGGAATTTCAGGGCTTGATGAGGTCCTCACCGGCCTACAGATGGGTGACAATGTGGTCTGGCAGGTCGACACGATCGAGAATTATATCGAATTCGTGCGGCCCTTTGTGGCGCAGGCCCTGGAAGACCGTCGGCGGATCGTCTATATCCGTTTCTCTCGGCACCAGCCGGTGATCGACAATCTCGCCGGCGTCACGGCCTATTCCCTGGATCCGGCGGCCGGTTTTGAATCGTTCTCGACCCAGCTGAACGCGATCCTTACCCGCGAGGGCGAGGATGTCTTTTATGTCTTTGACTGTCTGTCGGACCTTCTGTCGGTCTGGTCGAACGACCTCATGATCGGGAATTTTTTCAAGATCACCTGTCCGTATCTCTATGACTTGAACACAATCGCCTATTTCGCGATCCTCCGGAACCGTCACTCGTTTAAGACCGTGGCCAGGATCCGCGACATTACGCAGCTCCTGATCGACGTTTATTTTTATGATGGGGAATATTATGTTCATCCACTCAAGGTCTGGAATCGGTATTCTCCGACGATGTTCCTGCCGCACATCCGCGAGGACGGGCGGTATGTCCCGATCGCGAACAGCTTTGATGCGGCCCGGCTTTTTTCGAACACCTTTTCGCGCGGGATGGCCAGCACCCGGCGGCAGCTCGACGCCTGGGACCAGATCTTTATCGAGGCCGGAGATATCCTGAGCGCCGGGGACCGGGGCGCGGCGCGCGAGCAGATGGTGGACCGGATCTGCCGCCTCGTCATCGGCCGTGAGGAGAGGATGCTCGATCTGGCCCGCCGCTACCTCACCCTTGAGGACCTTCAGGAGGTGAAGGCCCGGATGATCGGAACGGGTTTCATCGGTGGGAAATCCGTGGGGATGCTCGTGGCGCGGAATATCCTCCGCCAGGAAAAGTTTTTCGAGGGGAAGAACATCATTGAGCCCCATGATTCGTTTTATATCGGGTCAGACGTCTTTTATACCTATATCGTTGAGAATAATTGGTGGCAGGCGCGGATGGAACAGCGCACCCCGGCCGGGTATTTTGAGGTCGCGCGGACCCTCAAGCAGAAGCTTCTGACCGGGAGCTTCCCGTCGGAGATCAAGGCCCAGTTCCGCGAGATGATGGAATACTTCGGCCAGGCGCCGATCATTGTGCGTTCGAGCAGTCTTCTTGAGGACAGTTTCGGCAATGCCTTTGCCGGAAAATACGACAGCGTCTTTTTGGCGAATCAGGGGACGCTTGAGGAACGCTATCGGCGTTTTGTCGATGCGGTGCGGCAGATCTATGCCTCAACGATGAACGAGGATGCCCTTGTCTACAGGCGTCAGCGCGGGCTTGATCAGATGGATGAACAGATGGCCCTGCTCGTTCAGCGGGTCTCGGGGGCGTATCATGGGCCGTACTTTCTGCCGGATGCCGCGGGTGTCGGGATTTCGTACAACACGTTTGTCTGGAAGGAATCGATGGACCCCAAGGCCGGGATGCTCCGCCTCGTCGCCGGGCTTGGGACCCGGGCCGTCAACCGTGTTGAGGGCGATTATCCGCGGATCGTGGCCCTGGACGAGCCGCTGCTGAAATGTCATGCCGGCAGCCGCGACGCGCAGCGTTTTTCGCAGCACGAGGTGGACCTCTTAAATGTCCAAACGAATGTCTTGGAGACCGTTTCGGTCCGGGAGCTCTTAAGGCACGGGGTTGATCTTAAATGGGACATCATCTCATCGGTCGACGAGGCGGCAACGGCCCAGGTCAGGGAACGCGGCGGCCGTGAGGAGATCCGAAACATCGGCTTTGACGTCCTTCTCTCTCAGACGGAGTTTGTGCGTTCGATGCAGACAACCCTGAAAACGCTCGAGGCAGCGTACGGGTATCCGGTGGATGTGGAGTTCACCCTGAATTTTCAGAGCATGGAGCGCTTTCAGATGAACATCCTGCAGTGCCGGCCGGTCAAGACCAAGGGACTCGGGCATCGGGTGTCGATCCCGCGGGACCTGGCTCCCGATCGGGTCGTGTTTCAGTTCAAGGGGAATTTTTTGGGAGGGAACATCATCCAGGAGATCCGCCGCGTGGTGTATGTGGATCCGGCGGCCTATAGCGCGCTTGCCGGTCAGTCGGAAAAATATGATGTGGCGCGCGCGGTCGGCGTGATCAACCGCATGGCCGGGTCGCGGGACGACGCGGCCCTGATGCTCCTTGGGCCAGGACGCTGGGGGACGTCGACCCCGTCATTGGGGGTGCCGGTCTCGTTCGCGGAGATCAATAACGCGGCGGTCCTCGGTGAGCTCGCGTTCTCTGGCGGCGGGGTCATGCCGGAGCTGTCGTTCGGGACGCATTTTTTTCAGGATCTTGTCGAGACAGGGATCTTTTATGTCGCGATCTTTGACGGTCGTGACGGCGTTCGTTTTAATCGAGAGTTTTTTACGGCGAGGGAGAACCAGCTCAGCCGGCTCGCGCCGGATTACGCCGGGTATGCCGATGTGGTGAGGGTCGTTGATCTTCCCCCGGGAGGGTTGAAGGTTGCGGCTGATATTGTGTCGCAGGACATTGTCTGTTTTTGCGGTTAGAAAAAGAACGGGAATGGGAGGCGTATGATTACGTTTGAGTCCGTGGACCTTGCGTATGAAGGCCAGAGGATCTTTGAAGGGTTGTCGCTCGAGATCCCCAAGGGCGGGAAGACGGTGATCACGGGCCGGTCGGGCCGGGGTAAATCATCGTTATTCCATCTGATCCTCGGGTTCACCGCGCCTCAGGCCGGCCGGATCACGGTCGATGGCCGGAGGGTCGGCCCGGAGACGGTCTGGAAGATCCGTCAGGGGATCGCCTTTGTGGACCAGGGGGTGAGTATCGGGCCGGGGACCGCGGTTGACTGGGTCCGGTCGATCTTTGCCTTGAAGGCCAATGCCGGCCGCGGGTTTCGGCAGGACGAGATGGACCGTCTATGGCGCTATTTTGAATTAGGGGACGAGGAGCGGACGAAGGACCTTGCGGACCTTTCTGGGGGGGAACGGCAGCGGGTTGCTCTGATCGGTGCTGTGCTCCTGGGGCGGAAGACCTTTTTGTTTGACGAGGTGACCTCGGCCTTGGACCGTCGGCTTAAGGGCAAGGTCGTTGATCTTTTTCTTAGGGAGCCTGAGTGGACGGTCGTCGCGATCTCGCATGATTCGGTCTGGATCAATGATTCACGGACCCGGGTGTTCGATCTGGAGGAGGGGGCATGGAAACGGTAGATATCTCGTTCGCGTCGCTCGGCCTGGCCGCGATCCTTTTTGTCGTTCCGCTCATCGCGAGCCGTGTCTACGGTCTCGGGCTGAGCCGGCCGCTCTTTTGGGCCACGGTGCGGATGTCGGTCCAACTCGCGCTCATCGGTGTTTTCTTGAAGTATCTTTTTATTTGGAATCATCCGGTCCTCAACGTCCTCTGGCTCACGGTCATGATCCTTGTGGCGGTCGCGAGTGCGGTCAAGGATTCTGCGATGCGCCTGAGGGTCGTGCTCTGGCCGGTCTTTGCCGCGTTTTTTTTCTCAACGATGCTCATCGTTCTTTTTTTGAACACCCTGGTGATCCGGATCGACCGGGTGTTCGACGCGCGGTATCTGGTGGTCCTGGGCGGGATGCTCCTAGGGAATTCGCTCCGCGGCAACATCATCGGGATCACGTCGTTCTATCAGCAGATCCGGAAAGACACAAAAAGGTTTTTTTATACCTTGGGGCTCGGGGCCTCGCTTGATGAGGCGCTCCGGCCGTATTTTCGCGCGAGCATCCAGCTTGCGCTCAAGCCCACCATCGCGGCGATGGCCACGATGGGCATCGTGTCGCTGCCGGGCATGATGACCGGTGTGATCTTGGGAGGCACGAGCCCGGATGTCGCGATCAAGTATCAGATCATGATCATGATCGCGATCGTGGTGAGCACGGTGAGCAGTGTGGTGCTGACGATCGATCTCACCCGGCGGGTCTGCTTCTCGCCGAACGGCGCCCTTCGAACGGATATTTTTTAAATGGGTTTTCAGCCGCGATCCGGGCTTGACAACGGCCGGCGGGCCCGTTATTATTGGCATATGCTAAAAATAGGGATTAACGATGCCGCGACCGTGTAAGGACCGAAAAATTTGTGTCGCGCCGCGCGCCGTGTATTTTAAGCCGCGTGGGATCCCGCTGACCGGCCTTGAAGAGATCGGTCTCGCGATCGATGAGGTTGAGGCCATGCGTCTCGCGGATCTCGAGGGCCTGTATCAGGAGGCAGCCGCGGCCCGGATGGGGATCTCGCGCCAGACCTTCGGGAATACGATCGCGTCAGCCCATCGGAAGGTCGCGGAGGCGATCATTCGTGGAAAGGCCTTGCGGATCGATGGGGCGGCGGGGAAGGGTCGAGGACGGCCTGATATCACGAGGAGGAGGGATGCGAAGGGTCTTTGAATCGATGTATCGGGAGCGCCTGCGGACGTTCAAGCGCTACGGGTATGATATGGTGACGGAGCTCGAGGCGGTCCTGGACATGATCGGCCCTGAGCCGGGGTCTGTCCTTGAGATCGGCAGCGGCCGGGGGCACACCGCCTTGGGCCTTGCCGGGCGCGGGGTCCGGTTCACGACGGTCGATCTCGACCCGGAGGCGCTTCGAGCGACCCGCGGACTGCTTCGCGAGACGGGCGCGCGGCAGGGCGTGTTCATCAAGCAGATGGATGCCGAGCATCTTTTGTTCAAGGATGGGGCCTTTGATCTTGTCGTGTCGGTGAATTTTCTTCATCATGCGCGCAATCCGAAGCGCTGCATCAAGGAAATGGTTCGGGTCGCGCGGAACCGCGTGATCATCGCGGACCTGAACCGCCGCGGCGAGGTTATTATGGATCGCGTCCATGGCCTGGACGGCCGGACCCACGAGCGATCGCGGATCTCTTTCGAAGAAATCAAGGCGTACTTGGTAAAAAGCGGATTGGCCGTCACAACGCGCCGGCTTCGGTGTCAGACGGTGATGATCGCGCGGAAAGGGGACACATGAAGATCTGTATTCCAACAGAGACGGATCAGGGACGGGATTCAAGGGTGTTTGGTCATTTCGGCAGCGCGCCGTATTTTCTGATCTGCGATACTGAGACCGGGGCCTTTGAGACGGTTGATAACGCCAATCAGCATCATTCGCACGGGATGTGTCAGCCGATGTCGGGGTTGACGGGGAAGAAGATCGACGCGGTCCTCTGCGGGGGCATGGGCGCGCGCGCCGTGCAGAAACTGAACGACGCGGGGATCAAGGCCTATCAGGCGTCCGGCGGCACCGTGGCCGAGATGATCGATCGGTTCATGGCCGGGGACCTGACCGAGATCACGGTCGCGGGCGCCTGCACGCAGCATGGGTGTCATTAAATGCCGTGGCTTAGGGTCGTGGCCGAGGGGTCGACACGGTGGCAGCGGTGGATCCGCGGGTGGGGCGTGTCGCTTTTGATTGAGGGGGGTGTTTATGGATGAGAAGGTGATCGATGAGATCCGCGAACGGATCAGTCGGTATCGATGGTATCACCGGATCCAGGTGGCGGATGGGGTGTATACCGAGTCGGAGTGTCCCTCATTTCAGCGGATGTGGGATTTTAATCTGAGCTGCATGGACGCAGTGGATCTCCGCGGCAAACGGGTGCTTGATATCGGCTGCCGTGACGGGCTTTTTTCATTCGAGGCCGAACGGCGCGGCGCTGCCGAGGTCATCGGGATCGATAATGATCTTTCGTGCGGGGCGGTTGACGCCCTCATTCCTTTTTTGAGGTCCTCGGTCCGCATGCATGAACTGAACGTCTATGACCTGTCACCTGAGCGGTTTGGCGTGTTCGACGTCGTGCTCTTTTTTGGTGTGCTGTATCATCTGCGGTATCCGTTCTGGGGATTGAAAAAGGCCTGTGATTGTGTTGCCGACGGAGGGTTTCTCCTTATTGAGAGCGGGATGCTTGATGAGCCACGTCTTGAAGGAAGGGAACTGATGTATTGCCCCTTTGAGCAAAGTCCGTATGAAGAGACCTCGGTCACGTTTTTTAACCGGAGGGGATTATGCGAGACGATGCGGTCTTATAATTTTGACCTGGTGCAGACCTGGACGATCCCTGATGTCCAGAGATCAGGCGCCAAACAATTGGGAGAGTGGGTTCTCCGGTCGTGTGGTGGTGCCTTTGGTAAAAAGCATGCGAGCTGTCGAGTGACGCGCCAATTTTTTGTTTTTCGAAAAGGTCCGCAGAAGGTCAGGCCGTGGATCGGGGACTATTGGAACACCCGGCATGACTGTCATACGCGAGAGGATTCTGGTCCCGCAGGCATTTCCGAGCAACGATTACACGAGAGGAAGGGAGATGCCTAAGGTCCGGACCGTTATCGTGCATGACCGGATGCAGCAGGGATATCGGTATCTCTGCACGGAGCCGATAGGGCGGAATTTTGATCCTGAATTTCAGCCTGAACTCACCCCGCGTGAGCTGCTCGAGCTCGGTATCTTTGGCGGGAAATATATGACCGACTGCCGCAACGAATTCCCGACCTCGTGGTTCAAGAAGGCCCGGCTCTGCACCGAACGGCATGATCCGGCGCTTAATTATTTTGGTGTGAACGCGAGCCAGCCGCTGTCCTATTGGCGCGAAAAGGGCTGGATCCATCCCGATGACCCGCGGGGTTGGTTTCAGTGGTATTGCCGGTATTATCTGGGCCGGCGGATGCCGCAGGAGGATCGCCGTCAGATCCGTCGATGGCGGGCGGTCCAGCGTCATATCTCTCAGATCCGCAAGAACTGCCGGCCGGGTGACGCGGCCTGCCGGCCCCGCCAGCGCCAGGCCGTTCTCCACTGGGCCTATGACAGCCGGCGGATCTAGTCTTTTTTCCCTGCCATGTTTCCGAAGAAATTCTTTTTTATTCATGGGTTGTCATTTACAATATGAAGCGTTAATGATCATATGGCTACTAGGAGGGAATATGAGGCGCGCATTCGTACTCGTCGGTTGTCTTCTTGCCCCGCATCTCGCGGGGGTCATCGGAAGTTGTGTCACGGTCGGCGCGATCGCGACGTGGTACGCGGGGCTGGTCAAACCATGGTTCAGCCCGCCGAATTGGGTCTTTGCCCCGGTCTGGATGACGCTCTATACCCTGATGGGCGCCGCGCTCTTTCTTGTCGTGACGGCAGACGAGGTGAAAGGCGGTGACCGGCGACGGGCTTTTGGCGTGTTCTTTTTTCAATTGGCGCTGAACGCCCTGTGGCCGGTCGTGTTTTTCGGAATGCGGCAGATCCCGCTCGCCTTTGCGCTCATCATCGTGTTGTGGGCCGCGATCGTCCTCACGATCCGTGAATGTTACCGTCTCTCCCGGCCGGCAGGATGGCTGCTTCTGCCATATCTCGTGTGGGTCAGTTTTGCGGTGGTGCTGAACGCGGCTATGCTAGTCTTCAATCCGTAGATCACGGTTATTCTGGGTGTTGTAACCTTAGCCGCGAATCCATTCTTGCCTCATTTGGTTTCACTGTATATAATACTTTCCCATAATGACGCGCGCGCTGAGCGGGCTAAGCAGGCTGATTTCTAACGAAGGAGATCATGGCAAAAGTTATTATTGTCGCCAATCGGTTGCCTATTACAATTGGAAAAACCCTCCGCCGATCATCAGGGGGGCTGGTTTCTGCGCTTACTGCCGCCTCTGATGATGAGATGGTCTGGATTGGGTGGCCGGGGACGGATGTCTCTCATCTTAAGCAGCTCCCAGCCCTTAAACAGCGTCTTTTGAATGAGTTTCATTGTGTCCCCGTTTGTTTGACCCCAAAAGAGATTGCTGATTATTATCATGGGTTTTCGAATGCCTGTCTTTGGCCGGTCCTTCATTATTTTCCGCATTATGTTCATTACGCATCCGTTTATTGGGATGCGTACATGAAGATCAACCGAAAGTTCGCTGAACAGGCGGCGCGGCAGGCCGGGCCGGGTGATGTCGTCTGGGTCCATGACTACCATCTTTTCCTCGTCCCCCAGATGCTGAGGGAGATGCGTCCTGACCTTAAGATCGGGTTTTTTCTTCATACGCCATTCCCGTCGTTTGAAGTCTTTCGTTGTCTGCCGCACCGGGAAGATGTCCTTCGCGGGATCCTTGGTGCAGACCTTGTGGGATTTCAGACCTACGGGTATCTTCGGCATTTCCGCAGTTCGGTGATCCGTTTATTGAACATCGATTCTGAAATGGATCGGATCCTTTGCCGGAACCGATTCTGTCGTCTCGGCGTCTTTCCTGTCGGGATCAATGTGGAGGAATTCGCTAGCGAAATTGAGAGTGCACGTTTCTTGAAGCGCAAGCGCCGTCTGCGTTCCGTTTATGCGGGGCAAAGGATCGTTCTTGGTGTCGAGCGCGTGGATTACAGTAAAGGGATCCTGCGGCGGCTTGACGCGATCGAGAAATTTTTGAAAAGTCGCAAGCGGGTTCGAGATGTCGTTTTTATTTTTATTGGGATCCCGACGCGCGGCGAGGTGAAGGAATACCGGGATCTGCTGTACCAGATCCAAAAACGGATCAGCGAGATCAACAGTCAATATGGTGATATTGAATATGCGCCGATTAATTTTATTAACCGGACGATCCCGTTTGCCGATCTTTGCGCGCTGTATTCGGTTGCGGATGTCGCGATGATCACTCCGTTGATCGATGGAATGAACCTGGTCGCGAAAGAATATGTGATGTGCAAGAATGACTCGACCGGCGTCGTGCTCTTGAGCGAGTTTGCGGGCGCCGCGCATGAGCTTTTTAACGCGGTTCAGGTGAACCCCTATAATATCGACGAGACGGCCCGGAAGCTCGCGGTTGCGTTGGGCATGCCCGAGGAGGAGAAGCGGGAACGCCTGCTCTCGATGCGGGACCATGTCATACGATACGGGGCAGGTGATTGGGCCCGGGTTTTTCTATCGGAGATTCGGCGAACAGAAACGGCGGTTGAGTGTTTTAGCGCGGGGTTCGATCATCCCGACAACGGCATCACCCGCAGGATCCGGTCGGCACGCCGCGTCGCGTTTTTCCTGGATTATGACGGGACGCTCCGTGAATTTGAGGATCTTCCGGGTAAGGCCTCACCGGGGAAGGGTTTATTGGCTCTGATCAGTTCGTTGGCAGCGGTAGAGGGATATGATGTGGGGATTATCAGCGGCCGTGCGCGCGATGATCTTGCGCAGTGGTTTAAAGGGCTTGGCGTCACGCTGATCGCGGAGCATGGATATTCCGTACTACGTCCCGGGCTCCGGGAATGGGAGATCCTTGGGCCAGAAATCGATTTTTCTTGGAAGGCGAACGTCCGAAAGATTTTTTCGCAATATGTCGCCACGACCCCCGGGGCCTTTATCGAGGAAAAGGCCGCTTCGGTCGTGTGGCATTTTCGGAAGGCTGATCCTGAATTCGGGCGCTGGAAATCCCAGCAGCTGCTCGGCAATCTCCTTGAGATCCTCGCGAATGAAAATGTCGTGGTTCATCAGGGCCAGGCGATTGTTGAGGTCAGCTCGAATCAGATCAATAAAGGTGCTGCCGTCAGGCGCCTCATCGATGACGGCGACTATGACTGTGTGGTCTGCGCCGGAGATGACAAGACTGATGAAACGATGTTCCGGCTTGACGACCCGCGGATCATATCGATTAAGATCGGAGGGGGCGAGACGTATGCCCGCTATCGTCTTGAGTCACCGGAGGTGTTGCGCGAATTTCTTACCGCCCTTATCAGGAAAGGGGCCGCTCATGGATAATTATGATTATGGGATCATCGGGAATTGTCAGAGCGCGGCCCTTATCAGCGCCTCAGGCTCAATGGACTGGCTCTGTCTTCCTCATTTTGAGTCGCCCTCGGTCTTTGCGAAGATCCTTGACGCTGAGAAAGGGGGCTCGTTTGCCTTAGTCCCCGAAGGGGCACATGAGACCCGTCAGCAGTATCTCCCTAAAACGAATGTCCTTTCGACCATTTTTACGGGTGCCGATTGGGAATTCGAACTCATTGACTTCATGCCGCGGTACATTGATCAGACAGGCAATTATCATACGCCGCCGGATGTTGTTCGTTTGGTACGACTTGTGCGGGGGGAGCCCGTGGTCCGTATTGTTTATAAACCTCAGATGAATTACGCGGAGTTCCCGACGCGGTCCTTTGTCCGTGAGGATTATCTGAAAAGCTGTTCGACCAGCGGGGCGTATGAATCCGTCTACCTTTATTCGAGCCTTCCCCTTACGGCGATGGAGGCGGGAGAGAGGGTTGCCCTTCGGAAGAATGAGTATTGTGTGCTCAGTTATAATCAAAAGATCTCGCCGCTCACGATGGATCAGATCGAATTGGAGCTTGAGTTGACCCGGTCCTATTGGATGGCATGGGTGCACCGGACCGCTCCGTTGAGGAGATATCAGCATGCGGTCCAGCGGAGCGCGCTCGTGCTGAAACTCTTGTCATATCAGAAGACTGGGGCGATCCTGGCTGCCCCGACGACAAGCCTGCCGGAGTCTCTGGGAGACGTTCGCAATTGGGATTATCGGTTTTGCTGGATCCGCGATGCCTCCATGACCGTGCGGGTGCTCAATCAATTGGGTCACGTCAATGTGGCCAAACGGTTCCTTTTGTTTATCCTGAGCATTATACCGTTTAAGGATGAGAGGATCCAGATCATGTACGGGCTTCACGGCCGCAAGGAACTGCCTGAGCGGGAGCTTGATTGGCTCTCAGGCTATGAGGGCTCGCGGCCGGTTCGGATCGGGAACGCCGCGTATCGTCAGAAACAGGATGATATTTATGGTGTTCTTATGGATATGATCCATGAGTATCTTCTGCTGTATCGGAACACTCTTCATAATCAGGAAGACCTTTGGACGGTTGTTCGGACTCTTGCGCGGCACGTGGTTTCGAATTGGCGGTTGCCGGATCAGAGCATCTGGGAATTCCGCAGCGCCCCGAAACATTACACTTTTTCAAAGGTCCTCTGCTGGGTGGCCCTGGACAGGGCCGCGAAGATTGCCCAGATCTTTGCCAAGGATGATTATGCCCGCGAATGGGGCGCTGAACGCGATATCGTGAAGCAGGAGATCCTCGAAAAGGGGTGGAGCGATGAGTTGGGCGTTTTCACCCAGGCCTATCATGGGGTCAACTGTGACGCGGCGAATCTCCTGATGGAGCATGTCGGATTTATCGAGGCCGCGGATCCGCGTTATATCAGCACGGTGCGCACCACCTATGACCAGCTCTGCCGTGACGGATTGATGTTCCGTTATGTGAATGATGATGATTTCGGGACGCCGAAGACGTCATTTATTATTTGTACCTTTTGGATGATCAAGAGCCTGTATCGGATCGGTAATAAGAAACTCGCCACGGATATGTTCGAAAATATCCTGAAACACAGTAATCATGTGGGGCTGTTCAGCGAGGGCATGGACATCGTCACGAAACGGCTCCTGGGAAATTTTCCGCAGGCCTATAGTCACCTGGCCTTGATCGATGTCGCGACCGTTCTTAGCCAGGATCTGTGATGATGGTTCAGCTGAACGGATTCTGGGACGGCCCTTGTTCCCGCCTAGATGATGCATTATAATGCTCACGTGACACGGGGCCCTGCGGTGATGGGGGCTCGGTCGTGGTGCCGTTAGCTGGTTTTTCAAAGGACCAATGCGTGGATACCGTTCGTTCACTTCTTGTCAACATATCACATCTGCATCTGAACATGCTCATCGTGCTCGGGCTCGCGCTCTTCGGCGGGACGATCGGCGGGCGGCTGTTCCAGAAGCTCCATGTCCCCCAGGTTGTGGGCTATATTCTGATCGGTTGGGCCCTTGGCCCGTCGGGGGCCCGCATGATCGACGCGGGGATGATCCAGGCCCTTCAGCCGTTCAGTTATTTTGCCCTGGGGCTCATTGGGTTCATGATCGGCGGCGAGCTCAACCGCGAGACCCTGAAAAAATACGGGAATCAATTCGTGACGATCCTGCTCTTTGAGGGGATCGCGGCCTTTGTGGTGGTAACGGCCCTCGTCGGGCTGATCGGGGGGCTTTTTTTAAAGGACGCGGCCACGGTCTGGTCGTTGGCGGTCCTGCTCGGCGCGATCTCCTCGGCAACGGCCCCGGCCGCGACAACGGATGTCCTCTGGGAATATAAAGCCAAAGGGCCTCTTACGACCATGGTCTTTGGGATCGTGGCTCTTGATGATGTCCTCGCGATCGTGCTCTTTGCGATCGCCTCGAGTTTTGCCGGGCATCTTTTAGGCCTCTCGACTGGGGGCGGCGTGGCCGCGGTCCTGCGGCCGTTCTATGAGATCGGCGGGGCTGTGGCCGTGGGCGGGATCTTAGGCGTGATCTTGGTCAGGATCATCCGGCATTATCAGCAGCGGGAGCGGATGCTTGTCTTTTTGATCGGGATGGTCTTGTTTGTGCTTGGGTTCTCCGTCGCCATCGGGGTGAGCATGCTCCTGGCCGCGATGGTCCTCGGGATCGTGGTCGTGAACGGGGTTCCGTCCATGAGCAAACAGGTATTCAGCATCATCCGCGACTTTAGTCCGCCGGTCTTTATTTTGTTCTTTGTCCTGGTCGGGACCAAACTGAACCCGCAGGCCATGAGCCCGATGATGCTGGCCCTGGTCGGGGTCTATCTCGTCGGGCGGACAGTGGGGAAGATGGCGGGGGCGTATTGGGGGGCGGGCCTCTCCCGGGCCGGGACCGCGGTCCAGCGGTATCTGCCGATGTGCCTCTTTAGTCAGGCTGGGGTGGCGATCGGGCTGTCGCTTGTGGCTGCGCAGTCGATGGGCCCTGAAATGGGCGATCTTGTTATTGTCATTATTACCATGACGACCTTTGTGGTCCAGCTCATCGGACCCCCGTGTGTCCGGCACGCGGTCATTCAGGCCGGCGAGGCAGGAAAAAATATCACGGAAGAGGATATCGTGCGCTCGGCCAAGGTGCGCGAGCTCATGGACCGTCAGTATCCGATCATCCAGGAGACGACCCCAGCCGGGCACATCCTTGAGATCTTTGCGTTCAGTCCCTATACCCAGTATCCGGTCGTGGATCAGGACGGCCGGCTCTCGGGCGTGATCAACATCGACGGGATCAAGAGTTCCCTGCTCTTTGAGGTCTCGGAGCGCTTTCTTATTGCCGCGGACCTGAAGGAAGAGTTCCGTCATGTGATCCGTGACGACGCGAGCCTGTTCGAGGCCAAAAATTATATTGATAATTTCCGTCTCGGTTTTTTGCCGGTGATCGATACGAACGGGATCGTTATCGGCGGTTTTGACCGGCGGATGTATAATCGGTTTGTGTCGCAAAAGCTTTTAGGAACATAAAAAGGACCGTTATGAAAACAGGTATCGGGGCTTGGGCTGCTCGGGCCGCGGTGATCGCCGCTCTTAGTGTGATTATCGGAGGGTGGGGCGCGGCCGGCGCCGGCGCTGAAAATGATGACATCACCGAGGTCGTGCTTGAGGTCCGTGCCGCTTTTTCGACCGCGGTCCTCACCGTGGATGATCGGGGCCATGTCGAATATCTGGCGCGGTCGTCAGAGGCCGGGGCCGATGAGACGGCCGATGCCGAGATTGGGGCCGAGGGATTCAGTGCGCTTGTTGTGGTGATCCATGAGGCCGGGTTCTTTTCACTTGATGAGAGCTACCGCGATGAGAGTATTATGGACGCGACGGGATATGCAGTGAGCGTTCGTCGAGAGGATGAGGTGAAGAAAGTTTCGTGTTACGCGGCATGCCCTGAGGCGCTCCGCAGGATCATTGACACGATCCGAGAGCTCTGGGGCCGTGAGATCATCGAGGTCGGGGCGTAGCCCGAGCGATCGTGGAATCGAAGGGAGAGGGGATGGATCCAACTATCATGGCATTAGGTATTTTTTTGCTTGCTTATGTTCTCTTCATTGCCCTGCCGCGGCACCGGACTTTGGTGGCGGTGGCCGGCGCGGCGTTGATGGTGGCGGTCCGTGTGATGAGCCTCGAGCAGGCCTTTTGGGCGGTCAATTGGAACGTGATGGGGATCTTTGTGGGGACACTCGTCTTGGCCGAGGTCTTTATGGAGAGCCGGGTCCCGGCCCGCCTTGCTGAGATCATCGTGGACAAGGCCCCGAACACCTGCTCGGCGATCCTGCTCATCTGTCTCATGACAGGTTTTATCTCGGCCTTTGTCGAGAATGTAGCCACGGTCCTCATTGTGGCGCCGGTGGCGTTGGCCTTGGCGAAAAAGCTCGACCTCCGTCCGGTCGCGATGATGATCGCAATCGCGGTCTCAAGCAATCTTCAGGGCACCGCGACCCTCATCGGTGACCCGCCGAGCATGCTCCTGGGGGGATTCGCGAAGATGACGTTCATGGATTTCTTTGTGTATCAGGGCCGGCCGAGCATCTTTTTTGCCGTTGAAACCGGGGCCTTGGCCTCGCTCGTTGTTCTCTACGTGATTTTCCGTGGGCATCGCGAGAAGGCGGCGATCCTTCCGGTCGAGCAGGTCCAGTCATGGGTGCCGACGGTCATGCTCGTGGGGTTGATCGTTCTGTTGGCGATGAGCTCGTTTTTCGATGCGGGGTTTTCGTATCTGGCGGGCGTGATGTGTCTCGTCTTTGGTGCTGCCGCGCTCATTTGGCAGAAGGTGGCTCATAAAGGATCGATCTCCGCTGGTATCCAGCGGCTCGATTGGGAAACCACGTTCTTTCTCATGGGTGTCTTTGTCCTGGTCGGGAGCCTCTCGGTCACGGGATGGATCGAGCGGATCGCGTCCGCCCTATCGGCGATGATCGGCGGGAATGTGTTTTGGGGATACACCGCGATCGTAGTGATCTCGGTGATGTTATCGGCCGTGATCGATAATGTGCCGTTTTTGGCCGCGATGCTGCCGGTCGCGGTCTCGATGGCCGAGCGGCTTGGGATCAACCCGTCGCTCTTTTTGTTCGGGCTCTTGATCGGCGCGAGCCTCGGAGGGAATATCACACCGATCGGCGCGTCGGCGAACATCGTGGCCTGTTCGCTGCTCCGGAAAGAGGGCCATCACGTCGGCTTTAGGGAGTTCGCGCGGATCGGACTGCCCTTTACCCTGGCTGCGGTCGGGGCAGGGTATGTGTTCATTTGGGTGGTCTGGGGTTAATGTGAGGCACGTGAAGGAGGCGGGGGAATGACACAATGGTATGAAGCGTTATTTGAAAATTATGCCCACAAATACGACAACGAACCCTTTGTTCATGGGACGATCGGCGAATGCGATTTTATCGAGCAGGAGATCGGCCGCGATCATGCCCGTCGGATCCTTGATATCGGCTGCGGCACCGGACGCCACGCGATCGAGCTGGCGAAAAGAGGGTATACGGTGATCGGTGTGGACCTGTCGGAATCCCAACTCGCACGGGCACGGGACAAGGCCGATGAGGCCGGGGTGACGGTCGCTTTTCACCGGCATGACGCGCGGGCCCTGCCCTTTGAGAATGAATTTGATCTTGCGATCATGCTCTGCGAAGGCGGGTTTTCGCTTATGGAGACCGACGAGATGAACTTTGCGATCCTCCAGGGCGCGGCGCGCGCGCTGAAACGTGACGGAAAGCTCATTTTCACTACATTGAACGGACTGTTCCCGCTGTTCCATTCGGTCAGCGACTTCTATAAGTCGGCGCAGAAAGAGGGCCAGTCCGAGTGCCGGGAGTGCTCCTTTGACCTCATGACGTTCCGTGACCATAACACCGCTGTCTTCGAGGACGATTCCGGGAATAAAAGAGAACTCAAATGCAACGAGCGTTATTACGTGCCGAGCGAGATCACGTGGCTGTTAAAGACCCTTGGGTTCAACACGATCGACATTGTCGGCGCCCGGCTCGGGGCCTATTCACGGAATGACAAGCTGACAACAGAACATTTTGAGATGCTCGTCGTGGCCGAGAGATAAGTGGGGGTTTCGTGATCCACTCGCCTGATCGAACGAATTTTCGGCGGTACGGCAAGATCATCGAGTACCCGGGGAAAGAGGCCAAGGGCCGGGTCCGTAACCTCTGGCGGATCGTTCATGATGTCCCGGGGCGCACGGGATGGCGGGTCGCCTATCTGGTCCTGAGGGACAAAAGCATCGGCCGCATGGAATGCCATCCTTCGTCGGATGAGACCTTTGAGCCGGTGAGCGGCCGGGCCCTGATCTTTCTCGCGCGCGACCGGCGTCTCGATATGATCGAATGTTTTGCGCTCGACCGGCCCGTCATCCTCTATGCCGGCGTCTGGCACGGGCTGATCAGCCTCACGCCCGAGGCCGAGATCAAGATCACGGAAAATCACAGCATCGTCTGCCGTTATT
Organism: uncultured Planctomycetales bacterium; assembly: GCA_964450385.1. Classification (GTDB taxonomy): domain Bacteria; phylum Omnitrophota; class Gorgyraeia; order Zapsychrales; family JANLHA01; genus JAKLFA01. Next base: position 42,566 of record CAYVEC010000015.1, read on the forward strand.
GGACATTTGGTTTTAGGATCAAGGGTATCGACGACCTTCGAGAGCGGGTGCGGGGGTCAGGCTAGACGGGGTCGCGGCAGGGTCGTGTGCCGGCTGTGGCCGCGTGATAAAAGGATGATCAGCCAACCGGTTAAACCGAGGGGGGAGGAATGAAGATCATATGCCCAGTGTGCTCGCATGAGATACCGGCGGACCTCGTGAATGTCTCCGAGGTGATCGCGAAATGCGCTGAGTGCAACAATGTCTTCAGTTTCCGGGACCAGGTCCCGTCGGCGGGCAGGGAGAGGTCGGTGGTCGAACGGCCCGCGCGGTTTTCCGTTGAGCGGACCCCGGAGGGGCTGACGATCACCCGCCGGTGGTTGAGCCCGAAGATTTTTTTCTTATTGTTCTTTTGCCTGTTTTGGAACGGGTTCATGGCGGTGTGGTTCACGATCGCCTTCACTCAAAAAATGTACAGCATGGCCGCGTTCGGATCGATCCACGGGGCCGTGGGTCTTTTTCTTCTCTACAGTGTGGCCGCGGGGTTCCTGAATACGACCGTTATTACGATTGCGCGTGATCTATTGAGTGTGCGGCACGGGCCGGTGCCGTGGAGGGGCAACAAAGAGGTCCGGCGCGGGGAGATCCGTCAGGTCTATTCAAAAGAGGTGGTGCATCATGGGAAGCACGGCCGGTCGTTCTCGTATGAGGTGTGGGTGGGCATGAGGTCCGGAAAGGATATCGGGCTTGTCGATGGGCTGGAGACATCGGAAGAGGCTCTGTTCTTTGAGCAGGAGATCGAAAAATATCTGAGGATCGATGACGAGCCGGTGACGGGCGAGATCCCGCGATAGGTTCAGGGGCGAGGCTGAGACACGGTGATCTCGTTTGCTGCGGCATCGACTGAATATCAGTAAGTTGATTTTTTTGACCGTATTTGGCAAGGAGGTGTTCCGTGAGAAAAATAATCTTGTTGGCAGGGGTGGTAGCGGTTGCGATGATCGCGGCCATTGCGTCTAAGACGTTCGCGCATTGCGACACGCTTGAGGGTCCGGTGATCCAAGAGGCGAGAACCGCGTTTGAGACTAAAGATGTAACGCCTCTTTTGAAGTGGGTGCCCCAAAAGGACGAGGGTGCAGTCAAGGCGGCTTTTGAAAAGGCTCTTCGTGAACGAGCCAGGGGGGCTGATCTAAGAGAAAAGGCGGACATGGAATTCTTTGAGATGCTTGTCCGGATCCATCGCGAAAGCGAAGGCGCTCCGTTTATCGGCATAAAATCAGCAGGCGCAATAGAGCCCATCGAATTAGAAGCCGACAAGGCGTTAGAGGCCGGGTCGGTTGATGGTTTAACAGCTGAGATGGCCGAACATTTAACCCATGGCGTTAAAGAACGCTTTGAACGGGCTCTTGATAAAAAGAAACGCGTGAACGATAGCGTTGAAGCCGGACGCGAGTACGTTGAGGCATATGTGGAATATCTTCACTATGTCGAAGGGATACATAAGGCAGTGAGCGGCGGTTTGGGTCATCATGACGAAGAGGCAGACGCCGAGGTAGAGCAGTGAGTATGCCCCAGCTATTGAGTCAGCGCACAGTTAGTATTTTGCGTGCTGGTTAATTGAAATTGATCCGCAAAATCTGACCAACGGTTCTGGGAATTTCTTGTATAATAGCCTCCTATGCAACGCAGGGTTTTTCTTCAAACCTTCGGTTGGCCGGTGGCAGGATTATAGTAATGCAATGAGGAGCTTGGCAGAAGCGGTGGTTGGGGAATAAAAAGGCAGGATCATGAGAAAAATCATTTTTATTGTTGGGTTTTTGTTTATGAGCGCGGTTGCGTTTGCTCAAGAGATCGACAGATTTCTTTTGCATGGATACGATGCGGCCCTGGTGATCTATAACCGGACAACCGGGGAGACGGTCAACATCGATCCGGCGCGCAGTGGCCAGCGCCTGTCACCCTGTTCAACATTCAAGATTTACAATACCCTCATCGGTCTTGAGCTTGGACTCGTCAAGGGGGCTGACGAGCCGTGGTATAAGTGGGATAAGGTGAAGCGTGATATAGAAGGGTGGAATCAGGACTTAACGCTACGTGAGGCGTTTAAGGTGTCGGCCGTTCCTGCATATCAGATATTGGCGCGGGAAATAGGCGAAGCCCGGATGAAGGAATATATTGAAAAGATCGGCTACGGCTCACAGGATATTTCATCAGGGATCGATATTTTCTGGCTTCCGCGTCCGGATACTACGTCCATTAAGATCAGCGCGGATGAGCAGGTTACTCTTTTGAATAAGCTTTTGGATGGTAAACTTCCGTTCTCTGAAAAGAATATCGCGATACTACGCGATATTATGCAGGCAGAGAAGACCGGTAAAGGAACGCTTTACGGTAAGACCGGATCCGGCACGGGGCCGGATGGTAAATGGAATGTGGGGTGGTTTGTAGGCTTTCTTGAACATAACGGTACGACCTACGTTTTCGCGTGTAATATTACCGGAGGCGATAATCCATCGGGCAAGACTGCCCGGACGATCATAGAGAGCATCTTTAAGTCTCAAAACCTGTTGTAATAACAACTCATCCCTATGGTCGTTTTGAAAAGCGAGGTCATAGGGATTTTTTATGCT